>JAGCCU010000006.1 GCA_017651515.1 Muribaculaceae bacterium | reverse complement strand
TGCTCGCCGTTATGCCAAGGAGCACGGCCAGCGTTATGAAGACCTGAACCTCATCGTTTGCCACTTGGGTGGAGGTGTTTCGGTTGCCGCTCATGAACATGGCCGTGGCGTCGACGTGAACAACGCCCTCGACGGCGAAGGCCCCTTCGCTCCCGAACGTGCCGGCACACTGCCAGCAAGCAGCCTCGTGCGTCTGTGCTTCAGTGGCAAATACACGATGGAAGAAGTGCTCAAGATGCTCAATGGTCATGCCGGTCTGGCTGCACTCATTGGCACCAACGACATGCGTGAGGTGGAACGCCGCATCGTTGAGGAAAATGACGAGAAGGCAAAGTTCTTTGTTGATGCAATGATCTACCATATTGCCAAGGCAATTGCTGCACAAGGTGCAGTACTTAAGGGTAAGGTGGATGCCATTCTGCTTACTGGCGGTATGGCCTACTGGAAGTATCTACGCGATGAGCTCATCAGCCGCATCGAGTGGATTGCCCCCGTTCACGTATATCCCGGCGAAGATGAGTTGCAGGCATTGGTAGGCAACGGACTTGCAGTGCTTCGTGGCGAACAAGAACCGAAGGAGTATAAGTAGTTTACAGGTTAAATATATCTAGACCCCACATTGTTAGCCTATGGTTGACAATGTGGGGTCAATTATGTCATTTAGCAAAAAGGGCGGTGACAAGAACGACATAAGGAGGCAGATGTTTTCCGTCGCCCCATTGCAGTTCAATGCCCAATAGTTCACGTGCCGATTTCTCGACATCGAAGCCCACGGCCTCGAGTGAGTGCCGCATCTTATCAGGATGGCGGCACGGCTTGCCTTCTACGCGGCTGCACTTCATGGGGCGACACAATCGGCAACGTCCTGTAAACACACGGCTGCCAGGATGAGCCGCCTCCATCTCGTACAGAGCCGGAAGCCAGTCCTTCCAAACCTCATCAAAGGCTCGTTCGATGATTTTCGTGCGTTCTTCAGCACTATATTCTTGTTGCTGCAGTTCTTGGTCAAAAGCCACCTTTATGCCATACAGATGCACATGGTTAAAACCCGTGACGCAGTCGTCTCCATAAGAAGGGAGCGGTGGACAGCCCCACACCTTGCCATAGTTGCTGCACTGCGCGCAATAGCCCTGCACTCGTTCGGAGTCGCGGTACTGATCCACGTAGGTTGCAGCATCTATCGTCGCTTCAATTTTGCTGGTCGTCATCACATCTCAGTTTTTGAACATGTGTATAATGTGATTATTTTACTTCTCAACAATGTTTTTGGTGACAAGAGGTTTCCCATTCTCGTCAATCAATGGGGTTAGACCACCGGCATAGCCTGCTTGCGCCCACACGAAAAGATAATTCACGCCTGTTTGGGTGTCAACGATGATTGAGGTTCCTTTGATAAATCCTTCGGGTTCTACCCAAACGAATCTCTTGGGTTCTTTTTTCATATCTTCTGATTTTAGTTTTTCAGCAACAAAGTTACGATTAAGCGAGAGAAATTCAAATAAAAAACTGGTTTTATTTGAATTTCCGAGCGAAAGTAAGTAGTGTGTTTGTTCATGAGGTGATAGAAGTAGATATTGTGAACAATGTCGGATGACATTACCAAATTCAAAATAGTCTGGATATGTTAGGTACAGTTTCAAAAGGAAATGCTTCTTTGTCAAGAAATGGACTTTGACAAGATTGTTTAACAAGGATTCTAAATGGAAAATAGAAGAAACTTCGTATCTTTGCCACCGATAAATCGGAATTTATTGGAACTTATGATTATTGATTTTAACAAGATAGAAGAACTAGCATTCCCTGGTATGAACGGGGGAACAGGGTTGATGACCGTGCGGATGTACAACGATGAAAAATACCGTATCATTCCCACAACAATCCATTCGGGCGGGAGCATCGGAATGCACAGGCAGACATCCGGCGATGATATGAACTATATCTTGTCAGGTATTGGCAGAGCCATCTGCGATGGTGTAGAAGAAGAACTGCGCCCCGGCGTCCTGCATATTTGCCCTAAAGGATCGGAACACAGTATAATCAATACTGGGACAGAGGATCTGGTGCTGTTCACTATTGTTGTTGCCAGATAAATTCCAATTTATCCTACAGAAATAGCGAGGTCACACGACTTCGCTTTTTGTTTTTTCCATGTGGGACTTCTTGTGAACATTACAAAAAAGCGTCTTTTAATGCTATGATTCATCGTCAACGTGAATGCAAATTAAACATAGTAATAGTATTCCTTGAATAATTGGTGCAAAATCAGTAACTTCGCACAAAATTTATTGCTATGCCACATTTTAAGACCATCGTTTTCGACCTGGGGGGCGTAATTTTCAAGTTAGACAAAAATCAGGCACTGAACCGATTTATCGAAATCGGTTTCACCGATGCGCCTAAATACCTCGACGCCTACGAGCAGGTGGATTTCTTCGGAGACCTGGAGAGCGGACGCATCACCGACGTAGAATTCCGTGACATTATCAGCCGGAAGGCTGGCTTCGAAATCTCGATGGAACAATGCCGCTATGCCTGGACAGGATATGCCGGCGGCAGTCCGGTGCGGTCTCTGGAACACGTCACGGAATTGCGGCGCATGGGCTACCGCGTGTGCATACTTAGCAACACTAATCCCTTCATGATGCAATGGGTGCTTAGCGGCGAATTTGACGGCAAAGGACACGGTCTGGACCATTACTTTGATGCACTATATCTTAGCTACAGGATGAAAGTGATGAAACCCGATGCCCGGATTTTCAAGATGATGCTCGAAAGCGAGAAGGCCAATCCTGCCGAAACCATATTCATCGATGACGGGCCACGCAACGTGGAAGCGGCCGCACAGCTTGGCATCACAACTCTGCTTACAGAAAACGGTTCCGACTGGTGGCTTCCACTACACCAACTCCTCAATAAAGAATAGTTTTTTGAGGTTATATACATCCTCCTATCGACATCACTAATCGCCGCAGGCGATTCTTCTCAAAACGCTATACTACTACGGCACATCTACGAAGTGCCTTTCTTGAGGCCGCATTCCTGCACACAGTGCCGCCCAAAGCTCCGCCGTGGACGGCACAATGTGTTACGCACATCGCCAAGTCTCCGACTTGTCTTTTCTCGGAGAACCGAGGGCCGATGATTCATACTCCCCCTAGCCCCCTCTAGTCTTAGAGGGGGAGCTGCTGACAAGAACCGAGAATCAAGAACCAAGATTCATACTCCCCTAGCCCCTTCTTGCTTTGAGGGGGAGCAGTGAGGTTAATTTCTTAGGGGGAAAAGTATATTGTTGTTTTTTTTGCGGAAAAAGGCAAAAATTCTTTTTATTTCTTTGAAATATATTTAATAATATGTAATTTTGTAAGGTAATGGTAGTTTGCTGCCAGCTATACTAAATAGATTTTAGATATTATCCTTACAGCCAATATATTAATCAAAAATACATTAATTATGAAAAAGTTATTATCTTTATTAGCATTATTATTGCCTTTAGTGGTGCATGCATTGCCATTTGTCACCACCACCAGTCCCGAAACATATCCCATTCACTGGTATCAGTTAAAAACCAATGGCTTATATGTTTATTGTACTTCAAATTACTGGAACGCATTGGCCGTGAGTACGTCGGCTTCGACTTCCGATGAATATCTATGGTGTTTTATATCTTTGCCTTCCGATACAATTGTAATCTACAACAAGGCACAAATGGCGTATATGAAATCTGGAGATGAATTGGCTTGGGATACCGATGATGATTTCATAAACTTTGTTGAAGAAGATAGCGGCAACGATTTTTATATATGCTATAGAGACCTTATGCGACAATGGTATCTTGATTATGACGAATGCTACGGCTTCGCTTCTAGTGCTATCAAGGTACATACTTTCACGGCAATCGAAGCTTTAGTTGAAGAAATGCCAGTTACAGATCCTCCGACAATCGACTGTGAATTGTTTGATTTTCATTGTGTAGTCACAGCGACAGGAAATGGTGAGGTGCATCTCTATACCAATGGTAATGAGGTCGATAATCCTTATACTGTGTACCGTACTAAGGAGGATCAGCAAATTTCATTCACAGCAACGGCACAGGAAGAAGGCAAGGAAATGAGCGAGAGCTACATAACATTCACTATTCCCAAATTGGAAAAACCTGGCTTGGTACCTGTAGATGTGACACTATCACCCTATGATTTCCACATTCCGACCAATTATCTTAACAACAATGGCAGTGAAGGTTACAGAAAGCTGTTTGACAAAGATAAGAACACCAAATGGTGCGTGGTCAACAACAGTGGTGCATGGCAGACGATATGGGTGGACTTTACGAGTGATAAACCGATTATTCCCGAGTCTTACGTATTGACTACAGGCAATGACACACAATACTATTCTGGCCGCAATCCAAAAGCATGGAAAATATATGGCAAGAGCAACGAGAATGATGACTGGACTACCCTAGTCAACGTGACCGATGGGCCAAGTGAGGGTCTTGGAACATCTAATAGCACCGACTATACATTTGCCATCGATAATATCAATACTCCATACAAATACTTCCGATTCGAAGTGAGCGAGATTAACGGTATCAATATTGGTGACAACAACTACACCTTCCAGCTTGCCGAATTCCAGTTCAATGCCAAGCCTTATCAGCGTGGCGACATGGACGGCAGCGGCATTATCGATGTTGAAGACGTGAACGCGATGATCAATATCATACTTAAATTCAAGAATATAAGTGACTATCCAGGCAACGGAGACATGGACGGCAATAGCATTATCGATGTCGAAGACGTGAATGCTTTAATCAACATCATCCTAAAACTTGAATAAATATCACAAACATATTAATAACAATTTTATCACTATGAAAAAGTTATTATCTCTTTTAGCATTAGCATTATTGTTGCCTACTATGGCACTGGCACTGCCATTTGTGCCTACTACCAGTCCGAATACATTGCCCATTCATTGGTATTATTTGAAAACGGGTAATAAGTACGTTTATGCTTCACCCGATCCAACGGGAATGGCAGAATCAGACTTATTTGTGAGTTCATCAGCTGCGAACACCGATTCATATCTATGGTGCTTTGTGGGCAATTCATCTTCTGGTTACAGAATTTACAACCGAGCAACACAGTCTTATCTGTATGCCGGTCAATTCATGGGAGAATTTGATCCATTTGACTATTTTGAGGCAGGTTCTGGAAACAATTTCTATATCTATTGTAATTTTACGGTTTTTGGAACTTCAACCATTATTAAGAACTATCTTTGCTATAGTAATTCAAACGGTTTTTACACTACGATGGGCAAAGATTCCTATTTTACAGTGGCTGAAGCTTTTGTTGAGGAACCACAAGAGGTGACACTCGAACCTATAATTTTACTTGACATTTATGACACATATTGTGAAGTTAAAGCATATGGTGATGGCACAGTCAAACTCTATGTTAATGGTTCAAATGTTGAAAATCCATACTCAATTCAACGTACTGATGAAGACCAGATTATTAATGTTACTGCCACTGCACAGGAACCAGGCAAGGAAATGAGTTCTGTCACAAGACAATTTACCATTCCCAAATTGGAGAATCCAGGTCCAGGCCCCGACCCAGAACCAGTTGAACTCACACTTACACCTACTGAAGCCTATACACCTCACAACGATGCCGATCAAAGCATCGAGGGATATGACAAGATGTTCGACAAAAGCAAGAGTACCAAGTGGTGCGTAGTCAACAGCTCGGGATCATGGGAAACCATTTGGGTTGATTTCAAGAGCAATGTGGCATTCATACCCGACAAATACATCTTTACCACCGGCAACGACACATACTATTTCACTGGTCGCAATCCCAAGAAATGGAAGATTTATGCCAAAGTCAAGGAGAACGACCAATGGACTACAATCGTAGAGGTTAACGATGGCGCTGCTGCCGGGCTTGGCACATCTAGTACTACCGACTATAGTTTTGACATTGCCAATGATAATAAATATCAATATTTCCGCTTCGAGGTGAGCGAGATACGTGGTAAGGACGGTTGGAACCCTGACAACTATGTTTTCCAGCTTGCAGAGTTCCAATTTGTAGCGAAGGCTCAAGGTTCATCTGGAATCAAGGGCGACCTTGATGGCAATGGCATCGTGGACGTTGAAGACGTGAATGCTGCTATCAACATTATACTCAAGCTCAAGAGCATCAGTGATTATTCAGGCGATGGCGATATGGACAGCAACGGCATCATCGATGTCGAGGACGTGAATGCTTTAATCAACATCATCCTGAAATTATAGTAAATCGAGAATGCTTAGCCCTACGAGATCTCTGAGTTTTCGAGATCTCCGCGCTTTCAGAGAACCCACAAGACTCTGAAAACAGTGAAAACAATATTTTGAAACAAAAAAAACGATATGTTATGAAGAAATTATTTTTAACTCTAACAATGCTGCTCGTGGTATTCGCAGTACAGGCGTTACCGTTTGTGACAGCGCTTGGTGATGATTCACAACCTGTTAGCGAACTGACATTTACTCCTTTTAACGTGTATACTCCTAACAACGTGGTGATCGATCCTAATGAAGACCATCACAAGTTGTTTGACAAAGATTTAAGCACCAAGTGGTGCGTTGAGAATACCACGGGGTCATGGGAGCCCATCTGGGTTGACTTCATAAGCAACGTTGCATTCATTCCCACGGGTTACACCATAAACCCAGCCAGCGACACCCATAGTTGGCCTGGACGAAATCCCAAGGCATGGAAAATCTATGCCAAGGCAAATTTGACCGATGAATGGACGACAATTTCTAACATGATTAGTGCGGGGCTGCCCACATCCCAAGGCGATCATAATTACGCGATCAATAATGTCCATGAGAAGTATCAATACTTCCGTTTCGAGGTAATCGAACTTTGTGGTAGGGGCGGCTGGAATAACAATCATTATGTATTTCAACTTGCCGAACTTGCACTAAAAGGCCAATGGATATCCGCAACTGGAGAGGTTGTTTTATCTGATCTTGAGATACATGATGACCACTGCAACTTCAGCGCGTCTTATACTGGCGATGAACCGCATCAGATAAAGCTCACTGTTAACGGTGAACCACTCGAGAATCCCGGCACAGTATTTCGAACCAATCTTGAACGGGAATTGAATGTAGAGGCGACTGTAATATTCAGTGACTCCAGAATACTCACGCTTACTGCCTCCAAGACTTACACTATTCCAGCTTTGGGCAATCCATTACCTGTCGAAGCAACATTCACACCCTACGCCGTACACGCACCGAACAATGCCAATGCTAGCAATGAAAATGAGAACCATTACAAGTTGTTCGACAAAGATTTAAGCACCAAGTGGTGCGTTGACAATAGCACGGGGTCATGGGAGCCCATCTGGGTTGACTTCATGAGCGACGTTGCATTCATTCCCACGGGTTACACTATAAACCCAGCTAGTGACACCCATAGTTGGCCTGGACGAAATCCCAAGGCATGGAAAATCTATGCCAAGGCAAACGAGAGCGACGCCTGGAAGACAATTTCTCACGTGCCTAGTGCGGGGCTGCCCACATCCCAAGGCGATCATAATTACGCGATCAATAATGTCCATGAGAAGTATCAATACTTCCGTTTCGAGGTAATCGAACTTTGTGGTAGGGGCGGCTGGAATAACAATCATTATGTGTTCCAACTTGCCGAACTTGCACTAAAAGGCTACACTGCTGGTGCTGTCGCTATCACTGGCGACGTGAACGGCGATAATGTTGTAGACGTTGAAGACGTTAATGCCACAATCAACATCATCCTCAAGCTCAAGACCCAGGATGAATATGTTGGCAAGGCCGACGTAACAGGCGACGACATCGTTGATGTTGAAGATGTAAACAAGCTGATTAACATAATCCTCAAGCCGGATTGACAAGCAGAAAACATCAAGCCGTTATAGGCTACAAGTCACAAGATGAGCAGGGGCAAGCGTCAGTGCGTCCCTGCTTTCTTGTTTTTGATTCTCATCTCGTGGAACTCGGAGGACTCGGAGAGCTCTGAAAGAATGCGTTATGCCGAAACTATTCTCTTTCAAACCTTTCTCTTTCATTATTAACTAAATCATTGGTTGGCATTTGAAAAATAATTAGTAACTTTGCAAATTACAACTATTAAAGACTATTTGCTGTGAGTACTAACAATAACAGTTTCAACAAGTTTAAGGAGGACCATCCATTTCTTTTAAACAGTGTTCTCATTGTCATTGCCGCTTTTCTGCTTTGCTATATCGGGTTGCTGTTCATCGACGTTTTCACCAGCCATGGACAGGAGATGCGCGTGCCTAACGTGCGCAACCTGCCACTGGTGCAGGCTACCGAGAAACTCGAGAAAGCCGGATTCAAATGGGACATCAACGACTCCACCACATTCAACGAGCAGTACAAGCCCGGTGTGGTCATCGACCAGGACCCACGTCCCCACAGCATGATCAAGGCCATCCGCACCATCTATCTCAAGGTGAATGCAATGTCGCCACGCTCGGTGAAGTTGCCTAAACTGCATGAGAACTCAATCAGGCAAGGACTTGCCATCTTGCGTTCCTACGGTTTCAAGAACGTGCAGGTTGACAGCGTAGCATCGCCATACAAAGGACTTATTCTCCAAGTCACTGCCAACGGCCATCAGGTTGCCGAAGGCACACCAGTAAGCGTGAACGCATTCATCCGCCTCACGGTGGGTGACGGCTCGATTGCCGATCTTAATCCTGAGGCACTTCTCGACAGCGCCACCATCGATGCCATCGAGCAGCAGAACTACGAGGAAGACCTCAAGAACTACAACAACAGCCTGAAGGAGAAGCCATCTAATCCGTAAACGTGACGGCTGAACAGCTGTAATCACTATCACATTCATGGCACAAGACATTTTCACTCCCGATGAACTGGAGGAGTTGCCGCTGGGCGACAGTTCCATACAGTTGGATTTCAGCGACCCTGACTTTACAGAGAATGGCCGCGAATACTGGGAGCATTACCGCTTCGAGGTGGAAAGAGGCCATGAATTGCTGAGAATTGACAAATATCTTGCTGACCGCATCAAGGGTACTTCCCGCAACCGTATCCAGAATGCCGCCCTAGCCGACTGCATCCGCGTGAACGGCAAACCCGTGAAGAGCAACTATCGCGTGCATCCGCTCGACGTCATCAGCGTGGTGATGGACCGTCCACGGTATGAGAACGAAATCGTGGCGCAAGACATTCCGTTAAACATCGTGTACGAAGATGACCAACTGCTTGTGGTGAACAAACCTGCAGGGATGTGCGTTCATCCGGGGCACGGCAACTACGACGGCACTCTGGTCAATGCCCTGGCATGGCACTTCAAGGACAATCCTGACTATGATGTCACCGATCCCCGCATGGGACTCGTACACCGCATCGACAAGGACACCTCGGGTCTGCTTGTAGTAGCCAAGACGCCTAATGCCAAGACTTCGCTCGGCTCACAATTTTTCAACAAGACCACTAAGCGCCAGTACATCGCTGTGGTGTGGGGTGAGATGAAAGACGAGGACGGTATCATCGAAGGCAATATAGGCCGCAGTCCACGCGACCGCCTGCTCATGTGCGTCTTTCCTGACGGCGACCAGGGCAAGCATGCCGTGACACATTATCACACCCTCGAAAATTTAGCTCATGTGGCAGTGGTACAATGCCAACTTGAGACAGGACGCACCCATCAGATACGTGTGCACATGAAGCACATAGGCCACCCGTTGTTCAGCGACGAACGCTATGGTGGCAACCAAGTGCTGCGCGGTTACAAGACCGCCAGCTACAACCAGTTTATACAGAACTGCTTCAAGCTATGTCCGCGACAGGCGCTCCATGCCAAGACGCTCGGGTTCGTGCACCCGGTTACTGGAAAGCAGATGGACTTCGACAGCGATCTTCCCGACGACATTGCCGCACTCATCCAGAAATGGCGCGACTATGCCACTGCTTTGAAAAAATAGTTCGATAATTTGGCATTTCGCTCGCTTATTCGTAACTTTGCGGTTATCAATACAAACCCCTAAAATTCTTACACAATTATGATGTTAGACGAAAAAATAGCCGTGCCGGCTGAATATAACGACATTTGTCCCATTGCCGACAAGGATTTCCACAACGAAATGTCGATACTTGTGCAGGAACCCTCATTCCAGCGCATAGTGGGCATGGTTTTGCCCAACTATAAATACAGTGAGTTGAAACACGTTCTGTTGGGACTGAACTCAAAGCACGAGTTCCAGATGAAAATCATGAAGCCTTATCTCGATGGACTGCTGGCAAAAACCACCAGCGGACTCACTTCCAGTGGAATGGAGTACATCGACAAGGACATCCCTAACCTTTTCATCACCAATCACCGCGACATCGTCCTCGACTCGGCACAATTGGGCTATCTGCTGCTCAACGAAGGCCGCAAGTCATGTGAGATAGCAATAGGCAACAACCTGCTGATCTATGATTGGATTAACAAAATCGTCAAGCTGAACAAGGCATTTATCGTGAAACGCAACCTGGGTCGCATCCAGACATTGCAGGCTGCAATCCAGTTGTCGGGCTACATGCACTTCGCCATTACGCAGAAGAAAGAGAGCATCTGGCTGGCACAACGCGAAGGCCGCTGCAAAGACAGCAACGACCGTACACAGGAAAGCCTTATCAAGATGCTCACCTACGGCGCACGCGAAAAGACAATTGTCGAGGCACTGAAAGAACTCAACATCGCTCCCATCGCCATCAGCTATGAGTATGACCCCAACGACTATCTCAAGGCGAAGGAGTTCCTCATGCGCGACAAGAACCCAAACTGGAAGAAGAGTCCGGAAGACGACCTTATCAGCATGCAGACCGGCATCCAGGGTTTCAAGGGCCAGGTGCACTACAGCTTCACACCGTGCATCAACGACGAGCTTGACAAGATTCCTGCCGACCTCGACAAGATGCTCACCGTGACCCGCATCTGCCACATCATCGATCACGCAATTCACGAAAACTACAAAATTTTCAAGACCAACTACATTGCGCATGACATCTTGTTCAACAACAAGGAGTTCGCCGACAAATATACACCTGAAGAGAAAGAAGCCTTCACTAAATACCTCACTGACCAGATCAACAAGACTGACATCAAGCTCAGTGAGTTCGACCGCTTCTACATGTATACAAAGATGCTCCAGATGTACTCGAATCCTCTCACCAACCAGCTTGAGGCTCTCAAGTAACCATGCGTGCACATCTGTAGCAATCTCAGAATCTAATAAGCCGTGGCAACGTCGCGGCTTTTTTTGAACTTTTGAACTATGAGAATATTCTGGCTTCCTTTCATAATCGTTCTGCTGCTGAACATCGCCGTTGACTACTACATCTATAGCGAGATGAAGAAGTCGAAACGACTGGGCGGCGAACTGTCGCGGCTTCACATAGTGCTGGCCGCAGTGGCTCATGTTGCGATAATAATCACGTTGCTGCTGCCATTTTCCGATACGGCAGAGTTCAGTGCAACCAGCATGGGCAACGTCATGAAAGTAATATGGTATTACTTCATGTTCTATGTGCCGAAAGCCATATGGGCATTGTTCTACCAGTTGTCAAGACCGAAGCCTTTGCCACGCTGGCTACGCATCACCGCCAAAAGCCTCGCCCTCATACTGGCGCTGCTTGCGCTTAACGCGATGTGGCTGGGTGTGACGTCCACGCCTTATAAATATGAGGTGAAACAAGTGGAGATTTCATCCGAACGGTTACCTCAAGCTTTTGACGGCTACAGGATAGTCCAGATAAGCGATCTGCATTTAGGAACATACGAGAATGATACCACATTCATTGCCGAGTGCGTAGATGCAGTAAATGCACTAAAGCCAGATGTAATCATGTTCACCGGTGACCTGGTTAGCCGCACCACCGATGAAGCCTATTCATTCACTGGTTCACTATCGCGGTTAAAGGCTAAAGACGGCATTTTGTCAATTCTTGGCAACCATGATTACGATGACTACACCGACATGCCGCCAGAGCAAAAGCGTGAGGACCACGAGATGCTTTGCGATCTTATAGGCGAGTTGGGATGGCAATTGCTGAGCAACGAAATAACCATGCTGCATCAAGGTGCTGATAGTATTGCTGTCATCGGCACCGAGAATTTCAGCAAGGGACACACCCCTAATTACTGCAAACTCGAGACTACTGGTGCGAATATCAGTGACAGTACATTCACTATATTGCTGCAGCACAATCCACAGCTGTGGCGTGAACAAGTGCTTGGAAAGTCCAGCATTGATCTCATGCTCAGCGGTCACACCCATGCGTTTCAGATAGTGATTCCTTTCTTCGGACGAAAGATTTCTCCAGCGCGACTAGTATACCGAGAATGGGGAGGTCTTTACAGCGAACAGGACCAGCACCTATACGTGAATACCGGCATAGGGATGGTTGGAGTGCCGGCTCGCGTGGGTGTTCCTCCAGAAATCACGCTGATTACGCTGAAAAAATGAGACAAGTGAACGAATAGTTCAACTCGGTTCACCTAAGACTTTGAGAACTCAGAGAAAAGTCAAAAGAATTATAAAGAAATATCATCATGTCAATTTCCGAATTAATTTCAAAGGAACTGAACATACCCATCAGTCAGGTTGCAGGGACGGTCAATTTGCTCGATGACGGTGCCACGATTCCCTTCATCAGCCGATACCGTAAAGAAGCAACCGGAGGACTCAACGAGGAGGATATCCAGTCGATAGAACAACGGCTGAACTACTATCATGAATTGGAAAAGCGCCGTGCCACCATACTGAAGACAATAGAAGCACAGGAACAACTCACGCCTGAACTGGCAGCCCGCATCAATGCTTGCTGGGATGCCACTGCGCTGGAAGACCTGTACCTTCCTTACAAGCCCAAACGCAAGACTCGAGCAGAGGCAGCAAGGCAGAAAGGACTGGGGCCTTTGGCGAAGATTATCATGGCGCAAAATGACGGTGACATAGAAAGCCGTGCACAGCGATTTGTTGATGGAGACAAAGTGAAAACCATTGACGAAGCCATAGAGGGAGCACAGGACATCATTGCCGAATGGGTGAGCGAAAATACAAGCGTGCGAAATGCCGTACGCAGGTCGTTCCGTCGCGATGCCATTCTCAAGTCACACTTTGTGAAAGGAAAAGAAATTGAAGGCCGTAACTACGAAAACTATTATGAGTTCTCTAGACCTTTGAAATACGTTTCTTCGCACCAATTGCTCGCCATCCGCCGCGGTGAGAACGAAGGCTTCCTGAAAGTCAGCATCGACATCGATGATGACCGTGCAATCGACAACGTGTGCCGCATCGTGGTAAAGGGACGCAATCGTGCATCAGAACTTGTGGATGAGGCTGCAGAGGACAGCTACAAGCGACTTCTGAAACCACAGATTGAGACCGAATTTGCTGCGATTTCAAAAGAAAAAGCCGATATAGAAGCCATTGAAATGTTTGCACAGAACGTAAGGCAACTGCTCTTCTCTCCCCCACTGGGCCGCAAGCGCATCATGGCTATCGACCCAGGCTTCCGTACGGGCTGCAAAGTGGTGTGCCTCGACGAGCAAGGCAATTTGCTTCACCACGACGTGATATACCCCACCGCCCCACACAACGACGTTAAAGGCGCTACAACCACTGTGACGCAACTCGCTAAAAAGTATCACATCCAAGCAATTGCTTTGGGCAATGGTACTGCTAGCCGTGAGACAGAAATGTTCCTCAAACGAGTGCGCTTTGACAATCATATAGATATTCACGTCGTAAGCGAGAATGGTGCGAGTGTTTATTCGGCATCAAAGGTGGCTCGCGACGAGTTCCCCAATGAGGATGTCACCGTCCGTGGAGCCGTATCAATAGGTCGTCGACTGCTTGACCCTCTAGCCGAACTGGTGAAGATTGACCCGAAATCGATAGGTGTCGGTCAGTATCAGCACGACGTGGATCAAAATCGCCTCAAACAGTCGCTTGATTTCACTGTAAGCAGCTGTGTTAACAGCGTTGGCGTGAACGTCAACACGGCTTCGAAAGAGCTGCTCACATATGTGGCAGGACTGGGACCGGCACTTGCTCAGAACATTGTAAACTACCGTGCCGAACATGGTGATTTCACCTCACGCGAGCAACTGATGCAAGTTCCTAAACTGGGAGCCAAGACCTTTACTCAGGCGGCTGGATTCCTGCGCATTCCTGAAAGCGAGAATCCCCTTGACAACTCGGCAGTGCATCCTGAACGGTATGCCCTAGTCGAACGCATGGCCAATGACTGCCACTGCACCGTTTCCGACCTTATCAAAGACAAGGCATGTCGTGAGGAAATAGATATCAAGAAGTATATTTCAAACGATGTGGGCGAACCTACCCTGGTAGATATCATGCGCGAGTTGGAAAAGCCTGGTCGCGATCCTCGCGAGGGTGTTACTGCAGTTGAATTTGACGAAAACATCACCGATATAAAGGATTTGCGTGAAGGCATGGAACTAAACGGAATCGTGACCAATATCACACAATTTGGTGCGTTTGTCGACATCGGCGTCCACAAGGAAGGGCTGGTGCATGTTTCACAAATGGCAACACGCCGCGTTGACAATCCATCGAAGGTCGTGCGCATCGGTCAACATGTGCGCGTGCGTGTCTTGAACGTTGACATTGACCGTCAACGCATAGCACTCACGATGAAAATCTGAATGACCAACTTTAGCGAGTAGTTATAACATAAGAGCCGATGCGGTGTGCATCGGCTCTTATTGCATATTTCTAAGTATTCTACTATCGGTAATTATTTCTGGAGTATCTTGCGTGCACTACCGTCACTCATGACGATAATCACCACTCCGTGATAGTTCTCATCAACACGCTGACCCGAGACATTGAAACGACCAACTTCAACGACAGGTTTATTAATGTACATGTCATTGACGTAGGTAATGACACCGTCCTCAATCGAACCTATCTTATTCATATCTGCAATAGGATAGACTACATACTTGTCAACTGCATCTTCACCACGCTGTTTAGAGGTGGTCACAGACTCCATCTTAACCAGTCCAGTAAATTCATAAACACCTCCATCGGTCAATGATGGCAGTTTATCATAATACTCGCTATTGATGAAGAAGCCGCCCTTCAAGTTGTTGACATTACTGCTATTGCCGTTGGCATCAGTCATACTGGTAGGCACCGTAAAACGCTTTTCTTTTGCATTCCACATTGCCCAGTTAATCTTTGCAATCTCCATCGGCTTTGGATTGACAAAGAAGTAAGTGAGTCCGCTGACATCGCTAGTTTGCGTTCCATAGAAGTTACAAGTAATGTAATTGTTCGGATTCTCATAATACTTCTCTGCAAGTTCTGCACCTTCAATCTTAGCTGGAATATAAGCACTGCTAATCTGGACTACAGGATTATTCTTGTCAATGAATGTACCACGAACATCTTTGATAAGAGAACCAATCATATTGTTGATGGTCATATAGTCATTTGATGTCAATTCATCCTTGAGTTCCAAAATCACCCAGTTGCTCTGATCCCAAGTATCACGTTTGCTCATGAACGTTGTATTATTGTAGATGTAATCAATCTGACCATCCTCAATAATACTTGGATTTGCATAATGGTCGGCATCCTTACAGAATAATCTCTTGCCATCACTTGAGACAGCCACCACTTCGAGGTCGCCATCAATCAGACGGTAGCTCTGACCACCCTTGCCTATTTCAACCAAATCGGCGAGTGTAACAGCCTCCAGCGGAGTCTGGAATCCCACTTCGTAGTAGTAGGTTCTTGCACCACTTACTTGCACGACATAAATCTTGCTTGCATCAAGTCCATCAACAGTTATAGTGAAATCAGAATTCTGAGTAGTATTGGTTTGTTGAGTTGTGTAACTGTCGGCTATGTCAAGTGTGCCGTCTTCATTTTCTGTACACTCATATACCCTTACACGGGCTGGATACGAAGATACTCTGCCGTTATTGTGACCATAAGCCTTTACAGCCGTACAATTTGTTACAAAGTAAAGTGTGTAGCCAGTAGCTGTATTACTTGATGATGACTGTCCAAAGCCGTATGCCTTCAGTCCATTGAAGTAATACTCATTACCTGGGAAAACGTCTGATTCGCTCCAAGTCAAGCCTTCTGTCTCGGAAGTATGAATCAAATAATTATCACTATTACCACCAAACCAGTTCTGTTTACCATTGATAGCTCCAAGATAAGCACTATATACCGGCATTGTGAGCCAAGAGACTTTTTGTTCGGTATAATCAGTAAACTTGTAAGGTTTCTCAATATCTTCTGAATACCAGTCATAGGAATCAATAGTGCTATAATTGGCAATATCAAGATATTCATCGTAAGCCGTATTACCATCATTGGCAATACCTATCAACGAAACTTCGGCATGCACTTCACCACTTACTAAATTCAATGTACCTGAGAAGATACCGAACTGTGAGGGCTTGAAAGTAACAGTAACCTCGCATCCTTCCATTAACTGTGCGGCAGTAAGTGTCTCGGGAGAGACACTGAAAATGCTCTCACTAGTTGTTAAAGTTACACTCTCAGTCAGTTTTTTACCAGTAACAGTAACAGTCTTACTGACAGGAGTACCAACTTGGGTCTTTAACGAAAGTTCATCGGGATTAGCCGAAATATGTGGGATATTCAACGGAGTCTTAAATCCGACCTCATAAATCCGAGCCTTTTGAGC
Organism: Muribaculaceae bacterium; assembly: GCA_017651515.1. Lineage (GTDB taxonomy): Bacteria > Bacteroidota > Bacteroidia > Bacteroidales > Muribaculaceae > Sodaliphilus. The sequence continues at coordinate 60,501 of JAGCCU010000006.1, read as the reverse complement.
TGCAATTTCCACCTTATAGATTTTGCTCTCATCAAGATCTACAGTTGTCAGTTTATACTCAGAACTGGCGGTAGAGAAAGACTGTGTGTCAACAGCAGTGTTACTTGTAGTGAGGGTTCCATTTGCATTCTCGGTACACTCATAGACATTCATTGTAACAGTGTAAGTAGTAGATGAAGACCACCAGCTATTACTTGCTGATTCGTTATATCCATAAACACTTGCTGCCGTACAGTTCTTCACATAGAAAGTCTCAGTTTGTGTTACATAAGTCTGATTCCAGCTATTTCCATTGCTTTGATAGTAGACATAGTTATTTGAGCCATAATAGTCGCTGCCTACGAACGGGCTGTTTTCATTCCAGTCACCAGAATTAGTTGAAGTAACTGAAGTTGTTATCCATTTCTGGTTTGTATCAGCTGCATAGGCAAAATAAGCCGGCAGTGTCAGCCACCCGATTGCATTCGCTTCATCCTTGGTAAACTTATAAAGGTTTGTACCGTTATAGTTACCTTTTCCAGCCTCATCGATAGTGGCATACTTGGCAATGTTGAGGTAAGCATCGCTGGCAGTACCACCGGTGCTTACGCTAGCGTTGAGAGTCACAGTTTGCGTTTCGGCACCTTCACATGCAATGGTTACCGAGCCTGTGAAATCGCCTTCTTCATCATTTTGGAATGACACGGTAATGTTCACTGGCGTAGTCTCGCTAATGCTTGCTGCCGGTATGGTTGCAGTGCCAAGGGTAAATACTCCACTTGGGTCGTTGAGAGTTAGAGTAACGTCATTCGTTATGAATCGTCCTGTCACTGCAAAAGTCTTGCTCTCGCTCTCGGAAATAGCTGGGGAGAAAGTCAATGTCGCAGGATCGACAATGAGTGTCGGTGTTGCCGCCTCTGCCGTACCTGTGATATTAATGGTCACATCATCGGCATTATGGCTTGACAGTACCACCGTTGCAGTTGTCTGACCTGCAGTAACAGGTGCCCAAGTAATGTTTAGAGCTACACCGTTTGCAGTTTTGCTGATTGATGTTTTGTCGATGCTGTATATACCGTTAGCATCATTAAGAACAACAGTGATGTCCTGTTCTAGGTTTGCACCCGACACATTGACTGTCTGAGTATAAGTTTGGGTTGCATATCCATTGAAAGTTACGCTTGTGGGCGTAGCAGTTATGGTACCGCCTTGTGCTGTGCCAGTGATAGGAATCACTACATCTTCCACTCCATTGCTACTCAATGTGAGCGTAGCATTTGTATTGCCTCTCTCAATGGGAGCATAAGTCACTGTTATCGTTGCGCCATTATTGCTTGAAGCCTGAGCATTTGTAATCGTTGTTTTGTCAATGCTATAAATACCATTGGCATCATTCAGTGTTGCAGTAATGTTGCCAGAAAGATTTACGCCCTTAACTGTTATGGTCTTTGTATACGTCTGTCCTGTATAACCTGCAAAATCAAGTGATCCAGGAGTCGCCGAAATACCAGGACCTTGTGCCGTACCGGTGATTGGCACTGATACGGTATTGGCTCCTGTTCCAGTAGTGGTTAGTTTAAGCGTTGCACTGACATTACCCGGTGATGTGGGACTATAGGTAATTGTAACAGTCACACCATTTGCAGCTTGTGCTGGAGTGATAGTAGTTGGTGAAACGGTAAACTGACTATTGCCTTCAATTGCTGCAGTGATATTGCCCTGGAGATTAGTTCCAGTCACTGTAACCGTCTTTGTATAAGTCTGACTCGTATAGCAATCAGTAAATGACACGCTTGTGGGATTAGCACTGATAACTGGAGCAATATATTTGCCCTTACCGGTAAGCGAAACTGTCACATTGGTTGCATTACTGCTTGACAATGTAATCGTTCCTGTATAAGTATTGCTTACATTAGCCGGAGCGGTAAATGTCACAGTAATAGTCTTTCCGTTTGTCGCTTCATTCACGGTGACACTAGTCGGTGAAACTGAGAAATTTGCACCATTCAAAGCCAGAGAGATGTTTCCATCAAGATTTTTGCCAGTGACAGTAAACGTCTTGGTAGTACTTGTTCCTGCAGTAATTTCTCCAAAGTCGAGACTTGTTGGAGTAGCTGTAATGGTTGGTCTATTGTGCGGCAAAATGTATTCAATACCAGCCAAAGCATCAATCTTGCCATTTCCGAAATGTGAGGCATTGGCACCTGTGTCTGTATAACTGTCATGAATAGCCGTTTCCTTCATGATGGTCTTTACATTGTTTACTGTAAGACCATTGGGATAATTCACTTTGCCTTCAGCAGTATTTGCAGCCTGCAGCCACAATGCCACAATACCGGCAGCCGTTGGCGTTGCCATCGATGTTCCCTGCATAGCACCATATGGGCTGGTAGTATTATCATTTACACGATCTGTCTTAGCATATTCACCATTAATATAGTTGTAATTATCAGATGTGTGATAATGATTTACCGCTGCTACAAGCCTAGCACCAGGAGCAGTAATCCAAGGATATTGTAACCCTGTAATACTCTCTGTTGAAGTTGCATAACTAGAGAAATAAGCAATATCGCCTATAGTCGGGTATGAACTTGCTGAACTTTGGGGTGTGCCAGTATAATCAATATGACTATTCTTAGAAACGTAAGCGCCAATAGATATCACATTTGCAATCATGGCCTCGTCACTAACACTCATATCATCGCTACCATTGGTCCAATTGTAGCCACTTGTGGTAAGATGATTAGTAAAGTAGCCATAAGTTCCTCCCCATATATCAATCTCAGAACTTGAAGCTCCTGAATAAGGATAGACTTGGATTGCAAGCGTATAGTCACTCGTATAATACGTGGAACCATTCTGTGTTGTGGTGGAAGTGCTCCTTGACGTTATGCCGCTACTAGAATACAGAAGCACTTGCGTCTTATTGGACTCAACTTGATCATAATAAACATAAAGCGAGCCACTATAATAAGAACTCAAACCACTAACACTTCCAGAATTAGTCACAGTGACACTTGTTTTTACAGCACCTGTAGAAGCATCCAGAACTAAAATCTTCACACCCAACTTCGACACACTTGTATTGCGCGCCCATGCATTAGCAATAATACCTTGATAGAAATATCCTGCATCGGTGTTGGAATAAGTGGATGATCGAAGTATGGCACTCAAAGGATTTGCACTAGTGGCTGTGCCACGCACATGGTATCCACCACCTTCATTATCCTTGCTATTACCAGCACTATTACTAGCAGCAAAAAGCGCTACACGGTTAGGATGGCTGTCACCAAAGAGAGAGTTATAAATATCGGCAACATCACCACTACCATCATGTGGACCAATCTGCGATCCCCAACTATTGCTAACAACAAGAGGTTTTCCTTGTTGGTCGGCATACTGAACAATTTTATTAATTGCATTGCTGAGATAAGTGCTGGACAAGCCATTGATTCCAGCCAGATAAAGGTCGGCACCAGGAGCCATACCTCCATAGGTGGCATTTGCATGGTTGTCGGTAACTGTTACCGTTGAGCCGTTAGTCCCACTCATTATAACACTAGAGCCTCCTGCGGTAGAACTTGTATGGGTACCATGGTCTTCTGACGAATCATCTGTTGTAGGAGAAGAGCTGGAAAAAGAGGTATATTCCTGTGCACGACTACCATTATACACATATGCTCGCTTTAAACGATAATTTCCATTTTTGTCTTTGAATGCAATGTGTTGGAAGTCTATACCAGTGTCAATAACGCCGAGCACTACATTAGAACCGTCAAAGGCATTTGGCAATCCGACACTTTGGGCATCGGCGCTAAAAGTGATTACGTCGTCAACGTTTGTCTTCTTTCTGGCTTCATCTGTTGCTGGCTTCATCATTGTAGCCGCATTCACACGGTTGACCTTTGCTATATCTCCTACAGCAGCAATTTTATCAATAGGAATAAGGGCTGTTATAAGTTTGCCATTTAGGAATTTTTCCTGAACCTGTACGCCAAGAGCCTCAAGTTCACTGATGACAGATTCATCTTCGATACGTACAAACGCCGACATGAACACCTCGCCGTTAATTGTATCTGGACTAGCAATCCAACGATCATACTTCGTTTTTCCATCTACTCTATGCAAACCTTGCTGACTGCCACGCATAGTGACATCTCGGTCAATTTTTCCGTTTAATTCATCAAGGAAAAGCTGAGTTGAAATTGAGAATTTACTCGATTCCTGTGCTATGGCAGGAATTGCCAATGCCAATAGCACAGCTAATAAGACAGCCCTACGCAGAGCCACCTTGAGGTTTTTCAAAAGTAACATTTTTTGCATTATAATGATTATTTAAAATTTCCCCAAAACAAAGAAAGAACAAAATTACATCAAAATGACCAAAATACAATAACAAACCTTCATTATATCTAAAAAATTAGACAAAACGGCTGATTTCAAGAACAAAACTCCTAATTATCGCATCTAAAACGCAAAAAATCATCGAAGGGCACGCATAGCGTTAAGGACGGCGAGGACGGTAACGCCCACATCGGCAAAGACTGCCATCCACATCGTAGCCAGCCCTACTGCGGCAAGAGCGAGCACAGCCACTTTCACGCCAATGGCGAGCCACACATTCTGACGGGCAATGGCGATTGTGCGTCGTGCAATGGCGATTGCCGTGCCAAGCTTTGATGGTTTGTCATCCATAAGCACTACATCAGCGGCCTCAATGGCTGCGTCGCTGCCCAGTCCGCCCATGGCGATGCCCACATCTGCACGTGCCAATACGGGAGCATCATTTATGCCATCACCCACAAATGCCAGAGTCTTTCCAGAGGATTTTTCAGAAAGCAAACGCTCTACATACTCCACCTTGTCGGCTGGGAGCAGTTCGGCATGGTATTCATCAACACCGATTTTTTCGGCAACATTTTTGCCTACGTCATCCCGGTCACCGGTCAGCATGACTGTTTTCTCAACACCCATCTGCTTCAACGCAGAAATACTCGAAGCGCTGTCATCCTTTATGCGGTCGTTGATAACGATATGTCCAGTGTATCGGCCATCGACCGCGACATGGATAATTGTTCCCACATGATGGCAAGACTTCCACTTTATGCCAAAATGATCCATCATCTTAGAGTTGCCCACGCAGACGATTTGCCCAGCGACATTGGCACGGATACCATGCCCGGCAATCTCCTCAACATCGGTAATCTCGCAGCCATCGGTAGCCTCGTTGGGAAAAGCATCGCGCAAAGCAGCACCAATGGGATGGGTAGAGAAATGCTCGACATGAGCGGCCAGATGTAACAATTCGTGTTCGTCAAACTCGTCGGGATGCACGGCTTCGACGGCAAACTCGCCATGAGTGAGAGTTCCTGTCTTGTCGAATACCACGGTTTCTACATTTGCCAACGCATCCATGAAATTGCTGCCCTTGACAAGAATTCCTTTACGAGAGGCGCCACCCAACCCTCCGAAGAAGGTGAGAGGAACACTGATGACCAGCGCGCACGGGCACGATACCACCAGGAAAATGAGGGCGCGATGAAGCCATGTGGGGAAAGCCTCAACATAGCCTGCCTGAGAGAAAAACGGAGGAATGACAGCAAACAATAATGCTGCAATCACCACAATAGGTGTATAAACTCGTGCAAACCTAGTGATGAACGACTCGCTGCGCGACTTGTTCTCGTCGGCACTCTCAACGAGTTTGATGATTTTTGACACGGTGCTTTCTCCGAAATCCTTGGTCGTTTTGACACGAATAACACCAGTGAGATTGACGCACCCCGAAATCACTTCGTCGCCTTCTTCTGCAGTACGTGGCATACTCTCACCTGTCAAAGCGACCGTATTGAGTGACGTCGAGCCTTCAGCAATCACACCGTCAAGAGGTATCTTCTCGCCCGGTTTGACAACAATCACCTCACCAATGTTGACTTCATCAGGAGAGACGACATCGATATGGCCGTTACGCTCCACATGTGCCACGTCTGGACGGATATCCATCAGGTGAGATATGCTTTCGCGGCTCTTACCTTCGGCGTATTCTTCAAAGAGTTCGCCTATCTGGAAAAACAGCATCACAAACACCGCCTCGGGAAACTGCGTCTCGGCGCCAGGCAGAAAACCGATGGCCAAGGCACCTATCGTAGCAACAGACATTAGGAAATGCTCGTTGAACATATCGCCACTTATCACACCTTCGATAGCCTCCTTCAGCGTTTCATGGCCAATCACGAGATAAGGGACAAGATATACCAAGAGTAGTTGCCAAGTGGCTAAATGGCAGGTTTTCTCGACTATAACGGCCGCGATGAGCAACAATGCGGCTACCACAATCAGCAATATCCGGCTCTTCAAGCCGCCATGCTCATGATGGTGATGTTCGTGAGAGTGGACGTGATGATGCTCACTTTCGTGATGATGATTCTCTTCGCAAGAGCAGCTATGATGATTATGTGAATGTGCCATATCTTTAAACTTTTATGGCGCAAAGTTATGGCAACTTTTTTGCAACCCAGTTGCAAAGTGCTATTGACGTGCTTGGCAGTGGGGGCAGATTCCTTTGATGACGAATGAGATGGAATGGCTGGTGAAGCCTTGTGGAAGAGAGATTTCAGGCAGATGCACATCATCCAGGCAATAGGACTTTTGGCATGATTCGCAATAGAAGTGGAGATGGCTGTCTGAGAGGTCACAGTGTCCTTCATTGCCGCATAGTTCGTAATGAAGCACTCCACGGCCGTCCTCAAAAGCATGTACCACATCATGTTCAAGGAACAATGACAGCACCCTGAAAATGCTCGATTTGTCAACCGTGACAAGTGCTTCTTCAAGCATCGACAGTGTGACAGGTACATGGGCACTGGCCAACGCCCTATACACGGTTATTCTGTTGGCGGTGGCTTTTATGCCTTTTTTCTCAAGCCGTATTTCAATATCCTTATATTCCATTTATAGGTTATAACTTGAATGTAATTGGAATTGTGTACCATGTAGCCACAGGCTTTCCATCCTGACGTCCAGGAATAAAGTTGGGTAAGGATTTACACACACGTATAGCCTCTTGATCAAATTCTTTATCAAGCGACCTAACAATCTTCACATCTCCAACCCTTCCTGTCTTGGTGACAACAAACTGAACAATGACTTTACCCTGAATACAAGAATCATTTGGACGTTGTATGTGTGAATTAATCCACTTTATCAATGCAGCCTCTCCACCAGGGAAAGTGGGCATCTGCTCTACCGAAGAAGCATCAATTACATCATCTAATGTTTTAATTATTCGTCTCTTTTCAATGACATTTCTCCAATTAAAATAAATGGGCAAAGTGTACCACACATTCACGGGTTTTCCATTTTGGCGACCTGGAACGAAGTTGGGCAATGATTTACACAAGCGAACAGCCTCACGATCAAAAATATCATCTAAAGAACGAACCACTATTACATCTTCCACACTTCCGGTCTTAGTTACGACAAACTTTACTACGACTCTTCCTTCTACAGAACAAGCATACTCATCAACAGGAAATTGAATATGTGAATCAATATAATTCTTCAGAGCCGATTCACCTCCCGGAAATGTTGGCATCTGCTCTACCGAAGTATAGACTTTATCCTCCGATGACTTCGATTGTTCAACTTGTCTTCTTTCCCTAACATGTCCGTCTTCATCTATATCAACGGATCCATTGTTTCCGATAATATGAACTTTACTTCCTGATAAATCAATGGTATCACCGCTCGATGTCACCACCATGACTTGGTTTTGCCCATTAGCCGTTGTAAACATCGCTAAATCAAGAAACAAAACACTCAATACTATTAATCCAATTTTTCTCATAATAAAATAACTTTGTGCAAATATACTGCTTTTCTCAGAAAAAATATCTACTTTTGGGAAAACAAATAATTCATTTAGTGAAGATAACCTGTATAGGACATAGTGGGTTTGCCATAGAGAGCGATGACAAGTCGGTAACACTGATTTTTGACTACTACACCGACAATGCGCATGTACTGGAGCCAATACTCCAGCGAGCACAAAATATATATGTATTTGTGTCGCACAGCCACCGTGATCACTTGAGTTATGACATATTTGACTGGCAACACCACTACCCCATTGCCCGTTACATCATTGCCAATGAGTGCCGCCGCAAACTGAAACGTTCCATCAATCTTGACAATATGCCTGTGACCTTCCTGCACCATGACGAGGACTGGCAAGACGAACGCATTCACGTACATGCATTCAACTCTACCGATGCAGGTGTGTGCTTCATGGTTGACATAGATGGCAAACGCATCTTCCATGCCGGCGACTTCACTTGCTGGGATATGGCCGAAAACGACGAAGCCGCCTCACGCAAGGCGAAAGGCGACTTTGAGGTTATTCTAAGTGCAATAGCGCAACACACTTCGGCAATCGATGTTGTAATGATGCCAGTGGTGCCGAATATAGGCGGCGACTTCGCCTATGGTGCCCGCAGATTACTCAATACAGTGAACTGCGACCTATTCATCCCCATGCATACATGGGGGCGTGACCGCGAGGCCACACAGTTTGAACTTTACCGCAATCCGAATTACGGTCGTTGCGAGCGCATGAGTGCAGGATCAATCCTTCTTCTCTAAAATTTCTAGAGCCATATCGAGGATGCGTGTGTCATCGAGTGTCACATATCCACCGTCAGGACCCGGCTCAAGGTGAAATCCCATGTGACCACCTTCGTTAAAATCAGTGCCACCAAAGTAGTTGCGTACCGACTGCACCGGCAAGTTAAGACGGTCGGCAATCTGGTGGATTGTACCATCGGGAAGTTGACTCTTTAAGTTTCTTAATTGGTTGAAGGTTATTATCTTTGCCATTGTATTATATTGATTATCAAATAAATATTGCCAAAATAAATATTGTTAATATTGTCACCACCACTGATGATGCTATCATCTTACCATCATTTCGTGTGAAAGCCGGAAATGCAGGAAACGCTGAGAACTTACGATACAAAAACCGCAATAGCCAATACACAAGCCATGCAACCAGCAACCCCAAAACAGTTCCGCATAATATATCACCCAAGTAATGAACGCCGAGATACATACGGCTATAGCACTGCAGTATTGCCCATATTATCATTGCAATAATTGCGGGACGATGACGCAGCATCAGCCCCATTATCATAGCTACACCAAAACTGTTGGCGGCATGACCGGACACGAAACCAAACATTCCCCCCTGATAACCATTGACAAGATGTATTGTAGCAGCCAATGCAGGATTGTGCGACGGACGCAGGCGTGCAACGGTTGGCTTTATAAATCCCGATGTCAACTGGTCGATAAAAACAATGGTCAAAGCCACTGCGACAACAGCCACCAACGCGCTGCGCCAACCTTTATCACGCAAAATCCATAAGAATGCTATCAACATCAGCACCCATGAAAAGACGCTTGTCAACATCCACATGGCCTTATCCATATAGGCAACGTGGAAGCCGTTTATGGCCATCGTAACTTGCTGATCAATATTATCGAGATAAGTTATCATAACTGTTTTGCGTCGTTAGTTAAATAATTTCTACGTCTTGAGACCCAATCCATGCGCGATGATTGTCATTAGTCTCAACGTTCAGCCACAAGTTGTTACTGACACGGACAGAATCAATAATCTGCACCTTGCGTCCCTGGCGCAATTCAAATGCAATTTCACTCTTGTCTTTAGGAGCACGAGGAGATGTGCTCAGAGTGGCTGACTCCGACATCACTATAGCAGTATCGTGATTCACGGCCCTGCCATGGTTGACAAAAGCACAAACATTGGCAATAAGGCTTATAGCAAGTAGAATTATGGCTCCAAAGAAACCTACCTTGCGAAGCATGATGCCATCCATGAAAATATATACACACACAGCAATGAGGCACAGTATGAATGATACTATTGCTATAACAGCCCATACATTAGATGAAAATGTTGCTGCCGCCTTATTTGCCCAAATGGTAAGGATGGAAGCACCGCTATCATCAGGAATGCCAGCCTTTTGCCGCACGAATTCCAGGTTAAAGCGAGCATCAGAATGCGACGGATCAAGCAACAGTGCACGCTCATAATAGACTATTGCGTGGGCGTTATCCTTAAGACGATAGTAAGTATCTCCTATGTTGCAGCACAATGAAGCCGATGTGCCTTCGGTCTTTTCTGCTTCTTGATAAAGTTTCAAGGCTTCGGTATAGAGTTCCTGATTGTATGCCTTGGCTGCGCGATCGGTGATTTGACTTGCCGATAGCTTAAGAGGCATCATCAGGCACATAATCACCATGATGAGCAATGCACGGCACATTATATATTTAGTTGTTTTCATAATGCACTTAGCTTTTTTTACGTTTAACACTCTCCAGGCTGTCAATCACCGTAGCTGCCTCATCCCACACGCTCTGCATGTCATGGTCAGCAAGTTGCGGCGCATATTGAGCAAACTCGCACTTGTCGAGCAATTCCAAGGTGCGATTGCGAAGGCTCTCCTCAACGCCATAGTTCTCAAGCTCAGAAACTATATTGTCCTTGCTAAGCTCCGATACAGGTATGGATAGTTTGTCGCTCAGATATCCCCACAACGAACTCAACGTCTCGGCATAGAAACCCTCTTTGTTGCCTTGCTCCATGAACTTGCGAGCCTGCTTCAGACGCCGCTGAGCCACACGGCTGGCACGTTTGGTACGCATCAGGCGCACGTCGGCACGTTCACGGAGCCGCTTGCGGTTATATAACAGCAGTGCGGTAAGGAGGAGCAACGGAATTATATACCACAACCAATATGTCCAGTTACCAACCATATAACGAGGTGTGTGTTTCAAGTCTAAATCACCTGTGGCTATATGACGAATGTCCATATTTTGGATGCGGTAGTGATTAGACGGTGCACCTTCACCCTTTGCCACCACAAGTTTCCTACCCTCGATGGGTATTGATTCATATTTCTCAGTAGCGGGGTTAAAGAAGGTGAATTCCGATGCCGGGATTTCGAATGTGCCGGCAAACTGCGGAATAAAAGGATAGTCTATAGTCGCAGTTCCTGTCATATCTACACCAGTTGTCTTGGCATCTACGTTGCTTTTAGGATCATATACATCCATTTCTTTAGGCATCTTGAGTTCAGGAGCCTTAACATACTTAATATTGCCTGTACCTTTTATAATATAGGTGTAAGTTGCAGCTGAATAAGTTTTCAATTGGTCGGGCTTAAGCTGTGTGGTGACTGTGAAATTTCCAACAGCACCAGTAAAAGATTCAGGCTTCGGTTCAGGCAACGGCAAGATATTGACCGTAGCAGTGTTCGACTGTACTTTCAAGCTCTTCTCAACCGGTTGTTGCAAAGTGCCAAAAATGGTACGATATTGCTCATATTGCACCACGTTGACATCGTAGTTACCTGATGTGATGGTCAACTGACCAGACTTCTGTGGATAAAGCAAGCATTTCTTGAGAATTGCTACCATATATTGCTGGCCATTTACCGTCTCCACCTTATTAAGACTTGGCTGCATAGGAATTTCCTCGATCAGGAAGCCGTCGAACGATGGTTGCTGAGTGGGCATGAACTGAGACACCTGATACTTTGTGTATAACTTAATGGTACACACCACTGCTTGCTGCTCAAACACACGAGGTTTCGACATCTCGATACGCACAAATATATCCTTTCCCGTAACGGCCTTCTCGGCACTCTGAGTGGTAATGTCGTCGTATCGTACTCCCCCGCGCTGTTGCTGGCTCTCATCACGTTGTGATTGCTGATTACTTCCGTTTCCACCCACAACTTCGATAGTAAACGGAGCCGTACGCATAGTCTTGCCCCCTACATCCACCGATGCTGCTCCAACATTGAGCCGTCCACTCTGAGTGGCCTTGTAGATCATGGTGTATTCCTGCGACGATGAACTGCTGGACTTTCCGTTCACCCACGTCGAACTGTAAGATGTGGACAATGCTGGACCATAAATCTTGGTTGCACCAGGAATGTCGGGAGCAGTGAAGTTAGAACCTTCGGCATTTTTTAGTACGAAGGTTACATTAAACTTGTTGCCAGCCGTCACTTGTCGCGGTGCCTGCACGGTAAACGACACCGCAGCCTGTGCCACAACAGCAACAAGCATTGCTATCGTCATTGCCGTCACACGGCCCAATTGACTTATATATTTTAATTCTTTCATCTCTCGTTTAATCCTTCGCTCTTGGGGCTTAATATTTGGGTCTAATACGTCACCACTTCCTATTTGTGCGAGAGCGCTCATTACGCTGCTGTTGTGCCTGACGGGCATTGATGCGCTGCTGTGTGGCACGTTCCTGATCTTGCATGGCTTTGAGAACCTGCTCCACGTTCTGCTTGTTCATGTCACCCTTGCGTGGCTGTGCATCACGCTGGTCGGCAGGATTCTGTTTATCTTGATTTTGATTCTGCTGATCCTGGTTCTGCTTGTCCTGATCCTTTTTATCTTGGTCTTTTTGATCCTGATTCTGCTTATCTTGGTTTTGTTTATCCTTGTCTTGCTGATCTTTATTTTGATCCTTGTTTTGATCCTTATTGTCTTTGTTTTGCTTATCCTGTTGCTGCTTCTTGAGCTGTGCAAGACGTAAGTTTTCTCGAGCATGGTCATCATTAGGGTTGCATCTCAATGCATTCTTGTAATGCTCAATAGCCTGTTGCCATTGCTGTTGTGCATAAGCTATGTTACCAAGGTCATATGATGCTTTACCGCGAATATCTTTACTTGTGGTAGTCTTTACCAAATTTTCAAGTATACTCTGTGCTTCAGTGGTAGGATTGTTTTTGGTGTCCTTTGATGCAGTTGCACTTCCCTGCCGCAACAACGACGTTGCAAGATTGAACTGTGCAATTGGCGACTGCGGAGCTACCTGTAAAGCCTTACGGTACTCTACTTCAGCCTCAGCATAACGTTTGGCGTTGTAAAGTTTGTTGCCACTGCGAATGAAATTGCGCTCTTTCTTAACGGTGCGAATCTCGTCTCCGTTATCATTGGCAATAACAGGTAAAGCTACTGCTAAAGCCAAAAGTACAAGCAATATCTTATTCAGCATTTTCATTATTTCGAGTAAAGAAATTAAACTGTTTGAGCCACGGATTCTTACGTTCTATTACAAGCATCAAGACAATAATAAGCAAAAGAGCAATCCAAGCAAACACTGGAAACTGTTCGTCATGTTGTGTATAGGCTATCGTGGCCAAGTCGGTCTTAGCAAGTTTATCGAGCATGTCACGCAGAGTTTCCACGGCATCGCTGGCATTACCGTTCACATAAATGCCCTTACCGGCATCGGCAATCTGCTGTGCCATCTCCTCATTGAGATAAGTGACAACGGGTTGGCTCCCACTGTCATCCATCAGGTATCCTCCTCCGGGCATGGGGATGGGTGCTCCGTGTGTACTTCCTACACCCATGACGCTAACCTGGATGCCGTTTTTATGAGCCTGCCGCGCAGCTGCTACGGCATCATCCTCAAAGTTTTCGCCATCGGTAATGACTATTATAGTCTTCTGCGACTTCTTGCTCTGTGAAAAGCCACCACAAGCCATCTCTATTGCAGCACCTATAGCAGTGCCCTGAGTAGGAGCCATATTTGTGTTGATGCCATTCAAGAAAAGTTTTGCCGAACTTACGTCGCCAGTTAGCGGCATCTGCATATAGGCATTGCCGGCAAACACTATCAAGCCCACCTTGTCGTTCTGCGAACGATCAATGATTTTCTCCAAAATCATCTTTGCACGCTGAAGACGTGAGATATCTTTCGGGTCATCGGTAGAACTGGCATTCATCGAGTTCGATACATCGATTGCTACCATCATCTCTATGCCATGTACGGTGGTACTGGTAGGCGATGATCCAGCACGTGGACGCGCCAGAATTATAATCACCACAGCCAAAAGCAACAACTCAATTGACAGCTGAATGTACGGTTTGTAGCGAGATACGTCAGGCATGAGTTGGTCAATCACCTCCTGGCGGCCGAATTTCTTGAGTTGCCTAAGCCTTGACTGCCGTGCCAGCCAAAATAAAGCGGCTATTGCAGGAAGCAACAGCAGTAAATAAAGATATTGAGGATTAGCAAAACTAAACATTTTCTATCTACTTAAATCATAATCTGCCAATTATGGAATGTGGCGCAAAATGGTATAGCGTCCCACCAAGTAAAACACTAACAGGGCCAATAATGCCCAAGCCCAAGGCATATAGTTGTCCTCGGTGTGACTGAAACGTTGCACGTCGAGGTGAGTCTTCTCTAAACTGTCTATTTCTTTAAATATGCTTGCCAAGGTACTCTTGCTGGTGGCACGATAATACTTGCCACCTGTTGCCGAAGCAATTTTGCGAAGCGTACCCTCGTCAATAACCACAGGTAACGTTTGGTACTGGATGTTTCCTGCATAATCGATTGCCACTGGATAAGGCGCTGAGCCGTTGCTTCCCACACCGATCGTGTAAATCTTGATACCATATTGACGTGCAATTTCCGCAGCAGTAAGCGGAGCCACTACGCCAGTATTGTTGGAACCGTCGGTTAGCAGGATTATGCTTCGCGAGACAGCTTTACCGTCCTTAATACGGTTGATGGCAGTTGCAATTCCGTCACCTATGGCGGTACCATCTTCGAGTACCCCAGTCTTAACGTCATGAATGGCATTGACCAAGATGGCATTATCCATCGTCATTGGCACCTGGGTAAAACTCTCGCCTGCAAAAAGGACAAGACCAATGTTGTCATGGTCACGACCAGTCACAAAGCGTGTTGCCACATCCTTTGCGGCTTCGAGACGATTAGGACGGAAGTCTCGGGCAAGCATACTGGTAGATACGTCAAGTGCTACAACGATGTCGGTACCTTCGACGTCGCTCGTAGCCCAACTATCGTGAGTCTGAGGACGGCACAGTATTATTATCAGGCATCCTATAGCTCCCAACAACGAAGCAAACAGTAAATGCTTGAACCAAATGCGCCAACTGGCATGCAGGCCTTCGAACGCCTGAGTGGCCGACAGTTGCAACGTGGCCTCGTTGCGTTTCCAACTGTAAACATACCATGCAATTATGGGTATGAACAACAGAAACAACCACAATAGTCCAGGATGAGCAAACTGCATCATTCGTCCACCTCCTTTCCTTCACCATCCTCCAACTGGAGAACAGGTTTGGTAGTCTCAACAAATTCCACTGCACGCTGATAGGCTTTCTCGTTGTCATCGGCCAATGGTCGTGCACCGGCAAACTTTACGAAGTCCGCAATTTCCAAGATAAGGCTGAGCTGTTCATTCACGGCACGAGTCTCGTCATTCTGCTTAAGAGTGTCGATAATTTGGGTTGATGTCATCTCAACAGCATTAACTCCAAAACGACGGTCAATATACACACGCAAGATATCTGTAAGACCTGTGAAATATTCCTTTTCTTGACCATTCTGCCACAACTGTTGCTGCTTGAGCGCACGCAGGTTAATCATCGCCTCTTCGTAAGGCGGCAATCGCTTGCGTTCCTGTTTCAACGGGTTCTTCACACCCTTACGGAACCAATGCAGATAGTAATAAAGTCCACCACCTAACAGCAGCAATGCCAACAGCCATGCCCACCAGTAGTCGGCAATGATGTCAGGCACCCAGTCAAAAAACTTGAATGGCACGCCTTCCACTGGCTTCAAATCGTTGATATCCTGGAGTGAATCGACACGTACCGGCATCACTTTCAAGGTGAGTTGTTTGGAAAAAAACGTGTCTTTATCAACTATATATGCCAACGGTCCTACTGTATAGAGTCCAGAGTCGAATGACTGAAGGATAATGTCGCGGTTAATCTGTATGCGGTTGTTGCCCAATGATACAGTGTCAGCCTTAAGACGTGCAGCAATCTCTACCATTGTATTGAGTGTATCGACAGCATCTGCAACAAGTACGCCATGAACGTCCTGCGGCTGTACAATCTCCAGATGCAATGCCGTGGTTTTTCCCATAAGCAATGTGGCCGAGTCAAGTTTTGCCGAGACAGTAACAGGAGCAGCCGTCAATGTGTTGATTGCTAAAACAGCAAGAAATATGATTGTAATCCTTTTCATTGTAATGTCTTTCTGTAACCTTACACCTGATTATCCTCGCTGACGGAACAGCGACATGAGGGCCTTCACATAGTCATCGTCGGTGGCAATGCTCACCATATCAACGTTACAACGCTGGACAGTGGCCGACATCTGCTGCTGGCGCTCATACCACCAGCGGTCGTAGGCCTGCCGCACGCGTCGGCTGCTCGTGTCTATCCACCGCTCAGCTCCCGTCTCAGCATCACGAACGCGCACCAGTCCCACGTTTGGCATCTGTGACTCACGCTTGTCATAAACCTGAAGGGCAATTAAGTCATGTTTGTGGTTGGCTATAGACATCGCCTTCTCATAGTCGTGAGTATCGATGAAATCGCTCACAAGGAAGGTGGTGGTGCGCTTTTTCAAGGCACTTGTCAAATATTCGAGAACATGATTGATGTCGGTGCCGGCACTCGAGGGTGTAAAGTCGAGCAGCTCGCGAATTACTAGCAATATGTGTTTGCGGCCTTTCTGCGGCGGAATAAACTTCTCTATCTTGTCGCTGAAAAAAATCACGCCCACCTTGTCGTTGTTCTCGATAGCTGAGAATGCCAGCGTAGCTGCCACCTGAGCCATCATCTCGCGCTTGATGTCGCCCACGGCACCGAAGTCCTTGCTCGCACTCACGTCCATCAGGAGCATCACGGTAAGTTCGCGCTCTTCCTCATAAACCTTCACGTAGGGCTTGCCATAGCGAGCCGTCACGTTCCAGTCAATATCACGCACATCGTCACCATACTGATACTCGCGCACCTCGCTAAAAGTCATACCACGACCCTTGAACGCGGAGTGATATTCTCCGGCAAAGATGTTCTGCGACAATCCTTTCGCCTTGATTTCTATTTTGCGTACCTTCTTAAGGAGTTCGTTACGTTCCATAACGAAACATCTTTTTTCGTTTAAACATTAACCGGCTGCATCAAGGTACGGCAATCTTGTCGAGGATGTCGTTGATGATCTCGTCGGCTGTGATATTGTTGGCCTCAGCTTCATAGCTCAAACCTAGACGGTGACGCATAACGTCGTGGCATACGGCACGCACATCCTCTGGAATCACATAGCCGCGACCCTTGAGGAAAGCGTAGGCACGTGATGCCAATGCCATATTGATTGAAGCACGTGGCGAAGCACCGAAGCTGATCATCGACTTCAGGTCGTTCAGTCCGAAGTCACTTGGGAAACGTGATGCAAACACTATATCAACTATGTAACGTTCGATTTTTTCATCAATGTAGATTTGCTGAACCACTTTGCGCGTTTCGACTATGTCGGCAGGGGTGACTAACGGCTGCACCTGTTTCTGCTCAGGGGAGATGTTCATGCGGATGATTTGCGACTCTTCCATCTTTGAGGGATAGCCGATCATCACTTTCATCAGGAAACGGTCAACCTGTGCTTCTGGCAATGGGTAGGTGCCTTCCTGCTCGATGGGGTTCTGTGTGGCAAGCACTAGGAATGGGTCATCGAGAGAGAATGTCTGTTCGCCTATTGTCACCTGGCGTTCCTGCATTGCTTCAAGCAACGCGCTTTGCACCTTGGCTGGTGCGCGGTTGATTTCATCGGCGAGGACAAAATTGGCAAACACAGGACCCTTCTTTACCTCAAAGCGTTCCTTTTGAATGCTATACATCATTGTGCCAATCACATCGGCAGGGAGGAGGTCGGGAGTGAACTGGATACGACTGAACTTCGCATCAATAAGTGATGCCAAAGTCTTTATAGCCAAAGTCTTTGCCAAGCCTGGCACACCCTCTAGCAAAATGTGGCCATTGGCGAGCAATGCAATTAATAACGAGTCAACAAGGTGTTTCTGACCGACTATTGTCTGGTCCATGCCCTGCTTAATCATGTTCACAAAGTTGCTGCGACTTGCAATCAGGTCGTTCAACTCACGAATGTTTACTGTTTCAGCCATTATAAAGTAACGATAATAATATTAAAGTCTATGTCATTTTCAATAGCAGATGCAAAATTATCATTTTAGTTGATTGCATACCAACAAATGCAAGTTTATATAACTAATTTTAAGTTATAATTGTTAAAGCGGCTATTTCAAAGCCTAAATCCAAAATTTCTTTAATAAGATGGTATTTTTGAGTGGATAATTATTAATTGAAAATAATTTTGTAATTTTGCACGTTAAATTTATCACAAAAGAAACAGTAGATTATGTTGATAGACAAAATAGAAGCCCTAAAAGGGCAACTCGCCGAACTGACGGCTTCTAATGCTGAGGAACTTGAGAACTTGCGCATAAAATATCTGAGCAAGAAAGGTGAAATGGCTGCATTGTTCAATGAGTTCAAGACTGTGTCTGCCGACCAGAAACGTGAACTTGGGCAGCGTCTTAACGAGCTGAAGACCATTGCTACCGAAAAAATCAATGCACTGAAGGAGACAATTGGCACACAGCAAAAAGAGGCTAACAAAATTGACATTACGCGTCCATCATTCCCCGCCCAGCTGGGTACGCGTCATCCAATTTCGGTCGTCCGAAAACAAATCATCGACATTTTCTCGCGACAAGGATTCACTCTTGCCGACGGCCCCGAGGTGGAAGATGACTGGCACGTGTTCAGTGCGCTGAACTTTGCTGCCGACCACCCCGCACGCGACATGCAGGACACCTTCTTTGTCGAGCAGGACAAGGATGACGTAGCACGCAACATCGTGCTGCGTTCACACACCAGCAGCGTGCAGGTGCGAACAATGGAGACCCAAAAACCTCCCATCCGCATCATCTGCCCAGGACGTGTCTATCGCAACGAAGCCATCACTGCTCGCGCCCACTGTTTCTTCCATCAAATTGAAGGACTGTACATCGACAAGGGTGTGACTTTTGCCGACTTGCGACAAGTGCTACTCAACTTCGCGCAAGAACTCTTCGGTTCAGAAACTAAGATTCGTCTACGACCAAGCTACTTCCCATTCACCGAGCCTTCGGCCGAGATGGATGTCTCGTGCATGCTCTGCGGTGGCGAAGGTTGCGGATTCTGTAAACACACTGGATGGGTTGAAATTCTTGGTTGCGGCATGGTTGACCCCAATGTGCTCGAAGCCAGTGGAATCGACAGCAAGGTATATAGCGGCTACGCATTCGGTCTGGGCATCGAACGCATCACCAACCTGAAATATATGGTGAAAGACCTTCGCATGTTCAGCGAGAACGACGTGCGTTTCCTCGACGAGTTCAAGAGCGCCCACTGATGACAATCAAACAGCGATACGAGGGTGTGCTGGGTTATTTCCAGGGCACACAACCTGATCCTACAACCGAGTTGACCTATAGCGACCCATTCGGGTTGCTGGTAGCTGTCATGCTGTCGGCGCAATGTACCGATAAACGTGTGAACATGGTCACTCCGGCACTGCTCGCTGCCTACCCTACTCCAACTGCAATGGCGGCAGCCTCAACCGACGATATTCTCCAATACATAAAGAGCATATCCTACCCCAACAGCAAGGCTCTTCATCTGCAACAGATGTCGCAGATGCTCGCCGACGAATTCGATGGCAAGGTGCCTGATACTATGGAGACACTGACACGATTGCCGGGCGTAGGACGCAAGACTGCCAACGTGATTCTTGGGATGGTGTTTGGCAAGGCTGCAATTCCAGTCGATACCCACGTCTTTCGTGTGGCAAACCGCATCGGGCTTGCAAGTGGCAACACTCCAATCGAAGTGGAACGCACCCTAACACGACATATTCCGGCAGAACTGCGCTTCAAGGCGCATCACTGGATACTGCTTCATGGCCGATACGTGTGCAAGGCACAACGTCCCGACTGCCCCAACTGCGCCATAACCCATTTTTGCAAAAGCTTCAAATAATCTCTTGAAAACTTCAAAGCGACCAACTTATGCGCCACTAAAAAGTGACGTATGCAATGCTGTCGTTTATGAAACAAACAAAGAGCGAGGCATCAACCCCGCTCAAAAACTAATATGAAAAACCTGTAAATGTCTGTAAGTCCTTAGAATTTCCAGCCGAATGCGACCTGGATATTGCCGTTCTTGCAATTGCCACCGCCATCAAACACATCGGTAACGCCCAATGTGTAACGAGCCTGAACAAATGCATTCTCAGTAAGGCTGTAAGTACCGCCGATTCCAACACCGAAGTCGATTGACTTGGTGACATCTTTAATATCGTTGGTCACCTTAACATTTCCCACCTCTGACGTGGCCTTGCTATAAACATTAATGCCCAATTGAGGACCGAAATCAAGGCTAAACACCGGCGACACGTAATACTTGAGCATTACTGGCACGTTGATATAATTCACATTGTAGGTGACATTGTCAAACTTAGCTCCTTGAGCTGCAAAAACTGCTTCGGGAGCGATGGCAAACTTATCACTGAACTTGTGTTCGAGCAAAGCGCCAATCTGATAATTGGGAGCCATGCCATGCTTGGTATCACTTCCCCAGAAGTTTGTCATATCAAAACCAACCTTAACACCGAATTGTGTCTGTGCCATTGCACTCATGCTCAGCGTCATAACAGCGAGCAACAAAAATACTTTCTTCATTTTAAATAAATTTTGGTTACACTTTATTTATTTCACGTTTCTTTGACACAATGAGTATTAAAAAGTTTAATCTATCTACTATTTAGAACACTCGTTGCGACATTCAGAACATATTTTATGTATTATCTTTATTAATACTTAACCTTATCAGTATTTTTCTGCCACTTGTGGAAATGGTCTATTGCATGCGGATCATCAATGTGAATGCAAGGGATACTGCGTTCAGAAATTGGCTTGTTAATTTCCTGAAAGATCAAACTGTCATCGAAGTCAATATCATGAGCGTCATTTTTTGTGTTAGCGTAATAAATGCGGCTTATGCCAGCCCAATATAAGGCGCTAAGGCACATAGGACACGGCTCACATGACGAATATATTACGCAACCATCAAGCTTGAAGTTGCCCACACGACTACAAGCACGTCTTATAGCATTCATCTCGGCATATGCTGTAGGGTCATTATCGATTGTCACGGTATTACCGCCGGTAGAAATAATCTTCCCATCCTTTACAATCACAGCACCAAAGGGGCCTCCACCATGGTCAATATTTTCACTAGCTATATCACAAGCCATGCGCATAAACTGTCGGTCAAGCTCTGATATTTCTAAATTATTGTTCATCTTTATTTATTTTAGTTAAATATTGTCAGATTTCAAATTATTTTTTGCTGATAATCTTGCAATTATTCAAAAATAGTTGCTATTTTTGCAAGTGTGTTTTTCATGGTATTAGATTTAAGGTTTGTGAAGGCCCTCGTGAGAGTCCCTTCACTTTTTTATTATCCCAGCACTAAAGTCGCAGCTGGGTAGTTACACTTTCCTTTCCCAAATAATAAGCACGAGCCTTGATGATTGTGGTGCCAACTGGCAACGCCAAAGGCGCCATCCACAACGTGGAATGTTGGTTGGGTTCGGTACCGTCGATCGTGTAACGAACCTGTACGCTGGGATACTGCGTGTTAATCAGAATAAATCCGTTCTCCACCTTAATTCCAGGCTGCCCGATTCGGAAGTTATAGCCAAGTTTGTTGAGAACGGGCAATTCGCGCGTACCAATTTTCAGGTTATATTGATGTAGTGCACTGTCGTACAATTCCACGTTGGCAAGGTGTGATGCCCACTCTGGCTGTGAATTCCAACCTCTCTCAACCACGCCGAGCACCTTGGGCAAGGTGAGATACTGCACCTGATCAAAATTGCGTATAGTCTCGGCCCAAAGTTGAGCCTGAACACCTATTATGTTTTCTTTTTTCTGCAACGAAGGCTTGTTGGTGCCATTAGCCACTACATCGATGGGTGAACCGTCGATTTGAGTGCGTGCACTGGCATAGATATTCCATGGGAGAGCGCTCCAGGCGTCCAGTTCATCAACCTTGCCGCCCCAGTGCAGTCCCTGCTCGTATTGATGCCAGTTATAGCCCATATCCATATAGAAATTGGTTACATTCGACAGTATCACAGGGTAGCCATCATTAGCGATGGTATAAGGCACAACGTCACGGGGTCCTACGGTACTCCATGCGTTCACTCCGGCAATGCGCGGTGCAATGTCACGCTTGAAAGCTTCGCTGCGGTTCATAGCCACCTCTTGCCATCCTTCCATCTTGATTCCACGCTTGTAAAGAATGTCGCTTATGCGGCGCAGGTAATACTCATTCACACCATGTGCATCAGCTATACCCTCGCGCTTCATAAGAGACTGCACGGCAGGCGACTGACTCCATGCCGACATAGCCACCTCATCGCCACCCATATGTACGATGTCAAGCTTCAATCCCGCCTCGTGGTACATCTTAGCCAATTCATCAACTACCTTTTCCAAGAAGCGATACACGCCATCGCTTGCCACATTCAGCACATTGTCATGGTAGCTTTGTGCCGAAGTGTATTCCGACGTGTTCTGGTCATCCCACAAAACATATTCGTCAGCAAGTGTACGGTTTACGACAGCATACTTAGCCTGCCGATTGCGCATGGCTATGATTGCCGCACGTGCATGTCCGGGGGTTTCAATTTCTGGAATTATCTTTACTCCACGAAGGTGGGCATACTTTAACAGATTAATGAACTGACGTCGGGTTAGAAATCCGTTTGCGCTCTGCGACTTGTCATCGGGATTCCCGTTTCCATCGAATATCTCCGCAAGGAAACCGCTCTCAGTAAGCGTGCAACCACGCCGCGATGCCACCTCAGTCAGTTCGGGCAAACCAGGAATCTCTACACGCCATGCTTCGTCATCGGTAAAATGGAATTGGAAACGATTGATTTTGTAATACGACAAAAGGTCGATAAAGCTTTTCAAGTGATCATAACTGGTGAAATTTCGCGCAATGTCGAGCATAAAGCCACGATAATGCAGATCAGGCCAGTCGGCCACGTGTGCATTCTGCAGTGTATGGTCCTTGCTATGATCTAGTGCTGCCATGAGCGTTTTCACAGCATTTCTAGCACCTTCAACTCCTGCTGCCTCAATACATATTTTACCGTCAGCTACGTCCAGCGTATAGTATTCTTTATTGTCACTTAACGAACCATTTATGGCAAAAGTGATTTTTGTCCTCTGTCCAGAAGCGCTGTAGATTCCACGACTCTTGAGCTCCTCAAGCAGATATTTCTTTACCTCACGCGAATCCTTGCTCCATGACTTGACCCATGAACTACATTTCACCGACACCAGATTGCCTATCCGCGTAAAACCTGCAAGCACGTCGACGCGCTTGGGCGCAGGGAATATGTCATAGTCATTACCCGTATATGCATCGCTTATATTGTTTATGCGCTCATTGTAATGCCACATATATTCGCCATCGGGATAAGGTACTCCATCGCGCCATTGCCCTGGTTTGTCAAGCAGTCCATACTCCAAAGCTACTGGCAATGGATGTGCCAAGTCGCCGTTAATAACGATGTGAGCACCCTGCGGACGATAGCTGTAGTTTACCATCGTGCCACGCATCAACACTTCAACCACAAGCGAATCACCGGCTACTAACGGTATGTAACGTTCATTTGGGGTGATGCGGTAATAGGTTGTAGAAACTTCCTCAATACTTACTGGGCAATTCTCTGGCAACTTCACCGTACGTGAAAACTGATTGAAGAACAGCTGCCACTCCCGGTCTAGAGCAGCACCAGACGTGTTTGTTATCACGAAACGAGAACTGTACCAACCCTGCTCAGCTTCATTCTGTCCCATATCCCAGCGCACACTCACGGGCGACTGCGCCACTGACAATGCATTAGCAAACAACATCGCCAGTATAAATATCATGCACCTTTTCATTTTATCTAATTCTTACAAATGCCTAATTATCTTTCAAAAAGTCGGTTGCAACTTCAAGCAGACGGATATTTAGTTGACGGCTGTCTTCGAGCACGTTCCAAATACCATCCTCACTTAGAACACCACGCTTAAGGTCAGCCGGCAGCGACCCTGCATCATCGGCATCGCGGTCGTTAAACCAATCCTCACTGCCTAAGTACTCACTTAACTCATGTACAGCTGGTTTTGCCTCTGCATACTTTTCTATTGCCACTGACAGTTCCAAAATTGCTTGGTAGGCTTCATCCAGATTAGCCTCCATCTTTTTTATACGTTCAGCATTATCCATATCTCTTAATCTTTGTTTCGGCAAAAATAGTAAAAATCAGCCACACTACAATCACCCATTACAATTATTCCTCAGAATGATTATCATTCAATACAATTTATGATTTCTTTATTTATTTTTAGTATTTAATTTTAACTGAATATAGCAAAATGTGAGTAATTTTGCGCTCTCATCGATAATATTTTCAAGCTATGGGACAAGGAACAAACAAATTTCCAATTGAATCTTTCCAGCAGGAGCAGACCCCGTTCTACTACTACGATATGGACATCTTGCACAAGACGCTGCAAGAAATAAACCGACTGACACAGGAATACCCTACTATAGTGCACTATGCTATCAAGGCCAATGGCAACGAACACATACTCAAAGAAATTGCACTATCCGGTCTCGGTGCCGATTTGGTGAGTGGTGGTGAAATAAAGGCTGCACTCGAAGCTGGCTTCGATCCAAAGAAAATGGCATTTTCTGGTGTTGGAAAGACTGACTGGGAAATCCGTTTGGGAATAGAGCATGAGATAGGCTGTTTTAACATTGAGTCGGTGCCAGAACTGGAAATCATCAACCAACTTGCCACAGAAATGGGTAAGACCTCCAATGTCGCCATCCGCGTAAATCCAGACATCGATGCACACACACACCGCTTCATCACAACCGCCACTGCCGACAACAAGTTCGGCATAGGCATCGAAGTACTAGACCAAGTAGTAGAACACGCATTGCATCTGCCAAACATTCACTTACGCGGACTGCACTTCCACCTAGGCTCGCAAATAACACTGATGAAGCCATACGAAATGCTGTGTGAAACAGCAAACGGCCTAATTGACCATTTCGAGAAGAAGGGTATTGAATTTGAGATTATGAACATGGGCGGAGGACTTGGCATTGACTATGCAAACCCCGACGAGCATTGCATTCCCGATTTCAAACTATTTTTCGATACATTCAAGCAACACCTGAAATTGCGCCCGTATCAACAGCTGCATTTTGAGCTGGGACGGTCAATAGTGGCACAATGCGGTTCACTCATAACCCGCGTAACATTCGTCAAGGAGAATCGCAACAAACAGTTTGTGATTCTAGATGCCGGAATGACCGATCTTATCCGCCCTGCCCTATATGAGGCTCATCACAGGATTCAAAACATAACCTCGGCTGAAATGAATCAAGCTACTTACGACGTTGTTGGCCCAGTGTGTGAATCCAGCGACACTTTTGCCCATGACTGCATATTGCCGCTCACTAAGCGCGGCGACATTATTGCCATACGCTCAGCAGGCGCATACGGTGAGTCGATGGCATCGACCTACAATATGCGCCATTTGCCCCATTCAGTATTCAATAAGGGTTAAATGACAAGAGTCAAATGACAAAAAACAAGAAGCAAGTTGATCAACTTGCTTCTTTGTCTTTATTCTTGAAATTTAGTCTATTTATTCTTCAGCGCGTTCGGCGGCCTTTTCAATACGCTTACGCTCCAATTCGTCAAGCACTATCTTGCGCATACGCAGATGCGCTGGAGTGATTTCGACATATTCATCAGCCTTAATATACTCTAGTGCTTCTTCCAGACTAAACACGATGGGCGGAACAATTTTCACCTTTTCGTCGGCACCGCTGGCACGCATGTTAGTGAGTTTCTTGCTCTTGGTGACGTTTATAACCAAATCCTTGTCCTTGGCGTGCTCACCAACCACCTGACCACCATAAACTTCTTCTTGTGGGAAGATGAAAAATTTACCACGATCCTGCAATTTGTCGATGGCATAGGCAAATGCCGTACCGCCTTCCATTGCTATTAAAGAACCATTAGTGCGACGGGTAATTTCACCCTTCCAAGGCTCATAGCCAAGGAAGCGGTGAGCCATGATAGCCTCACCGGCACTTGCAGTGAGCACGTTGGTACGCAAACCGATAATGCCTCTGGCTGGAATCTTGAATTCAAGCAATATACGGTCATTCTGTGTCTCCATAAGCGTCATCTCGCCCTTGCGACGCGTGACCATGTCAATCATCTTGCTGGAGTATTTCTCAGGCACGTTGATGGTGAGAGCCTCAATAGGTTCACACTTCACTCCGTCTATCTCCTTGATGATCACCTGCGGCTGACCAACCTGAAGTTCATAGCCCTCACGACGCATCTCCTCTATAAGAACGCTCAAGTGAAGTACCCCACGACCATACACCAGCCAGGCGTCCTCATTCTCGGTCCGCTCAACACGCAAAGCGAGGTTTTTGTCCAATTCCTTCTGTAGGCGTTCCCAGATGTGACGTGAAGTAACATACTTGCCATCCTTGCCGAAGAAAGGTGAATCGTTGATAGTGAAAAGCATCGACATGGTGGGCTCGTCGATGGCTATACGCGGCAGCGGCTCGGGATTCTCCATATTTGTGACAGTGTCGCCAATCTCAAAACCCTCGAGACCAACAATGGCACAGATGTCACCGCATTCCACACTATCGACATGCTTCTGTCCCATACCTTCAAATGTGCGCAGTTCCTTGACTTTTTGCTTTACTACCGAACCGTCTTTCTTGCAAAGACCCACTTCCATGCCATCGGTGAGCGTGCCGCGATGCACACGGCCAATTGCGATGCGGCCAACATAGGAACTGTAATCCAATGACGTTATTAGCATCTGTGGATCACCATTCACCACTTCTGGCGCAGGGATGTGCTCGATAATGGCATCAAGCACTGCATTGATATCTGTAGTAGGATTACGCCAGTCATCACTCATCCAGCCATTCTTGGCACTTCCAAAGATAGTTGGGAATTCCAACTGATCTTCGGTAGCATCAAGGTTGCACATCAGGTCAAAGACCTGTTCCTGAACCTCATCGGGACGACAGTTAGGCTTATCTACCTTATTGATTACCACTATGGGCTTCAACCCTATCTGAATTGCTTTCTGCAACACGAAACGAGTCTGCGGCATCGGGCCCTCAAAAGCGTCCACCAACAGCAAACAGCCATCTGCCATATTCAGCACACGTTCCACTTCGCCTCCAAAGTCACTATGTCCTGGAGTATCAATGATATTGATTTTATAATCTTTATAACTAATCGACACATTCTTCGAGAGTATTGTGATGCCACGCTCTCGCTCAAGGTCGTTGCTGTCAAGAATCTGAGTGCCCACCAGCTGATTGTCACGAAACAGGTTGCCAGCAGCAAGCATCTTGTCCACCAGAGTTGTCTTACCGTGGTCAACGTGGGCTATAATGGCTACATTTCTAATATTTTGCATAATTGTCGAGATGTTTTTACATAACTCATCGCGTGGCAACATATCATGAAAAACACATGATATGCATGCCACACTTCTTTTAGCCTGCAAAATTACAAAATAATTATGAAATAAGAATCATAAATTGCAATCAGTCATTTGACTGTAATTCAACAATTCCTAAAGTGAAATAGGCCTGTAATACTATTTCCTTTTAGGTTTGTATGAACGAGTGCGATAGCTGCAATCCACATTTCCCTTGACAATGTTGTTGAGTTTGCCTCTAATAAGCTGCTTGCGGATAGGTGAGATACGGTCAACAAACACAGTCTGGAAAAGATGGTCGCATTCATGCTGAATGACACGAGACAGGTAGCCTTCAAAGTCCCGTTCATGCGTCTGCCAGTTCTCATCAGTCCACTTTAAATGTATTTTTTCGTGACGCTGGACTGACTCATGTATTCCTGGTACACTCAGGCAGCCTTCTTCACGTGACACGGCTTCCACGCTCTCATCAACAGTAATCTCAGGATTGATGAGAACCATGCGCACGCCCTTTAGCTCAGGCAGGTCATCGCCGAGAACATCGACGTCAATATACACCAAGCGGAGGCTCACGCCCACTTGTGGAGCGGCAATGCCTATTCCATCGCTAGCATACATTGTCTCTTTCATATTGGCTATCAGTTTGTCCAAGTCGGGATAGTCAGGTGTTACCAACTCGGTTGGAGTTCGCAACACAGGATGGCCATATAGATATATAGGAAGTACCATTTTTAATATGATGTATGTATGTTTAATAATCTATCATTTATACTTTCCTGCTCGACAAATAGTCATTGAGGATGATGGTTGCAGCTATGCTATCGACACGAGCCTTGTCACGACGGTCGGAACGTTTCATACCACCATCGATCATCGCCTGATGGGCTATCGACGACGTGAAACGTTCGTCATACATAACTATGGGTATATTCGGCAACACCTTTTTTAAACGGTTTACAAAGGGAGTTATATAACGCATGCTCTCGCTGGGTTCTCCATTGAGTTGTGTCGGCTGCCCCACCACTATCAACTCGACGTCTTCTCGAGCAACATATTGAGTAATATAGTCGACAAGAGTGTGAGAAGGGATTGTATCTAAGGCCGAAGCCACTATCTGCAGCGGGTCGGTAACAGCCAAGCCTGTACGCTTGCGTCCATAGTCTATGCCCAGAATCCGTGCCATAAACACTCAGCTTACAGCCATATTAACCATTTTGCATATCAAGCAGGAACTCCTCGTTGTTGCGCGAACGTTCCATGCGCTCCTTGATGAATTCCATAGCCTCAACTGACGTACGGTCGCTGAGGAAGCGGCGTATAATCCACATCTTGTTAAGCGTGTCCTTGGGCAGCAGCAAGTCGTCGCGACGAGTACTCGATGCCATCACGTCCACTGCAGGGAATATGCGCTTGTTGCTAAGCTTGCGGTCAAACTGCAACTCCATGTTACCAGTGCCCTTGAATTCCTCAAAGATCACCTCGTCCATCTTCGAACCTGTCTCAGTGAGTGCAGTAGCGATGATGGTCAGACTGCCGCCATTCTCGATATTGCGGGCAGCACCGAAGAAGCGCTTGGGGCGCTGCAATGCGTTGGCATCAACACCACCGGTGAGAATCTTGCCTGATGCAGGCGCGATGGTGTTGTAAGCACGCGCAAGACGCGTGATACTGTCAAGCAAGATTACTACATCGTGACCACACTCAACCATACGCTTTGCCTTTGAGATTACCAAGTCGGCAATCTTTACATGACGGTCGGCTGGCTCATCGAAGGTAGATGCAATTACCTCAGCCTTCACACTGCGTGCCATATCGGTAACCTCTTCTGGACGCTCATCGATGAGCAGAATAATCATATAAGTCTCGGGGTGGTTCTCGCTGATAGCATTTGCAATGTCTTTTAGCAGAATCGTCTTACCTGTCTTGGGCTGAGCCACAATGAGACCGCGCTGACCCTTACCGATGGGTGCAAACATATCTACCACACGTTGAGAGATAGTTGGATTGTTCTTGCTAACGAGGTCGAACTTCTCTTCGGGGAACAGAGGAACCAAATGCTCGAAGGGCACTCGGTCACGAACATACTCGGGAGTACGGCCATTTATCAGACGCACGTCACACAGTGGAAAGTACTTCTCGCCTTCGCGTGGAGGACGTATGTTACCTTCGATTACATCACCTGTCTTTAAACCGTAATTCTTGATTTGCTGTTGAGAGACGTAAATGTCATCAGGAGAATTCAAGTAATTATAATCGCTTGAACGCAGGAAACCATAACCATCGGGCATGATTTCTAGCACACCGGTGCCGTCGAGAATTCCCTCAAAATTATAGGGAGATGCAGCGAATGGCGACAAAATAGCACCCTGCTGCTGTACCTGCTGATTCTTCTTGTTCTTTTTATTTTTCTTTCCGTTGCCCTGCTGCTGCAGCTTGATTCCTTGTGGCTCCTGAAGTAGAATTGGAGCCTTGGCTGCCTCTTCAGCACGACGACGGCGTTCTTCCTCGGCACGGCGAGCAGCCTCTTCACGTTCTTCTTGTGAACGTGGCTTGAAAGTCTGCACACCACCCGACTTGAAGAAAGAGCCTAATGACACTTCACGTTTAGTCTGATGTTCTTCTACCTCGGCAACAGGTTTTGCCGAAGCTTCGGCCGATTCCTTCTCAGCAGGCTGTGGCTGAGCGGGGACATTTTCAGGTGCAGGTTGTTCAACAACATCATTATCTGTGTCTTTTACCTCGGCATTACTAGCTTTTTTCTTTGTTCGGATGCGCTTTTTGCTACTCTTTTCTTCAGCAGCTTCATCGGTCTGGACGGAATTGTCCTGCTCAGGCTTAGCTTCGGTCTCTATTGTAGGTTGAGCCGCATCTGTTCTATCATTAAGTTCTTCACTGGCAAACAGATCTGGTTGCTGAGGCGTTTCATCTTTTTTCTTTGGGCGACCGCGCTTTTTCTTTGGCTCTGTTTCGGCAGATGCCTCCTCTGCAGCAGGAGCTTTTTCTTCTGGTTCGGCCTTCTTGCGACTATTTTTACGGCTTTGCTTGCGCTTTGGCTCTAAATCGGCGGTCTTACTCTCTTCTATGGCTTGCTGGTCAAGCACCTGAAACACCAGGTCTTCCTTATTGACCGAATCAGCCTTCTTTATACCCATTGACTTTGCGAGGTCACGCAGTCGTTCCTCGCTCATTGAATTCAATTCAGTGATATTATACATATTAAAATAATGTGTAAACAAATTATTGCTTTCGACGCAACACACACTATTGCGTCACTCATCAATTCTTTCTTGGTGATTTATCGATATAGATTTTATAAAAAGTGGTGTGATTCTTACTCGACGGAAAACAGCAATTCGAGTATTAAGTCGATTGTGATGCAAAATTACTATTATTTTTTTAATTGACAATATTTGAAGGCTAAATTTTCGCCTAATCAAGAAAAATGGCTAATTTCGCGCGATGATTTTAATTGACCGGCATAATATTGAAAAAGCATTGAGCAATCCTGTGTTTCATCTCGTTGGGCAAGTTGCCGATGAAATGAATCGCGAATGCTACGTTGTGGGGGGATACGTGCGAGACATTTTCCTAGACCGCTCGAGCAACGACATCGACTTCGTGACTGTGGGCAGCGGAATTGAGTTGGCACAGGCAGTGGCGGCACGCATCAGCAAGTCGCACTTGTCGGTATTCAAGACCTACGGCACCGCTCAAGTGCGTACTCGACGTTGGGAACTTGAATTTGTCGGGGCACGTCGCGAGAGTTACCATCGCGAGAGCCGTAACCCAATCGTTGAAGACGGAACCCTCAATGACGACCAATGCCGCCGTGACTTCACCATCAATGCCATGGCAATATCGCTAAACAAGTCATCCTTCGGAATGGTACTTGATCCCTTTGACGGTTTAGGCGATCTAGAACGGCACATAATACGCACCCCACTCGACCCCGACATCACCTTCAGCGACGATCCGTTGCGCATGATGCGGGCAGTGAGGTTTGCCACACAATTAGGCTTCGACATCTATCCCGAAACCATGGAGGCTATTAAGAAAAATGCCGGTCGCATCGAGATCATCACTCGAGAGCGAATAGCCGAGGAACTGATGAAAATCATGCGCTCACAGCAACCTTCGCGTGGATTTGACCTGTTAAACGAGTGTGGGCTACTAAAGCTCATCTTCCCTGAATTAGCGGCATTGAGCGGCATTGACACAAGCCACGGACGTGGTCATAAGGATAATTTCCGCCACACGCTGCAAGTACTCGACAACGTGGCTGCCGCCAGCGAAAATGAATGGCTTAGATGGGCTGCACTGCTTCACGACATAGGTAAGCCAGCCACTAAGCGATGGGACGACTCTCTGGGCTGGACATTCCACAATCACAACTTCATCGGCGAAAAAATGGTGCCTAGAATCTTTGCAAAGATGCGGCTTCCTCTAAACGAACACATGAAATATGTGAAAAAACTTGTTGGGCTCCATATGCGGCCAATTGCACTTGTTGAGGACGGAGTTACCGACTCAGCAGTGCGACGACTGCTTTTCGATGCTGGTGACGATATTGACGACCTGATGACATTGTGCAAGGCCGACATCACCAGCAAAAATCAAGAAAAAGTGCAGCGATTTCGCGACAATTTCGACCTGGTGAAGCAAAAACTCATCGACATCGAGGAGAAAGACCGAGTTCGCAACTTCCAGCCACCTATTGATGGACAGGAAATAATGGATACTTTCGGCCTCACTCCCTCACGTGAGGTGGGTATAATAAAAGATACCATCAAGGATGCTATCCTCGATGGTACTATTCAGAATGATTATGACCAGGCTCATGAGCTAATGCTCACTACCGCGGCATCGCTTGGCCTCAAGCCAGTTGTCAGTTGACACTTTTCAATAATCTATATATTCTAGAACTTCTAGATTAACGCTATAGTCGATTACGCGTCGCTTGGTTCTTGATTCTCTATTCTTGAATCTTGGCTCTCCTTGAATGTCACCATGCGATTGTAAGCATAGTTGGCAACTGTATAGACTACCATCGAGACAACCATAACAATGTTCTGTCCGGCATTCTCCATTGGAAGGAATGGTATAATGTCAGATGGCAGATTCTTCCACATAAATCCTTCAAGAAGCACGAGACTGACAATACCCTGCAAAATCCAGCAGAGCAGGAAGCCACAACCGAAGAGCAACGCCTCTCGTCCAAGGTTATTACTAGTCTTGAACACCCAGTTTCTATTCCATAAGAAACTGTTAACCACACCTAACACATAACCCACGATATTGGAAATACCGTATGATATGCCTGCCCAGGTGTTTAACAGATAGAATGACACTAGGGTAATAAGCGTGTTCATCACACCTATCGCCCCATATTTGAGCAACTGTATGCATGTTTTTTGCAATTCAGCCTTGTCGATTTTCATTGTCGTGCTCAGTTTTTGAAAGTTTCAATGTTTGCTTACTATTATCCCCACTTCGGTGATATGGCGCAAGGCTACAGTATCTGCCATTGCCTGCCAAATAACCACTTTGCGGGCTTGTGACGGTGAAACATCTTGTGCTACCATCGTCTTGCACTGAAAAAAAGTGCCGAATCCAGTCCCGTGCCAGTTGCCGTATTCGTCTGCCACATCGAACTGGGCAGGAATACGGCAGGCTATACGGTTACTGTCTGCCATCAAATCCACCACAACATGAAGATTTGAATATTCATAGGAATGAGTATGTCTTACAGCTACCACGATATCGTAGGTTGCACTGCTGTCGTTATATTGCGGTTCAAACACTATAGGCATCGAACGATCCCATCCCTCACCGGCATTAATAGGACTGAAATAACCCGATGAATGCTGCTGTGGTGAACATGATGACGTAGTGCATACAGCGACCAATGCAGCAAGTACCATTGCAGCCATAATCCGTCCATGCCCTATTTTCACCGCACTTGCCATCTACTGCCGGTTTTCCTGATTCTTGACGCCATTGTCACGCGGACGGAACATCTTGCGGTCGTTCTTGCGATGATTCGGCTGACGGTGCTTGTTGTCACGCTGTCGAAGCGGTCGACTCTCCGAACGGACAACTTCGGCATCTATTAATTGATGCTGTTGCTGTTCAGGCTCGGTATGAGATTCACGATTTTTCTTTGACTTCTTCTTTTTCTTTTTGTCGAAGCGGTTAATGGCATCCTGACCGAGAATATCACCGAAAGCATTCTTCTCAAACTCCCGCTCGGCATCATCAAGTGCCAGCTTGTCGGGTTTTATGCCATTCTCATTGAGAGAAATAACCTCATATACACGTTCTACTGGCAGTGTGACCAAATTTTCAGGTATACCCTTTTTGGTGCTGTAGGAAATCTCACGTTTCAGCACATCGGTCTTAAAATGGAAGTATTGCCTGTCGCGGGTTTCAAGCACAACTTCGCTTGACGGCATTTCCCTACCCGCTTCCACGTAAGTGTCAACCTCAAAGTTGATGCAGCACTTAAGCTTGGCGCACTGTCCTGCCAGTTTCTGAGGATTAAGTGAAATATCCTGGAAGCGTGCAGCATTGGTTGCAACGCTTACAAAACTTGTCATCCATGATGCACAGCACAACGGGCGACCGCAGGGACCTATACCGCCAATGCGGCCCGCTTCCTGACGAGCACCAATCTGCTTCATCTCAACACGTATTCTGAACACTTCGGCAAGAACCTTGATAAGCTGACGGAAATCTACGCGCTCATCGGCAATGTAGTAGAATATTGCTTTGTTGCCGTCACCCTGATACTCCACGTCGCCGATTTTCATCTTCAAACCCAAGTCTACAGCAATCTGCCTCGAACGTATCATGGTATCCACCTCGCGCGCCTTTGCTTCTTCATAACGCTCGAGATCAGCAGGCTTTGCCTTGCGGAACACTCGAAGGATTTCAACATCAGGCTTGAGGTTGGCACGTTTCATCTGCAACTTTACAAGCTTGCCAGTCATTGCCACCTCTCCGATATCATGACCCGGATTAGCCTCCACTGCTACCATGTCTCCTATGTGAAGGTCCAAACCGGCTGAATTGCGGTAGAAGCCACGGCGGGTGTTCTTGAAATGTACCTCCACCATGTCGAAGTCGTTCATCTCGCCAGGCACATCCTCAAGCCAGTTGGTTGCACGGAGATTGCAACGACCTCCGCAGCCACCGGCACTGATGCGCGTGGCGCTCGACTGGCAACCGGTCTTGCACGGCTGGTCGCCCGACGGGACAACAGCTTCGTTATTTTTATTCTCAATCATGGCCATTACTTTGCGTAACTCACGGCACGAGTTTCACGTATCACGGTAATGCGCACCTGTCCTGGATATGTAAGTTCATCCTGAATCTTCTGTGCTATTTCTGTACTTAGACGCTCGGTATCAGCATCCGAAATCTTGTCGGCTCCCACTATCACGCGGAGCTCACGACCAGCCTGGATGGCATAGGTCTTCACGACACCGGGATAGCTGGCAGCAAGATGCTCAAGGTCATTGAGTCGCTTTATATAAGCCTCCACCACCTCACGGCGAGCACCAGGACGAGCACCAGAAATCGCATCGCATACTTGTACTATTGGGGCATAGATACTGGCAGCTTCCACTTCATCGTGGTGAGCACCGATAGCATTGCAGATGTCAGCTTTTTCCTTATATTTCTCTGCAAGCTTCATGCCGAGCTCTGCATGTGGCAATTCGGGCTCATCATCGGGCACTTTGCCTATGTCGTGCAACAGGCCGGCTCGACGGGCCTTCTTGGGATTCAGACCAAGCTCGCTTGCCATGATAGCACATAGATTGGCTGTCTCACGGCTGTGTTGCAACAGATTCTGGCCATAGCTCGAGCGGTATTTCATCTTACCGATCAGACGAATAAGTTCGGGATGTAAACCGTGAATACCTAAGTCAATTGCCGTGCGTTTGCCAGTCTCTATAACTTCCTCTTCTACCTGCTTACGAACCTTTGCTACGACCTCTTCGATGCGAGCGGGATGGATGCGGCCATCGGCCACCAGCTGGTGCAGGGCAAGGCGGGCAATCTCGCGACGCACAGGATCGAATCCAGAGAGGACGATAGCTTCGGGCGTGTCATCAACGATAATTTCAATACCGGTAGCAGCTTCCAAGGCGCGGATGTTGCGACCTTCACGACCTATGATACGTCCTTTTATCTCGTCGTTATCGATGTGGAACACTGTAACAGCGTTTTCCACGGCTGTCTCAGTTGCAACTCGCTGTATAGTCTCAACTATGATACGCTTTGCCTCTTTGTTCGCTGTAAGTTTGGCATCGTCCATAATGTCGTTTATATAGCTTGCTGCAGCTGTCTTTGCTTCATCCTTGAGGCTCTCAACGAGTTTTTCCTTTGCCTCTTCGGCTGTGAGGCCACTCACGTGCTCAAGTGTCTCACGCACGTTCTTTTCGAGCTTGTCAACCTCCTTTGTGCGATATTCCAATTCGTTGGTCTGGCTATCTATTTTTTGCTTGAGTGTGTCCAACTCATTCTTACGACGCTGCAAGTCTCCTTGCTGCTGGTTGAGCTGAAGCTCGCGCTGCTTGGCTTTTGCCTCGCTCGACTGCACTTTCTGCAAGCGTTGGTTAGCCTGCTTTTCTGCATCGCTCTTGATCGCCATTCCTTCTTCCTTACCCTTTATTATCTCATTGTTCTTGAGCACCTCAGCCTCAAGCTTAGCCTTCTCAATGATCTCGCTGGCTTGCGACTTTGCACTCTTGCGCGCAATGTAATTGGCAATCACAGCTCCCAAAATAAGAGCCACTAAACCAATTACCAAATTAATTATAATGTCCATTTTAATTTAAAAATTGTATATAATATATTAATAAAAAAGCACTTACCTCTCATGCCAGGAAACGTCCCACGACAGGACACCCTTCGCAATAGGAAAGTGCAGGAACCTTATCTCTCAAGTCTATATCGGGCAGGGCTTCATATCGTGCCCTGGTATAAAGACTGACTTTATCCAGGTAACAACAACAGCCGCCTACTCAACGTTGACAACCAACTCATCGAGCTTCTGCTCAAAGTCGGCGAGGAAATCATTGACTTCGTTACTCTGCTGGTAAGCAACCCAGTAGAGTCGGGCAAACTGGAAAGCGACACGCGCCAGCAACTCGTGCGACGACGATTTCTCGCCATAGCGCTTCATCCATGTGTCCCACAGTGTGTTGACCAACCTCTCTGCTTCTCTCGAAGCGACTTCATCGTCAGCTGTCACACTGAGAGCAATAGGATGGTTGACATCAGCCAACTGCAACCAGATATTATGTCGTTTTTCGCTTGCCATTCAGTTTATCATACTCGCTTCAGCATCACCTCGTAGTGATGCGAATTGCTCATACTTGTGTCTATTTTATGTATTCAGTTGTGAGATACACTTGTCAATGTCCCGCACAAGACGGTTGATTATCATGCGTGATTCGCTCAGTTGCTCGGGTGTTGTCGACAAAGTTCGTGCAACACGTAGATACTGGTTCTCACGCTCCAGGCGCTCAACTTGCTGACGCAACTGCTCAATCTCCTGCTGCTTCTGGTCAAGCTTTTCCTCAGCACTCTGCTTGAGCACGAGCAGCTGCTGGTATTTCTCCACCAGTACATTGCTCTTGCTCACAATGCGATTGAGCCGTTGTTGCAAGTCAGTTGCCATGATAATCACCTAATATCGTGCAAAGTTAGCAAAAAAAATCCACTTATGCACTATTTAGCAAGAAAAAGTTTAAGCAATACTTTAACTTAATGTTTTAAGGTAGAAACTAAAAGTGGACACTTATGATAAAAAACTCACCTCAGGCTTCAATCGGCCTGAGGTGAGATATAACAACTGCGTCAACAGTTTCAGAATGTTCTAAAATTACTTATTTCGAACCATCCTCAACATTGTTTAACTTAGATGTGCCCAGTTACAGCACATGTAGCGACTAACTTTGCAGCGTGAATACTTCACAAACCGAATTCATACCACACAAAAACACACAATTATGAAAGAGATCATCAACATCATTGAAAGTTCAATGACATCTGCACGAAAGAGTCACTACAATGCTGACGACTGCCTGTTTCAACTCACAATGCTTGCAATCGCCACCATACTAGGATGTCTACTTGAATGGATGTATTGAAAAGGCACCGCTGTGCAGCAGACCCTCTGGGTCAGGCGGTTTGCAGGGCTAAAATATCCCTACGTAATATAGGAAAATGAGTAAAATAGCTACAGGGGCTACAAAGCGCATGCAGAACACCATGCACGGCACCACGATGCGTGCCAGTCGAGAGCCGTCATTGAGCTGGGCGCGCACAATCTTGCGGTCAACTATCCAGCCCACAAACACAGCCGTGAACATTCCGCCCAACAACATGAAAAAGTTGGACGATGCATAGTTGAGCAGGTCAAAAATGTTCATGCCGAAGGCCTTTATATCGTCAAGAACGTTGAACGACAGGGCACACACAACGGCAACAACTACCACAACAATACTGCTCCACAACGTAGCACGGCCACGACTCTGGCCGTGCTCCTCGATGAGATAAGAAATGGAAATCTCGCTCAACGAAATGGTGCTCGTTAGTGAAGCAAACAGCAACAGAACAAAAAACAGGATGCACCAAACTTGCCCTCCAATCATCTGCTGGAAAATAGCCGGAAGCACTTCAAACACGAGTTTCGGGCCAGCCTCGGGTTGGAAACCATATGAGAACACGGCAGGGAAAATCATGATACCTGCCAACAGGGCTACGAGCGTATCCAGTAAAGCAATGATTCCCGCATCGCGTGTAAGCGATGTCTTATCATCAAAATACGACGAATAAGTAATCAGGCAAGCAATACCAAGCGAAAGTGACATGAATGCCTGGCCTAATGCATCGACAGCCCCTCGGAATGTAAACTGAGAGAAATCAATGCTGAACATGAAGGACAATCCTTCGCGACATTTAGGCATAGTCAGCGAATTGACACAGAACACGACTAGCAAAAGAAACAGCAACGGCATCAGAACACGTGAAATGCGTTCTATTCCCTTCTCCACACCACGCATCATCACAGCATAGTTCAAGAGAAGGAACAGAAGTGTCCAGCCCACACAACGCCACGGTGAGCCAACGAAGCTACCGAAAATCTCGCTGAACTCCTGCGATGTATGTCCTGACAATGCGCCTGTCAATGACAAATAAAGGTACTCGCAAACCCAACCACACACAACGCTGTAGAAACTCAGCGTCACTGCCGACCCTGTTATGCACACCGCAGTGAACCAATGAGCCTTGCCTCCGGGAGACAACTCTCGCAAAGCACCTTTCATCGACTTGTGAGTCGAACGGCCTATGACAAATTCACTGAGCATTACCGGTATGCCCATTGCAAGCACACACAGTATATATACCAATATAAATGCACCACCGCCATTCTGGCCTGCCTCATAAGGGAAACGCCAGATGTTGCCTAATCCTACTGCCGAGCCTACCGATGCGGCTATTGCTCCCATTCGCGTTGCAAATCCTGCTCTTTTATTTGTCATGATTCAGTTGTCAATTATCAGTTGTCTAGATAATCTAGAAAAACTAAAAAACTATTGTGGTTTTCTATACTTGTTGTCTGGGTCTTCTTCGAATATGCTCAGATAGCTGGCATAGCGCGACTGGCTGATGCGGTTTTCCTCCACCGCCTGAAGTACTGCACAGCCCGGCTCATGCGTATGAGTGCAATCACCATAGCGGCAATTCGCCGACTCAGCAAAAATTTCACGGAAATAATGTGCCACCTCAGCAGGCTCGAAGTCGATGGTTCCAAAACTCTTCACCCCAGGAGTATCAATTATTGCGCCGGTACCGGACAGGTCAATCATCTCACTAAAGGTTGTGGTATGCATGCCCTTGTGATGAGCTTCCGACACATCTCCCACGCGTAATCCGGCTTCTGGAACCAACCTGTTGATGATTGAACTCTTACCCACTCCACTGTTGCCTGAAAGGAGCGACATCTTCCCTTCCAATACTTTACTCAATTCATCAATGCCTTCTCCCGTTACCGTTGACATGGGTATTACTGTGTAGCCTATCGACCTGTAGAGATAAACGACAGCTTCGAGCAATTCGCGGTCATCAGGTTCAACAAGCAGATCGACCTTATTTATGGCAATAACTGCCGGCACTCGATAAGCCTCAGCTGTGGCAAGAAAGCGGTCAATGAAAGTTGTATTCGTTAATGGTTGTGCCAACGTTACGACAAGCACAGCCTGATCAAGATTACTGGCTATGATCTGATACTCTTTACTGAGGTTGCTCGCACGACGAATGATATAATTGCGACGAGGCTTGATTCCTGTAATCACAGCCGAACCGTCTGCCTTCACCTCAACCATAACCATGTCACCCACAGCAACAGGATTGGTAGCACGAATACCTTTCAGACGAAGGTTTCCTTTGATGCGGCACGCAAGCGGCTCGACACCATCTTGATACCGTACCATATACCAGCTGCCCGTATTTTTCACTACCAGACCTTCCATAAATTTGCAAATTTACACATTTTATTATAATAATGAAAATCACAAATTTATTTTATAATCACCTCGGCATAAATATGCCATTATGCAAACGATTGAGTGCCGATTTGTTGCATTATAAAGACATATAATTGAGTCCTAAAACAAAAAGGCTATACCTTTGCAGCGAATTTATTGTGAAAAGATTGTTTCATTTAAGGTTTTTTGATTATGAACGTAGAAACTATTGGACTTTGGGCAGGTGCTACTTGGAATGCACTGAACGAGGCCGAAGGCAAGCTGAATATCAAGGGTCTCAAGAAGGCTACTAAGCTGAAAGAGAAAGAGATTTATGCTGCTATCGGTTGGCTTGCCCGCGAAAGCAAGGTTAACGTAAACGAAACTGAGACTGACGTCGAAGTTACCCTGCTTTAAGATTTTTATTGGTTAACATGATTATGGCGTTTCGCACCAGTGAATGGTGCGAAACGTTTTTATTGCAACATACGCATTTCCTAGTTCTCATCAATCATTTTCTAGAGAGTCTAGATATCCAAAACAAAACCAATAATTCTTCATTTAAACTCCGCATTAAGAAGGCGACGCCTCTACCCTCCCCGGGCAAAGGCGCCGCACGCACTTATCACTATTTTTACCTAATAAAAACTTTTACTTCTTACCATGTTGCATATACTGTGCCTCACATGTATGCTATTATTCAATCACGCCGCCAGCATTGCGATATAGCTGCAGGACGTTGTAGAAATCATTTATCTGATCTTCGGTAAGCTCCTTCTTATGGTTGATGTGATTGCTTGCCAGCAGAGTCATCTCTGCCCATTTGCAATGTGACAGGGCATAGATGAGGTCCTTGTCTGAAGCTTTCACCACATCGTCGCTGTTTTCCCAAATCATACGACCTGTTCCTTTGCCACGGTGTATGTTCTCTGGCTTGAAACGATATTCGAAACCATCAATCAAGAACACCACTTCGTAGTACTGCAAAGGATCGTCGGCATAGTACTGCAGGCGCAGACGCAATGGGTCGGGATTACCTTCTGAATTCACTGTATAATACAGATATAATGCATTCTCTGTATTGTCCATAGTAACGTCACGAGGCATGATACGAGAATTACCTGTCTTCACACTCGACAACATCGGTGTGAGGTCTTCGGGTATTGAGTCATCGAGCCACACCATGGGTTTGGGTGTCTCGGGAACATATTGCACGAGATCATACTTAGAGAGGTCGAGCAAAGCACGAAGCAACGAATCGTCGGCTAATGTATCACGAGAAGCAAAGGTTGCATGTGTATTGGTATCAAATCCCAAGCTACAGTGACCATTAGCAAAATAGGGGCATGTGCATCTATTTGTTGACATGCAACTCGTAACGCAGGCCAACACAAACATTGCCCACGCCACGACACTAAGGCGCTTAAATAAATATTTTTTCATTGCGTAAGTCTAGATTTATTGTTTGCGTGCAAAGTTATGGCAAATATTTCGAATTTACAAAAATAAATTCAATTATTTTCAAAAATAAATTTATTTTTAATTGAAAACTCGATTTTCCAGTCTTCCAACACATAAAAAAACATGCCGATTTCATTGAGAAATAGGCATTATTATCTTTTGAATATAAGGCTGTTACAGCTGTCCACCCTTTAATAGATACAGCTGCAACATTGCGCGAAGGTTTGCGAGTTGTTCTTCTGTAAATTCTTTGCGATGATTGATGCCATCGGCGCCTATGAGCAACATTTCTGCCCATTGGCAATGTGTTAAAGCGTAAATAAGGTCTTTGTCATCTTGACCGACGACGTTATCAACATTCTCCCAGTATAACTTTGCTGAGAGTTTTCCGCGCTTGGGATTTTGTGGAATGTAGGAATAGTCGAAGCCATCGACCACAAAGTCAATGCGTGAGAAATTCAGGGGGTCATCGGCACAATACTGAATACGCAAGCGCAATGATTCAGGATATGACCGTTCATCGAAATAGAGGAAGAAGGCATTTTCACTAGGCTTCATGGTTATACCACGAGGCATGTAGCGCATGGCGCCACCATGACTTTCCTTGCCTATCGTTGCCATCAATTCGCTCTCGGTTGCTTCCACAGGCTCATCCTTCCACTTGTATGGCTCAGGGGCAGAATACTCGGGAAGGACTGGGCCAAGC
Organism: Muribaculaceae bacterium; assembly: GCA_017651515.1. Taxonomy (GTDB): domain Bacteria; phylum Bacteroidota; class Bacteroidia; order Bacteroidales; family Muribaculaceae; genus Sodaliphilus. The sequence continues at coordinate 18,250 of JAGCCU010000006.1, read as the reverse complement.
GAATAGTCGTGACTGAGCAATTCATCAAGGAAAGCCTGGTCAACCGTCGATGACTGTTGATGTGCCACACGTTTAACTACCTTGCGACGGTCTGGCTTGTTGGGCTTAGCCTCTTCCTCATCGCTCCATGCTGAACCATTCAGACGTTCCTGCTCTTTGAGATACTCTTTAATGGCCTTTTCACGGTCACGCTCGGGATGTAGACGGCGGACTGGCTTACGCACGCTCTCGTCACGGTCACGCTCTTCGACGGGCCAAGGCGACTGTGCCAAGACCGCACAAGTTACAAATGTAAACAGTATGATTAAATAAATCCGCTTTACCATTCCTTTTTTTAATCAATTAAAATCCTACTTGTAGCTGCGTGAGCACTCCATGCTCATGTCCAACGCCAGTAATGTCGGTATAAGTATAGGCGGCCTGAATACGACACATCTTATAGAACCAGTACTGAAAGCCTGCCTGATAGCGGTTAATTTCCTCTTCGCCTAGGTCAAGACGATCATAAGAGGCCACCATGTCGAGGTTTTTCACTCCAATGTTGTTCACCTGAGCCGTGGCATAGCCTCCGTTGGTCTTTAAGTCGGCATCTTTGCCCCACATCCACTCACAACGCAGGTTAACCGGTTTGGTCTTTAACTGGAATCCCGCAGAGTAGCGGTTGCGCGTGTAGTTGCCTTTCACATCACCGTTTCCGCCATTATACAGCGAGAGATTGCTCAAACTGCCCTTGCCAAGTATTACCGATCCACTCACATCAAGACCCTTGATGGGGTGGAATGTGAGACGACCAACGAAGTCTTTCCACGAGTTCCCGTCAAGGCGGTTTCGACCCTCGCCATTCATTACTGCTAAATCATAACTCGCCCATTTGTCTAAATCACCATACACAGTCAGACCGATGTCACGACCCGCACCACCAGGCATCATCAGCGTGCTGGAACCTGCAACCATGAAATTACCTGCAAGTGACATCTGCGTAATCATTTCCATCACCACAGGTGAAATTGGATTCTCAAGAGTAAACGGAGTCTTGAATTGACCTATCTTCCACTGCATCCATGGAGCCACCTTGTAGTTAATCCACATTTCATGCAACGAAAATGCCTTGAAATCGACCATTGCAAAAGCATCCCAATGATCATTGATGCGATAATCGGTAAATACGATTATTCGACTAATCTTGAATGAGTTATTAGGATCGCTTTCACTACCATATTCCCATCCTAAATGAGCATATCCATTGAATGTGAAATGTTCTGTTAAATAATCAAGGGTGCTTTTCAGTTTATTCTGCGCAACGATATTCATCGACATGAACGAAAGCACCAAAATAATGGCAATTCTTTTCATGTTTGGAAATTACACTTTTATTATCTGTGTCTATAATTTAAGGTCTTCGATTGTCTTTATCATAGTTTCTCCTTCCAGACCACGAGCTACTATCACGCCCTCTGGGTCAATGAGCATGATGTGAGGAATACCGCTGACACCATAAAGATCGGTAGGCTCTGTCCAATTCTTGCCACCTTCCATCACTGGCCACACGATACCCAACTCATCAACAGCTTTGTGTGTATCATCGGGGTTGTCCCACACAGCTACTCCTACGAAGTTCATCTTCGAAGAAAACTTCTCATAAAGTTTCTTGATGTTTGGAATCTCACGACGGCACGGACCACACCAACTTGCCCAGAAATCCACAAGCGTGTATTTGCCATTACCGGCATATTTTGACAGAGCTGTTCCGTTTGGGGCACTGAAGTCGGTGAATTTCTTGCCCACTGCAGTTGCCACAAGCTGCTCGGAAGCCTTGATGGCTTTCTGAACACGCTTAAGATTGCGATAGCCTTCGGGAGCATCTTTGAGCAAAGAGTCAATCTGAGTAGGAGTAAATGAATTATACATCAGATAATAGTTGAAAGCCCATGGACCGATAGCATTCTCCTTATTATACTTATATGCCTTGTAAAACAAATCAGTCATCAACGAGTCATCTTCCAGCTTGCTGAGTTCCTCGTCAAGGACATTCATTCGGTCGTTGAGCGCTGTGCCGGTAGCTTTTCCATCCTGCATCATGATGGAAATTTCGCCTTTTTCTACAACGAAGCCGATACGCTTGCCGGCTACCAGCAGTCTTGACATGAACGAGCCGTCAACCTCGCCTTCGAGCACGACAAACTTGTCTTTCACCACACCAGTCAGCAATGTATCACCACTGTCGTAGCTGGTAAGATAAGCTGTATCGCCATCAGCGCTATTATCGGGGAATGTAACCACCACTTTATAGTTGCTGTTTTGATTACATGCTGCGAGAGTTATAAGTCCCACAGCTAAAAAATACAATAACTTTTTCATCTTTAATAGGTTTTCTATTTTTTTGCAAAAGTACTATTATTGATTGGTTTAAGCAAATATTTCACATTATGATAAACTTGTTTTCATTTATTATTAAACCCATTTTGACAATATGTGTCAAAAATAATAGTAATGCCAGAATAATGAATAATTCAGATATAAATTTGGTTTTAATCCAAGTTTACTCTAAATTTGCGATAAAAACGTGAGATTAGGCTGCACTTAAGCAATAACAATGATTCTTTTTATTGCATTCTGCTTGCACTAATTTTGTAGTCACAACCTAAAAAACATTATATGAAACGAATTCTTATAGTGGTGCTGATTGCACTATTTGCCATGAACGGATGGAGTCGTGATGATGGCCCCGATTTCAATTTTCCCAAGAAAGTGACCAAGGAGGCTGAGAGCGACCTTGAAAAAGCCCTCGCCAAAGGAGACGGACAGATGGTGGTGGATGCCATCGTGCGGGCATCAATAGCACAGAGCCAGTTGTCTCGCGATAAGATGTCCAATATCATCGACCGCATCGAAAAAACCATTTCACGCGAGAATAATCCTGCCACACGGGCCCTGCTACGACATTTCGAAGCAGTGGTAATGAGTTCCTACTGCAATGCTTTCATTCCCGAAGACCGCAGGGGCGGTGATGACCTCGATCTGTATGACCCCGACCCCAAGGCAACGCAACGAGACCCATACGCTCAATGGACTCATGAACGGTTCCAAAACCGAATTGACGAGCTGGTGATGGAGTCGCTTGCCGATTCCGCCGCATTATGCGCCGTACCGGTGACAAGCATGCCACGCATTATCACGTGCGACAAACTAGGTGCTACCTACGTTCCTACTCTGTACCAGTTTCTCATCAACCAGAGCCTGCCTTACGTTAGCAGCGACCTGAAAAAGCAGCTTAAACAGCTCCGCTTAAGTTCCACCGAAGGAAATATTACAGCCAACACATGGGTCAGAAAGGAAAACCTTGAAGTGAAATACTCGTGGAGTGGCGCTCACGATGATTTGATGAAAATCATTGCATTACACCCGAATGAAGAAATCAACGGGCTTTTGCTCGAAGAAATGGACAATGATGAAGACTATGGCATACTTCGCAACTATGTGGCTAAGTATTCCAAATCCATATATGCCAACGACGTGCGCAACAACATTGCCTACATTGAGCGCAGCAGCGTGAAGCTTTCGCATGACGGGCAATGGAATTCACGTGAACCGCTCAAGGTGCATGTTTCGGTGAGGAACGTGAACCACTTCAATGTGGACGTGTATCGCCTCACCGACGAAATGCTTTCCCCGAAATACAAGGAGAACCGCTTCAAAATAAAGGAGATGGAACGAGTCAGCACTATGGAGGTGGATGCTCCAGGCACCGTACCATACGACACGTCTTTTTATGTAACCATTCAACCGTTAACCTACGGCGCATACGTAATCGTCCCACGATATGTCAATGCCAAGGGAAAAACCACCATGCTTGAACAAGTGGATTGGAAAGAAGTGATTAAGATTTATGACATTACATCATTTTCCATTGCCGATAACGACAATGATAACCGCATCGTAGTGGTGGATGTAGTGAATGGTTCTCCAGTGGCCGGAGCCACTGTAAAAGGCGACAATTGGAGCGAGACCACCAATGCCGATGGCACAATTACCCTACCCGAAAATACTGGCTACGCCACCACGAAATACACCGTTTCTAAAGGAGATGACCACTTTGGGCCATACTCAGAATTCCGGCGAATCGATAACCGCGAATCAGTCAGCAACAGATGCAAGCTCTTTACCGACCTCGCTATCTATCGACCAAGTGAGACAATCCACTTTGTAGGTATCGTCTATTTCACTTCAGTTGTCACACGACAAATATTACCTGGTCAAGAAGTAAAAATTTCCTTTAGCGATGCTAATGGCAAATTAATAGACCAACAGATACTCACTACCGACAGTTACGGTCGTGTTGAAGGCTCATTCACCGTACCTTCCGACCGACTGTTGGGAACCTACATGCTGCGTATGTCCACACACAAGAGCGGCCCTTTATGCTCCTGCAGCCACGATGTGGAAGTAAGCGAATACAAGACGCCTACATTCCACGTCGACATGGATTATTACGACATGGCATACAAACCTGGCGAACCCATTACAGTTACTGGCAAGGCGCGTACTTATACCGACATGCCCGTGGCCAATGCAGAAGTCAAGCTTTCGATGCGGCAACGCGAATGGGACTGGCTTTGCTGGCGCAGACCTATGTATCATCCTGTGCGACTGAGAAACACCGAGGTGGCCGACACCGTAGTGCGAACCGATGCCGATGGACGATTCTCTGTCACATTTGCTCCCGAACGCTTCTACGAGAACCAACACCACAGTTACTGCCACTACATCTATGATACTCACGTACAGGTGACAAATGTCGGGGGCGAGAGCCAGCAGACCGATGCCGTCTTCCACATCGGCAGTAAACGTAAGCTGACGTTAGACAACTCTTTCTCAGACATCAGCAACACTAAACCGGTGCGCGTGCCTGTAACCATCAATTGTTCCGACTCTACCCTGCTTCCCGAACATTTGGAATGGATATTGTTCAGAAACTACAGTGACACCGTGGCAACAGGAACAATGTCGCTTGCCGATCCGGTAATCGACCTTACCGGCTTCCCATCGGGACAATACAGACTACGCATAGCCATTCCAGGAACCGACAGCTACTATGAAAAAAAGAGTGCTGACATTACCCTATACAGGCCTTCCGACTCTCAGCCACCAATAAACGATGTACCTCTCTGGATTCCCTCCGACGGCTATTACATTGACCAAAACAACATGGCACACGTAACCATTGGAGCAAGCATCGAAAAGGCACACGTCTATTACGTGGCATACGGACGGGAAAAAGTACTGAAACAAGGATGGGTTGAGCTTAAGCGTGGAATCACCGAGTTCACATTCAAAGTTCCTGATGTGGCACATGAAACGCTCACTCTCAATTTCACCAGCTTGTATAAAGCAAAATTCTACAACAAGGAAGTTAGTATGACTTCACCAGTCAATGTCAGACCGTTAAAAGTCAAAGCTACTGCATTCCGCGACAAGCTTATACCAGGCAAACCAGAACGATGGCAACTGCAACTGTTGGGCAACGCCGACAAGCCACAACAGGGAGCGCTTATGCTTGAGATGATTGACAAAGCTATTCACGATTTGAAGAACAATACTTGGAGTTTTGCCCCGTCACTGCTCTCTTGCACACCTATGAAGGCTTGGTGCATGAGATTTGCTTCGAGCATTCAGAACACCAGTAGTTGGCAAGCCGAAAGATTGGACTCCAAAACCTACTATGATGAGCCAAGACTAATCCAATACAACACTAAACTATGGGAAGGATGCTCATCAATGCGCTATCGCATTTACGAAACACAAGCAGCATTTGGAGCAGCAGTTAACTATAAGGAAAAAAGTCGTTCTATTAAAGAAACCGACGAAGAAGAAAGTGCCGGGCAACAGGCCGAAGTTGACATGGCTCTCCTCGACAAAGTTGAATTACGCATGGCCGACGTAAAAACAGCACTATGGCAGCCAATGCTTGAAACCGACGAACAGGGCAATGTAACCATTGAGTTCAATGCGCCCGACTTTAACACTACATGGCTCGTGCAGGCACTCGGCTTCACCAAGGAACTTAGCACTAACATTTGGACTCCGAACGTGCTCACGCAAAAGCCCATCATGGTAAAGCCATCGCTGCCACGATTTGTACGACAAGGCGACAAGGTGTCACTCGCGGCAACATTGCAGAATGCCACAGATGCCACCCAGCAGTGCGATGCAATCGTTGAGATTTTCGACCCACGCACTATGAACGTTTACACCTCGCAGACGTTTAAGCCAGCACTTGATGCAAAGGCAACTCAAGCTCTGACAATCGACTGGAATGTGCCTGACACAATCCCATATCTCGGCTTCCGAGTGAGGGCTGCAAATGCCGACTTCAGCGATGGAGAGCAGACAATGATTCCGGTTCTAACAGCAATTTCGCCCATCGTCGAGTCGCTGCCGATGTTCATCAATGCTGACCAAAGTACATTCACCGCTACCCTGCCCAATGCTCCAGAGACTGCAAGATATACGCTTGAATACTGTGACAATCCCGTGTGGTACACTGTCACCGCACTGCCAAGCATCGCCAGCGACAACAGCTTTGTCGCTACAAGCATAGCACACACGTTCTACGCAGTAGATGTGGCTCAGGGCGTGGCAAATTCGCAGCCCATCATCCGCGAAGCTGTGAACTATTGGAAAGAGAACTGCCAGGACTCTATGCTCGTGTCGGCACTCAGCCGTAACAGCGACCTGAAGATTGGCAGCCTCATCACTTCACCTTGGCTGCGCGACAGCGAACGCCAGACACTGCAGATGCAGCAACTCGCCACCTATTTCGACCCCACCGAAGCTAAGAATGAACACGACCGACTGGTGAAGGCCTTGAGTGACCTGCAATTGTCTGACGGAGGCTTTACGTGGTACCGCTATGACGGATGTAAGTCATCGCTGTGGACTACGGAAGAAGTACTCGAACTGATTGGCGAAATCCGCAACCTGGGCTATCTGCCAAAGGATGACAAACTCAACGATATGATATCCAAAGCCGTGACTTACTACGACAAGACTCACGTTGAATTATCTAAGAAAAAGGAGTTCAAGAACGACATCTTCTCTGACTACGCATACGTGCGCTCATTGTTCCCCGACGTAGAACACACCAAGGCCAGCCGAAAGCTCTTCAAAAAGACGCTTAAGAACATGGGCAAGAAGTGGAACAAGATGGATCTCTCTCTCGGCGAAAAAGCCTTCTACGCCATCACGCTCGAACACGAAGGAATGCACAAGCAGGCAATGCCGCTCGTGCAGTCAATCAGAGAATTTGCACTTACCGACTCGCTGCACGGAATGTATTGGGACAGCTATATGGGACACGGATGGTACACACCGTCGCAAGTGGCTGTGACGAGTACTGTCTTGCAAGCTCTGCATGAGGTTGACCGTCAACAGGATGAACTCAACCAAGTGCGCAAATGGATGCTTCTGAGCAAGCAGACCACCGATTGGGGAGGCAGCAGCCTCGCTGCCGACGCCACCTACGCCCTCCTCTCCACCGGAAGCCAGTGGCTCGACCGTGCACAGGCACCGGTCATCACACTTGACGGCAAGCCAGTAGAAATGGATCGCTTCGATGCCTATATGGGTTATTGCCGTAAGAACATTGATGCACATTCCGGCAGCCAAATCAACATAGAGCGAAGTGGCAACAGTCCCGCTTGGGGTGCTGTTTACTGGCAGTACAGCCTACCCATGAGTGAGGTGCAGGAAGCCAGTATTCCTGACTTGAGCATTCATAAGGACTTATATCCTCTCACACCGAGCGGCAAGCCGCAAAATAATGGCTTGCGCGTGGGCGACAAGGTGCAGGTACGACTCACCATCACCTGCGGGCGCGATATGGACTATATGACGCTCACCGACGAGCGTGCTTCTTGCTTCGAGCCCGTTGACCGAACCAGCGGCTACCGCGTAAGCGACGGCGTGGGACACTACCGCGAGACACGCGATGCCGGCACCAACCTGTTCTTCGATCGTCTTCGCAAAGGAACTCACGTCATTACCTACGATGTGTTCGTTACTGCTCCAGGACAGTTCAGCAGTGGTGTGGCAACCGTTCAAAGCCAGCAGTCGCCCGATGTCACCGCGCACAGTGCCGGCAACATCCTAACCGTCCAACCTGCCGAATAAAAAACATAGTAAAATTTACGAGGGTGTGTCTGTCTCATTACACACCCTCATTTATTTATAGATTTCTACCAATTTTCTATTGTAAAATAATAAATAATGTGTAATGCTTGCATTTTTCAATTTTTATTGCGAAATTTGCCATTTATATAAAACTCATGTAACATGAAAAAGTTATTATTTAGTTTATTGCTTACGATTTGCGCTTTAACAGCAAGTGCACAGATGCCAGTTGTTGAACTGAACGACATTGAGGGCAACAAAGTGAGTACCGATACACTGGCAGGTCCTGGCCGACCGGTAATTGTTAGTTTCTTCGCAACATGGTGCAAGCCATGCATGCGCGAGCTGAGTGCCATTGCCGACGTCTATGATGAATGGCAAGAAGAAACCGGCGTAGAATTATTTGCAATCTCTATAGATTAGGCACAGACTTCTCAGCGTGTCAAGCCGTTGGTGGATGCCAACGGATGGCCGTATCGCGTGCTTCTCGACCCAAACGGCGAATTAAAACGCGCCTTGGGCATTCAAATGATTCCATTCGTAATAATTATCGATGAGAGCGGACAAATCGTTTACAAACACAACGGCTACACCGATGGTGCCGAGAACGAGTTGTTGGAGAAACTGATAGAACTGAAACAATGAGACGACTCTTGATTCTTGCTGCCATTGCAACAATTTCCGCTGCCTCTTTGGCGCAAGAACAAACAGACAAAAAAATAAACTTCTCTGGAAGCATTCACAGCGAAATTCTCATTCCTCAGGAAGACGAGAAAATCGGCTCGGAAAAGCCCGATGACAAGGTGCTCACCAACACCTATGCCAACCTGGCTCTTTCGAGTCGTTATGTAGATGCTGGAGCACGATTTGAATTTACAAAGTATCCCCTGCCCGGATTTGAAAATGACTTCAAGGGCTGGGGTGTGCCAAACTTTTGGGTCAAAGGCAAACTCAACCACGTTGAACTGACCCTCGGTACCAACTACGAGCAGTTCGGTTCCGGATTCATCCTGCGCGCCTACGAACAGCGCAGCCTAGGTGTGGATAACTCCATTCTGGGTGCCCGCGCCGTAGTTAGATTTGACGGAATCACTGTCAAGGCCATCACTGGTAGACAACGCCGTTACTGGGACTGGAACAAGGCATGGCTCACCGGTGCCGATGTTGAGTTAGGGCTGGAACAGTGGATCAATCCCCTCAAGCAAAGCAATTCTCACCTTATGTTGGGGCTCTCGTGGGTCAACAAGCATGAGTCACAGGAAGACCTGATGGTCGATGCTACACACAAACTCAACTTCCCTACCTACGTAAACGCCTGGGACGCTCGAACACAATTCCAGAAAGGGCCGTTCAGTATTTTGCTGGAATATGCCCACAAGTCACAAGACCCATCGTTCGACAACGGATACATATATCGTCCTGGACACGTTGAGATGTTGTCTATGTCATATTCACAGAAAGGTTTCAGCGCACTTGTCCAGGCCAAGCGCAGTGAGAACATGATGTTCCGCAGCCGCAGGTCGATGAGCGGTGTATCCTCGATGATCAATCATCTGCCTGCGTTCACACTTGAGCACACCTACGCATTACCGGCACTTTATCCCTATGCCACTAATGCCAACGGAGAATGGGCATATCAAGCAGAACTGAGCTACCTTTTCAAAAAAGGCACAAAGTTAGGCGGAAAGTACGGAACAAAGTTAAGGCTTAACTTCTCGCACATACAATCACTTGACAATGTAGATGCACCAGAACCCGATAAGGGCAGTGACGGAAAGGAAGCCACGTTCTGGGGTTGGGGTAAGAATACTTACTACCGTGACATTAATCTGCAATTTGAGAAAAAATTATCACGCAAGGTGAAACTCAACCTGATGTACATGAACCAGTTCTACAACAAGACTTGTATTGAGGGCGAAGGCGGAACCATTCACAGCAACATCGTTGTGGCCGACGTGAGCTACTACATCTCACGTAAACTCACCCTGCGCGGTGAAGCACAATACCTTGCCACTCACGATGACCAAGGAGACTGGCTCTACGGACTGCTCGAACTCTCGGTATCACCTCACTGGATGTTCACCGTTGCAGATATGTACAACAGTGGCGACACGGGCATCCATTACTATCAGGGACTGGTTACCTATAACGTCAAGTCGCATCGACTGCAAGTGGGCTACGGCCGCACACGCGCTGGCTATAACTGCTCAGGTGGTGTGTGCCGTTACGTACCTGCCAGCCGAGGCGTGACCGTTGTGTATAACTACAACTTCTGACATTGATTATTATGACAAGATATAAATACATATTCTCACTGTTCGCAACAATTGTTCTAGTGGCATTGAGTGCATGCGACAATGTGGATGATGACGACAGGCTAATCTACGTCAAGCCTGCCACCGTGCAGCGTGCAGTGCTGATTGAAGATTTCACAGGCCAACGGTGTGTGAACTGCCCTTCTGCCACAGCTGCCATCGATCAGTTGATTGAACAATACGGCTCTGAAGCGGTGATAGCAGTTGGTATTCACTCCGGACCATTCTCCCGTTCACCAAAAGGCACGCGCTACGCACTGGGCACTGATGAGGGAGACGAATACTTTGCTTACTGGCAATTCGACCGGCAGCCCATCGGAATGGTTAACCGAAGAAAGGTTTCCGACTACACCGAATGGGCAACACAGGTTTACAATGAAATACAGAGTAATGCACCTGTCTCGATAGACGTTGTCACAAACTACGACCCCGACACACGACAGCTCGACGTAGCCACCTCGATGATGGCTCTCGATGGCACCGTTGCAGGAAAACTGCAACTTTGGATTGTCGAAGATGGGATCGTGGCTTTCCAGTATATGCCCGACAATTCCACTGACCGCGAATATGTCCACAACCATGTGCTGCGCTGCGCAATTAACGGAACTTGGGGGCAGGATGTGAACATCACCGAGGGAAACACAACTGCATTGACCAGCCAAATCACCCTGGACAGTGAATGGAACGCCGACAACGTCTCGGTTGTTGCTTTTGTCTATAATGACAGCGGAGTGCTGCAAGTGGTCAAGAAAGCATTAATTGAAACTGAATTAGAAACAGAAAATTAAATATATGATGAAAAAGCTTATTTTTACTCTAACTCTTGTACTGGCAAGCCTTACGGCAACGGCACAGGACTGCCCATTTGCCTTTATCGACAAAGACGGAAACGAAATTGTCGATGGTGCAGTGTTTAACGCTACCGACTTGATTCAGGAAGAAGACCCAGGAACAGGCGAATTGATTAACCTAATTAATTCGGGACTGTTCATAAAGAACAACTCAGAAAACAATGCAGCCCTTAGGCTAAACGTCAATCTCACGCGCATGGACAATGGCGCAGGCCAAATTTGCTTCCCTATGAACTGTATGCCTCTGCCAGCAGTGGGCGAATACCAGACCAACAGTGGCACATTGGCTCCTGGTGAGAGCCGCGACCTGCAAATGGAGTGGTTTGCCGATGCAGAGGGAATCTGCGAGGCGCAGATTCAGATAGAAATGATGGCTCAGTTAGGGCTTAATTATATTTCCACAGGCTTCGGTCCCAAAATCACTGTCCGTTTCAATTACGGAATGCCCGAGTATTCTATTGGAGACGTAGATGGCAGCGGAGTCATCGACGTGTCAGACGTAAATGCCGTTATCAATATCATCCTTAAACTCAAGTCTGTAACCGATTATCCAGGTAACGGCGATATGGACAACAACGGCATCATTGACGTGTCGGACGTAAATGCGATAATTAACATAATCCTCAAAATATAAATTTAATGTGTTATGATTAAAAAATTATTACTTACAACAATTGTTGCCATTGCCGGCATGGCTATGGCACATGGTCAGGCAATCGTGCTCGACAATGGCTTACTTAGCCGCAATCCAGTCATGACTTTCTCTCAGCCCAACGTAATGAAGGCTCCGATGAAAGCCCTTGGCGAAAATGAAATGTACATGGGTCCTTACACAAGCGATGCGCTCGCCACTAGCGGTTTAGGACTTACCGGACTCCCCGGTACTTACAAAATCTGTGCTTTCCTGCCACTGGACTTGGTTCAGAATTTCGAAGGCGGAACGGTGACGAAAATACGTTTCGGCTTGTGTGCTTCGGTTTCTAGTGCTGCAGTTTACCTCATTCCAGTCACCAATGCCACGACAATTGCAACAGGCACACCTGTTATCGAACAAAACGTGGCTAGCACAACGGCTGGATGGAACGAAGTGGTAATAGACAATCCTTACACCATCAGCACCGAAGGTATTCAAGGCTTCCTGCTGGGATACCAGTACAAGCAACTTTCAGGAAGTACTAATGCTTGTTATCCCATCTCAGCTGTAATGGAGGGTACTATCTACGACACATACATGTATGGCATCCAAGGCAGCACTCAGTGGCAAGACGTTGGTCTGAGTTCCTATGGCAACCTGAGTGTGCAGGCTGTGGTCGAAAATGAAAACTTCCCTGAGTATGACTTGCAACTCAACAACCTGACCTGTGACTCTTATGCAGATGCAGCTATGGGCCTGAATTACGTACTTACCATGTCTAACTTCGGCATTGGAACCCTCACTAATTATCACATTGACGTGCTCATCGATAACCAGAAAGTAGATCAGCTCGACTCTCCTGTGGAACTTACAATGGCACCTACAAACTACTCTGGAACCGTTCAGCTCAACGGAATAGCCTCAGGCCCTCACACTCTCACTATGCGTGCTGTTGATGCTGCAGGCGAAGAAGTGACAGGCGAAGAAGTTTCTCAAGAGTTCTTTGCTTACACCAATGGATTCCCACGCCAAAAGCAACTCGTCGAGCAGTTCACCTCACAGTATTGCACTTACTGCTACTTAGGAGTTTATGTGCTTGAAGCTCTGAGCAATCTGCGCGGCGACATCGCCTGGGTGGCTATTCATGGCGACATGACATCAGGAACCGACATCTTCACGACTAATGAGGGCAACCAGATTATGTCGTATCTCGAATGCTCCGGATACCCCAGCGCTTCATTCAACCGTCATCCTTATGATGGTGAACTGTCGCCAGGACTGGGCTACAATGCCAGTTATGCACAACAAGTGGCTCAGATGCTCAGCGATGAGGCACTCGATGCAAACCCCACTCCAGCCCTTGCCAACATTAATCTCAGCGGAACCTTCGACCCCGAAACACGCCAGCTCAACGTAACTGTGGCCGGTGATGCTTCGCCCGACTTCAACACCGTGTTTGGCAACAAGGTTGCAATCACCGTTTATCTCACCGAAGACGGGCTCGTGGCAAAACAGCTCTCCAATGGCTCATGGAATCAGAACTATACTCACAACCATGTGATGCGCGACGTTATCAGCAATAGCGTATATGGCGATGCCATCAATTGGACTGGTGAAACCACTTACAGCAACACCTTCTCTACTACGCTCAACGAGGCATGGAACAGCGAAAATATGCACATCGTTGCTTTCATCAACTGCACAGGATCGGGCAACAAAGATGTTATCAATGCTGAAATGATCGACATCAAGGACCTCGGTCCAGAAGTGCCAGAACTCAATGATGTTTATATCCTTGGTGAGGTGAACGGCAACAGCTGGGATCCTTCAGTGGGCGTTCCTATGACATTAGACAACGGAATTTATACTGCCGAAATCTATGTTGAAGGTGAAACTGGTTACTTCAGCTTTACTAGAATGCTTGCTGAGAACAGCAACGACTGGGATGCAATCGCTCCTTATCGTTTCACAGCCGTAAGTGAAGGTGACTTCATCATGACCGACGAACTCTATGGCCAGCCCATCACTCTCGAAGAGGACGGTGTGAACTACAACAACGCCATCATGGTTCCCAACGGCAACTACAAGCTGGAAATCAACCTTGATAGCCGCGGCCGCACTCTGATTATCACCAAGCTGGATCCTACTGCAATCACCGACATCACCACTGAGAACACCGACAACACTTGGTACAACATGCAAGGTATGAAGTTGCGTGGTGTTCCCACTGCAGCCGGTATTTACATCAACAATGGCAAAAAAGTCGTGATTAAGTGAAAGCAAAACTGAGTTCACTCTAGACAAAAAAATGCATCCCGAAAATCGGGATGCATTTTTTTGTTAAACCATATTACTTTTACTTATTCCACCAGATTCTTGTAAATCAGCGTAGCGATGTGACTGCGGGCACTAATACGTGAGAAAGCAGGATTATTACGTGTTGGACTCACGCGGTTGCTCAAGAAGATGTAGAACATATCATTCTTTGGATCCACCCAGTAGCAGGTTCCGGTAAAACCAGTGTGGCCATAAGTCTCAGGAGTTGCTTCGGGACAAGTGTTAGATGCTTCAGGGTCACCCACCACAGGCTTGTCAAAGCCCAGTCCACGATGGCTGTTGGCGCTCTTTTGTGTGGTGAACGTTTCTATAGTCGATGGCTTGTAAAAGCGTATACCACCGTAAGTTCCTCCATTCAGCCACATCTGGAACAGTTTAGCCAAGTCAGCCGCATTGGAGAACAGACCTGCGTTGCCCTGAACACCCCCGGAGAATGCAGCCAGCTCATCATGCACATATCCATGTATGTGTTGGCGACGAAGATAAGTATCAACCTCGGTATAGGCAATCTGGTTACGCGGGAAACGAGTTAATGGACGATAAAGTGTGCGATAAGCACCAAGCGGGGCAAATACCTTGGTGTTGACATAATAATTGAGTGGAGCTTTTGTCAAGCGCTGGACAGCATCAGCAAGCAAGCAGAAATTCAGACAACTGTACAGATACTTCTTCTTGCCCAGGTCGGCATGATAGATTCGCTGCATGATGGAGTCATAGGTCACTCGCCCACCCCACAGGCCATCAGCAATGGCAATGTTGAAACGATCGGTCTGCTTTGACGAAAGAATATCGGTACGCAGCCGGGCATCCTTGTGTCCCCATGCACCATTCATTATCTTTATTGTGTGATTATCATCGGCTGAATTGGCAATCAGGGAACCTGTATAAGACTGCTTGTCCATCATCATGGTCCACATGTTAAGCGATGCCGGCATACCTGTTTCATGATATAGCAAGTCACGGAAAGTGAGATCGGCCTTGTCTCCATCACGCAGGTCAGTGATGACTTTACTCACAGGTTCATCAAGCTTGATTTTGCCTTCGTCATACATCTTCATAACGGCCGACAACGTACCAGTGGCTTTAGATACCGAAGCCAAGCCAAACAATGTATTGTCATCGACGGCTATACCGCTGCCGAAATCTATCTCACCGTATGACTTTTGACAGATAATCTTCCCATGACGAGCCACAAGCACCTGACAACCGGGAAATGCCTTCTCTCGTACGCCCAATCTGGCAACAGAGTCGATTTGACTCAACAATCGGTCATTTATTCCAACTTCACTGGGAACTCCATAGCCCAGACGGTTAGCCGCAAAATGTATGCCATGACCGGCACTATAGGTTTTGCTGCCACATTTCACCGATATAGGGAGAACGCCCTTGGCGGCATTGCCTCCGAATATTGTCTGCATGGCATAGTCCTGAGCTAGGTCATCGTTCTGATATGTCACCAAAGCTGCTTTTACATGATTGCTCGTTATTGACTCGCCGTAGCGCGAAATCTCGTATGGCTTGCTCATAACCGTGAGAACAATATTCTTGCACTTCTTCACAAGCATACGTAAAGCTTCGCAGGTCGATGCAGAAGCATCGCACACTGCCACACATATCACATTATATCTGCCGTCAGCCAACTTCTGGGCCAAACTTGTAACCGACTCACCTTGCTGCCACGAATAGGATGTCACATCGGCATAGTCGGAGGCTCGCTTGAAGAGCATCGATTTCGCACCACGTGAATCTCCCATCGTCACAACGGCAATATGGCGGCTCTGAAGGTTACGCAACGGGAGCAGATCGTCGTGATTTTTAATCACTGTCACCGATGCAGCAGCCAGTTCATGCTGCAACGCATTGGCATTTCCGCCGTTTATCGCATTCATGGCACCTGATGACGATACCTGTTGACGCTGAGTGAGTCCAAGCACATATTTATAACGAAGCATCTTCCGACAATGCTCGTCGATGTCGCTTTGCTTTAATGTGCCTGTAGCAATGGCGGACATCACGGCTTTCACTTCAGCATCAGCATTGGCGGGCATCAGCAGTATATCATTGCCCGCCAACAAGGCGTTGACACAAGGCGAACCAGTTATATTGCGCTTGGCACCTTCCATACTCAAGGCATCGGTAAATACCAGTCCCTCGAAGCCAAGCTGATTCTTGAGCAAGTCAGTGACACAATGCTCCGACATCGTAGTGGGACGCCCACTCTTGTCGATAGCCGGCACATTGAGGTGAGCAGTGAGTATGCCCGATAGTCCCGCAGCAATATAATCACGGAACGGCACAAGTTCACATGTGTTGATTTCTTTCATCGACTTGCTGATAAGTGGCAACGTCTTGTGTGAATCTTCAATTGACGAACCGTGTCCCGGAAAATGCTTACCTACCGAAAGCACGCCACCGTCCTCCAAGCCACGCGCATAAGCTATGGCATGGCGTGACACCATCTCAGGACTTTCGCCAAAGGAACGTGTACCAATTACCGGGTTCAACGGGTTGTCGTTAACGTCAAGCACCGGAGCGAAATTCACATGAATGCCCACACGACGCAATTCTCGCGCCACTTCACGGCCATACTTATATAGCAATGCATCATCGTCAACTGCACCAAGTATCAGATTGCGTGGAAAACTGGGCAAACCTTCAACACGCATTGCCAACCCCCATTCACCATCGATGGTAATCATCAATGGAACAACTGCCTGCGACTGCGCATAGTTGGTAACAGCAATCTGTTCGGCGAGCGTACTCTCATTATAAATAAGTCCGCCAACACGATTCTCAGCTACATATTTGCGTATCAGTGCGCGCGTCGGTTCATTGTCTTGTGGATCAATACCCATTACCATCAGTTGCGCCACACGTTGTTCAGGTGTCATCGCGGCCATTTGGGCATCCACCCAAGCCTCCATAGCAGCTTTATCAACATTATTGAACAAAGATGGCTGAACACCAGCGCCAAACATGGCAAACAACGACATTGCCACTGCTATCGCAACAATAAATATTCGTCTTTTCATTCTAATCTGTTATTTCTCGCGACAAATTTACGATAATTTTTCTATTTGGAAAACTAATCTATATAATAATGAGTCGCCCAATAACTGGACAACTCATTATATAATCCCAATGATGAGTTACATCACTTCTTCTGCATGCGCACCTCATCGGTGCTGTCAATCTTCTTGCCTTGGGCAGTAAGTTGCTTTACATAATTCAGAATGTGTTCGCCATACTTCACATCATCCTCATAAAGTCGCTCGGCCTTCTTGAGTGGCACCATATAATCGCCACCATTGGCAAGATAGTCGATTGTTACCAAGCGGTATTTCTTCTTAGGATCAATTTTCTTGCCATTAACCTTCGCCGAGGTTATTTCACCCTTGTCGTTGAACGTCACCTTAAGTTCCTTACTCACGGCATCACCGCCACGGCCAGCCATCACCTTCAGTGCATCGAGAAGGTCCTGTCCATTGATTTCCAGCACCATGAAGCGGTTGTCGAATGGGAACATCGAACTGAGCAACCCTTCGGTCACCGTGCCCTGCGGCATATCGGTGCGGATGCCACCCTTGTTCATGATGGCAAATTGAACATCCTTAATTCCCGACAAGCCAGGAATGATGGCCATCGTGGCATCGCTCACCCAATTTTGAGCCGCAGCGCTTGAATTCTTCATAAAACGTACCGACTCGCCCACAGGATTGTTCATCAACGAATCCACACCGTTTTTGAAGCGTGCCAGCCAGCGGTCCATTGCTGGATAAGCCTTTGCAGCTTCATCCCAGTCAGCATTAACTGGAATCAGCTTATGGTCGATGTCGCCCGTCTCGAGGTCAAGGTCATAGGTGGTGACAAACTTACCGCTCTTGCCGTTCTGGCCAATGGGAATCATGCGTCCGTCGGCATTTGCCACCTTCGCGAACTCAGTA
>JAGCCU010000044.1 GCA_017651515.1 Muribaculaceae bacterium | reverse complement strand
GGTTGTAAATTCAAGTGCAAAGATACAAATTTGAAAGCAATTCACAACAATCGGGTCAGTAGTATTCTCATCGCGAAAGTTGTAAATTCAAGTGCAAAGATACAAATTTGAAAGCAATTCACAACGCAGCGAGGGCTTCATAGGTAAAGTCCTCTGTTGTAAATTCAAGTGCAAAGATACAAATTTGAAAGCAATTCACAACCAGGAGCAGCGTAACCTGCTTGACGACGAGTTGTAAATTCAAGTGCAAAGATACAAATTTGAAAGCAATTCACAACAATGGGGAGAATATAAAATCCATAGCATAGCAGACAGCAACCCTCTAAATAAAGAATAAGATTTTGAACCCTCTCCCTCCCGAACTACAATCAGGCGCGGTATTCAAAACCCTATCTTTTCT
Organism: Muribaculaceae bacterium; assembly: GCA_017651515.1. Classification (GTDB taxonomy): domain Bacteria; phylum Bacteroidota; class Bacteroidia; order Bacteroidales; family Muribaculaceae; genus Sodaliphilus. The sequence continues at coordinate 13,300 of JAGCCU010000044.1, read as the reverse complement.
GCTGCAAAAGTAAGTATTTTATCCTAAAGAACAAAACAAAAACGCAAAAATCGCACAAAAAACACAAATATATGGAATTATCAAATCAAAAAAAGACCGAAGCAAAGAAACTGAATGTTACCACTCAGTACCTTGTCATGGCCGATTTATGCGCCATAGGTTATTCGGAAGCCGATGCCTATGCAAAGATTTCAAAATACAACCAGAAGACTTCAAGTGAAATCTTCTGGAGGCGGGGCTAACACCCATTATAGGGCGAAAACCAATGCAAAATTATATTTAATTTTCAGAATAGCAAAACAAAAACGCAAAAATCGCACAAAAAACACAAATATATGGAATTATCAAATCAAAAAAAGACCGAAGCAAAGAAACTGAACGTTACCACTCAGTATCTTGTCATGGCCGATTTATGTGCCATTGGCTACTCGGAAGCCGATGCCTATGCCATAGCATACCCTGAGAACATCGCTCTTGCCTCGTAGCAAAACAGCAGCATACGTAACAACATCGTCGAAAGCGCGAAGTTCAAAAAATTGCTTGAAAACAGACGTTCCCGCGTGAAAGAGGGAATTGCTACACCAATACAACTCGACGAGGTAGAACTATAGCATATCCTGAGAACATCGCTCTTGCATCCCAGCAAAACAGCAGCATACGCAACAACATCGTCGAAAGCGCGAAGTTCAAAAAATTGCTTGAAAACAGACGTTCCCGCGTGAAAGAGGGAATTGCCACGCCAATACAACTCGACGAGGTAGAACTGGTGGGAACGGAGGAAGTACTCAAGGAAATCCTGCGCTCCGCAAGGCAACAGCCGGTAGGGTCCAAGGAACGCGCTGAACTGTATGCGAAATACAACGACATCAAGAAAGAAAGTGAGCAGGAAAGCAGCGACGAAACAGACACAAGTTGTAAATTCAAGTGCAAAGATACAAATTTGAAAGCAATTCACAACTTGTTGGTATTGCAAAACTTTTCCGGATATGCTGAATGTATCGACAAAATTACAAAATTTGAAAGCAATTCACAACAGCACAAAAGTTACAGAAGCACATAATAATTGATACTGGATAATTGACAATGGATAATTAGGCTGGCGCGAAAAAGGCTCGGAGTACTCGGAGTTCTCGGAGAACTCGGGGGCTGACGCCGATAATAATGGATAATTGATAATTGACAATTGATAATTGGGCTGACGCCAGAAAGAGACAAAAGCACAAAGGGTGCAGAAGCACATAATAATTGATAATGGATAATTGCCGGCGGGCCGCCGGGCCCGAAGGGGGCTCGGAGTTCTCGGAGTACTCGGAGTACTCAGGATGTTCTGAGAATGACGGCGGCGATAATTTATAATTGGCTACTGGTGGTCAATTACTAGTTGGTCGGTAGTCATGCGTTGCATGTACTGCTGGATGATTGCCTGTAGGAAACGTTGCATGGCTTTTTGTCGCTCTGGTTGCTGCCCGAGTAGGTTGTGCTGCATCAGGCGGTCGTCGAGTGAGTAGAAGCCTGTGGCCTTTGAGCCGTCGTACTGAAGCAAATAATTGCCATGAACCAACTGGTAAATGCCTGCCAGATAGTTCACTGCCCAACTTTCCTCGGCCGGTGTATTGAGCACGTCCTTGCCGAATGCTACAAACTGATGCGGGTAGCCAAGCCGTGCCATAAGAGTAGGTAGGATATCGATTTGCTGAGCGACCTTGTCTATCATGCCAGGCTGGAACAACTCACCCGAGGGGTCATAAAACACCACAGGAGAACAGAATCCACCCAAATCGGTCTGATACTCTGCATGATTGCTCATATGAGTGTGATCGCTGGTAAGAATGAAAACTGTGTTCTTGAACCATGGCTGTTTGCTCGCCTCGTCAAAGAACTTACCGAGTGCCATGTCGGCATATCTCACGCACTGGTGAATCTCAAGAGGCCCTTTGGGAATCTTGTCGACATACTGCTCTGGCACCACGTATGGGTGATGTGACGAGGCTGTGAACACCGCTGTCATGAACGGCTCACGCATCTCGTTCATTTGCGCACAATAGTATTGCAGGAACGGCTCGTCCCAAATTGCCCATGTGCCGTCGAATTCGGCATCGCCGTTGAAACGCTTATCCTGGTTGAATTCAGTGCGGCCATAATACCTTTGGAAGCCTGTGCCACGCGCAAAAGCCTGAAATCCCATGCTTCCGTTCTGTGCGCCATGGAAAAATGCCGTAGTATAGCCTTCCTTTCCAAGCAGTTGTGCAATTCCCCCAACATGATTCATCGATGCCGGTGTAAGGATGAACGGCTCGACAAACATCGGTATGCTCGACAAAATCGACGGCATTCCATCAATGCTCTTGCGCCCATTACAGTAGGAATGGGTAAACGTCAGGCTCTTTGATATAATAGAGTCAAGACAGGGCGTATAGCCCTTATAGGCTCCATTGTCCAGATGTCGGTTATAGAATCCTATGTACTCGCGCCCCATGCTCTCCACAATGATAACCACCACGTTTTTCTTGACAAATGGCACACTGTCGGCTGGTTGGTGAATAGGATTATAAATGGCGTCCAACTGCGATTGATTAGAAAAATAGTCTGGAACCTTGAAAACGTCCTTACCAATCGTTCTCAGCAGAGAGAATGGTGTGTTAAGCACCAAAGCGGCATCCATTGGGCGCGACACATATTGGTTGGCATTGCTCACGGTGATGGGACGAACGGCAGTGGTAAAGCCGCCACGCATGCCCGCAATGCATAGTGGTATGGTGACCAGCAGAGCCACCAATGTCGTCAGGTCGTAGGACAGCCACCACTGACGGCGACGGTCAATGTTCGGCTTGACATACAAGAACCACAAAGCGGCAATCACCAATAAGCCTAGCAGTAGCAGATACCAATGGCTAGCAGTTTCCTTCAGGATTATGCCTGACACATTGTTGTCATGACTGAACTCACTTAAGACTGTGCTCGTAGTGCGTCGCATGGTGAACGGGAAATAGACTCCGTCGGCAACGTTGATGACAAAAGTCAAACTGTTGACTATCACAAACAACCATTTAAGGATTTTGTGATAGATTGGCGTCTCCTTGATGTGCAGTGGCAAAAGCATGAGCACAATCCACGCGATGTTGGTATAGATTATTGCCGAAGTGTCAAACTGCAGACTGCCCATCAGCAAATCCCATTTGCTGCCTTCCAATGCAGGAGACAGCAAAGACCAGTTAAGACCCAGATAGGCAAGCCGTGCAATGGCATAAGTGACATACACCAACAGCAAATTCAGCACCACGGCTACAATGGGAGCATATTTTGTGGAAAGTATCTTCTTAAACATGATATTTCAGCATTCATCAATTCGAGTGTGCAAAATTACATATAATAATTGATAATTGATAATTGATAATTGATAATTCCGGCGAGGCGCCGGGCCCGAAAGGGCTAACGCCGAAAATAATAAAGAATGGACAATTGCTTATATTGTGCTTTAGTACACATCAATCTCAAGTAACTAACTACAGCAGTCAATCAAATAACACACGGTTTTTAAGTATTCTAATTTTTCGCTGCTTTTATAGTTTGATTGTTCAAAAAAATTAATAACTTTGCTGAATATAACCTCATTGTATAATCCTAAACATTAATAGATATGCTAAAGAACTTAATGCTCACTGCGTTACTCGCAATTGTACTGATAGCTTGTGGCGCAGCTACAGGAAATTCAGAGACTTCACCAACCGACTCCACTATCCAGTATGGTAAAATGGCTAAATCCCCCTCAATCCAACTGCCAGAATTCATGTTCCCCGGTCCGCTTGACCCTGTGTGGGGCGAAGATGAAGTGATGCTCCTTGCAATTGCCAACCTCGGAGACTACACCTCGATAAAGCAATTGCAGTCAAGTCCGTTCTACCCTCTGTTTAAGTCGCTTTATCCTGAAATTGAAAGCATAAAAGATATTTCGGTGGATACTGGCAGCGGTGAACTGTGGTATATCTGCCCCATGAGCGAGAATATGTCACTCGCTATAAATGAGTACAATTTGGAAATGTTCAATGGCGAGATGGACGAGAGCGACGGTGAAGTGTATTACCGCACTGAGAACGCGCAACCCATGCTCATCCGCATGAGTGCCGACGATCCTGGCTCGGTGATAATAAACGTGATTGACAACGAAGGCCATGGTATGACATGGATACCCACCATGACACCGCACGACAACGTTCTTCGCTCCCCTTACCAGGTGACCGACTTCACCTATCATCCCATCGACTGGGTGGCAGAGCTGGGCCGCGACTATATTTGCGATATGGGCAACAAAAAAGTCAGGCTGTGCTTCTATGGCAACGGAATACTGGCTATCAACGGTGAACTGGGTGAGTACATATCATACCACACCACACATAAGGATGCCCTTGCGCTCTATTATCGCGATGCAGAAGGTCGTGAAGGCACAGCGCTGGTCACCAAGTGGGAACAGGACGACCGTGCTTTCAACCTGAGCAACTTCAGCGGTTACGACCTGGGCCTGGGCAAACTCGCAACCTTCCTCCCTTATCAATAATCAGCCTAATTAACAATCCTCAAATATCACTATTATGAAAACTTTAAGACAAATTCTGCTGATGTCATGCATGATAGTTGCACTCTCAGCAGCTGCCGTACAACCTGACGACCCAATCATCACCTCGATCCGTGATGCCTACAGTAATGCTAAGGAAGCCATCAAGAGCGGCAAGCGCCAGGGCAACGAGATGGTCACCACGCTCAACTACACCGTGCGTGGCAAAGGCAAGACCACTGAGACGCTGCACTTCTTCTACAAGACCGTGCAAGGCACTTACTGGATGCCCGAAGATGGAGATCCCCATTTCTATTACTACCCTCTCTACTTCATCACTCGCAGCTATAACATCGGCGATAAGAAGTATTATGAAGAATACCTGTTCGACAGCGAATCTGAACGGCTACTTTTTGTATTCACACAAGACTATGACGAAAACGGCAAGCGTTTCGACCGTCGCTTCTACTTCCATGACGGTAGCGTATACGACGTGCTCGGACCCTCAGCCACTCCATTCATGAAGGATAACGTCAAATATCAGGCCGACGAGCTGAAACATGCCTTTGACTGGATAATCAGAAATCCAAAAGAATGACAAAAAATAGAAAAAATATTCATCAACTATAGTAGAATACCGCAAAAAAATAGTAATTTTGCGACATTGAGAATTAACCTAAACTTCTAACATAACTAATTAAAATGGCAACAAAAAAAACAACTAAGCCAACAGCCAAAAAGGCTGCTCCAGTGAAAACTGAAAGTAAGCGTCTCATGGCACTCGAAGACCGCTATGGCGCACACAACTATCACCCACTGCCCGTAGTGCTGCACAAGGGCAAAGGCATCTATGTGTGGGATGTGGAAGGCAAGAAATACTTCGACTTCCTGTCGTCGTACTCCGCCGTCAACCAAGGTCACTGCCACCCACGCATCGTTAAGGCACTCAAAGACCAAGCCAACGTGCTATGCCTCACCTCACGTGCTTTCTACAACGACGCTTTCTGCGAATATGAAAAATACATCCACACCTACTTTGGCTATGATAAGGTTCTGCCAATGAACACCGGTGCCGAAGCAGTGGAAACATCGCTTAAGCTGGCTCGCCGCTGGGGTGTAGTTAAGAAAGGTATTCCCAATGACAAGGTAAAAATAATCTGCTGCGAAGGCAACTTCCATGGCCGCACAGTGACTGTCATCACCATGAGCAACGACCCAAGTTCGTATGCCGACTACGGTCCACTGACTCCTGGTTTCATCCGCATTCCTTACAACGACCCCAAGGCTCTTGAAAAAGCGCTTGAGAAGTATGGAAAGGAAGTATGTGCTTTCATCGCCGAGCCAATCCAGGGCGAAGCAGGCGTGTTCGTTCCCGATGAGGGTTATCTGAAGAAATGCTTCGACCTGTGTCACAAGCACAACGTGCTCTTCATTGCCGACGAGGTTCAGACAGGTATCGCCCGTACAGGTAAGATGCTGTGCAGCCAGCACGACGGCATTCGTCCCGACATAGTGGTGCTTGGCAAAGCCCTTGGTGGTGGCGTGCTGCCAGTATCGGCTTGCCTCGCCGACGACGATATCATGCTTAACGTGAAGCCAGGCGAACACGGCTCGACATTTGGCGGCTTCCCCTTGGCTGCCCGCGTAGCTGTTGAGGCCCTGAAGGTTGTTAAGGACGAGAAACTCGTTCAGAATGCCGAGAAGATGGGTAAGATCTTCCGCGAGGAAATCAAGAAAATCAACTCGCCGTTCATCGTACAGGTGCGCGGACGCGGCTTGCTCAACGCCATCGTCACCAAGCCCATCAAGGGTAAAACTGCTTGGGACATCTGCGTGAAGATGATGGAGAACGGCCTGCTGGCAAAGCCAACCCATGACGACATCATCCGCTTTGCTCCTCCCTTGTGCATCACCAAGGAAGAACTGATGAAGGCCATCGCTATCATCAAGAAGACCTTCGAGCAAATGTCGAAATAATTGACAATTAATAATTTGGCTGATGCCAAGAATAAATATGGGCGGGAATTCCCGCCCATATTCTATTTTATCATCAAATTATGTAATTGCGACTAGAACTCAATGCCGGCAGACAATGTTAGGGTTTGCATATCATCGACTGCTATATGAGTGCTTTTTACTTTGCACAGTGTCATACCTAATTGGACATTAAGAGCCAGACGCCCTTTAAGGCTGAAACGACATCCTACTGACGGTCTGAACATCATGCCATACTTAACCCTGCCCATAGAATGACTCCCAAATGCTTTTCCTAATCGCAAATCAAGGAACGGGGTAATGTTGTTGCGTAAAAAATCTAATCGGACATCACCAAAGACCGGATAAGCATTTACATCCTGCTTAGTAAAATGATATAGGCCAGCGCCAGCACCCAAGAAGAGACATGGCAATAATTGATAGCCCACCACTGCATTAACTTCGATATGTTGATGTGAGCGGTCATCTACATTCGCCTTATGGTCGCCCACAAAAAAGCCATAGCCTCCATCGATCATTGGCCGCACTCCTCGCTGAGGCCCCTTCCCCTCAACAAACTCAGTAGTAAACGCCGAAAGTGGTTGAGCATTTGACTTCTTTATAACCTTGATTAAATTCCATTCAATTGTGGTTTCAGTGCCATCGGCTTGACGTACCGTTACTGAATGTAACGGGTTATACTCTATTACTTCACCGAAAACCATGTGACCATTTTTGAGACAGACCGCAACATTTTTATCGGTACTGACATCTGTCGCAACATCCTGAGCGACGGAAACGAGTGTTATCCCCAGCACCGCTACTATCAATACTAAAATGCGTTTATACTGTAACATGATTTAATTAAGAAAAAAAATCAGCCCACCAATTATGGCAGGCTGATTTATACTAAAAGTAATTACTTCACGATGAGGGTGCCGGTCTTGCCCTGCAGTGCCTCGTGGGCCTTCTCAAGCGAAGTGATGAGAGCCTTGCCAGCGGTGGTGTTCTCAACGAAGCTGATGCAAGACTCCACCTTGGGCAGCATGCTGCCGGGGGCAAAATGACCTTCGCCAATGTATTGGCGAGCCTCGGCAATTGTCATGCAGTCAAGATCTTTCTGGTCAGGCTTGTTGAAGTTAATCGACACCTTATCGACGGCAGTCAGGATAACCAGCATATCAGCATTGAGGTCGAGAGCCAACTTGGCGCTTGCACGATCCTTGTCGATAACGGCAGCTACGCCCTCGTAATCGCCAGGACCTTTCTCCATAACTGGTATGCCACCGCCACCAACGGTAATGACTATACTGTGCATACCTACCAGTTGCTCAACAACAGGCAGTTCAACAATCTTTACCGGTATGGGTGATGGCACAACACGACGATAGCCACGACCAGCGTCCTCAATGAATGTATATCCAGTCTCGGCTACGATTCGGTCGGCATCTTCCTTGCTGTAGAACATACCCACGGGCTTGGTTGGATTCTGGAAAGCCTTGTCGGCAGGGTCGACCACCACCTGAGTAACGACAGCTGCACAAGGCTTGTCAATACCACGACGAGCGAGCTCGCGCTCCACGGCCTGCTGCAGATGATAACCGATGTAACCCTGAGTCATTGCACCACATTCTGGGAAAGGCATGGCAGGCGTGCCACCGCCGTTATTTGCCGAATATTCAAATGCCAGGTTCACCATACCCACCTGAGGGCCATTTCCATGGCCTATCACCACGTCGTAACCCTCTTCCACGAGGTCAACGATGGTAGAAGCGGTATTCTTTACCAGTTCAAGCTGCTCGGCAGGAGTCTTGCCCAGGGCATTACCACCCAAGGCAATTACAAGACGCTTGTTCATAATCTATATCAAACTATAATGGATTACTTCAGCGTTGCAAACATCACAGCCTTGATGGTGTGCATGCGGTTTTCTGCCTCGTCAAACACCTTCGACTGTGGTCCACGGAACACCTTGTCGGTAACTTCCATCTCGGGCAGACCGAACTTGTCGTAGATATCCTTGCCAATTGTAGTTTCCAGGTCGTGGAACGAAGGCAAGCAGTGCAGGAATATAGCATCGGGGTTGGCATTTGCCATCACAGCATCGTTCACCTGATAGGGGCTGAGCAGTTTGATGCGTTGTGCCCAAATCTCGTCGGGCTCGCCCATCGATACCCAGATGTCGGTGTAGATAACGTCGGCATTCTTGGTACCCTTCTTCACATCATCGGTCAGAGTGATGGTGCATCCATTCTCCTTAGCAATCTTCTTGCAGGTGGCAACCAGTTCCTTGTCGGGCATATTGTCCTTGGGACCGCAAGCCACAAAATTGATACCCAATTTTGCAGAAACCACCATGAGTGAATTGGCAACATTGTTGCGGGCATCGCCCATGAACACCATCTTCAGGCCTTTATAGTGACCGAAGTTTTCCTCAATTGTCAGCACGTCGGCAAGCATCTGTGTTGGGTGGAACTGAGTGGTAAGACCGTTCCATACGGGAACACCAGCATACTTGGCTAGGTTTTCAACGATCTGCTGATCAAAGCCACGGTATTCGATACCATCGAACATGCGGCCAAGCACCTTTGCGGTGTCTTCGAGCGACTCCTTCTTGCCCATCTGCGACGAACCTGGATCAAGATAGGTAACGCCCATACCCAGGTCATTGCCAGCAACCTCAAACGAGCAGCGAGTGCGGGTCGAGGTCTTTTCGAACAACAGAACGATGTTCTTTCCGGCAAGATACTTGTGAGGGGTGCCAGTACGTTTCAGACGCTTGAAATCCTTAGACAGTTCCAACAAATACTGAATCTCTTCGGTAGTGAAATCGAGTAACTTCAGGAAACTTCTTCCCGATAAACTTCTTGGCATAGTAAAAATGTTTTTTGTTAAAGGTTAATATACTAATTTATTTGGTTTTCACGCAGTTAAGCCACAGTGGTAGGACTCACGAGTCACACTGCCGCATAAAGCAGTGCAAAGTTACATATTTTCGACCGACTAAAACAAGTATTTTGTTTTTTTTAGTAGTCCAAAGAACAGAGCGGTACTCTATAAGAACCGCCCTATCATAGTTTCTATTTATTTAGACTTACATCGCGAGTCGCAATTATAAACCCGATTCGAGTCATTCTACAGGTTTATACCATGCAAATGAGCCAGTGCCAGGCCATAATTGGTGATGGGCACCCCCTGCTGTTGGGCGCGGTCAATGCGAGAAAGCATCATTCGGCGGTTGAACATGCACGCTCCGCAGTGAATGACAAGATCATATTTCGTAAGGTCAGCGGGGAAATCCTTTCCCGCACATATGTCAAATTGAACTCCCTCGCCCACACGCTGACGGATAATGCGAGGTATCTGTTCGCGTCCTATGTCCTCGCTTAATGGTGCATGCGTGCATGCCTCGGCGATTAGTACTTTCGATGACGGTGTAAGCGTGTCGATGGCATGAGCACCATGCGACAACACCTGCAAATCGCCTTTTACACCAGCCATCAAAACAGAGAACGATGTAAGTTTTGTGCCTGCCGGAGTTAATTCCCTGACGCGAGGAAACACTTGCGAATCAGTTATAATTAAGCGTGGCGGCTCACGCAATGCATCAAGTGAACGCTTAAGCCCATCTGTCGTGCAACAAACAACGGTGCACTCCTTGTCTAGCAAATCTCGGATTGTCTGCACCTGTGGCAGAATCAACCTGCCCTTAGGCGCTTGGCGGTCTTGCGGCATAACCAGCAGCACAGTGTCGCCACTGGATGCCAACGAGCCGGTAATGCTCGCTGGAGTATCGTCGGTCACCAACCGCGTCATCGCATCTCGCAAGCCGTCAAGTCCTTTACCTTCAGTTGAGCTCACGAGTACAGGAAGCATTCCCATTTGTGCTTCTACCCTCTTGACTTCCTGAATGGCATTGGTTAATACATCGCACTTGTTGAGGACAACAACTGTCGGGATTTCACGCTCACGAAGACGTTGAAGCCATTCACTTTCCAAAGTATAGTCACTGACAGCATCCGTAACCAACAGAGCCATGTCGGCTTGGTCCAGTACGCGCTCGGTGCGTTGGTTGCGCAACGTGCCAACAGCACCCTCATCGTCAAAGCCCGCAGTGTCAATCAACAGACACGGTCCCATAGGATGCAACTCGATGGCACGATTAACAGGATCGGTAGTCGTTCCTGCCTCGGGTGACACAATGGCAATCTGCTGGCCAGCAAGCGCATTTAGCAGCGATGATTTGCCTACATTGCGACGTCCAAATATAGCTATGTGACGACGCACTGACTGCGGAGCTGCATTAAAAGCGGAAGTCGCGTTTTCCATGGGCTATGTCGTCAAGACGGTTCGAGGCCAAGTTGCGGATGCGATCTTCAGGCAAGCGTTCCAGCTCGCGGCGAATCAGAGCTTCGCCTTTCTCACGCGTAGCAGGAGAAGCGTAGTCTTCTAGATATTCCTTGAGGGTAAGCATGGCATTGGGCGTACAACAATAGCTTATCAGGCCTCTTTTGACAAGAGACATGAAACGGTCACCAGTGCGTCCTTCACGATAGCAAGCAGTGCAGAAACTAGGAAGATAATCATTGTCGAGAAGCCAGCCAATCACCTCATCAAGTGTGCGCTGGTCACTGACGTCAAACTGTGCCGTCTCGTCGTGACGCTCAACAGTTGTATAGCCTCCCACACTTGTTCGTGAACCTCCGCTAATCTGGGAAATACCCAATTCCAATACACGTTCACGAACACGTTGTGATTCACGAGTTGAGATAATCATACCTGTATATGGTGCAGCGAGTCGAATAATCGCTACTATGCGACAGAATATATCGTCGGGCAGGACATCGGGGAATTCGTCAAGCGAGATATCGTCGGCAGGACAGATGCGCGGCACGCTGATTGTGTGTGGTCCTACACCCATACGTGCCTCAAGGTGTTCGGCATGCATGAGCAATCCCACCAAGTCGTATCGGTATGTGGTCAAGCCATAAAGCACACCGATGCCCACATCATCAACACCACCCTCCATTGCACGGTCCATAGCCTCAGTATGGTAGCAATAATCGCTCTTAGGGCCTGTTGGATGCAAGGCCTCGTAGTTGGCCTTATTATAAGTTTCCTGGAACAGGATATAGGTTCCAATGCCGGCTTCTTTCAGGCGGGTGTAGTTCTCCACCGTGGTCGCGGCAATGTTCACGTTAACGCGGCGAATGGCTCCATTACCCACTCGTGTATCATAAATGGTCTTGATTGACTCCAGAATATATTCGATAGGATTGAGAACGGGATGCTCGCCGGCTTCAATTGCCAAGCGCTTGTGCCCCATTTGCTGCAAGGCAATTACTTCCTGGCGTATCTCATCTTGTGAGAGTTTCTTGCGGGGAATGGTGTGATTTTTTCCGTGATAAGGGCAATAGACACATCCGTTGATGCAGTAATTCGACAGGTAAAGAGGTGCAAACAGCACTATGCGGTTACCGTAAAGGCGTTGCTTCACCTCGCGAGCCAGATCCTCGAAACGCTGCACCAGATCGGGCTGGTCGCAATCCAGCAGCACGGCAGCTTCACGATGTGTCAAGCCTTTGCAGGTTGCTGCTTTATTAATGATATCCTCAATGAGCGGACGATTGCTCTTATTCTGTTCCGCCCATGCCAGCGTTTCTAAAATCTCACTATGATCGATAAATTCTTCGGCATGAACCGATTTGGGATTATACATTTTTGTAGGTTTACTAAGGTTATTAGTTGTAAAATCAGTACTATTCAAATAACGTGCAAAATTAGTGCAAGTTGAGAGCAGAACAAAATGAAAAACAATTGTTTTTCATTTTTTATGCCGAAACGAAGCCTAATTTCGCGATTTCATCGCAAAATTAGTGAAAGGTGAGCGCAATGGCAAACAAAAGACGCAGTTTTTTATTGTCATTGCCAACCGCAGCCTAATTTCGAGGGCAAAGCCCTCAACATTAGTGCAAATATGTTGCAATCGCAACATATTAGACGAAATTTCAAAGCAAGAGTCAACATCAAAAACACACCTCCGGCCCAATCCGAACCAGAGGTATGCCACTTGGCTTTAGCCGCTTATGAAACTTATGTTGCTTTTAGTCTAATCTTTCGCGTCAGCCACCACGGGACCGGCGGCCCGCCGGCTTGCATCTTAGTTCTCGCTTCTCGCATCTCGATTCTTCACAGACCAGCGGCTCGCAGGCTCGTTAACTCATTTGCGTCAGCCTCTCGGTTCTCGGTTCTTGGGTCTTGGTTCTTGGGTCTCGCATCTCTTAGTTAAGATGCAGAATGATATTAATCATCGCATTCACGTCCTCTACGTCAATAAAGCTGTTGCAGTCCATGTCTCCGTTGCCGGGATAGTCGGCCGTGGTCTTCAACTTGAGGATGATATTGATAGCAGCGTTCACGTCCTCAACATCGACTATGCCGCTGCCGTCAAGGTCGCCAAGAACACCAGGTGCACTGCCACGCTTGATCTCAACATGGTCATCCCACCAATCAGTGTCATTGGCTACGTAGACGCATCCATTTTCCACATAGCCTCCTTCGGGTTGAGCTATATAGCAGTTGATCAGTTTCAGGCCTTCATAACCGTTGTGGTCACGGCCCACGTTCAGGTATTCGGTCGTCACATCGGCATTGTCGATTGTAAGGCACTCTTCATAGTCTTCACTCAATATATCATTTATATGTACCGAGCAATCCTTGATGTATGACATCGTGACATCGTTGATTAGGCTGTTGCCGGCATCAAGGAAGAGCGCT
>JAGCCU010000043.1 GCA_017651515.1 Muribaculaceae bacterium | reverse complement strand
CGGTGCATACGTTTCTAATAGTGCTACTCCCCACGATGGCCCGACCGGCACCGTCTATGAAAGTGATGGTTCCAGGGTCATAAACCACGATATCTACATCAGCGACGACTACGTGGCAATCATCAACGCCACCTACTTCCCGGGTGAAAGCTTCCGCAAAAGACTGCTCAAGTCATATCCCAAGGGCTATATCACGTCAACTGATGTTGCCAACTGTAGCTCATTGAATCTTTCCAGCAGCAATATCCATGACATCACAGGAATCGAGTACTTTACAAATTTGACATCACTTAATTGCTATGGCAATTCAATACAATCAGTAGACTTAAAACACAACACGCTGCTGGAGGAAATCGACTTTGAGTTCAACTCGTTGACCTCGCTTGATGTCTCTAACATGACAGCATTGAAAAAAATCAAGTGCCCAAGCAACAAATTGACCTCGCTTAACATTAATGGTTGTACGGCACTCCAGTCAATAAACTGCGCCAAAAACAGGTTCACGACTCTAAATATCACCAACACATCAAATCTACAGACTCTGACATGTGGCTCTGATTCCTATCTAACCGAGCTCAATGTCACGGGCAACAAGGCACTGGTCAGGCTTGACGTTAAGAGCAGCACGGCAATGACCACGCTCAATGTCACAGGCAACACGGCAATGACCACGCTTGACGTTAAGAGCAACACGGCAATGACCACGCTCAATGCCACAGGCAACACGGCAATGACCACTCTTGACGTCACGGGCTGCAAGTCACTGACCAAGTTGCAGTGCCGAAACAATTCAAGTCTGACTACCATCACCGGTCTGGCTGACTGCACTGCAATGACTTATCTCGACTGCCAGAATTGTGCCTTGACCGACGTGAGCGCCGTCTCGGGCATGAACAACCTGACAAACCTCTATGTGAGTAACAACAAGCTCACCTCGCTCAATGTCGCAGGCAAGGACAAACTGGCTTATCTGGGAGCATACGGCAACCCGTTGCTCACCAAAATTAGGTGCGACCAATGTGCGTTGACCTACCTCGATGTCTCGAACAATACAGCATTGCAGACATTAACTTGCTATAATAATTGGAATCTCGCCTCAATCAACGGCCTGGCCGACTGCAAGGCGATGAAGAATTTTAATTGCTCAAATTGCGCACTGACCACACTTGATGTTGTGAACGGGATGAACAACCTTGAACAATTGAACTGCGCTAACATCAAGATTACCTCGTTGGCAATAACCGACAAGAGTCATTTGATACGTCTTGATTGCAGCAACAACAAGCAGCTGACATCGCTCCAGTGTTACAATAATGCTTTGGTTATACTCAATGCCACAGGCTGTTCGGCAATGCAATACTTTTCTTGCACCAACAACAAGCTGTCCTCGCTCAGCCTTTCGGGATGCAATGCTCTTATCAGCGTGTTTTGCAATAAGAACAAGATTGCAGGCGACAACATGACTGATCTGGTAAATAGCCTGCCCATGCGCTCGGAAAGCAATCCAGGCACATTCCGCGTCCTGAGCAATACTGATGAGAACAATGTGATAACTGAAGATCAAATTACCACCGCCAGGAACAAATTCTGGAATCCAAAGCGCTGGAATGGCTCTACTTGGGAAGAGATAACTCCATCCTCCGGTGGCTTGCTCGGCGACTTCGACAACAGCAAAGTAATTGACGTGGAAGATGTCAACGCTGCCATCAACATCATCTTGAAGATCAAGACCATGACCGACTATCCCGGCAACGGCGACATGGACAACAACGGATTTATCGACGTTGAAGACGTGAATGCAATCATCAACATCATTTTGAAACAATAATTTGAACCAAGAACCGAGATGCAAGAGTCTTGAATCTTGGTTCTTGCTTCTTGAATCTATAAATAAATGTAGTCCAAAGCCGTGAGGGGCCACCGCTCCTAACGGCTTTTATTATTACTCGCTGTGAAATGCCGGCACTACGCTGATGTGCCGCAGTGATGACTACGAACCCATAAAATAAAGACTATAATTATTTCCTTCCCATTACTGACAAAATAATCGATAACATTTTGTAAATTTGCAAGTTTAAGTGCCTTTAGGCCACAATGCGGAATAACAGATGAATATCAAGGAAATATGGAACAGGCTGTTTCGGATGCGCTCGGGACTTGCCATCGTCATCGTAGCTGCCTTGTTGATACAACTCACCGGAGCAGTGCAATATTACTTCTCTTACAAGGCTATCAGCAAGGAAGTGAGAACTCTGGCACAAAAGGAGCTGCAACTGATCGACGCCAATGTTTCGGGCCGACTCGATGAAGTGGAAATGGCCGCTCACTGCATGGCTGTACACATAGAAGACAATCTGGAAATTCCTGATTCCGTCTATCACACCTTGAAACAATTGGTGGAAAAATGTCCAACTATTGTAAACAGCGCCGTGGCATTCACTCCCCACTATTACCCTAACCGCGGTCGATGGTTTGAACCGCTAGCCATGCGTAACGAAGATGGCACGATCGACACCATTCAGGCTGGAGGCTCGCATCATGATTATCACAATCTCGAGTTCTATACGACTGCTTTGGCATGCGACAGCAATTATTGGAGCGAGCCATACATGAACGAAACCGGCCGACAACTCATGGTGGCAAGCTACGCGCTACCACTGCATGACGCACGAGGCAAGCAAGTGGGCGTTTTGTGCACCGATGTGCCTCTCGACTGGCTTAACGAACTCGCCAACAAGCAAAAAATCCACCCCTCGTCATATATAATGATTTTGTCCCGCGAAGGAAGACTCATCGTTTATCCTAAAGAACTCAAACAGAACAACAAGCGCATCGAGGACATCAAGGACGGACGGCACAAGTCGGTGGATGAGATGAACCGCCGCATGATGGCCGGCGAGAGCGGTGAGATGGAAGTCTTTACGCCCAAGGGAGAAGAACGATTAGTATTTTTCTCACCTGTGGGCAACGACGTCGGCTGGTCGATGGCAGTGGTTTGCAACAAGGATGAATTGTACAAAGACCTGAAGAATGTACAATTCTATGTTTTCCTGCTTATGCTTGCCGGCATAGCACTGTTGAGCCTCATAATTTGGCGCACCGTACGTGCACAGATGCGAATGAAAGCCATCGACACCGCCAACGAACGCATGGGCAGCGAACTGCGCATTGCCAGCAACATACAGCAGGGCATGCTGCCAAAAAAATTCCCGCCGTTCCCCGAGCGCAACGACATCGACATCTTCGCTTCGCTGAAGCCTGCGAAGGAAGTAGGTGGAGACCTATATGACTACTTCATTCGTGACGAGAAACTGTTTTTCTGCATCGGCGATGTATCGGGCAAAGGAGTACCGGCGTCTCTCGTGATGGCCGTCGCGCGTAGTCTATTCCACTCCATCACCGAACACGAAACAAGACCGGCAAGCATTGCCGACCAGATGAACAAAGCCGGAACCCATAACAACGAGCAGCTCATGTTCGTCACCTATTTCATCGGCATACTCGATCTGCCCACAGGACGGCTGAGGTACTGCAATGCCGGTCACGATGCCCCGATACTCCTCACTAAAGACAATGTGGAGCCATTGCCCGTAATCTCAAACCTTCCATTAGGTATCGACGGATCATTCCAATATGTGTCTCAAGAAACGACGATTTCGCCCGACACCACCATTTTCCTTTATACCGATGGATTGACCGAAGCTATGGATCCCAATCATGCCCTGTTCACTCCACAGCGCATGATGACAGCTCTGCACAAGGCAAATAAACATGAATTGGCCAATCCAAAGTCATTAGTGGAACACATGAGTGATGCCGTGTCAGATTTTGTCAACGGTGCAGAGCCCAGCGACGACCTTGCCATGATGGCTATACGTTATTCCGAACCAAGTCACAAACAGCTGTTTGAAGATTCAATCACACTCAGCAGCGATATCAAAGAAATTCCAAAGCTTACCGAGTGGATAGCTAAGGTGACTGAAAAAACAGATCTTCCAGCATCCGATGTACAACAAGTGCGACTTGCCATTGAGGAAGCTGTTGTCAATATAATGGAATATGCTTTCCCCGCCAACAACAAGGGTGAGATAAACCTTACAGCCAATGTGTTTACCGACCAACTAAGATTACGAATAACTGATGACGGTACGGCATTTGACCCAACCACCCACAATAACGCTGACGTGACACTGAGTGCCGAAGAGCGTCCTATAGGCGGACTCGGCATCTACCTCGTCAGGCAGTACATGGATGCCATCAACTACGAACGAGACCAAAACAAAAACGTATTAACTTTATTCAAGAAGATATGAAACGAGCCCTATTAATAATAGGATTAACGGCTTTTTTATGCCTCACGGCTCAAGCTCAAGACTCCGACACCATAGCTGCCGACAAGCATCATGAGTTCAGCATCTCGGGGGAGATCATGACTCGTGGAGAATGGCGCAACGGTGCTCTTGCTACAACCGATGAAGACGACGATGAAGCAAAATTCATCCTTGAGCGTTCCCGACTGTATCTAAACTACAGGCAACGACACCTAGAAGTGCAAATCACTCCTCAGCACAGCGGCGTATGGGGAACTGCAGGCGGGGGCGCCTTTGCCATGCGCGAAGCATGGGCTAAACTCAACTACAAAGGGGCTTTTGCCAAGTTCGGAAGACAAACGCTTGCCTACGACGATGAGCGCGTAATCGGAACCAACGACTGGTCTATGACCAGTGCATACCACGATGCTCTCAAACTTGGTTATGAAGGATATGGTCACAAAGTTCATGCCGTGCTGGCGTATAACCAGAACAACATCAATATGAATGGAGGTTCTATCTATAAGGATGGAGGACAGATCTATAAGACCATGCAAATGCTATGGTATCATTACGATTTTTCTCCTCAACTGGGCGCATCGGCTCTATTCTTGAATACCGGTATTCAAGCAGAATCTACAGCTGAAATCAATAATCAGCAGTTGATGGGTCTCTATGCCAAATACAAACCACACTCGCTGACTCTTGAAAGTTCATTTTATATTCAGAGAGGAACAAACGAGTTAGGCCTGCCCATTCACGCCTGGATGGCAAGTGCCGAGGGCAACTGGAAAATAGACCATCGATGGAATGCAAATCTCGGCTACTATCACTTGAGCGGTGATGAGAAGTACTACCTCATCGTGCCTAATGCATTCGGGCTGGTACTACAGACTGATGCACACGCATTCAACCTGCTTTTTGCATCACATCACCAGTTCTACGGTGCTATGGACTTCTTTTACATTAAGGCATTCTATGGCGGCTACTCTCCAGGCTTGCAGGACTTACACCTCGGAGCAACCTATTCTCCTGTCAGCAAGGTCACCCTGGGTGCCAAGTATCACTGGCTCGGTACGAGCATCAAGATTGAAGACCTGAGCTATACTCTGGGACATGAAATTGAGTTGTCGGCAAGCTGGAACATCATGAAAGATGTAAAACTCTCGGCCGGCTACTCACAGATGACAGGCACTGAAACCCTTAAAGCCCTCAGGCGAAACAACAGCAACCGCATTCAATGGGGCTGGCTGATGCTCGTCGTCTCTCCAAAATTCTTCTCAACAAAATGGTAAATCGATAAAAACATATTACTATGATACAATCTTCACCTCTTAGCCAAGTTCAATACGGCATCTATGTAGAATGTGCCGGTCACAACGGAGAAATTTGCTATAATCTCCCATATCTCTATACTCTTGACAAGAGTCTGGACACCACGCGGCTTTGCAAGGCTGTGGAAACGGCGGTAAAGGCTCACCCCACCCTGTTCACACGTATCGCGCTGAACGACGACGGAGAGCCAATGCAGTTCATTGATAATGACAAGGACTCATGGACAATTGCCGTAGAAGACATCAACGACATCGAAGCTGCAAAGGCCAGACTATTGAAGCCTTTCAATCTTTTCGAAGACCTGCTTTTCCGCATACACTTGCTGCGTGATACTAACAATCTATATCTATTCATTGATTACCACCATATCATCGTTGATGGAACGTCAATGCACCTGATATTGAAGGATATCGACAAGGCATATCACGGCATTGCTCTCAATGCAGAAGAAATCACCCTGGCCGAGATTGCTGCAAGTGAGGCTGCCGAACGTGAGACCGCCGCCTTTGGAGAAGCCAAGGACTGGTATGCAAAGAACTTCGACTGTGGAGACACCTTCACACAACTGATTCCTGACCTTGAAGGCAAGGAAAAGACCGAGGGGAGTTTGCTACGCATCCTGGACACGAGCATCGACCGCGTGGAAGAGTTCTGCAAGACACACGGCATATTCAAGAGCACTCTCTTCACCTCGGCCTACTCCTTGTTGCTTGCCAAGTTCAACAACGAGAAGGAATCGCTGTTCACCACCGTCTATAATGGTCGCAAGGACAAAAGACTCGACAACACAGTAGGTATGTTCGTCAAGACCCTGCCAGTCTATGCCAAGTTCGATGACGAAACCACGGTACTTGACTTCCTCAAGGCCGGACAAGACCAGATGAGCGGATGCCGACAGCACGACGTCTATTCCTTCAGCGACTTGATGGAAGACCTGAAGCCTCAAAGCAATTCCATGTTTGCTTGGCACGCTATGTTGTTTGCCGACGATACAATGGGCGACAAACCCATGAAGGTTGAACGCATTGGAAACAGCACTCTTGACGCATCGCTATATCTGAAAGCCTTCATACGCGACGGACAATATCATGTGAAGGCCGAATATTGCTCCAACGAATATTCAGAAACCCTTGTAAGCCAGTTCCTTGAAAGCTACGAAAAAGTGGTTGAAGGACTTCTGACATGTGAATATCTGCGTGACATCGACATAACCACACCGTCACAAATCGAGATATTGGACGGTTTCAACAAGACCGACGTTGACTACGACAACTCGCAGACCATCGTATCGCTGTTCCGCCGACAAGCTGCCAAGACACCCACCAACACTGCCGTAGTCTATAAAGACAAAAAATACACCTATCAGCAAGTTGACGAGATAAGCGACCGCATAGCAGCCTACGTTGCCGCCCAAGGATTGGGACGCGAAGACGTGGTTTCGATACTTATTCCACGCTCTGAGTGGATGGCTATTGCATCGCTTGGCGTACTCAAGGCCGGGTGTGCCTATCAGCCTCTCGACCCCACATATCCAGCCGAGCGACTGAACTTCATGATGAAGGATGCATCTGCAAAGTTGTTGATTGCCGATGAAGATTTGCGGCCCGTGGTTAATGAATATACTGGCCCTGTACTGAATACCAGCGAGATTGCTGCACTGCCCGCAGCCACAACTCTGCCTGCCGAGCCTAATCCCGATGATTTGTTCATACTGCTTTACACCAGTGGTTCAACAGGAGTTCCCAAGGGCTGCCAGCTTATACACAGCAACCTCGTGGCATTCTGCAACTGGTATCAACGCTACTACGACTTGAATGAGAATTGCAAGGTGGCAGCATATGCCAGTTATGGCTTTGATGCCTGTATGATGGATATGTATCCCGCCCTCACCTGTGGAGCAACGCTTCACATCATTGCTGAGGAAATCCGCCTCGACCTGATTGCCATCAATGACTATTTCGACCAAAACGGCATCACACATGCCTTCATGACCACACAGGTGGCATATCAGTTTGCCACTACGGTGGAAAATAATTCACTGAAACATCTCTCTACCGGCGGCGAAAAACTCGCAACTCTCACACCTCCCGCCAACTGCATACTCCACAACGGCTATGGTCCCACCGAGTGTACAATCTACACGACAATATTCCCTGTTACCAAAGTCATTAAGGACATTCCCATTGGCAAACCACTCGACAATCTGCGATTATATATTGTTGATTCACACGGCTATCGTCAGCCAGTTGGCGCTGTCGGTGAACTCTGGATTAGCGGTCCACAGGTAAGCCGGGGCTATCTCAACCGACCCGAAAAGACTGCTGAGGTCTATATTGACAATCCATTTACCACCGATGAGAAGTACCGCCGCATTTACCGTTCGGGCGACATCGTGCGCTATCTGCCTTCTGGCGACATCCAGTTCGTAGGGCGTCGCGACGGTCAGGTGAAGATACGCGGTTTCCGCATCGAACTGAAGGAGGTTGAGACTATCATCCGTCAGTTCCCGGGCATCAAGGATGCCACAGTGCAGGCCTTTGACGAGGAAGGCGGTGGAAAATTCATCGCTGCCTACATCGTCAGCGACCAGCAAATCGACATCGAGGCAATGAACCAATTCATACTCGAAGAAAAACCGCCTTATATGGTGCCTGCAGTGACAATGCAGATTGACAGCATCCCGCTCAACCAGAACATGAAGGTGAACAAGCGCGCCTTGCCCAAACCCGAAAAGAAGGCTGCCGACATCGAAGTGAGCAACGCGCCCATGAACGTGCTTGAAGAAGAACTGCACGAGATGATTGCCGGCATTGTGGGTAACACTGACTTTGGCATCACCACACCTCTAGGCTATGCCGGCTTGACATCTATTTCTGCAATTCGTCTGGCGGTACTCGTCAACAAAAAGTATGACGTGGCACTCGAATCACGGTGGCTGGTTAAGTCAGGAACGCTTCAACAGATTGAGAACCTCATCCTGGAACATCTGCTTCACAGCGGAACTGCTGCAAGTGCTGAGACTGCCGAAAAGGCTTCGGTCAGCGAAGCACCTCTCACATACGCTCAGACAGGCGTGTACTTCGACTGCCTGAAGAATCCCACTTCAACGGTCTATAACATCCCTTATCTGCTCACATTCCCCGAAGGAACCGATGCTCAAAAGCTTGCCGATGCCGTGAAGACTGTAGCAAATGCTCATCCAGCGCTCAAAATCCATATTGAGATGCGTGGCGATACTCCAATGCAGACAACCGACGGTTGCCCATCGCTTGAAGTACCTGTCACTACCATACCTGCCAGCCAACTCGACGAGTACAAACAGGATTTCGTCAAACCTTTCAATCTTCAGAAAGCTCCGTTGTGCCGGTTCGAGGTTGTTCAGGCCAGCGACAAAGTGTGTCTGTTGATTGACGTACACCATTTGCTGTTCGATGGAGGTTCGGCCGACTTGTTTATCAAGCAACTGTGTGCCGTGCTCGAAGGCGACAGCATTGAGACTGAGACATATAACTACCTCAATTTTGCAGCCGACCAAAAGGATGCAGAGCAAGGTGATGAGTTCAAGGCAGCCCAGCAATTCTTCGCTTCCAAACTTGAGCACTGCGAGGGCGCGAGCGAAATCGCGGCAGACCTAAACAGCAGTGAGCAAGGATTTATAGGAGAAGTTGTGGTACCTGTCAATCATGACCAGGCCACTCAATTCTGCCGCAATAACGAGATCACTCCGGCACACCTGTTCTATGCAGCCGTTTCTTACGTTGTTTCACGATACACCAACAGCAGAGACGTGTGTCTGTTCACCGTGAGCAGTGGCCGTTCGAACTTGAAGATTGCTGATACAGTAGGTATGTTTGTCAACACCTTGGCTCTCAGCACAAGCATCGACGACATTACCGTGGAACAATTCCTCAAAAATGCCTGCGACACCTTCGGCGAGACTCTTTCTCATGAGAATTATCCGTTGGCACGCATCGCTGCCGATTATGGTATACGTCCCGCAATCGCCTATGCATATCAGGTTGGAGTTCTGTCAGAATATACCGTTAATGGTAAAAAGATTGACCAGGAACTGCTTGAGCTTAATGTACCAAAATTCAAAATCAACATCAAGATTGAGACACGCGGCGTAGTAGTACAATATGACGATGCCCTGTATTCTCCAGAGCTTGCACAAGGCCTTGCCGAGAGTATCGTGGCCGTGTCACAACGCATGATAGCATCACCCGATGCTCGTGTACGCAGTCTGTCGATAGTTAGCGACAATCAGGAAAAACAATTGTCAACCTTGCGTCAGGTAGCCGTTGCCGAAGCGCCGTTCCATCTGTTCCACCATGCTGTGGAGCACTGGGCTGAATTGCAACCCGACCATCAGGCATTGGTGGCGTGCGATGCACAATTCACCTATAGCGAATTCAATGCTACTGCCAACCGCATTGCGCATGCACTTCAGAATCGTGGCGTGAAACCGCGTGACCGCGTAGCACTGCTGCTGCCTCGCACTAGCCGACTCATCCTGTCGATGTTCGGCGTGATGAAGGCTGGAGCAGCATATATTCCATGTGACCCAGAATATCCGGCTGACCGCGTGAAACTCATACTTGAGGATTCTGAAGCCCAGTTCATCATCACTACTGCCGACCGCGCGACTGGCGACAAATGGATAGACGTTGAAACACTGCTTGAAGAGACCGATGACACTCCCATTTCAACAGACATCACCAGCAACGACCTGGCATACCTGATTTACACTTCTGGCTCCACCGGTCGCCCTAAAGGCGTGATGCTACGGCACGAAGGCATTTGTAATTACCTTTATGGCCATCCAGCGAATGTCTTTGCCCACGCCGTTGCCACCGATGCCACTCGTGTACTGAGCGTGACCACCATCTCGTTCGATGCCGCCCTTCAGGACATCGGTACTGCCATGTACAGTGGCAAGACGCTGATCGTAGCTACCGAAGAACAGGCCAACAATCCGCTGGCACTTGCCGAACTTATCGAGCAACAGCACATCGACATGGTTTCGGGCACTCCGTCACGATGGATGACATGGCTCACGAGCGACGTGTTCTGCAATGCAATACGTAACATTAAGATTGCACGTGCCGGAGGTGAGAAGTTCTCCCAACAGCTACTTGGCACCTTGAAGGCATCAACAACCGCTCGTATATTCAACTGCTACGGCCCCACCGAGATCACCGTGGCATCTAACAATGTCGAACTCACCAACGCCAAGGTCATCACAGTTGGCCGTCCACAGCTCAACGTGAAAGAATTCGTCGTTGATCCTGACGGCAACGAATTGCCCGTGGGCGTAGTCGGCGAACTCTATATCGGTGGCCGTGGTGTAGGACGCGGCTACAACAACCTTGACGAGATGACACGTGAGCGTTTCATAGACTACCACGACGAACGAGTCTATCGCTCTGGCGACTACGCCAAGTGGCTCGCCGACGGCAACATAGCTATCCTAGGCCGTACCGACAACCAAATCAAGTTGCGCGGCCTCCGCATTGAACTGGGCGAGATTGAGAACGTGATTCTCAAGGTAGAGGGCGTCCAGAAAGTGGTTATACTTATCCGCAAGATTGTAGGCAAAGAGCACCTGTGTGCTTACTATACTGCCGACCGGCCCATTGAAGGCGAAGCTATGAAACAAGAGATTGCCAAGAGCCTTACCCAATACATGGTTCCCACTGCCTATCTGCAACTTGAGTCGATGCCGATGACACCAAATGGGAAAACCGACGTCAAGGCACTGCCCGAACCAGTGCTTGCATCAGCAGGTGAATATGAGGCTCCAGCCAACGACACCGAGCGCACGTTCTGCGACATCTTTGCCGATATCCTGCAGATGGACCGCGTGGGTGCAAATGACAACTTCTTCGACCTGGGCGGCACTTCCCTGGTTGTTACCCGAGTTATCATCGAAGCCGACAAGGCAGGACTCCACGTTGCCTACGGCGATGTATTCGACAATCCCACTCCTCGCATGCTTGCCCGTCTAGTAACCGGCGAAACCGAAGATAGCGGAGACAGCGAAATCAGCAACTTCGATTACAGCGCGATTAATAACGTTGCAAAACTAAACACTCTCGATACATTCAAAAAAGGCCAACCGCAGACATTGGGCAAAGTTCTGCTCACCGGAGCCACTGGATTCCTTGGCATCCATATACTGAACGAGCTTATCAGCTCTGATGCCGAGAGCATCTACTGTCTGGTGCGCGGCAAGACAATCGAGAAGGCAGAAAGCCGACTGAAAACCCTGTTGTTCTACTACTTTGACAATTCTTTCGAGCAGGAATTCGTGAGTGGTAGACTGAAGGTCGTTTTAGGAGACGTCACACAAGACTTTGACCCTGAACTGGAGGTAAACACCATCTTCAACTGTGCTGCCATAGTGAAGCATTTTGCCGAAAGCACTGAGATTGAAGATGTTAACATAGGTGGCGCACAACGCTGCGTGGACTACTGCCTGAAGACCGGAGCACGCCTGATACATATCTCTACAGCCAGCACCCGCGGTCTTAGCGTTAACGGCGTTCCAGCCCCGCACGACGTGTTCACCGAGCAGCGTCTTTATATGGGACAGTTCCTTGGAAACAAGTACATCTATTCAAAGTACATGGCAGAGCGACTCATCCTTGATGCCGTTGCCCGCCAAGGACTGAATGCCAAGATCATGCGTGTGGGCAACCTGGCCGCACGCAGTACCGACGGCGAGTTCCAGATGAACTTCAACACCAATTCGTTCATGGGCCGCATACGCATCTACAACATGCTTGGCTGCTGCCCATACGCAATGCGAAACAAGCGTGTGGAGTTCTCACCCATCAACGAGGTAAGTCATGCAATCGTGCTTCTGTCCTGCACACCGAAGGAGTGTACGGTATTCCATCCCTATAACAACCATACCCAGTTGCTGGGTGACGTGCTAGAAGGCCTCGAATCGGTAACCGGCGGTATTCGCTTTGTTGAACAGGAAGAGTTTGCCCAAGCTATGGAAGAGGCCGGTGCTGACCCACAGAAGGCAGCACAACTGTCGGGATTGCTGGCATACCAGGATATGGCACACGGACAGAAAGCCGCCGACGTGGAACGCGACAACGACTACACCACTCAGGTACTATATCGTCTGGGATATGTATGGAACCCAACCTCATGGGACTATGTGCAGCGCATGCTGACAGCAATCGGCACACTCGGCTTCTTCGACTAATTGATTATGAGTATAGAACAATCATCTGGCAATAAAGCATTGACCACGGAGTTCTGGAGATTTCTGTGGTCGTCAATCCTTATCGCGCTTTCGGGTTGCCTCGGCAATGTGGTGGACGGTATCATCGTGGGTAATCTGATAGGTGAATACGGCGTCAGCGCCATCAACCTGTCGAAACCTGTGGTGCAGTTTATGTTCACGCTTAACATGCTCACTGCCACTGGCGCGGGCATGCTGGTCGGCTTTGCGCTCGGCAAGAAAGACTTCAAGCGGCTACGCTACATCTACACCCAGTCTATGATTGGCTGTCTGGCGATAGGCATCGCCATAGCCGTGCTGGGCGGAATGTTGTTCCCCAACGAGAGCACTCAATTGCTGTGTAATGACGAAAGCCTTTTCCAACCCACTAAGGAATACCTGATACCGATGCTGCTTGGTGCGCCAGCCTATATGTTGATGTGGGCCATAAGCACCATGGCCGGTGTTGACGGCAGTCCAAGGCTTGTGTCGGTTGCAATATTGATCGATAATGCCGCCAACCTCATGCTCGACATCGTTTTCATCAAGTTCCTTGGCTGGGGAATTGCCGGTTCGTCGGCCGCGACCGTTGTAGGTCACCTGATTGGTATCGCAATCATGATGATTCACTACCACTACAAGGATAACCACCTGCACTTCTCATTCCAGCATGATCAGCGTGAATGGGGTGCCATCATTTCGCAAGGTGCACCACTTGCAGTTGCATCGGTGTGCCTCACGCTGCTGCTGTTCTGTGCCAACAAAATAGTGTTGTCAACTGCCGGAGGAACGGGTATCTTCGTCTTTGCTGTGTGCATGAACCTGCTGCAGATTTACAACCTGTTCCTTTCGGGCACCTGCCGCACATTGCAATCGTTGGGTGCTATCCAAGTTGGAAAAGGTGACGGTGATGCTTTCAAACTTATAGTTCGCAAGTCGTTCGGTTTCATCACCATTGCAATGCTTATCACATGCGCCATTGTATGGATTACGCCTGAGACAATAGGCAAGCTGTTCGGTGCGTCACCCGAATCGATACCACAATGCAACCATGCCCTACGTGTGTTTGCATTGAGTTTCATCCCATTCTGTTATATCTATGCAGTGATGATTGTGTATAAGCTTTTTGCTCAGCATCGCATGGCTCTGTTCATCTCGTTTGCGCTATCGCTTACGGTGATACCTGTGCTGTGGGTTGTGGCAAGGCATGCCCCCGACTATCTGTGGTACAGTTACCTGATTGCTTATGGCATAGAAATTGCAATGATAGTCATCATACACAAGGTGTCACACATTCAGTTCAAACTAGCAAAATGATAAATGAACTCAAGCCAAATAAATAATGCTGCAGCCAGTTCCCCCTCTAAGATAGAGGGGGCTGGGGGGAGTATGACTAAACATCATGAAAAGAACAGCTCCAAAATGAAAGCTTTTCGCCGAGAACTGCGTAACAATTCTACTTCAGCAGAAAAAACTCTTTGGAATTGGCTAAAAGGAGATAAAGTTAATGGCTTGAGATTTAGGAGACAATATAGCATAGGAAACTACATATTGGATTTCTATTGCCCAAAATTGAAATTAGCAATTGAATTAGATGGTGACTATCATTATCATGGAGGAATGGTAAAAGCTGATTATCTTCGAGAACAATATTTGAAACAAAAATTCGGCATTACAACTTTAAGATTTGAGAATCGTATTGCGTTACAACAACCATATGTAATTGTAAATGCTATCATTAATTTTGCAGATAGACCATACTCCCCCGGCGCGTTGCGCCACCCCCTCTAGCTTAGAGGGGGAGTTTTGATAAGCATACAAACCCATTGTTATTTAGAAAAGATAGAAATTAGTAAATGATATATGTGGATGAGCATATCGGCCGAATTGACGTGGCAGCTGCGCTGGAAGCAGTGAGCCAACAACGTCGCGAACATGCCATTCGCTACCGTCAGGAGCGTGACCGGCGACTCTCATTGGCTGTCTATCTGCTGCTATGCAGGGGACTGAAAGAAGAATACGGCATCACCGAGCCTCCTGTTTTTGAGTTCGGCGACCACGGCAAACCGATGCTTGCCAGCCGTCCCGACATCCACTTCAACATGAGTCATTGCCGAGAAGCCGCTGCATGTGTGATTGCCGACCATCCTGTGGGCATCGACGTGGAAAGCATAAGAGCCTATGACCAGGAGTTGATTGAGCGCACGATGAACGAGGATGAGCAACGACTCATAACCCACAGTCTGACTCCGCGTGAGGAATTCACGCGACTATGGACCATGAAGGAGAGCGTATTGAAACTTACCGGCAAGGGAATCAGCGAGGATTTGCATCACGTGCTTGATGATGCCATCCGCTACCGATTCGTCACTGAGTGCCGCAATGGATATATATATACATGGTGTGAATACAATAATAACTAAACATATAAACAACTATGACAACAATTATCAATGAACATGACGGCAAAATGACCGTAGAGATGAGTGGGCAACTGGACACACTGGCTGCCACACAAGCCGAGAAAGACCTTCAGCCTGCATTCCAGAGCGACTGCAAAGACGTGATTATGAACTGCAATAATCTGGAGTATGTGGCATCGGCAGGACTAAGGTTGTTTCTTGCACTATTGAAAGCAGTTAAAGCCCGTGGAGGCCAGGTGACCATCACTGGCATGAACGATGACATCATGAACGTATTTAAGGTGACTGGATTCTCAACGCTTTTCAAGTTTGAATAGAATCTGTTTTCAGTACCCACCTTCCGATATAATAAACCCCACCACTGAACTGCACCCCAAAAGTTTTTTGTCTAACTTTTGGGGTGCATTATGTATCGAAAACATTCATTTGAAGAGAAACTTAATCTCGTTAACCAAGTATTATCTGGTACGTCATTGAAGGGCCTATGCAGAGGTTATGGCATAGACAAAGAATTAGTCAAGCAAT
>JAGCCU010000042.1 GCA_017651515.1 Muribaculaceae bacterium | reverse complement strand
TTCCGGCCTACGGCCTCCAGTCAACCAATACAAGGAATAGAACAGAAACAGTCAACCCCTACCAGGGATAAGTTTAACCGAGTCAACTTTTAAAAGGAATAAGACTGACAAAACAGTCAACCTAAATCAGGCAAGCACAAGTTGTTCCATGTGTTCCAGCTGTTCCATGTGTTCCGGAAGTTCAAATTCGTTAACATGCAAATACATTTATTTAGTGTTTGTGACCGTTTATGTTCAAAAATATCGATTTAAGAAATTCATAGAAAGGGTAATTGCAGGTTGCGGCTATCTCTGTTCTCAGAGTTCTCTGTTCAAAAACTACTAAAATTGACAAGACTCAATATGCGAATAAAACAAATTCATAAATCGCGAAAAAGTTGGCAATTTAGATATTAAGCACTATTTTTGTCCCGCAAAGTGTTGAAATACATAGATCAACAACACATATAATAGGCATTAAAAAATGCTCTATTTCATGGAGTTATGGTTTATTTTGCACTAAAGTGTAATATTGTGTAATTGATTTCTTGTAGCCATTCAAGACAATATCTACTTTTGCATCGTCCGGACAGACAAACCGATTGTTGAACTTTTAAAAAATTACGAAGGTGAAGAAATTGATTTTAATGTCTATGATGGCAGTAATGTGTCTCATGACGGCAAATGCACAGAAGACTGTTGTATCACAGAGTAACCAAAATGTCTTTGATTCTGTAGAACAGATGCCCGAGTTTCCTGGTGGCATGTCGGCCTTGATTGATTTTCTTAGTAGCAATATCAAGTATCCAGAAGATGCTATTAAGCAAAATGTTGGAGGCCGGGTTATGGTGATGTTCGTGGTAGAAACCGATGGCAGTATTACTAATGTGAGAGTGGCAAGAGCAGTTTTCCCCTCGCTTGACACCGAAGCAATCAGAGTGGTGAAGTCCATGCCAAATTGGAAACCTGGAAAGGAAAAAGGACGAGTGGTGAGAGTGAACTATACACTTCCTGTTGTATTCTCCATAAAAAAATGAGGAATATCCTATGTTTTATAATACTTATTATCATTGTGGGCTGTTCACATGAGCAGTCCCACAATGAACTTTTAACCAAGGCCGAGCAGATTGTATTCAGCAAGCCCGACTCGGTGGTAGGAATGTTGGTGCGATGCTGGAACGACACTACGATGAGTAAGGCCGACCGTGCCCTCTTTGGTCTTCTTTATACTGAAGCCCTACACCGTAGCGGACTCTATATCGGCAGCGACTCATTAATAAAGGCAAGCAAGGAGTACTTCGAGCAACACGGCGACGACAAGCATCTTGCCAGAGCACTGCTCCATCAAGGAATTATCCTGTACCACCAGCAAAAGACCCGCGAGGCTATCCTGTCGATAAAACAAGCCGAGCAAATGGCCGGCAACCTGCATGAACCTGCTTTCGACTGGTATCTCTATTCAGTGCTTGGCGACCTGAACGACAATGTGGGCGACTACACCCCGACATTACGCTACTACAAGCAGGCATTGAAAGCCGCTCAGCAAGTTGACAACAAACAGTGGGCGGTGCAGACACTTAACAACATTGCCATGACATTTGATGTGTTGGGTGAGGATGACAGTCTGAAATACTATGTGGAACAAGCTAAACCACTTGCCGATAGCACCGAGGGCGATGTGCGAGCCATCTATCTCGTGAATAATGCCAGCTATCTGATGAAGACAGGAAAGATTGATGAGGCAAAACTTCTCCTGACTGAGTCAATGCAGATATCTCCAACCGACCGAGGGGCAAAACTCCTGGCCGACATATATGTGCAGGAAGGTGACACAGCATCGGCTGTCCAGCAATGGTACAGGCTCACCACTTCGTTCTCGTCGGATGTCGCCATACAGTCCTACCATCAGTTAATAGATCATCTGAACTTGCGTGGCGACATTGTGAATGTGGCGGAGTATAGCCAACGACTCAACGAGGTGTATCGTCACCTCTACGAACAAAACGATGCTGCCGGCATCATCGACATGATGACACAATTTGATGAGCAGCAGAAGGAGCGCCGGCAGTATAGGACGCTTATTGCCTCGCTTGCAGCCATCATATTATTAATGATAATATCGGCAGCATTGATATGGTACAGTCGCCATCGCATCGACAAGCTTAATGCCCGTTTTGCCGAAAGCCAGCAGCAGTATAATCTCACACGCTCCGAACTCACGCAGATGCGACGGCAGAAGGAGCGCGAGCAACGCGAGAACTCCATGCAGATGAAAGAAACCGTTTCGCGCCTGAATGCAGCTGCCAGCAAAGGGAAACCCGCTGCCGATGTAGATATCAACGAACTGGCGCAACTTTCTTATGCACAAAATCCCAAACTGCGTGAATTGCTGTCTTCACTAAACTCAAAAGAACAGATGGTGTGCTTGCTCACTATCCATAACTTCTTGCCCACCGAGATTGCAACACTGACCATTTCCACTCCTCAGGCTATCACCAACACCCGCGTTCGCCTGCTAAAGAAGCTCTTTGGCGAGGCTGGTGGCGCAAAGGACTTTGATAACGCTATCAAAAAAGTGCATTAAGTCTTTGATTAGTTTTCAGTGGCTGACGCGAAGGACTAGACTATAAGAAACAAAAGATACATATTTGGCTGATGCGCAACAGGCAAGTTACATAAGGGAGCGTTATGTTATCAGTTTTCAATTAGGAAATTATAAACATATTGTTCCTTCTTATGAAGTTCCTCATCGAGGCACTTCCATTGCTTTCGTCTTGGACCAAGCGGCGAGGGTCTGCGACCCTCTAGCATGGTCTTAAACACAAAATCGGGTCTCTGACCCGATTGACCTTTTCAAGGTCTGTTTCGGGGACAACATATATATAATTATCTTCAATTATTAGTCGGGTTGATGCACGAAGTTAGACTGCAAAACACATGATTTTTGTTTAAGAACTTTTATATTTCATTCATTTAGTGTAATTTTGTAACCGATTCGGAGGAGAAATTCCGAAAACCTAACAAAGCATTCGCTATTATTTCGCGTTCAGCCAAAAGCCTCGCAAACTTATTGGAAATAACACGCACTTTGAAATAATTAGTGATGGTATTCTTTATGGATGCCTTTATCCTCTTAATTAGCGATGCATTACGCTACGGCGTGGTGTGTCTTATTCGAGGATTGAGGTTTCCTGCGAGGCTGCCTCAAAGCTGAACGCAATAAGGGCATCACGCTCTTTTGCGTGGTAGCGTGATTGATAGTTGATTGCAAAAATAGCTATCAATCATGGCAAACAAAAATCTCAATGCTGCCAAGGCAGCAAAGAAAGACGAATTCTACACGCAACTCGCCGATATTGAGCGGGAGTTGCAACACTACTGGCCACACTTCCGTGGCAAAGTGGTATTGTGCAATTGCGATGATCCCTACGAAAGCAATTTCTTTAAATATTTTGCTCTACGTTTCAATCAGTTAGGACTGAAAAAGCTTATTTGCACTTGCTATAATGGCTCACCAGTCCAGAGTAATGAATTGCTTATCGATTGGGGAGATTTTACCGGTGACCCTAAAAAGATAGCCTACAAAGTTGAAATAACCGAAGTGCGTGACCTAAATGGTGATGGTGCTGTTGATTTAAGTGACGTACAATACTTACTGCAAAACGACAAAAACGTGCTTTCCACATTGCAGACTGGAGATTTCCGTTCGCCTGAGTGTGTCGAATTGCTTAAGCAAGCCGACATTGTAGTAACAAATCCCCCATTCTCTCTTTTCAGAGAATATGTTGCACAATTAATGGAATACGACAAAAGGTTTATCATTATGGGTCGTATGAGTGCACTACACTATTCTGAAATATTTCCTCTATTTATGCAAAATAAAATATGGTGTGGTTTTGGTTTCAATATTTCAGTTATATATAAGGCACCATATGAAAATACCTTAAACGCAAATAGGAAGTTTGTTATTTCAAAAGGATTTAATCCAGACGATAATTATATAAAAGTTCCTGCTATATGCTGGTATACAAATTTAGATATTAGCAAGAGACATGAAAAAATAGACCTTGTTTGTAGATATTCAAATGAAGAATATCCACATTACGATAACTACAATGCTATTGATATTGGTACAATTGCTGATATTCCATTTGACTGGGATGGAGTTATGGGAGTTCCAGATACTATTTTAGGTAGTTTTAATCCTGAACAATTTGAAATAATAGGTTTAGGAAGTGGCGATTTAGCAAAACAAGCAGGTGTAACTAAAAATTATAGAGGAAGAACAGATCTTGCTTATACAATTAACTGTAAATCTAAATGTCCCTATAGCAGAATATTAATCCGCAATAAACATCCCAAGAAGTTATGATGACAATAAAACAAATAGAAGTTACCGTCGGAGAAATAACCCAAGGTTATATCAATAATGATGAGCA
Organism: Muribaculaceae bacterium; assembly: GCA_017651515.1. Classification (GTDB taxonomy): domain Bacteria; phylum Bacteroidota; class Bacteroidia; order Bacteroidales; family Muribaculaceae; genus Sodaliphilus. The sequence goes on along the minus strand of JAGCCU010000042.1, from coordinate 25,448 downwards.
AGGTGTGCGTGGTTATAATGGGTTGCTTGATATACGCCCACCATATCAACGGGAATTCATTTATAATGACAAGGAACAGCAGGCTGTTATCAATACTGTTCTGCATGGGTACCCATTGAATGTGATGTATTGGGTGAAGCGGGGTCTTGATGCTGAATGTCCTTACGAGGTTATGGACGGTCAACAACGCACGCTTTCATTGTGTGAATATGTAGCGGGAAAATTCAGCTTTGAATTCAAGAATTTCTTCAATCAGCCCGCTGACATTCAAAAACGAATAATGGAATATCCACTCACCGTGTACGTATGCGAAGGTGAAGCAAGTGAGAAACTGGAGTGGTTCAAGACAATCAATATTGCTGGTAAACCTCTAAATGAACAAGAAATAAATAATGCCATATTTGCAGGACCGTTTGTGAGTGATGCTAAACGGCACTTCTCTAAGAGTAATTGTGGTGCATATCGTCTTGGCAAAGATCTGGTTAACGGCACTCCTATACGTCAGGATTTTCTAAAAAAAGCATTGGAATGGATGGCCGACCATGAACAAAGAGAGGACAAGGCTCAGAGTGCTGTTGGATATATGGCGCAACATCAGCACGACCCCAACGCAAACAACTTGTGGACCTATTTCCAGAACGTGCTCAACTGGGCCATTACCAACTTCGACATGAAGCGATTCAAAAAAATCATGAAGGGGCTTGACTGGGCTTTGTTCTATGACCGTTTTCATGAATATACGCTTGACACGGTTACTTTGGCTAAGGAAATATCACAACTGTTGCGTGATAGTGAAATCCAGAAACAGAACGGCATCATCCCTTATGTGCTCACGCATGACGAGCGATACCTTGACTTGCGCGCATTTCCCGAAGACATCAAGTTGGCTGTATGGGAACAGCAGGAGCATCGCTGCAAGATGTGCGGAAAAGAATTTGACATTGAGTTCATGGAGGGCGATCATATCAAGCCTTGGCGTGAGGGTGGCCGTACGGTGGTTGAGAATTGCCAGATGCTATGCCGTGACTGCAACCGCCACAAAGGTGCAAAATAGACAATCCTCATTGGGAGACAACAGAGCCGTTGCTACTTTGCAACGACTCTGTTAGTATCTAGAGGCTAGTTTATGTTAGCCACTATGGGCCCGGCGACTCGCCGGTTACTTCACGGCTTTGGTGAGTGGAGAGTAGGTGCGGCTGTAGCGCAGCATCTGGTCAACATAGTTCTCGCCGTAAGTGACCTTCACATCGGTAATGTTGCCGTTGCGGTCGTAAACGGGAGTGTAGATTGGGTTGACGAAGCCCTTGTAGGGAGCTATGTCGAGCGTATTGTAACGCTTGAGGACTTCGGCATGCAGCTTCGGGTCAACCTTCACACCGTAGGTCTCGACAAGTTTGCGTCCGGCTTCGTAATCGCCTTCGCTCTTGATGCGCTGAATTTCAGCCAAGAGCTGGGCAAACAGTCCGCGCAGCTTCTCGTAGTCATTGATTTTGACAAAGGTCTTGCCGCTACGTTTTACGAGTTCGATAACATTGTCTTTCTTGCCCTTCTGCAAGCACCACTCGCTGATGAGCTTGCGGTTGCGCATGTGGCTTTCCTCGATGTTCTTGCCTGGCTCGATGCGATAGAGCTGAGTCATGAGACCGTTCATGATGTACTTATAGTATTCAGCCTTGTAAGTGTCGGGGCTCTTGAAGATGCCCAGTTCCAACAGTTTGGGATCGGCAAGATAATATAGTGCGAAGAGGTCGGCACGGGCTTCCTCGAGTGTAGCACCGTAGGCCTTAAGAGCATCTGGGTCAACGCCTGGCAGCAGTTGTCCGCTGGCGTGTCCCAGGCACTCATGCAGGTCGGTGTGCAGCTTGTCGGCGATGGTGAGGTAGTTCTTCATCAGGTCAACCTCAGTCTGGCTGATGGCAAATTCCTCGTTGAGGCCAGAGCCGTTCGCCACTTCGTCGTAGGCATCGGTGATGTTCTCGAGAGATACCGACTTAGAGCCATGAGCGGCACGAATCCAGTTGCTGTTGGGCAGGTTGATGCCGATAGGAGTCGATGGGTAGCTGTCGCCGGCGAGTATGGCAGCGGTGATGACCTTTGCACTTACGCCGGTCACGTTTTCCTTCTTAAAGCGGCTGTCAACAGGAGAGTGGTCCTCAAACCACTGTGCGTTTTCGCTGATGAGCTGGGTGCGATGTGAAGCTTCGTCGTTGCGGAAGTTCACAATGCTCTCCCACGAGCCGGTCATGCCCAGAGGGTCGCCATAGCTCTCGATGAAGCCGTTGATGAAGTCCACCTGGCTCTTGGTGTCCTGAGCCCAGAGGATGGAATAGTCATCGAAGGTCTTCAGGTCGCCGGTGGTGTAGAAGTTGATGAGTTCCTGGATGTAGTCGCGCTGTGCGCTGGTCTCAGCAACCTTCATTGCCTGCTGCAGCCAGTAGATGATGTTCACGATGGCTTCGGAGTAGAGTCCGCCAACCTTATAAGGTTTCTCAACCACTTTTCCGTCTTCCTTGACAACCTTGGTGTTAAGGCCGTATGAAATAGGAGTAGTGTCGTTGGGATTCTTCATCGCGTTATAGAAGTCTTCCACTTCCTGTTGGGTTACGCCTTCATAGAGGTTGGTTGCCGAAGTGAGGATGAGGTCCTCGCCATCGGCCTGATTGACCTTCTTGGGCATGAAGGTTGGGTCGAAGAGCACTTGCTCTAATACCTTGCGAAGTTGCGTGGCCTTGTCGCACTTGCCTTCCTCAGTGCAGCGGTCGCAAGAGTAGATGGGAAGCTTGTCGAGTGGAATCTTGTTATACTCGGTAACGAAGAAGTCGATGTCGAACTGAGGCACGAACTTATCCATGCCATAGTGGTGATAGATACCGTTTCCGAACCAAACCTGCTTCAGATACAGTTCCAGACCCTTGAAATCGGGGCTATTGCGGTCTCCGTCGTAGTTGGTGTAGATTTGTTCCAATACCTGACGCACGGCAAGGTTGTACTTTCCGTTCTGGTCAAAGAGGATGTCGCGTCCCTGCAAGGCAGCTTCGGTAAGGAAATAGACCAGCTTCTTCTGTTTAAGCGACAGGTCGTCAAAGCCCGGCACTTGATAGCGCAGCACCTGGATGTCGGCGAAACGATCGACCACATAGTTGAAATTGCTTGGTTGTGCCATCATGCTTGATGTTGATAGTACTGCCAGCGTGGCAGCAATGATTAATTTTTTCATTAATGGTTCTGTTAATTGGTTATTATTGTATTTGAATTATTCAAAAGATCATTCTACATACAGGACGAGGCCTTTAAGGTATTCTCCTTCGGGGTGATAGATGTTGATGGGGTGGTCGGCAGGCTGTGTGAGCTGATGCAGGATGCGGACCCGACGGCGGGACTGTGCAGCTGCGCTGAATACTGCCAGCCTGAATTGCTCCTTGCTCACTGCCTGTGAGCAAGAGAAAGTGAACAGAATGCCTCCTGACTGTATTTTCTCAAACGCTTTTGCATTCAGCTTACGGTAGCCAATCAGAGCGTTCTTTACGGCACTCTTGTGCTTTGCAAACGCCGGCGGATCGAGAATGATAAGGTCATAGGCATCGCGTTCCATGTTATCGAGGAACTTGAATGCGTCTTCGGCAAAGGCATCATGGCGGGAATCGCCAGGGAAGTTCAGTTCCACGTTATCGCGTGTGAGCTTTATTGCCTTGGCACTGCTGTCAACCGAGTGTACCAGCGTTGCTCCGCCGCGCATGGCATAGAATGAGAAGCCGCCAGTGTAGCAGAACATGTTCAGCACGCGTCTGCCGTGTGAAAACTGCTCTAGCAGCCGTCTGTTTTCACGCTGGTCGACGAAGAATCCGGTTTTCTGTCCCTTCAGCCAATCGACATGGAATTTCAGCCCGTTTTCTACAGCCACGTCGGTGTCGTACTGACCGATGAGGTATTGGTTCTCAGGGTCGAGCTGTGCCTTGTAGGGCAGGGTGGTCTCACTCTTGTAATAGACGTTTCGCAAGAGGTTGCCAGGCATCTGCATAAGTGCTTCGGCAATGGTGTGCCGTGCAAAATGCATACCAGGAGAATGTGCCTGGATTACTGCAGTGCCGTCGTATATGTCGATGACGAGTCCGGGCAGAAAGTCGCCTTCGCCATGCACTAGCCGGAAAGAGTTGTTGTCGTCTCGCAGTAGTCCCAGAGCCTTGCGTACGTTTAGCGCGTTAGTAAGCCTTTGTACGAAGAATGCAGTGTCGATGGGCGTGTCGTCGAAGGTGAGCATGCGCACGGCAATACTGCCTATCTGGAAATGGCCATTTCCCATTAGCTTGGCATCGTGTGTATAGACGCTCACCAGGTCGCCTTCTTCGATAGAATTATCGAATTGTGCTATTGCTCCCGAGAACACCCAGGGATGGAATCGTTCCAGCGAACTTTCCTTGCCGCGATGCAGTGTTATTTTTTTGTAAGTCATTTGATGACAGTTTTGTTACTTGAAGAAGAAACGGTAGATGTCGTTGCCGTTGGCAAACAACAGCAGTGCAAACAGCAGTGCCATGCCGATGGTCTGTGCTCTCTCGAGGAATTTCTCGCTAGGCTGTCGCCCTGTGATTATTTCGTAGAGCAGGAACAAAACGTGTCCGCCATCGAGTGCAGGAATAGGCAGGATGTTCATCACGGCAAGTATAACACTCAGAAACGCAGTGATGCTCCAGAAGTCTAGCCAGTTCCACTCGTCGGGGAAAATGCTGCCTATTGCACCGAAACCTCCCAGGCTCTTTGCGCCTTCGGGAGTGAAGATGAGTTTAAGTGCCTTGACATAGGAAACCATCTTGTCCCATCCCATCTGTATGCCTCGTGGTATGCACTGCAGCAGGTTGTAGTGGTTGATTTGGACCTTATAAACCTTGGTGGGATCCATTAGCTGGATGCCCAGTTTTCCATCGCTGTCAATATCAGCATTGACATATTGCTGTTTCCCGTCTCGCAATACGCACAGACGAACTGCCTTACCCTTGTTGGCCGTCAATGCCGCAGTGAATTCAGTGTAGCTCGGCGTGGTATCATTATTCACGGCAAGCAGACGGTCACCTTGCTTCAGTCCGGCTTTCTCTGCTCCCATTCTTGGCTGAGTCTGGGCAATGACCACTGGCATTCGATAGTCCATGAATTGCTGTCCATTCTCGGCATCATTGTTGGCATCGGTGATGAAGCTCTTCGGCAAGTTGATGGTAACTGTGTCACGATGGTTTCGCAACACTGTAACTGTTTTTGCCATGTAGATGCTTTGTATCTCCCTGCCATTAAATTCAGTGAGTTTTTTGCCATCGGCTGTGAGAGGAATATCACCATCCTGGAATCCGATTTTGTGTGCACTGTCGCAGTAGTTCATACCTTCGGTGATGTCCTCGATGTTTAAAGTCATGTCACCATAGGCATATACGATGCCAGAGTAGATTACTATAGCTGCAAGGAAGTTGAAGAGCACGCCACCAATCATTACCAACAAGCGCTTCCATGCAGGCTTGCTTCGGAATTCGTAGGGTTTGGCGGGCTGTTTCATTTGCTCGGTGTCCATCGACTCGTCGATCATGCCGGCAATCTTGCAGTAACCACCCAGAGGTACCCAGCCGATGCCGTAAATCGTGTCACGCCAGCTGCTTTTTTCGGTCTGAGCAGCCTGTCGCTCGGCATCATCGTCGGGATTACGTTTGAAGAAAGTCACTTTCTTGGCTTTGGGATCCCAGCGAACTATCGATATCTTGGGATTGAAGAACATGTAGAATTTCTCCACCCAGATGCCAAATATGCGTGCAAAAAAGTAATGTCCAAATTCGTGCACTATCACCAGTAGGCTTAGTGCGAGTATCAGTTCGAGTGTCTTTATCCAGAATGTTGCGCTCATTATCTGTTGTTATTAATGTTCCTGTCGGCATGAAAAGATGCCGAAAATTTTAAATTATTGTATCAGTGATTCGGCATAAGATCGTGCCTCATTGTTAGTTGCTACATAGTCGTCATAAGAGGGCGATGCTATGAACGGCACTCCTGCCATTGTTTTTGCTACAATGTCATGAATTTGAGTGAAATGGATTCTGTCATGCAAGAAAGCTGCAACAGCCACTTCGTTGGCTGCATTCATGATACAGGCCAAGTTTCCGCCTTGTCTTGCTGCTGTATAGGCTGCGGTAAGCAATGGGAATTTCTCGAAGTCTGGCCGTTCAAACGTCAAGTTGCAGTAATCATCTATAGTCATCTTATGACTGTCTGTCACGAGCCGCTTGCCGGGCAATCCCAATGCATAACGTATGGGAAGGTGCATGTCGGGCAACCCTAGTTGGGCTTTTACCGATCCGTCGCAGAATTCCACCATCGAGTGAACGATTGACTGTGGATGTACCACAATTTCAATTCTGTCGTGATCGATTCCGAACAGCCATTTGGCCTCTAGCATCTCAAAGCCTTTGTTCATCATCGTTGCACTGTCGATGGTGATTTTTGCACCCATGTCCCAGTTGGGGTGCTTGAGGGCATCGGCAGCTGTCATGTACGGCAGCTGTTCTATTGGGGTGTTGCGGAACGGACCGCCCGAAGCGGTGAGGATTAGTTTTGTGACATCTTCGCGTCGCTCTCCCACCAGGCACTGGTAAAATGCGCCATGTTCGCTATCTACGGGGTAGAGTGCACTGTGCGAATGTTTGAGCAATTCGGTGATAAGCTGTCCAGCTACAACCAACGTTTCCTTGTTAGCAAGAGCAATGTCCTTGTTGGCATTGATGGCTGCAATGGTAGATTCCAGCCCACTGTAACCGACCATCGCTGTAACCACGGTGTCAACCTCATTGCTGGTGACCAGCTGCGAGATGGCCTCGCTGCCTGAATGTACACATATGGGCAGGTCGGAGAGTGCGTCACGCACCTTTTCGTAGAGGTTCTCTTTTGCAATCACTACATACGCAGGCAGATGCTTTCGTGCCTGCTCAATAAGCAAATCAGCACTGGAGTTTGCAGTCAACAACCACGGATTGAACAGGGTGGGATACTCTGTCATGATGTCGAGTGTCTGTCGGCCTATTGAACCTGTACTGCCCAAAATGGCTATGTTTCGTCGTTCCTTCATAAGCATTCAACAAAAATGCAAAATTACGAAATATCTTGATGATTTAGCTAATAATTCATTTAATTTAAGAAGATAATTATAGGTTGTTATGAATAATGTTTGATAGGACTGTGAAAATGTTACTGCAATGGAATTTTTAGTTAAGCTAAATGAAATTGTTGCATATTTCACAGCCTTATGTTAATTAAAGTAAAAATTTTAGTGTTTTCATTTGTAAAAAACATGTTGTAAAACATAAAGTTGTAATTTTGCAGCGTTTTTCATGGTATATAGATTTTAAGGGTTAATAATTTTTTAGATGCCGCGAGGCATGTTTTGGTAGAACTAATCCGGCTGAAAGTCGTAATTAGTTAATGGTTAAGAAGGTTTTAGAGGTTAATTTAATTAAGAATAATCTGCGATGTGTTTCGCGGATTTTTCGTTTTTTAGTAGGTGCCTATATGGCTTTAGGTGTTGTCGTTTTTCTGAGCTTTTAGACGTTGATTCTCGGTGTGCTTTCCAATATAATATCCTATGGCATTGACTATGATCACGGGTACCATGATGATAATTATAGCTATAAGTTCATCTCCGATGGAGTGTTTGCTCACAGCATGGTGGGTTATGATATATTCAGATAAAAATAAGCAGGGCAGAATGAACATGATTGATGTGGACAGGCATAGTGCTGTGCGCCATAAAGTACCCCACAGATTGTACCCGAACAGTTGCCAATAAGTTATAATATAGTATAAGGGAACCAACCACATAAACCAATCGCATATTTCACATAACATGGCAATTATTAATAATAAGGTTGACATGAACACCTGTATGAAGAAGCCCTCGGGAAGGGTATGGCGATTGTTTAGTGGAGAATGTCTAAAGAGAAGCCACGTGGGAAGGATTAATAAAGAACTTATAGCTAAAAAACTCCAGCCAGGGTTTTCCTGAGCCCATTTTTCATATGCGTCATAAGAAGCAAAAATGGTTTCTTGTGCATGTGCTGTTGGCTCATCATTAATACCAAATAGTTTGCCTGCCAGCAGGAAGATAATGGCCACAATAAATAGCATCTTTATCGGCGGAAACGACACCTGGCGTTTTCCGCTTATGTAATCGCTAATGAGACGGCCGGGTCGAAAGAACAATTGCAGCAGGGTGTGCGGCAGCGAGCGTGAATCCAATCCCCAGAGGTACATGATGCCCTGCCGCACGGTAGTCCAGTTTACGCGACCAATGTCTGCTTTCTGCCCACATCGTGGACAGAAGTTGTCGCTAAATTCGGTACCGCAATTAGCGCAGTGCACAACAACATTGACTTTGTTTTCAAATTTAACAGGTTCGCGTTGCCATGCCCTGAATCGTTGTAACTTTTGCTTAATATCCACTGTTCGTTTTGTGCCGTTATTAGGTGGTGAAGTTGATAATAGCTGTGCAAATTTAGATAAAAAAACCGATTAGTTGGTGGGTTTATGCAAAAAATGAGAACGATTTCCAAAAAACAAATCGCCGGTATCCATTACGGAAACCGACGATCCAGAGGTCGCAAGCGGACTCGAACCGCTGTACCTGGTTTTGCAGACCAGTGACTAAACCACTCATCCATGCGACCATTTTTATTTTGCGACTGCAAAAGTATTGCTAATTTCTGGAATGTGCAAGATTATTGTCACATTTTTTTGCCATATCGCCCGTTTTTGAGCATTTGTCAGCGAGAGGGCAGCCTGTGCATTGTGGCCTGTTGCTTCTGTCATGTCCTTTCCTCCACAGGGCCACGACTTTCTTGATGACGACAGCTATGGCAGCAGCAATAATGACGGCAACTATGATGTATTGTGTTGATATTCCCACGTCAATTTGCTTTTTGAGCCTGTTTGATCATTTTGTTCAGACGAGCTGGGGTGAGGTCGGCTGGATATTGTTCGAATGGGAACAGGGTGTTACATCCGTTGCGGTACTCACTGCATCCGTAGGCCGTGCGGCCTTTTAACAAGTGGCCTTTTCCGCAGATTGGGCAGATAATGTCCTCTATTTTGCGTATGCGAGGTGCACGAGGTTTCTTTTCTTTGTCTGAAGCCGGGCATTTTGGACCTTTGGGCTTATCTTGTTCAACGATGATGGGCGGCGTGTCGTTGTCACGCAGCACAGCGAGTACAAGCTCGCTTACCATTTCTTTCAGTTCTTGTGCAAACTGTGCCGGACTATATTCACCACGTTCAATTCGACGCAACTTGTTCTCCCACAGTCCAGTGAGTTTGGCGCTCTTGAGCAGAGGATCTTTGATGGTGTCGATGAGCATTATGCCGGCTGTAGTGGGAAGAACGCTTTTCCGTTCCTTTCGTATGTATTTACGCTTGAAAAGAGTCTCGATGATGGCTGCACGTGTCGATGGTCGTCCAATGCCGTTTTCCTTCATGGCGTCTCGAAGTTCTTCATCGTCAACAGTTTTGCCGGCAGTCTCCATCGCCCGAAGCAGAGTTCCCTCGGTGTACTGCTTTGGAGGTTGAGTGGTCTTCTTGAGCAACGAAGGCTCGTGTGGTCCGCTTTCGCCCTTAGTCATTGGCGGCATGGCTTCATTGTCATCGTCGCCAGTGTTTTTTTCGTCATCCTTGTCCTTCTTGTATATGGCCCTCCATCCTTCACTTCGAATGACCTTGCCTGTAGCCTTGAACTCATAGTCGCCAATGGTAGCCATCACCGTTGTCGTATCGAATTCACAGTCGGGATAGAATGCAGCGATGAATCGTTTGGCAATGATGTTGTACACCTTTTTTTCATCGAGACTCATAGCCGCCCGTGTCGGATCAACATTTGTCGGGATAATGGCATGGTGATCGGTTACCTTTGAATTATCAAAGACTTTCTTGCTTTTCGGCAATTTGGCCATCTCAAGCAGTGGGGCGGTGAGTGGCGCATATGGTGTCATGGCTTGCAGGATGCCAGGAACCTTAGGATAGATATCCTCACTTAAGTATGTGGTATCAACACGGGGATAGGTAGTTACTTTCTTTTCGTAGAGTGATTGTATGATGCGCAGTGTTTCGTCGGCGGTAAGGCCGAATTTCTTGTTGCATTCCACCTGCAGGCTAGTAAGGTCAAACAGTCGTGGAGGAGCTTCCTTACCACGCTTCGTCTCCACACTTGTCACGGTGAGTGGCAAAGACTTTATGTTCTCTACGATTTCGCTGGCTTCCCCTTCGGTCTTAAATCGTCCGCGGGTGCTGTTGAAAGTTACTCCGCGATAAAGTGTCTTTATCTCCCAGAAGTCTTCAGGAACGAAATTCTCTATCTCGCGGTGCCGTGCTACGATTAATGCTAGGGTGGGAGTCTGCACACGACCTATCGAAAGCACACTGCGCGATTGTGCATATTTTAATGTATAGAGTCGTGTGGCATTCATTCCTAACACCCAGTCGCCAACGGCACGGCTTAGTCCTGCCATATAGAGGTTGTCGAAGTCGGATGCTGATTGCAAGTGGTTGAAACCTTCTCGGATGCTTTCGTCGGTGAGGGATGAAATCCAAAGTCTTTTCACGGGCTTGTTGCAGCGCGCTTTCTGATAGACCCATCGCTGTATCAGTTCTCCTTCCTGTCCAGCATCACCGCAGTTTATCACTTCGTCGGCACTGGCGATGAGCGTTTCTATTACGCGAAACTGTCGCTTCACGCCGTCATCTTCCTTTAGCTTGATGCCAAAACGAGGTGGAATCATGGGCAGTTGCCCCAGACTCCATCGTTTCCACTGTTCAGTGTAGTCGGCAGGTTCCTTGAGTTCGCACAGGTGTCCGAAAGTCCATGTTACCTGATAGCCATTACCCTCGTAATAGCCTTCACGTTTGGCATTGGCTCCCAAGATTGAGGCAATGTCGCGTGCTACGCTGGGTTTCTCAGTTACACAGACTTTCATGGGGTGTATTACTCCATTTGTTTAGCCTCGTTCCAGAGTTCGTCCATTTGAGCCAGGGTCATTTCTCCCAGCTTAAGTCCTTTTTCCCGAGCACGTTTTTCGATGTGGTTGAAGCGTGATATGAACTTGCGGTTGGTACGTTCGAGGGCATTGTCGGCACGCACTCCGTAAAGCCTGGCAGCATTTACCACGGCAAAGAGCAGGTCACCAAATTCCTTCTCACGGTCAATTTCGTGTCCTTCGGTCAATTCTCTCTCCACCTCGGCAAACTCTTCCTTTACCTTTTCCCATACGTCTTCACGTTTTTCCCAGTCAAAACCTACGTTTGCGGCCTTTTCCTGGACTCTTTCGGCTTTGATGAGCGACGGTAGGGTAGCAGGCACTCCGCTCAGTACGGTCTTGTTGCCGTCTTTCTCCTTCATCTTGATGAGTTCCCAGTGGTCAAGCACGTCCTGAGCTGTTTCATAATGTTCGTTGCCGTAGATGTGTGGATGGCGGAAGATGAGTTTGTCGCTGATAGCATTGCACACGTCGCCAATGTCGAACTGTCCTTTTTCATCGCCTATTTTCGCGTAGAAAATAATGTGCAGCAAAACATCGCCCAGCTCTTTGCAAATATTTTTGTAATCATCAGCAATGATAGCCTCGGCAAGTTCCATGGTTTCCTCTATGGTGTTTGGACGCAGGCTCTCGTTGGTCTGCACACTGTCCCAGGGGCATTTTATTCTCAGAGTGTCAAGTATGTCAAGCAGCCTTCCAAATGCTGCCAGCTTGTCTTCTCGGCTGTTGTGTGGCATAAAAATAAACTAGCACAATGATTCTACAATCTTTCGCACATCTTCACCCAACTTTGTGGCCTCGTCCATTGTGTGAGCCTCGCTATATATGCGTATTATGGGCTCAGTATTGCTCTTGCGCAAGTGTACCCAGCCGTCTTCAAAGTCAATCTTCACACCATCTATCGTGGTAAGCTGTTCATCGGCATAGTGCTTTGCAACGGCATCAAGAATGGCATCTACGTCCATTTCGGGAGTAAGTTGCAGTTTGGTCTTGGCTATGGCGTATTGAGGGTAGTGAGTTTTCAATTCACTAACTTTCATTTTGCTTTTTGCAAGCAGGGTGAGGAAGAGCGCAACACCTACGAGAGCATCGCGACCATAGTGCAATGCAGGATAGATTACGCCACCATTACCTTCACCGCCAATTACAGCTCCAGTGCGTCGCATCTCGGTTGTAACGTTCACCTCTCCAACAGCTGCAGCGGTATAGGTGCAGCCACGGGCAATGGTGACATCTCGAAGGGCGCGTGACGATGACAGGTTGCTTACTGTAGGGCCAGGTGTGCGGCTAAGCACGTAGTCGGCTACTGCCACCAGAGTATATTCCTCGACAAAGAACTCTCCGTTCTCCATGATAATCGCTAGTCGGTCCACATCGGGATCAACCACAAAACCTACGTCAGCCTTACCATTCTTCATCAATTCACTGATGTCGGTGAGGTTTTCTGGAATTGGTTCAGGAGTGTGTCCGAAGTTGCCTGTAGGCTCACAATACAGAGGTATGACTTTTTTAACGCCTAATTGTTCCAACAATTTGGGAATAGCAATGCCACCGATTGAGTTCACGGCATCGACTGCAACAGTGAAGTCGGCACGTCTGATGGCATTTACATCGACGAGCTCAAGAGCTTTAACGGCTTCAATGTGTCGGCGCAGGTATGTGTAGTTCTTCTGTTCTCGCCCTAGTTTCTCTACGGGTGCATAGTCGAAGTCTTCGGCTTCGGCAATGCGAAGCACCTCTTTCCCTTGCTCATCGTTGAGAAACTCTCCCTGCTCGTTTAGGAGCTTAAGCGCATTCCACTGAGTGGGGTTGTGCGAAGCGGTGATGATGATTCCGCCACAGGCTTTTTCACCTACAACTGCAAGTTCAGTCGTGGGAGTGGTTGCCAGGCCGATATTCACCACGTCGAACCCCATGCCGGTAAGAGTGCCCACAACAATGTTGAGCACCATGCGTCCCGAAAGGCGTGCATCTCGTCCTACAACAATCACATTGCTCTTGTTCTCACTGTTGCGACGTATGAATGTTGCGTAGGCCGATGTGAATTTTACGATGTCGAGTGGCGATAAACCTTCGCCTGCGCGACCACCTATGGTGCCGCGGATGCCAGAAATAGATTTTATGAGTGACATATTTCGTTTAGAATTAGATTTGACTGTGGAAGTAGCGAACATGATACAGGAACGGCATGACGTATGACAGTTCACTGGTGAAACCGAACTGAGACTTGATTACCAGGTTCACTTCACATTCAACGCCCAGATAGTTAAGCGGCAGTTGTATGCCGTACCCCCATTGAGAAGAAACGGGAAGCGTAAAGTCTTTGTAGTTGAAATAAGTGGCTTCCTGACTCAAGTCGTCTTCATTAGAAGTATTCACTTCAAGTACACCGGTTGAATACCAATTCTCGAGATTGCACCTCGTGAAGCGGAAGTAAATCGTTTCGCCGTCTTTGGCGCGGTCGTTCTTTCGGTCTCCAGCCCTTACCACCTGCATATATACTTGTCCGTCACTTTCAATGCGATAGAAAGGTGCGTCTTCACCGGTAATGAAGACCGTATCGCTGGGTATTTCGTTTATGACCTTATGACCAGCCAAATAAGCGTTGCATGCATTTCGTTCCGAGTTTAGTCGGTCGCTGTAGCTCTCACCGTCACTGCAGGCAGTGAGCATGGTCAATGTGGCAGCCGCCACGATTAGATAATGTGAAATATTCTTCATTTTATTCTTTGAGATTATTCTTTATCGGGGAAAACGACTTCGTTGAGTAATGTCATGAAAACTTCTTCAGCCTGTTCGATTGTTCCATAGAATTCGCCGCCGGCTGCATTTAAGTGTCCTCCGCCGTTGAAGTATTTGTTGCAAATATCATTGACTGAAAAGTCGCCTCTTGACCTACATGACACTTTCACGTATTCGGGGTCTTGCCTAAAGAAAACCACCCAGTCAATTCCGGGAATTGCCAGCGGTTTGTTGACTAGTCCTTCAGTGTCTCCCTTTCGGTAATTGAATCGTTTGAGTTCGTCTCTAGTAAGGGTAATGAGCGCAGCATGTTTTTCTGGGAAAAGCTGCATTTTCTCACTTATTGCAAATCCTTGAAGCCTGAGACTGTCGGCACTGAATGTGTTCATTGCCATGTTATATAGTCCCTGCCGGTCAATGTGCCGACGCATGAGTGAAGCCTGGATCTCGTATATGTCGGGGTTGTCGCTTCCGTAGGTGAAGTTTCCAGTATCGGTCATCATCCCTGTCAGCAGACACTGGGCAGCGCAATGGTCGATAAGGTTGAGCATGCGTAGTTGCAGGAATATCCTATAAAGGAGTTCGCAAGTTGAAGACAGCTCAGGAAACGAAATCATCAGGTCGAAAGTATCGCTTGGAGCTAGGTGGTGATCGATGAGTATGCGTGGGGCAGGGTTGAGCATGATGAGTTCTCCCAATTTGTCGATGCGGTGCATGTCGTTGAAGTCGAGGCAGAAGATGAGCTGAGCATGCTCAACGATGTTTCGCGCCTTGACCTCAGTCTTTGTATAGACCACTACATCGCGCATATTGGGCAGGAACGACAGCGAACGAGGCACCATGTCGGGGGTGACGATTGTAGCGTTCTTTCCTAGCCGATGAAGCACATGACACAGAGCCAGCGAGCTGCCTATGGCATCACCGTCGGGCGAAAGGTGGCAGGTTATTACCACGTTTTTCGCACCGTTGATGAGAGAACGCAGTCGCTCAATTACGCTATCGGCTATTATGGGCTGTATCATCAGTCAATAATTTAATCTGCAAAGTTAACGCTTTTATCTCATACTTCCTTTGTGCAAAGGCAAAAGTTCAATAATTTTTGAAAAAAATTAACTGCATGCGTTGATAGTAAAAGAAAATGCTGTAACTTTGGAGGCATGAAACGTAGAATTTTATTCCTAATTGCAATCGTGGCTTGCATGGCAGCCACGGCGCAAATCATAGAACCTGTGCACTGGCGCAGTTCTGTGAAGATGACCGATGATACTCATGGTGTAGTAACTCTCACAGCCTCCATCGACGATGGCTGGCATCTTTATGCCTTCGACTTGCCAGCAGGGGGACCAATAGCCACTTCGATTGAGTGGGACAAGCTGGATGGTGTTACATTAGATGGAGGTATAAAACCCAGCCGTGCGCCTCACGAGGAGATGGATCCAACTTTTGAGATGAAGTTGCGTTGGTGGACTGGGAACGTGTCATTCAATCAACGTTTCACGGCTAAGCAGGAGAAATTCAACATCAAGGGCAGCGTGCGCTATATGGCATGTAATGATGAGACTTGCACCTCGCCAACCAGCGAGGCTTTTGATCTTAAGGGTACTGCTCCAAAACTTAATGCAGAGTCTGAAGAGGAGACTAAGCCTGAGGAAGTAGCCGATACTGCTGTAACTGAGGAGGCAATTCCCGATAGCGTGAATGCCCAAGCCTCTTATGTTGCTGACACGTGGGCCCCCGTAGATTTTTCTGCCAGCTCTGTATCATCAGAAGAAATCTCATCAAGTCAAGGCATGGGATTGTGGAAGATATTTGGACTCTGTTTCCTTGGAGGTCTCCTTGCGCTGCTCACCCCATGTGTGTGGCCCATCATCCCTATGACAGTGAGCTTCTTCCTCAAGAAGAGCGGTAGCCGCAAGCAATCAATACGTGATGCCGCCACCTACGGACTCTCGATAATCGTGATATATGTAGCTCTCGGTCTTGCCGTGAGTGCTATTTTTGGTGCCAGTGCTTTGAATGCCCTAGCGACCAATGCCGTGTGCAATATTATCTTCTTCGCACTGCTTGTGTTGTTCGCAATTTCATTCTTTGGAGCATTTGAGATAACTCTTCCCGAGTCATGGACCAATAAGATGGATAGTGCCGCCGAGCGGACCACAGGTTTGCTGAGCATTTTCTTCATGGCCTTTACTTTGGTACTTGTGTCGTTCTCTTGTACTGGTCCTATTATCGGTACGTTGCTGGTGGAAGCAGCCAGTCAAGGCAGCAACATGGGACCGGCTGTGGGCATGCTTGGATTTGCCATAGCTCTTGCCATTCCTTTCACCTTATTTGCCCTGTTCCCGTCATGGCTGAAGAAAATGCCTCGTTCAGGCGGATGGATGAACACGGTTAAGGTGGTGTTAGGTTTCTTGGAGTTGGCTTTGTCATTGAAGTTCCTTTCGGTAGCCGACCTGGCATACGGCTGGCACATCCTCGACCGCGAGACGTTCATCGCGTTGTGGATTGCAATTTTCGGACTGTTGGGACTGTATCTGTTGGGCATGTTCCGCTTCAAGAGCGATGGAGAGCCTACAAGTTCGGGCATCGGAGTCACACGGTTTATGCTTGGACTCATTTCACTGGCGTTCACTGCCTACCTTGTGCCGGGTCTGTGGGGTGCACCTCTGCGTGCTACCAGTGCTTTTGTGCCGCCTCTTACTACTCAGGACTTCAACCTGTATGGCGGCGAACTGTCGGAGTATGACGACTATGATGAGGGCATGGCGGCTGCAGCGCGTCAAGGCAAGCCAGTGTTTGTGGATTTCTCAGGATTCGGCTGTGTGAATTGCCGGAAGATGGAAGGTGCCGTGCTCGACCGAGATGAAGTTAAGAAGCTCATCACCGACCGTTTTGTAACCATCCAGTTGATGGTTGACGACAAGAAGTCGCTACCAGAGCCTCGATATGTGCAAGAAAACGGCAAACAGGTCAAACTCGACACCTACGGTGACCTTTGGAGTTATCTGCAGCGATATAAGTTCGCATCCAACTCTCAGCCTTACTACGTAGTGCTTAATGAGAAAGGTGAGTTGCTCTCAGGGCCTTTTGCTTACAAGGAAGATATTCCTGGTTTTCTCAACTTCCTGAATGCAGGCCTGAAGTAATGGGTGTGGTGAATTAGTCCACGCTTTTTGTGTATAAAGCAATAACGATAATATCAAACCGATATGAAAAGAATTTTATCTTTATTAATTGCTGTGAGCTCCTGCATCATGATGTGGGCTGCCGAAGGCTACGCAGTCTTCAATGTGAGAAATGCGACCCTCACGTTCTACTATGGTGACAAACCAGATGGAGCCTTTAGTCTGAATACAGGGGATAATCATCCCCAATGGTTCGAACATGGAACCAGTCTTGTTGTAAAAAAAGTGGTCTTCGATGAGTCCTTTGCTCAAGCGCGCCCCACCACGACCTCTTTCTGGTTTCACGCTATGGATAACCTGACGACTATCACGGGTTTGGAAAATCTCAATACGAGTCAGGTGACTAGAATGATCTATATGTTTTCTAGCTGCCAAAATTTAACTTCCCTAGATTTGAGCAGTTTCAATACATCGAATGTAACTGACATGCAATACATGTTCAAAGGATGTAAGAATTTGACTTCCCTAGATTTGAGCAGTTTTAATACATCGAATGTAACTGACATGCAATACATGTTCAATGAATGTAAGAATTTGACTTCCCTAGATTTGAGCAGTTTCAACACGGCAAAGGTGACCAACATGATTGCGATGTTCATTAACTGCAGCAATCTTACCTCCCTAAATTTGAGCAGCTTCAACACATCAAATGTGAAGTACATGTTCAAGATGTTCTTTGACTGCAGCAATCTGACCTCACTTAATCTAAGCGGATTCAACACGACAAAAGCGACCGATATGGGTGGAATGTTCAGTGAGTGCAGAAAACTGCCAACACTGGACTTGAGTAGTTTCAATACATCAAACGTGACCGATATGCGTGGCATGTTTGAATCTTGTATTAATCTTAATACAATAATAGTAGGCAGCAGTTGGACTACTACAGCTGTGACATATTCGGAAAGAATGTTCAACTCCTGTACATCAATCGTGGGCGGTGCCGGCACCACCTATGATGCCAACCATGTCGATGCCACCTACGCTCGTATTGATGGAGGTGCGAGCAAGCCTGGCTATTTCACTGCCAAGCCAATCACAACCTATGACCTGTGGATTAACGGTGAGCAAGTTACCAGCGAGAACTACAGCAATATTACCGGCACGGGCATAAGCGGAAAGGTCTATTACAATTACTGGCAGAAGAGACTCATGCTTGAAGATGCCACAATTTCCAATAGCACTAATGGTGGAACCTGCATAACAAGTGAAATAGACGGACTGATAATCAACCTGATTGGCACCAACAGTCTTTCATCGCAAACTGGATTCAGAGCCCGTGCAATGAATCTGGCCAATACCACAATCAGAGGTACCGGAACGCTCACGGCAACTGGCCTGAGCGCCGGCATCACGATACAAGACGGTAAAACTCTCACTATTAATAACGTGTCCAATCTGTCGGCTACGGGCAATAATTATGGCTTCTATGCCAATAATCCGACCAATAGCAGCCTTGTCATCAAGGGTAGCAAGACCACGGTGCATGCTACCGGTGCTGCTGGAGCGATTCGCAACATTAGCAGTTTGGTACTGGAGGATGGTCTGGAAATCACCCAGCCGGCCGGCGGATATTTCAATGGTACCATCCTGTATGATGCCAACGGCAACATTGCCACTCAAGCCACTATAAGCAATCCTGCTAACGGCCTGCTTGGCGACCTTGACGGCAGTGGCATCGTTGACGTTGAGGACGTGAATGCTGCTATCAACATCATCCTTAAGCTGAAGACCATCAATGACTATCCCGGTAACGGCGACATGGACGGCAACGGTTACATCGACGTGGAGGATGTGAACGCGATGATTAATATTATCTTGAAATTATAGTAAACGAGTAAACTAGTAGACAAGTAAACAGGTAGACGAGTAAACAAGCGGCTTTTTATGGGACAATAATGCATTTTTTCCTTGATTTTTTGAGGAAAACGGGAAAAATTCCTTAAATTTGCGGACAATTACGAATTCAAAAAGCATCTCGCCTGCGACGGTGAGCCGTCGCAGGCATTCTCTTTGTAAAACCAAATAATAACGATACGCTTATGAAACTCAATTCACTACACTTAAGACTGACAGCCATGCTGATGACCCTGATATGCACTTTGAATATCACAGCTTGGGCTGCCGAAGGCTACGCGGTCTATACTCCTGACAACACAACACTCACGTTCTACTACGGAGACAAACCTGCTAATGCGTTTAGTCTTAATACTGGGAATGAGAACCCGGAATGGTACGATTACGGCACTTTTTCTGTTGTAACTCGAGTGGTTTTTGATCCATCGTTTGCTTACGCTCGTCCAACCAGTACGGCTAACTGGTTTTTCAGTATGGAAAATCTCACATCCATCACAGGCTTGAATTACCTCAATACCAACGAAGTGACTACCATGGATGGGATGTTTTCACAATGTAGTAATCTTTCTACCCTTAATTTGAGCAACTTCAATACTTCAAATGTTACTAAAATGGACTATATGTTCATAGGCTGCAGCAAATTGACAACCCTTAATTTGAGCAACTTCAATACTTTAAATGTTACTAACATGAGCTATATGTTCAAAGACTGCACAAATCTAACGAGCCTTGACCTTAGCAACTTCAAAACAACTAAAGTTAAGTTGATGACAGGCATGTTCGTTGGTTGTAGCTCTTTGACGAGCCTTGACTTGAGCAGTTTCAATACTTCTATTGTTTACCATATGAGTTATATGTTCTCCGGATGTTCTAAGCTTAAAACCGTGTTTGTGGGCAACAACTGGACTACTTCTGCTGTGACTGTTTCTGACCAAATGTTCATCAATTGTAAGTCAATCGTTGGTGGTGCCGGCACTACCTATGATGCAAGCCATGTCGATGCCACTTACGCTCGTATTGATGAAGGTGCGAGCAAGCCCGGTTATTTCACTGCCAAGCAAATCACGACCTTTGACCTATGGATTAACGGTGAGCAAGTGACCAGCGAAAACTACAGCAATATTACCGGTACGGGCATAAGCGGAAAGGTCTATTACAATTACTGGCAAAAGAGACTCATGCTTGAAGACGCAACGATTATTAATGCTACTTCTGATGAAGCTTGTATAAAAAGTGAAATTGATGGGCTTATAATCAACCTGATTGGAACCAATGGCCTAGTTTCATTGCAAACTGGAGTCAAAGCCTGTGCAATGGAGCTGGCTAACGCCACGATTAGAGGCACTGGCACACTTGTTGCAACTGGAAGGCGTGCTGGCATCTTGATAGAAGGAGGTAAGACCCTCACGATTACTAATGTTTCCAAATTATCGGCCACGGGTAACAATTATGGCATTTATGCTTCAAGCCCGACCAACAGCAGCCTGATCATCAAGGGTAGTAAGACCACAGTGCATACTGTGGGCTCCGCTGGGGCGATACGCAACATGAACAGCTTGGTGCTGGAGGACGGCTTGGAAATCACTCAGCCGGTCGGCGGATATTTCAATGGTACCATCCTATATGATGCCAACGGCAATATTGCCACTCAAGCCACCATCAGCAAGCCTGGCGGAATCCTTGGCGACCTTGACGGCAGTGGCATCGTTGACGTGGAAGACGTGAATGCTGCCATCAACATTATCCTTAAGCTGAAGACCATCAATGACTATCCCGGTAACGGCGACATGGACGGCAGCGGTTACATCGACGTGGAGGATGTGAACGCGATGATTAATATTATCTTGAAATTATAGTTAACAAGTAAACGAGTTAACAAGTATACAAGTAGACGAGAGCCAAGAGCCGAGAACCGGGAACCGAGAATCATACTCCCACCAGCCCCCTCTAGAGGAGAAGCAGTCACGGAGAGCCGAGAATAGAGATTCAAGATGGCTTAAACCTGATGAATTAAAAACAGAGTCGTTGCACAATATGCAGCGACTCTGTTATTTCATAGATTTCTGAAACCTCCAGACTTTCTGAGTTTTCAGAAAAGTATGTGTGATTATGGGCAAGTGGTGAGTGGATTGTTGCAAATCATTTCGCTCTCGATCCATCCGGTGTGCTTCATGTCACTTGTCTTTACTTTCACCCAGCCATTGGTCATTTCAATGGGGTGTACAAGTATCTCATCATGGAAATTAAAGGTGGCTTTGCTGTTTTCACTGGGATATTCACGCAGGTAATAGTCTTGGCCGTAATTGCGTGTTGAAAACCCCACTATAGAGTAATGGATATAGTATTTTCCTGTCTTTGAACCGTGCAATGGTATTCCAGCATCATCTTCAACAGGATCGTAGATGGCTTCCAACTGCCACCAGCCGTTAATCGGATTGCTCAGTTCAAGCATGTAGCTTTCTTTTGAATTAATAGTCATTGCAACAGCACCATTCGGTGCACAACGGATGTTTGTAGGTGTGCCGCTACTGTCACACAGATAGGCAAAGAGTTCAGCATCATCGCATGTGGCTGTCAGCGATATGATTAGCCCCATAGCCAAAAATAAAAAACGTTTTAAAGTCATAGCGAATATAGTTTTAAAGTAATTAATAGTCAATTGTGTCTATAAACTTCAATACATCATATATTCTTGGCAAAGTTATAACAAATAGTGGAAAAATTAAAATATTGCACGATGATAAATATAATTATGCAATTATAAAGAAAGCAATTAATCTTTTCATTAGTTTTTGAGTCATATAAGCAAAATGAAATAAAAAGTGAATATGTTGGCTTTGCAGCCTAAGTTACTCTCACTCGGAAATATTAATAAAAACAAGTTTTTCTTGCCATTTCACTCGTTTAATCGTAACTTTGCACATTGAGATGAAAAAGAACTTATTAATAGGGTTATTATGCATAATGCTGGCAGCACCGGCAGTGATGGCATTACCCGATGGCAATGTGCAACGCATAGAGCAGACGCGTACCACTGGCTCAAACGTTCAGGGTGGAGTGGGGCGCATAACGCTCATTGCCGGTAATGCTTCTGAGGAGTTTAGCATCTACTCAATCACTGGGCAGCTGCTTCGCGTTGTGCAAGTGCCTGCCGACAGCCTGTTGACCATCGATGTCCCCAAAGGTTTCTATATCGTGAGGTGTGGCAATCAGTGGTCTCGCAAGGTTGTGGTGCGTTGAATGAGTGATGATTCTTGCCGAATTGTTTCCATATGCACATGTGTTGTACAACGCCTTTTTGGTGGTGTATGTTATAACTATTGTGGGAACAATAAGCGTCGTGATAGGCGAGAATCGCAATCCCGTGAAATCGTTGGCATGGGTAACGGTCCTTCTGCTGCTGCCGGCATTAGGACTGATTCTTTATCTATTCTTCGGCAGGTCGCTTAAGGACGTGCACATCATTTCGCGCAAGGACAAACGCAAGTTGGAGAGCATCACCAACCCAACAGCCGCTACTATTGACAACGAGAAACTGTCGCAGTCGACGCAGAAATTCATGCGCCTTACAAAGTCGTTGGCGCAGGCTCCCAGCTACATGGGGAACCAAATAGAGATTTTCACCACAGGTAAAGATAAATTTGATGCGTTGAAACGCGACATCGAGTCCGCTGAGTCATATATCCACCTGCAATACTACATCTTCGAAAATGATACCATTGGCCGTGAATTGCGAGACCTGATGGTTGCAAAGGCGAAGCAGGGTGTAGAGGTGCGTGTTATCTATGACCATGTAGGCTCGTTCACCATCAATGCTGCTTTCTTCCAGCGTATGCGTCGCGAGGGTGTTGATGCACACGCTTTCCTGCGCATTACATTCACACAGTTGGCGAACCGCCTCAACTGGCGCAATCACCGTAAACTTGTGGTGATTGACGGTAAGGTCGGCTACATTGGCGGCATGAACATTGCCGACCGCTATGTGACCGGAACGCGCACACATGCTGCGTGGCGTGACACTCACCTTCGCATCGTGGGTCCCGCTGTTGCAGGATTGTATTACTCGTTTGCAGTGGATTGGAATTTCATGAAGCGCGGACTCCTGTTGAACGACATACCAGCAAACGACCCCAATTCACCTGCTCCTGGCAACGACATGGTCCAGGTGTTCCCCAGCGGCCCCACCGGTCAATGGAGCAGTATCTCCTTCGTATTCTTGAAGGCGATTTCTTCGGCTCAGAAATGCGTCTTTATCCAGACTCCTTACTTCTTGCCCAGTGACGCTTTGCTCAAGGCTCTACAGGCATCGGCCCTGAGTGGTGTGGACGTGAGACTTATGCTTCCACGTTACAACGATAGCCGCCTGCTCAAGCTCGCAGCTGGCAGTTATCTCAAGCAGTGTATGCTGGCGGGGATAAAGGTATATTTCTATGAGCCGACGATGATGCATGCCAAGTGCGTGATTGTTGATGACGACTTCACCACCACTGGCAGCACCAACTTCGATTTCCGCAGCTTTGAACATAACTTTGAGTGTAACGTGCTGGTCTATAGCCATGATTTCAACCAGCGCATGAAAGACGTGTTCATATCCGACCTGGAGCACAGTACTCGCATATATTTGGCACAGTGGCGTCGCCGTCCACTTTATATTAAGGCGTTGGAAAGCATAGTTCGTCTCCTAAGTCCTATTCTATAAATGTTTAACGAAAAAGTCGATAATTATTAATTAAAACATAACTGCAATGAGAATCAAACAATTATTTATGATTATGGCTGTGTCGGTGATGTTCATTTCATGCGACCAGACAACCACAACCAACACAAATCAATCGTTATCAGCGCACGATCAGGCTAAAGAGTCCGAAGCTGATAAAGCCGAGGCAATTGCATGTGACTTTGAAGGCAAGATTGATCACGACAATTACGATGCTTCGCAGGCTTCGAGTGTATCATTCCCGCGTTTCCCGACTTCGATTTACGAATTTGAAAAGACCCGCAATCTGATTGCAACAGAGCCACAAGGTGCCGTGGCGTTGCAAGTGATGGCATTCGAGTTATATAGGCGTAATCCAGAAATCGGCGAGAAAGCCCTGAAGATGAACAATACCGAGGTTAACTTTACACAAACCTTGCGACAGCTAAAGGAAATGATGGACACCAAGGACGCCAACTATGCTCGTCCTTATCTGGCTGCAGCATTGCTCAAGGGCGCAACACCCGACAATGCTTATAAACCTAGTGAGCCTTATACCGTGTCGGTACGCGTCAATCCGACAAGCAAGTATCAGGAGAGCGAATTTCTTCAGGGCACGGTTATTTATTTGCAGGTTGACAGCAAAGGCTGGGATACCAACTGGCGTGGTGTAGAAGTCGTGAAGCCCAAAGGCGAACAATATTATGTTGTGAGCAATTGTCCTGCACTCTATACCCAGTGCAAGAAAATCAACGGAGACTGGAAAGAGCTGAAGTAATTAACTTGAAACAATAATATGAAAACTTCAAGGCTTCTAATTGTAATGGGAATACTGGCATTGCTGGGGCTGAGCTGTAAGGCCACCGGAGGCGGTAATGATTATGAGAAACGTGATGCCCCCACAGGCCGGCTGACGTCATTCAGTTATACTCACAGTGGCACCATGGCGCAGCCCTTCAAACAATATGAGTTGGAACTGCTTGAAACCGGCAAAGTGCAGTTCTTCGCCCACAACCTGGGTGAGTTTCATGATACGCTCATGGCTTCTCGTGAAGTGCTCGATACATTGGCAAATATGATTATCCGTAATGAAATATACCTATATAAAGACCACTATGAGCCCGATATGGAAATCCTGGATGGTGAGGGTTGGAGTTATTTTGCAGCTTACGATGATGATACGATTCTGTCTTCTGGCGGCACAAATGCCTGGCCAAGCAACTACGCACTTCCCGTTATTGCCAACTACCTAGACTCAATAGCAGTCAAGGCGGGAGCCCGCAATATTGGATTTGAAGACTGGTAAGTCTAAAGAGGTAAGAATAAAAGGGAGACAAACTTTGGTTTAGTCTCCCTTTTTAAGTTTTGTAAGAAAGCATTATTCGGGGTCATAATTTCCAGCATCGGCACGCTGGAATGTAACAGGTTCATCGCTGCCGTCGTCCAATGCCAGTTCATCTTCGGTCAACTTTACGATTATGAGCGTGGTGTTGAATGCGCTTACGACAGTCTTGAAGTGTTCGGTTAGTTCGCCTTGCAATGATCCAATTACCTGTTGAAACTGTTCCACGATAATGTTTGCACGTTCAACCTCCATGTTAGGCATCATTAGGTTGGTGCCATACACCTCAATGTTGTCACAGTCAAGGTTCATGGTCAGTTCGTTGCCATTCCTTTCCCACTTGCCCTGAACATCGGTGCCGAAACCTACTTCAAGTTCACCTTCAGGTGTACCTTCACCTAACGCATCTAGAGTCATGTTCATCTCGCAATACAGATTCATTGAACCGTCGTCACCGAAGTAAGGCGTCAGCGTGATAAATAAGGGAGTTCCGTTGTCATCAATTTCTTCTTGTACTTCCCATGTGCCTACCAGCGACTGGGCAGTTCCGAACAGAGATATCAACAATGCAAAAACGAAGAGGA
>JAGCCU010000041.1 GCA_017651515.1 Muribaculaceae bacterium | reverse complement strand
GCGTGAGGGTTCCACCTCTTCCCATTCCGAACAGAGAAGTTAAGCCTCACCACGCCGATGGTACTGCGAAAGTGGGAGAGTAGGTAACCGCCCCCTACGGAAGCCGCAAGAAGGAGCAATCCCGACTGCGGCTTCTTTTTTTGTACCATAGCG
Source organism: Muribaculaceae bacterium (assembly GCA_017651515.1). GTDB lineage: Bacteria > Bacteroidota > Bacteroidia > Bacteroidales > Muribaculaceae > Sodaliphilus. The sequence goes on along the minus strand of JAGCCU010000041.1, from coordinate 37,373 downwards.
TGAGGGTTCCGCCTCTTCCCATTCCTGGCACAGAGTCCTAAGCCCCGCCACGACAATGGTCTGCGGCATGGGAGGGCGCAGGTAACCGCCCCCTACGGAGAGTCTGCGAAAGCGGGCTTTTCTTTTTTTCCCGAGTAAATAAGCAAACCGCGGCTCGTTTCTGAGTCGCGGTTTCCTTTTTATCTGAGAACTGTATTATTGAATGATTCCAGTGAATGTGCGTCCGCTGTTGATACCTAAACGACGTGCGGAGAAATACTTGCTGCTTTGGCAGCGTGAACACTCATCGGAAATAGTGATGTTTTCGGCTGGGATTCCTTCGTCCTGCATAATGAGTGAACATGCCAGTCTCAGGTCAATATGTGCCTTGCCAGTATCGGCATTGCGATGCATGATGCGATTTACGTCATGTTTCTCTTTAGCGAAGGCATCTACCACTTCGTCGCCTACTTCGTAGCACTCACCACAGATGCTTGCGCCCATAGTCACGATGATGTTGTGAGGCTGTGCTCCAAGTTTTTTCATGGTATTGATTACTTCGCAGGGAATACGTGCTACAGTACCTCGCCATCCTGCGTGTGCTATGCCAATTATGCCTGCAAGAGGATCGGTGAGTGCAATGTTGACGCAGTCGGCAGTGTTTACGCCTATGCAAATATCAGGCAATGCAGTTACCAGAGCATCAACTCCTTCAAGCATAGATTCCTGTGCATCGATGTCGGCTTGCAGATATGCGTCATCAATGATTACAACGTGATTACTGTGTGTCTGTCGTGGCATTATAAGCTGGTCCATTTCAATGCTCAGTTTAGCGCAAAGTTCCAGGCGTGCATTGAGTACACGCAGTGCATCGTCGCCAGTGTAATTGCACAGGTTGAATTCCGAATAAGGGTTGCGTGGGTTTATCTCGCCGCGTGTTACCTGAAACGCCTTTACGCCACTTACAGGCTTTGTCCATTTGAGATATTGCAGTTCCATCATGCATCATCGGGGTCACTGACCACTTGAAAATCTTTGTTTTCGTCTTCAAAATCGCTTTCCCAGTATTCTTCGTTCCATTGTTGTGGTGAATCTTCATCAAGCATTTTACCGCCTTCAGAGTCAGATTCAGAATCAATGTCGGCAGCCGAGAATATGAAGTCATCTTCATCCTTTTCACGGTGGCGTTCGTCAAGGTCACGTTGTGTAGACGTTTCTGGTATACGGTTGCGTTCATCATTTATGGTGCGCCATAGCAGGTCTTTCAGTTCAGTAAGACCCATCTGTGCCACACTGGAGATAAATAGTGTCTCGATTCCGTCAGGCAGTTCGGCACGCATCTCGTCGATAAGTTCGTCGTCAAGCATGTCACATTTTGTAATTGCTAATACGCGTGGTTTGCTTACCAAATCGGGATTGAATGTTTCTAACTCGTTACACAAGACCTCATATTCGTGATTGATATCGTCGCTGTCGGCAGGAATCATGAACAGCAATACTGCATTGCGTTCAATGTGCCGCAAGAAACGAAGTCCCAATCCCTTGCCTTCGCTTGCACCTTCGATGATACCGGGGATATCAGCCATGACGAAAGACTGTTGTCCGCGATAGCTCACGATGCCTAGGTTTGGCTCTAGTGTGGTGAAGGGATAGTTGGCAATCTTAGGTTTTGCCGCACTGATTACCGATAATAACGTGGATTTTCCAGCATTGGGAAACCCTACGAGACCCACATCGGCAAGCAGTTTAAGTTCCATTATTACGGCTTTTTCCACTCCAGGTTCGCCAGGCTGTGCAAATCGTGGTGTTTGCCTTGTTGCGGTTTTGAAATGAGTGTTTCCCAATCCGCCTCTTCCACCCTTAAGTAGTCGCACTACCTGATCATGACGTGTTACATCGCATAGGAATTGTCCAGTCTCAGCATCATATACGGCAGTTCCGCATGGAACTTCTATAGTGCGGTCTTCACCATCGCGTCCGGTCATTTGGTTTTCGCCGCCGCCTTGTCCATCAGTAGCGAAAATGTGTCGTGTATATTTCAGGTGGATTAATGTCCATAAGTTACGGTTACCTTTCAGGTAGATGTGACCACCGCGTCCACCGTCACCACCGTCGGGACCTCCCTTTGGGATGTATTTAGCGCGGTGCAGGTGTGCTGAACCACGCCCGCCTTTCCCACTGCGGCACAATATCTTTACATAATCTATAAAATTGGATTCTGCCATATCATTTCAGGTAATAAGATGTGAATAAACTTAGTGGTATTTAGATTTAACTGTGCAAAGATACTCAAAGTTTGCCGAAACTTCATTAACTTTGCATTAAAACTGCGAAAATAGGCTGCGTTCGGCAAAGCTCAAATATATTTGGTTTTGCACTCAACTTGCACTATCTTTGCACTGATAAATGAACAAATAGAAGCGTATGAAAAAGTTTTTGCTTACAATTTTGCTGATAGTGCTTGCTGCCAGTTCGTGGGCAGACGTGAAGGATGACTTCAAGCAGGACATTCGTCGTAGTGCCAACAACTACCAGGCCTATCCAGACAAGAACCTGCCTGCTCTAACGCCGTCTCCAGAAGGATATGAGCCGTTTTTCATCAACCATTATGGCCGTCACGGCAGCCGCTGGCTCATAGGCAAGCGGCGTTACAGCATTCCCGTTGAACAGTTAGAACTGGGCGAAAATGCAGGCAAGCTCACTGCCCGTGGTAAGGAAGTGCTTGCCATTTTGCGTGAATTGCGTGAGAGTGCACAGGGTCGTGATGGAGAACTGAGTGATATCGGAGCTGAGCAGCACCAGGGCATTGCTCGTCGAATGTTTGAGAATTTCCCCGAAGTGTGGCAGGGGTCACCCATCGTGCGTGCCCGTTCCACTGTAGTTATACGCTGCATTCTTTCGATGCAGAACGAAGTGGATGTGCTAAAGAGTCTCAACCCTGACATGCAGATATATACCGATGCGAGTCGTGCCGAGATGTTCTATATGAACTACAGTGACTCAGTGGCAAGAGCGTTGCGCAAGGAGGCTTCCCATTATTACGAAGACCTAGAGGCACGTTACGTGAAGCCACAGCGGTTCCTCAAGAAGCTGTTCACCGATTCCAAGTGGGCAGAAGCGAATATAAAGGGACGAGACCTAATGATTGACCTTTTTGACGTGGCGGGTAACATGCAGAGCCACCATCAATGGGAAAACGTGGATCTCTATGACTTGTTTACGCTTGACGATGCTTATAACCTGTGGCGTTACAACAATGTGCGCTGGTACATTTATTCCGGCGAGACTCCACTTACTAAGTGTCGTGTTGATTTCATGGAGTCGCATTTGTTGCGCAGCTTCATCGAAGATGCCGATCGTGCAATTGCTCATGGAGGAAACTCAGCAAGCCTGCGCTTCGGTCACGAGAGCGTCGTGCTGCCGTTGGTATGCCTGATGGGCATCAACGGAGCCGACTATCAGACTACCGACTTAGAGACCCTTGACCGCCACTGGCAGACCTATAAGATTTTCCCCATGGCGTGCAACGTGCAGATGGTGTATTACCGCCCGGTGAATGGTGAAGGTGGCATTCTGGTGAAAGTACTGCTCAACGAACATGAGGCGACTATACCTGTAGAGACAGAGTGTGCACCATATTACCGCTGGAAAGATGTGCGCGACTACTATATGGACAAACTTACCCGTGAACCCTTTATACAACCCATCATAAAATGAAAAAGCTCAGTTTATTAGCCATATTCGGCATTCTATCGGTGTTTATGGCCGTGAATGCCGCTACTCCCCAGGAGGAAGTGACAAGCAACTACAACCGTAGTGGCAGTAATCACTACGCATATCCCATTCCTGTTGATATACCCGTGCCTGAGCTAAGTGCCGCACCTGCAGGCTATGAGGCGTTCTATATGTCACACTATGGACGTCATGGCAGTCGTTGGCTTACAAGCAGCAAGACTTATGAAAATCCTGTGAAACAACTTGCGCGTGCCGACAGCGCCGGAGTGCTCACATTGCAAGGCCAGCGTCTGTTGCGTGCATTGCGTCAAGTGAAAGATGCATCCTGGCAGCGCGCCGGAGACTTGAGCGACGTAGGTGCCGATCAGCATCAGGCCATAGCCGTCCGTATGGTGGATAATTTCCCCACAATCTTTGCCGATGGGGCAAATATTGATGCCCGCTCGACGGTTGTGATTCGTTGCATACTGTCGATGCAAAATGAGACTATGATACTTCGTACGCGCAACCCTCGCATGAACATAACTACCGATGCCAGCTACCACGATATGTACTACATGGGTTGGGGTTACGGTGAAGATACGCTTGCCAATCATATTCGCGATGACATGAAGCTGATCACCGACAGTATCTATGCTGCCGAAGTGCAGCCTGAACGGTTTTTGAAGTCGATAATCAGCGACAGCCTTTTTGCAGCCAACGAAATTAACGGTCAGCAACTCATGCGCGATGTGTTTGACATTGCCGGCAGCCTCCAGGGACATTACCAGTTCGACTATATGAACCTGTTTTATTTGTTCACCAATGATGAGATATTCCACCTCTGGCGACTGAAAAATATTTATTGGTATGTGAACTGGGCAAACTGCCCGCTCAACGGCAACCGTATGCCCTTCATCGAGCGTGCATTGCTGCGTGACATGATTGCTAAGGCCGATGAAGCAATCGACTCCAACAATACTGGCGCAAGTCTTCGTTTCGGACATGAAACTTGTTTGTTGCCATTGGCATGCCTTATGGAGTTGGACAATGTGAACTATTCCACCACCGACCTCGACAACCTGCATCTATATTGGCAAGACTACAACATATTTCCGAAAGCTTGCAACATTCAGATGGTGTTCTATCGCCCTGTGAGCGGCAGCGGAGACATCCTTGTGAAAGTATTGCTGAACGAGCATGAGGCAACTCTGCCTATTACCACTGATGGTCCATACGCTCGATGGGATGAACTGAAAGCCTACTATCAGGCAAAGCTTGACCAGCCTACCGACTGGAGCTACTGACGGGATTTTAGACTCAAGAAGCAAGAACCGAGCCTTTGGGCTCGGTTCTTTTGTATCAATAACTATGTAACTCTTACCATTTGCGCATTGCGTAGGTTTGCTGTTTGAGGAAAGCCCCAAGCTCCTCGGGCGTAGCAAATGCAGCTTGTTGTTCGGGGGTGATGGGTTCGCCTACACTAATGCGGAAGGTGTCATTCTTGCGTCGGAACACCTCGGCAGGCAGACGCAATGTGCGCAGTCGCCAGTCAATCATTCCCAAGAATGTGAACCAGAGGCTGTTGTGTCCATGGAAATAGATGGGCACTACGGGCACTTTCAGCTTTTGAATGATGCGCGTTACCGATGGCTGCCATTCGCGGTCTTCGATAGTGAGGTTGCGCGTGAACTTTGATACGGCACCTGCAGGGAAAAATCCCAGTGGGTGCTGTTCCTTAACATGGCGCATAGCCTCGCTGATGCCTCGCATTGATACGGCACGCTTGGCTGGATCGTTACTTGCCAAAGCATCAACTGCGATGAAATTGGGACGCATGGCACTGATGTAATTCAGAATCATGTTCACCATAACCTTGAAGTCGGGACGATATTCACCTATCAACTTTATGAGCATAATGCCGTCGAGCGCACCGAAAGGGTGGTTGGAAACGGTGATAAACGCACTGTCCTTGGGCAATTGTTCAAGGATTTCCTGCCCACGCACTTTTATGGTGATGTTCAGGTCTTTTAGTAATCCCTGCACAAAGGGAACACCCGGCGTGTCGCAGTTATGGTCATGGATCCAGTTGACTTTATCCACTGCCAACAAGCGTGAAAGGAAATTTACCAGACGTGGCTTGCCGTCGAAAAAAGGCACCATCTGCCTGATATCGTCATAGTCAAGTACTGTACGTTTTATTGTAGTTTCATCCATATCGTTAATGCTTCATTACCGTAATACAAACCACCAACTATTGTCAATCAATAAGTTGGTGGTCAATTTAGTGGTGGTCCCACTTGGGCTTGAACCAAGGACTCCCTTATTATGAGTCAGGTGCTATAACAAACTGAGCTATGGGACCCTTTTCGGCCTAAGAATGACCGAAAGCGACTGCAAAGGTACAAATAATTATTGAATTGACAATCATCAAGACTTTTTTTCTAGAAAAATATCATGATGACGTTATGTTTTCTTATTGCAAATTAGAATTCTGCACCGATTTTTACGAAAACGTTGTGGAACGAAGCCCCCTTGTTCAGGTAAGCTCCACCTACACCGTCGCTCACCGCTCCGGGAGTATCACCCAGGCAGTGCAGTCGGTAATGCGCAGTATGCAGGGCATATCCCACGCCAACGTTGATCGTGAAATACTGATTTGTGGCAAAGTGCCATCCTACGCTGGGTGAAGCGAAAAAACCGGTGTGATTGATCACGTTGGCACCCAGTTTAAGGCTTGCCCAGGGGGTGTGTTGGCTCTCACTGCGCAAGTTATAACGTCCTTCAACATATAGTGGTATGAAAGGACTGCGCCAGTCAGGGTCGTTATGCTCTGGCGTGGCCTTGTCAAGGCGCATCGGATAGGAATCCACGTCTGGATTGAAATTGTGAAGTGCAATGCCGCCACCCAGATAGAATTGCTGTGTGAGCATGTAGCCAAAAGATGTCTCTACAAGCCAGTAGTTGTTGCGAGGTTCACCAAATCCCCAGGCATAGCCCAGGTCGATAAATCCGCGGAAACGAGCCTTGTCGTAGTTTTTCTTTTTTGCCTCGTGCGAGATATATGCCACGTCATCCATCGAGTAGGAATAATCCACATTGTCAACATTGATGTTGACCTGCATGTCGTTGCGCGATGTTATTACACCAGTCACCACCTCACCGCTCTTCAAGTGAATGGTGGAGCGCCGTTGTCCGTCATCAGCCGCCGCAGTCAAAGTCATTGCCACGGCAATAATAAATAGTAATATTTTTCTCATCTTAATAAAGAATTATCTTCTAAAGATTTTGGTCATTTATTTGACTATCAGTTTGCAAAGTTAGCGCATTTACTTCATTTGTGCAAAAATGCTAGTGATTCATAAAGACACTTTTTCAATACTAAAAATGAACTGGCATTGCATCAGTTGCAATGCCAGTTCTTGATTCTTGGGGTTTGTCATACTAAATATCCCAGATGATGTAAAGGGCACCCCAGGTGAATCCTGCTCCAAATGCGGTGAGTATGAGCTTGTCCCCTTTCTTGATCAGGTGTCGGTTCTCGTCCATGCAGATGGGTATAGTAGCAGCACTTGTGTTGCCACGGTTCTGGATGTTCACCATTACTTTTTCCTCGGCGATACCAAGACGATCACCTACGGCCTCGATAATACGCAAGTTGGCTTGATGTGGAATGAACCAGTCGATGTCCTTGATCGAAAGGCCGTTGCGCTTCATTACGTCCTGTGATGAGGTGAGCATGTCGATTACCGCATGTTTATAAACGGCTCGTCCTTCCTGATACAGGAAGTGTTCTCGTGCGGCAACAGTGGCCTGGCTTGCAGGGTGTGCCGAACCGCCTGCTTTGTAATGCAGGAAGGGGAGGCCTTCACCGTTAATGTGGAAAACACCGTCGATGATTCCAACGTTGTCCTCTGTAGGCTCAATGAGCATTGCACCTGCTCCATCACCAAAGAGCGGACACGTAGTACGATCCTCATAGTTGGTCATGCTTGACATCTTTTCGGCAGTCACAACGATGACTTTCTTGTAAAGGCCAGCTTTCACATATGCGCTGGCATTATATAACCCCACGAGGAATCCCGCACAAGCTGCCTGGATGTCGAAGGCGTAGCACTTCTTCTCCAGTCCGCAAGCATGAGCGATTACCGAAGCCGTAGAAGGGAATCGATAATCAGGATTACTGGTCGGGCAAATGAGGAGGTCAACATCATCGGGGTTGGTCCCTGTTTCTTCAAGCAAGCGTGTTACAGCCTTGATGCCCAGATAGCTTGAGCCTACGTTTTTCTTGAGAATTCGACGCTCTTTGATTCCTACGCGAGTTGTTATCCACTCGTCGCTGGTATCTACCATCTGCGACAGTTCTTCGTTATCAAGTACATATTCGGGCACGTACGAAGCCAAGCCCGTAATCTTTGCATTAAGCATATTTTTCTACGATGATTTCTAAAAATACATATCCTAAACAAGTTGTCATTAAGGCAGCTTGATTTAGGATATACTACTTGTTGCTATATTGTGATGAATGTCCATGGAGGTATATTTTCACGTGTCGCACGCTAATATACATCCCAGTCGGGTCATCCATTATACAGCAGCTTCCTCACCCATCACATTCTTGCCACGGTAATAACCGCACTCAGGGCAAACAGTGTGATAAACATGCCATGCACCACAGTTGGAGCATTGAGCAATGGTGGGGGCAACAGCCTTGTCATGAGTACGACGCTTGGCTGTACGAGTCTTTGATTGTCTACGTTTAGGATGTGCCATTTCTTTATAATATATTATGTTAATTATTTTTCTTCAGCTTTTGCAGCGCTTCCCATCGAGGGTCGATAGCTGCTTCGCCATCATTATTGTCTTCTTCATTCTCACTTGCATGCGTAACCGAATGGCGTCCCAGTGCATCCATCATCTCGCTGTTGCACTCACCGTCGTCATGGTGATGCATGATGGGTATGGTCAGAAGCACTGTGTCACGCACCAGAGGCTCCACATCGAGTTCGCGCCATGACGACGGCACTACGAGCACATGCTCGTTGCTGTCGTCATAGTCACTGCCCTCTTGTCTAACGCTCAGTTCATAGCGGACGTCCACGACATGGACCATTTCTTCGAGGCATCGGTCACACTCAATGTTCAGTGTACCGTGACAATCCATTGCCAACTCATAATCCTGCTCCGATTTGCGCGATATGGAAAAATCCACATCAACGTTGGCTGCAAAGATACGGGTCGGCTCATTTTCCCGAAAAAAACTGCCGTCCAAGTGATATATAACCGACTGATTACCAAAAGGTAATGCCTTTAAATTCCACTTGAATGAAGCCACTTTTTGCTGACTTTTGCGTTAAAATCGGCGCAAAGTTATAAACATTCTGGCTAATATTCAACGATTTTCAGCCTATTTTTCATTTTTTGCTGATTTTTTCGCTCTAATTGTTAAATCCATTAACATTCAAATCAAAACAAAAATATTTTGCCCATCTTTGCGTTATAAAAATAAAAAGGTGGACACCTAATGCCGATTTGACAATATGAACAAGAAACTCATACTTTGGGCCGATGATGAAATTGACCTGTTGAAGCCTCATATAATGTTCCTTCACGGTAAGGGTTACGAAGTGGTGACCGTGACCAACGGCCGCGATGCGCTCGATGTCATGCAGCAGCAGAATTTCGACCTGGTGATCCTTGACGAGAACATGCCGGGTATCAGCGGCCTCGAAGCTCTGCAGCAAATAAAGATATTGCAACCTAACGTGCCTGTTATCATGATTACCAAGAGCGAAGAGGAAAATATCATGAACCAGGCCATAGGCAGCAAGATAGCCGATTACCTGATTAAGCCTGTAAATCCCATGCAGATTCTGTTGTCGATAAAGAAGAATCTGCACAGCGATGCGTTGGTACAAGACAAGGTGGAAGGCGATTACCGTCAGGAATTCATGTCTATCAGCGACCAGATAGGGCAGGCTCGTACCATTGATGACTGGTACCAGCTCTACAACACGCTGGTGAGATGGGAGCTCACTCTGTCGAGCACCGATACGGGCATGACCGACATGCTCAAGATGCAGAAAAGCGAGGCCAATGCAGCATTCTGCAAGATGGTGCGCCGCAACTACGAACGATGGGTGACCACAGAAGACCATCCACTGCGCAGCAACGAGATTTTCAAGACACAGGTTCTACCACTGCTCGACAACGGAGAGAAGGTTTGCTTTGTGCTCATCGACAACTTCCGCCTCGACCAGTGGAAGACCGTCAGTCCGCTGCTGAGTGATTATTTCAATATCGAGAAAGACGAACTCTATACTTCAATCCTTCCCACTACTACGCAATATGCCCGCAACGCCATTTTCTCCGGTCTGATGCCTATCGAAATCGAGAGAATGTTCCCTGAACTGTGGGTCGATGAAGACGAGGAGGAAGGCAAGAACGTCAATGAGGCACCGCTCATCAAGACGCTGCTTGAGCGATATCGCCGAAACTATAGTTTTTCCTATCACAAGGTGAACGATGCTGCCACTGGTGAGCGACTCGTACAGCAATTTGCCGATTTGAAAAGCTATGACCTCAATGTGCTTGTGTTCAATTTCGTGGACATGATGTCGCATGCGCGTACTGAGAGCAAGATGATTCGTGAACTGGCAAACACCGACGAGGCATACCGCTCGCTCACCGAGTCGTGGTTCAAAAACTCATACGCACTCGATGCCTTCAAGTTGATGGCTGAGTATGGTTTCAAGGTGATTCTCACCACCGACCATGGCACTACGCGCGTGGATAATGCCGTTAAGGTGATTGGTGACCGCGCCACCAACACCAACCTACGCTACAAGGTTGGCAAGAATCTGAGCTACAACGCGAAACAGGTGTATGACATCAAGCAACCGCAACGTTTCGGTCTGCCTGCTCCAAATGTGTCTTCGACCTACATATTTGCTTTGAACCGCGACTTCATGGCTTACCCCAACAACTATAACTACTACGTACAATACTATAACGACACATTCCAGCATGGCGGCATCTCAATGGAGGAGATGCTTGTGCCGCTAGTCACCCTATCTCGCAAGTAATCATGAAGATAGCAATCATCAACGGTCCCAATCTTAATCTGGTAGGACGGCGTGAGCCTCACCTATATGGCAATGTCACCATGGATGATTATCTGCACGACTTGACCGCACAGTACCCTCAAGTGCAGTTCTCTCTCTTTCAGAGTAATCATGAAGGATCCATCATTGATGAGTTACAGCGTGTGGGCTTTGATTTCGATGGAATAGTGCTCAATGCAGGCGGCTACTCCCATACGTCGATTGCCATTGCGGATGCCTTACGTGCAATCACCGCGCCGGTAGTCGAGGTGCACATTACCGACATTTACAGTCGCGAGCCCTTCCGTCGAGTGTCAATGATTGCCGATGCTTGCGTCAAGTCAATTGTAGGACACGGCCTTGACGGTTACCGTATGGCTGTGGATCATTTGATTGCATATCACGAAAGTTAAAGTGCTTTTAACCTCAATGGATTTAGAAGACTATATCCTCAATCACATAGATGCCGAGCCGGAGAATCTATATCGTCTCGACCGTGACACACATCTTCAGTTGCTATATTCGCGCATGTGTTCGGGACATCTTCAAGGACGCCTGCTCAAAATGCTTGTTCGGATGATAAATCCAAAAATGGTGCTTGAACTTGGTACATACAGCGCATACAGTGCTTTGTGCCTTGCTGAAGGGCTCACTGACGACTCCTGCCACGTCCACACCATCGAGATTGAAGACGAACTGGAAGATTTCATCCGCGAACATCTGGCACAGTCACTTTTTGGACATCGTGTTACGCTGCACATCGGCGATGCAGCCGACATCGTTCCCACATTAGGTGAGACATTTGACCTGATTTACATTGATGCCAACAAACGCGACTATGTGGCCTATTACCATCTGGTGATGCCGTACCTGCGACAGGGCGGCTTCATCATTGCCGACAATACCCTGTGGGATGGCAAGGTGGCCGACGGAATTGAACACCATGATGCACAGACACAAGGCATTCTGGCTTTTAACGACCTTGTGGCATCTGACCCTCGTGTTGAGAAAGTCATTCTCCCTCTGCGCGATGGCCTGACCCTCATACATAAACTTACTTAATCACAATATTATAAAATTAAGTTATTATTATTTTATTGTATCAAGAAAAACATCTAATTTTGCAACAAACGAACAACTATTTGACAATAAAATTGAGTTTGTGCAAAAAAAATGCTGAAAATATTTGCACGATTCAAAAAAAATGTTGAAATTTGCATTTGTAAATTAGCGGTGAAGTCTATTTGCCACTGATTTCACTATTAAAAACAATGAGAAACAAGTAAGTTTAATAAACCTATTTAATTCACAAAAACAAAAGTGCGTATGAAAAAACAATGTGTATTGTTGGTCGCGCTTGCTTTAGCTTGTGGAGTTCCTGCTGGAATGACTTCGAGTGATTCCATGACGGGCTTTACTGCTCAGGCGCAGAGCAACAAAGTGACTGGCGTTGTTCGTGACGCCAATGGCGACCCATTGATTGGCGCAACCGTGATGGTGAAAGGTACCAACCGCGGTACAGCGACCGACATCGACGGACGTTACAGCATTGCTGCTACTCCAGGTAGCACGCTGATGATTTCCTACATCGGTTCCAAACCGATGGAGGTAAGAGTTACCGGCAACACCATGGATGTTACCATGAGCGAAGCTGGCAACACTCTTGATGAAGTGGTTGTGACCGCTCTTGGTATCAAGAAAGACCGCAAGTCGCTCGGTTATGCCGTAGATGACCTGAAGGCCGAAGAGCTGATGCGCAACAAGAGTGCTAATGCAATCAACTCACTGTCAGGTAAGATTGCCGGTGTTAACATCACTCAGTCATCTGGTGCTGCTGGTGCAGGTGCTCAGATTATCCTGCGTGGTGGTACATCTGGTTCTGAAAACCGTGACAACCAGCCTCTGTTCGTTGTTGATGGTGTGATCTATGACAACTCTTCTTCAATCATTGGTAACACTGGTTTCGATGGTACTGGTACTAACCAGACAACCACCTCTAACCGTGTGATGGACATCAACCCTGAGGATATTGAGAACATGAGTATCTTGAAGGGTCCTGCCGCTTCGGCTCTCTATGGTTCGCGTGCAGCTAACGGTGTCGTGCTCATCACCACCAAGAAAGGTAAAGAAGGTACTGTAGAAATCAACCTCAATGCTAAGTACATCACCTCGCGTGCAACCAGCCTGCCAAAGGTGCAAAAGCAATTCGTGCGCGGTTATATGGAGGACATTTACGATGATGATGGTAAATACGTAAATACCAACTTTGATGACTTCTCCTACAATACTTGGGGAAAATCAGATCCTTCAGTTCCTCGTTATGACAACATCGGTAACTTCTTCGAGACTGGTGGCATTTGGGACACCAACCTGAGCATTAGCGGTGGTAACAAGTCTGGTAATTTCTACTTCAGCGGTTCTTACTACGATCAGGATGGTATCGTTCCAACCACAGGTTACAAGAAGACCACTTTCCGCTTCAATGGTGAGCAGAAGTATAAAATCTTCACTGTAGGTGCCAACGCTGCTTACAGCGATGCCCGCACAGTGCGTACCCTGACTGGTGCAGGTCTCTACAATTCGAGCGGTACAGGTGCTTTGTATGCAGTTTACAACTGGTCACCTACCGACGACATGTCGCACTATCTCAATGATGATGGCAGCCGTTACCGCATGTTCGGTGACCGTCTGGATCCATGGTCAGAGCGTGACAACCCATATTGGATTGTAAACAAAAACCGCATGACCGATAACACTGAGCGTTTTACTGGCAACTTCAGTGTGAAGGCCGATCTCTTCGACTGGTGGTGGATCAACTACCGCATGGGTGTTGACAGCTATACTCAGGAGAACATTAACATGGTTGCTCCTAACGGTGTAATCAGGACTGAGTGGCAGAAAGGTATGTTGAGTGACAACACAATGCGTTATCGCTACCTGACAACCAACTTGATGAGTAACTGGAACAAGCAGTTTGGTGACTTCGATGTTAACTTGATGCTCGGTACAAGCACTGACTACACCAAGACCACCCGTAACTATCAGATGGCTTGGAACTTTGCAGTGCCCGACTTCTTCTCATTCGACAATGCAAGTGACAACAACAAGAAGTTCCAGCACTCAATGAGCCGCAAGCGCCTCGTTGCTCTCTTCGGTGAGTTCCGCATCGACTGGCGTAACGCTATCTTCCTGACTGTTACCGGTCGTAACGACTGGACTTCTACCCTGCCAAAGGAGAACCGCAGTTACTTCTATCCCAGCGTGAGTGGTGCTATCGCATTCACCGAGCTGATGGGTGACAGCCGTCCCGACTGGCTGAGCTTCGGTAAGATCCGTGCCAGCTGGGCTGAGGTAGGTAAGGATACCGGTCCTTATGAGACCAACACTTATCTCTGGCCTGTAGGTACTTATCTGTTGGGCAAGGTTGGTTTGGGTAACACTTGGACTCGTGGTAACCCATATATCAAGCCTGAGAAGACCCGCTCGACCGAAATCGGTCTCGAATTGCGTTTCCTTCAGAATCGCTTGAAATTCGACATCGCTTACTATACTAACAACTCTTACAACCAGATCTTGTCGCCACGTGGACCACAATCTACTGGTTACATCTTCTGCTCAATCAACGCTGGTAACGTTTACAACAAGGGTCTTGAAATCAGCCTCGGTGGCACTCCCATCCAGACTGAAGACTTCACTTGGGAAACCAACATCAATGCTGCTGGCAACCGCGGTACTATGAAGAACCTGCCCGAAGGTATGGAATTCATGTATATTACCGACGTACAGTATGCAGGTGCTAAGGCTGCTACCGTTTCGGGTGGCAACTTCATGGCAATCACCGGTACCAAGTGGAAACGAGTTCAGAATCCTGATAGCAAGTACGATGGACAGCTTATTCTTGACAAGAACGGTTTCCCATTGGCTGAGGATACCAACGGTGGTACATTCCAGGTTGGTAACCGTGAGGCTAAGTTCACTGGTGGTTGGAACAATACCTTCACTTACAAGAACTGGAGCTTGAATATGCTTTGGGAGTTCCGTGTAGGTGGTGACGTATTCAATGGTACCAAGTACCAGATGACCATGAGTGGTGTAAGCGAATTCTCTGGACAAATCCGCAACGAAGACCTCACCATCACTGGTGTTCGTCAAACAGGTACTGATGCTGACGGCAATGCTGTTTATGAAGAAGTTTCAAACACTTGGAGCCCCTCTAAGACTGCAGTGTTCGATGGCAAGGAACAGAGTGGTATGAGCATTATCCAAAACTACTATACCGGTGCTTACAACTATGAGGTATCCAACTGGATCACCAAGGTGAACAGTCTCCGTCTACGTACAATCTCTCTGAGCTATGACATTCCTAAGAGTGTTCTGGCTAAGACTAAGGTCATCAAGCGTGCAATCCTCACTGCAAGTGCAAGCAATCTGCTGCTCTTCACCAACTATGACGGTGATCCTGAAGTGGCTGCTGCTGGTGCTGGTCGTGGTGGTTCAACCTCGGTGGGCTTTGACTATTGCGGCGTTCCTGCAACCCGTCAATTTGCTTTCGGTGTTAACCTTACGTTCTAATGTGTAATAATCGTTGAACCAAATTAAATACTAACAATATGAAATTATTAAAATCATTAATATTGTGTGGACTGGGTGTGGCAGCGATGTCGTTGACCTCATGCAACGATTGGCTCGACATCAACACCGACCCCAATTCTCCATCGGCTGAGTCAACTCCTTATCAGTTGCGACTCGCCCACATTGAATTCTACACCAACAGCGCTACTCAGTTTGCTGCTTGGCGTAACAGCATGGCAATGGGTGACTGGACTCGTTCTACTACTAATGGCGGTACCTATTACAACATGTCGATTTGGTATCCTACCTCCAGCATTTCAACAAGCCCATATCAGTGGTGGTTCGTAGGTGCATACTGTAACGTGCCCGACATGTATCAGAAAGCACTTGCCGATAACAACGGCCAGTATGCCGGTGTGGCACAGATTATCCGTGCCTACGGTATGATGCTGATGACTGACCTATATGGTGAAATGCCTTACTATGCTGTTCAGGAAGAAAGTGCCTTACCCGCTTACAATACCGGTCGTGAAATCTTCATGCAAGCTATTGCCGACGTGGAAGAAGGTATCACACTACTTGAAGGTGCAAAGACCCTTGATTCTTCTAAGCCTCAACTTACTGAGGGTGACTTCTGGAACAATGGTGATGTTGAAAAGTGGATTAAGCTTGGTTACCTGTTAAAGGCTCGCTGGTTGAACCACCTGAACAAGAAGCAGGTTGGCAGTTACAAGGATGGCAAGTATGATGCTACCGAAATCCTCGCTTGCCTTGACAAGGCTATGAAGAGCAATGCCGACAATACCATTATCCGTCACACCGACGACAATGGTACTACTCACGATGCTCTTGGATGGGATGAACCCGTTGACTATTCGCCCCTGTTCTCTGTGAGCGGTATGAATGCCGGTTACATGGCAACCAAGATGCTTGAGGACAACCTAACTAACTTTGGCGGCTATGGTGTGGAAGACCCACGTGCCGACAGAATCCTCCCTTGGGCTGAAAGTGTTAAGAGTGCCGACAGTCCTGCCGACCTGAAGTGGGATGGCAATTGGCGTCGTACAAAGGGTGTTGACATGGCTTCTAACATCCAGTCTCAGAGTGGTCCTATGCGTGCCAGCTGGGGTGTTGTAATTGACAAGAAGAAAGATAGTAATGGTAATGAAATAGAAGAGCAGCGTCGCAACAGTCGTGACGGCTTCTGGATTGACAGCGACAACCAAGACCGTTGGGGTGACACTATCTACGTTGAGGAAACCAGCGATTGCAAGGGATACTTTGCTAATGCCTCTATCCTCTATCACCGCAAGAACCAGAGCACTGCTTCGGCTGAATCAGGTTCATTCTATACTCGTGTAAATTCACCTACATACATTGGTACATATGCTGAAGTTTGCTTCATTCGTGCCGAGGTGCTCTTCAACCAGGGCAACAAGGCTGGTGCATATGAAGCTTACAAGAATGGTATTCGTGCCAGCATGGAGCAGATGAATGAGTTCCTGAACTTCTGGTACAACAACGAACCAGGTAAGGTTAAAGAATGTCCTTCATTCCGCCCAATTACTGCCGATGAGATGAACAACTTCCTCAACAACGGTATTGGTACTGCCGGCGACATCACTCTCGGTCACATCATGACTCAGAAGCGCATCGCCATGCACCACTCAATGGAGACCTTCAATGACATGCGTCGTTATGACTATGACCCAGCTATTTTCTTCAACTGGGTACGCCCGGCTCGTCAGCAATACGTTGCATCGGCCATGAGCGCAATTCCCGCAGGCAAGACTTTCCGTCGTTGGCAGCAGTGCTCGCATGAGCTTAACTACAATGCCAAGGAACTTCAGCAAATCGGCAACCAGGTTCCTGGTGCTGTGATGAAAGATTCTGATGGCAACGAAGTGGCTTGGAACAAGCAGCTCGACGTGTGGACTATCCCCGTATGGTGGGACAGCACACAAGAGTAATAACTCTGTAATGTTTCTATAGCATGCTATAGAATGCAATAGTCAGGGCGGCTCGGTTGAGCCGCCCTGATTCTTTTCAACAATTCCACAACCGTTCGTTTAAGCTGACAATTACTTGGGCTTTATAGCAAGACAATAGGTAATAGTAAATGGTAATTTTACGATTATAATCTAAAAATTAATGTAAATTTTACGATTGTAATCGTATTTTTACTATCTTTGCAAAAAAATTTTGTTATGAATGAGATTAAAAGGACATTACAGAAGGAAATAGAATTGCGCCTGAACCCTGGTAAAGCTGTTCTTCTGTTTGGTGCAAGACGCGTGGGCAAGACGATGCTTGCAAAACACATCATGAACAATTATAAAGGAAAGTGCATCTATCTAAATGGTGAGGATATTGATTCCCAGTCGGTATTAATGAACCGCAGTATAGTCAATTATCGTAATATATTCTCTGGTTACGACTTACTGGTTATAGATGAGGCTCAACAAGTACCCGAAATAGGAAAAGTTATTAAGCTTATTGTGGATGAAATAGATGGAATAAGTGTATTTGCGACAGGTTCATCATCATTCGATTTACTTAAAAAAGCTGGAGAACCGCTTGTTGGTCGAGCTTCGCAAATGCACCTCACCCCTTTTTCACAGCAGGAAATAACACAGATTGAGTCTCCATTTGAGACACAGCAAAACCTTGCAACTCGGCTTATTTATGGTTCATATCCAGAAGTGGTTATAATGGATAATAATGAGATGCGAGAAGAGTATCTCCGAGATTTAGTTTATTCCTATCTGCTTAAGGATATCTTGATGATTGACGGTTTGAGAAATGCCGCAAAAATGCAGCGTCTTCTTCAGCTGGTTGCATATCAAGTAGGCAGTGAAGTATCGTATGATGAATTGGGTAGGCAATTGGCTATGAGCAGGGATACAGTTGAGAAGTATCTCGATTTGCTCAGCAAGGTGTTTATTATTTATAAGGTTGGAGCGTTCGCTCGTAATCTGCGAAAGGAAATTTCAAAGGCTGGTAAATGGTATTTTCTTGACAATGGGATAAGAAATGCAATAATAGGCAATTTTCAGCATGTAGATACTAGGAGTGACATGGGTGAACTATGGGAAAACTATCTTATCGCAGAAGCTTTTAAGAAAAACTATAACAGTCTTAGTTACAAGAACTTTTATTTCTGGAGGACTTACGATCAGCAGGAGATTGATTTTATTGAGGAAAAAGATGGTGTAATTCATTCCTTTGAATTCAAATGGGGTAAAAAAGAACCGAAAGCACCAAAGGCTTTTACGACTGCTTATCCTGATGCAACATTTCAAGTGGTAAATCCTGACAATTACTTGGATTTTATAGTAAGACAATAGGTAATAGCTAATGGTAATTTTTCGATTATAATCGTAAAATTCATATTAATTTCTCTACTGCAATTGTGTTTTTATTTTTTAGTATAGAACTTTTTCTGTATTAGGACCGCCCCACTTTTTATGCCATTTTATTGGTATATTATTGAAAAACACAAAAGAATGGTCAGTATTAATCTATAATAGACAAACTTTTTGTATCTTTGTGGCTGTCAATTGAAATTATCAGTAAATGAATTAATTATATTGAATTATATTTATGGAACACTATCTGAAGAAGCTGGAGAAAACAGTTCGTGAACGTTGGAACGAAAAAGCACTCTGTGACTATGACGGAGATGCCTTTACATATGCCGATGTGGCTAAAAACGTAGAGCAGTTCAAAATGTTCTTTTCCGAAACTGGAATAAAAAAGGGCGATAAAATTGCTATCTGTGCCCGTAATTCCGCTCGGTGGGCAATGACTTTCTGGGGAGTCAATGTCAATGAATGCGTGATTGTACCGCTCTTGGCAGATTTCCATCCTACCAATGTCTCTGGCCTCACCAACCATTCCGACAGTGTTCTGCTTTTTACCGACGATGACATTTGGGCAAAACTGAATCCAGATGACATGCCAAATCTCAAGGCTGCCATAAACGTCAAGAAAGGTAATTTGCTCTGGCATCAAGACAAAGACGTGGCTGATGCTTGGAATAATCGTAAAGAAGCTTTTGCCGAGCGTTATCCCGATGGAATGTCGCCTGATAAAGTGTGCTATCCTGATGACAATTTAGATGATTTGGCCATCATCAATTATACGTCAGGAACAACGGGCAATCCCAAGGGTGTGATGCTCACCTATGGTGCCATGTCGGATACCGATGATTTTGCCAACTCTCATTTCCCAAACCATCCTGGTGAAACCATTGTCTCAATGTTGCCACTTGCCCACATGTACGGGCTAGCAATTGAGTTTATACACCCCAATGTAGATGGTGTAACCGTTTATTTCCTTGGCAAGACACCTTCGCCTACGACGCTTCTCAAGGCTATGAAGGACATTAAGCCGTATATGGTGGTCACCGTTCCACTGGTGATGGAGAAAATCTATGCTAATTCCATCAAACCCGCACTGGAGAAACGAAAAATACTTGTTGCCATACCTGGCATGAATAAAATAGTATACAAGACTGTACGTAAAACTATTATAAAAGTCTTCGGCGGCGAGGTGAGATGTTTCATTATGGGTGGAGCCGCACTCAATCCTGAAGCAGAACAATGCTTCAAAAAAATGCAACTCCCCTACACGGTAGGTTACGGAATGACCGAAGCATGCCCACTTCTGGGCTGGGAGTGGTGGACGGATTTTGTGCCTGGCTCTTGCGGAAAGCCTGTACACGATATTCGGATTGACTCAGAAGATCCCGAAAACACTCCAGGCGAAATCCAGGCCCGTGGACGAAACCTCACATTAGGATATTACAAGAATCCTGAAGCCACGGCTGCTGCTTTCACACAAGACGGGTGGTTCCGTACTGGCGACCTGGGCGTGATGGACAAAGAAGGCAACATTTTCATTCGCGGTCGCATCAAGTCGATGATTCTTAGCTCATCGGGCCAGAATATCTACCCTGAAGAAGTAGAAGCTATACTTTCTAACTGCCAGTATGTAACTGAATGTCTAGTGGTGGACCGTGGAGGAAAAATTGTTGCGCTTGTATATGCCGATCTACCAGAAGACATGGATGCTGAAATGCGGGCAGACATTCCCGGAATGATTCGTGAAGCAGCCAACAAAAACCTCCCAGCTTACAGCAAAATAGTAAAAGTGGAATTACTGGACACCCCATTCGAAAAAACCCCGAAACTGAGCATTAAACGCTATCTATACAAATAACGACCTCATATCTATATCTATTTTTGCCTATACTGTCGCTGCCATATAGGCCAGTGATTGCATGGGCAATTATTAGTATATAGTCATTTGGCTATAAGCAGATTGAGGTCAAATAAATTCAACTATTAATTAAAATAGTTGTATATTTTCGCAATAGATAGTAAAAAAGTGAATTAATCACATATTGATATCAATTAATATATCATCCATTGGACAGAAAACAAGTGCCATAAAAACCTATTCGTTATCTATTTACATTAAATAACAGCAAAAAATTCGTTGATAATTATGAAAAACACTACCTTTGTGCCATTCTTTGTAAATTGCATTATTGACAACTATAGGAAATTAGCTTATATGGTATTGATTTAGTGCTATTTATGCTAAATTGACAACTGAAAAATATCATCATTTATATTATACTTAAAGCAAATAACTTATATGAAAAGGCTTTTTTATATCTTCACATTAACAACATTGTTGTTAATGCCATCTATCGCTCATGCCCTTTCGGGTAACTATTTCGACGAAGGTGGTGGCACCTATTGGTGCAATGTCTATGTCGCCTCTGTGAGCGACGGCAAGAGCTACAGTTGGTGTACTGGTAAGGGCGAAGACGCGGAGATGAACAATTTCCGTGGATTTGAGAGTGAGCATAACGGAGCAGTCTCCGCTGAGTATCCAACCATCAAAATAAAGTTTAGATACCATTACCCTCAAGCCAAGGACTTTGAGAGAAATGGAAGTAAACAGGAATTCTATGTGATGACCCGCGGAGGCGCACTTCACAAAATCGGAGAGTGGCCTAAAGGCGGCAATTTCACTCAGACTGACTACACTTATGGTGTGATTGGCGAAGGCAATATGGACGGCACATGGCTGTCGTTCCGTTACACCCCCAACCAGGCGGGAATTGAGAATGTGACTGCCATTCAGATTGAGAATGACACTTACTACCATCAAGACAACTTTTGGCACAGTGACTACGATTTCACCATCCATGCACGTTATTTGCGTGGCGTATCAATGGAATTTGAGAAATGTCGGGATGCAAATGTTGAGTGGAACTCTCCCAACAAGATAAAAGTGACTGCCGAGAACAGTTGGCTGCCAAGCTCTTTAGGTAATAATGTAAGCAACTTTACATATACAAGCAAATACGATGCCATGGTAATGGTTGAGGGTAAGAAATACAGTAGCGGTTTATTCACTGCCGTCAACCGAGGCTCAGGCTCGCTTGAGCTCGATGTTCCTATTAACAAAGACTTCAATGTTGAGGTAATAAGAAATACCACCATTACTTACAAATACAACAACCGGGATGTTTCGTTAAACTTCAATGAGAATGAAAGGTCAATCATTCCATGCAAAGCTTTTAACAACACGTCTCCCAATTTGAGCGCGTCGTTCAATCAGGTGACTGGAGAGATGCGATTGCAATGGGATGTTGATGACGACATAGCGGCTGACGGGGACTTCCAGATTTATCGCACCACAATGAACGAATATGGGTCCTATACAGGCAATCGCCAGAAACTAAGTACAACTTCCAAGAACTATTTCACCGACAATGCCGAATATGGTCTGGAATACAACAAGAGATATCGTTACGAGATTTTACAGCTCAAAAATAGCTGGGGCAATGTTGAGATTCCCGATAACCCCAATTCTGAAACGGGTGTCAATGCAGCAACTGTTTTGACCAATACTATTCCTGTGATTCCTCTGCACTTGTCGCAAGATGTCAATATCACTGATAACATAAAGATTGACTGGAATTTTGGGAATGTACCACAGAGTGAGACTGATGTCAATTTCTTTGTGAACAGAATAGATCCAGATGGAACCGTAAGAACACATTATGGACAAGTCACGGTGCCACGTAATGCGGGCAATGCATCGTTTACCGATGATAAGCCAGCCTCGTCATGTGAGGTGTATCGATATTTTGTGACCGCCGACATGATCGGCGGCAAACTGCATTTCATCAGCGATACATTGCAGTCAAGCCTACTTGATGGCAGTATAGTTATCGGTGTCACTATCAGTAAGGGCAACTACCAGGGGAGCGTTCATGTGAACTGGACTGCTAAGCAAGTGGGTACCAGTCCAACATATTATGAGGTTCACCGACGTTTCATCGGTGCCAGCGACTGGCTCACAATTGGATCCACTTCAGGTACTACTACTAATTACACATATATAGACCAGACGGCTGAGCCAGGAAGATTCTATGAATATAGGGTGGCAGCCTACACCCCCGACTGTGACGGCACAGGTCGAGTTATCAGCAATGCAATTGTTGAGAACGGCTTCAGCCAAGCTGCGGGTGTGATTGCTGGAAGAGTACAGTTTGACACGGGTACGGCGGTAGATAATGTGAGACTGAATTTGATACGCAATGGTGACGAGAATTCGCGTCCACAATTCTACAGTCGCAATATGCTTGAGACAGGTGGTGGTATGGAATGGCATACCAATGCCCAGACTGCAAACAGTATGCTTCGCCTTGATCGACCATTCACAGTACAAATGTGGCTTAATCCCGAAAAAGACCAACAAGGGGTCGGACTCTTTAAAATAGACAATTACGACGCCAATTCTGTTGATGATGATGGACTTGTTAGAGGATATAATTTCGGTCTGTTCAATTATGATCACAACCGCTATGGAGGTGATCACGATGGATTTGCTTTGATGTTACAATTCAGCGGTACCGAAAAGTGGTTCAAAAATCCTGTCACCAATGCTTATGGAGTAATTAAATATAACAAATATAGTCACATCACCATCCGCAACAATGCCGATGGCACAATAGCATTCATCATCAATGGAGATGTAGAGAATCCTTACATCTTTGATGTAAACCAATTTGCCCCTTATCTCGATTTCGACTACAGTGAAATTCCTGCTGATGAGAACGGTGTTGTAAAAGTGAAGGTATGCTCCACTTACCGTGGAAACAACACACTCAAGGGTAATATTGATGAGTTTAGAATATGGAATCGTGCATTGCCCGACAATGAAATCGTTACCAACTACGACCGTCTGTTGAGTGGTCGCGAAAACGGCTTAAAAGTATATTGGACATTTGACGAAGGCTTGGAGGAATATGCTTTCGATTACTCCTATACCGATGGCGTTCCTAACGGAAACCACCCAATTTTAGGTAATAGCAATCGTCCATCGGAGATAGTACCCAGTGAGGAAAAACTTTCGTTATATGGCATCACCAACACTAATGGTGAATACATCATTCGTGGCATTCCATTCACCGGCAGTGGCACTGGCTACACCGTGGCACCTACCAAGGGCGTTCACTCGTTCAATCCCACCAGTCGCACCGGTTTTATCAGTGCAAACTCTCTGTCGCTCAATGGTTATGACTTTACCGATGTGTCTTCATTCAACGTGAGTGGAACAATTCGCTATTCAGGAACCGATGTTCCCGTTGATAGTGTTAATTTCTATATAGATGGAACGCCATGCAGCAAGAATGGCGAACTAATTATGAGCGATGCCAATGGAGAGTATCTGATTTCTGTTCCTATTGGAGAGCACTATATCGAGGCGCGCCGCAATGGCCACACATTTGAGCTCGGAGGACGATATCCTGCAACCGTAGGAGAGACCTACAACTTTGTAGAACCCGCTCACATTGATTTCTTTGACAACACGCTGGTAAACTTCAGTGGTCGCATCACAGGTGGTCAGGCCGAGGGAGAGAAACCTCTGGGATATGGTGTGAGTCGTAACACCATAGGACAGGCTACCATTACATTGGGAATGCTCGACCATCCGCAGCGACGCATTAATGTGGTGAAACAAGAAAACGGAACCACCGTCTCGTGGGAGGACAACCCCAATAAGGTAGATATTGCATCGGCAACTGATGTTATCAACAGTACAGCCTGGCGAGGTTTTGGCGATGCCGACGAAGTGAAGAATGTCTATATCGTCACCGATAGTGTCACTGGTGAATTCAGCGCAATGCTGCCTCCGTTGCGATATAATGTCAAGGGCATTACATTCAAGACAAACACACCGCTGAACGAGAGTCAGCCATTTGCAGCGGTGCCAGCTATTAATCTCATCAACCCTCTCGATAGTGTTCGTCCCGACACGCTGTGGAACGATGACCACAAGACTTATGCAGCACTCTACCGCCCCAACAAGACTATGCGACTTACGTACCGCAGCAATCCTGTGTTTGACGTGACGCAGACTGGAGCTCCGGCAGGAGCTTTCGGCACCGACACTTTGATGCTAGGTAAAGATGAAGACATTGCCGTACCACTGTATTCGGTCAACGAGAATACCGGTAATGTCACTTATAATTACAACTATCCAGTATTTAAGCAACGACGGGAATATGATTTCAAAATCAAGGTTTATGAACCTTATACCAATTATGACACAGGACCAACGGGCGTGCTGTACAAGGCCGCCCTCAGCGACAGCATCATCAGCATCAACAACGAACTGAGCGGTGATGCATCGGTGGTGATTGAGGATATTCACAACGACACAATCAATGTAAACCGTGGAGATCTTGTTCCCTTGGAAGCCAACCAAATGCGTCTCGACAGTATAGGAGAGGCTATCTACAAGTGGAAAGCGGGTTATCCTAACCTTTATGCTCCTCACACTCGCACGATGAACATGAGCACTGTTGTCAATGGACGGACCTACAACTGGCAGCCCAATAGTTTTGAAGGCATAATACTTGGAGTTATACCTACCGGCAACAACTTCATTACTGCTGGTCCCGACAAGATTGACATGGTGTTGCGAGATCCTCCGGGCAGTCAATCGACCATGACGTGGGCTGTTGATACTGTCACGACCAAGTATCATTATCGACTCAATGGCGCACATAATGCCGATGAACTGAATGTGACTTACCTGGGTGGTTGTAAAATTACAACAATACTAGGTATGCTACCTGTTGCCGCCGAGAACGACTTGGAGTTCATAAATGAACAGACAGGAACATTCAAGTATGAGCTCAAACATGATTGGGACAACACATCTTATACCACGTACATTAACTCACATTCTGTGAGTACATCCAACCGCGACAAGTTTGTGGGATGTGATGGAGATGTGTTTATGGGTTATTCCACTAATTATATAATAGGTGCTGCTGATCAAGTGGGACTATTCAAACAAGATGACGGTACTTGGGCATTAGGTACTGACCAGTGTGTCACTGTGGGAGAGAGTTTTGGCACACATTTCGAATATCCACAACGCTATATTGAGAATACACTAATTCCCAATATCAAGAAGACGCGTAACAGCGCGTTGACTCATGTCGCAAGTATGAGTGAGATTGAGGAACATCCAGCCGTGCCAACCTATTACACACTGCTAAGCAAGGATGATGAGCGATTCGGCTCGTCGAATGATGATACAGAAGTGTGGGGCAGTGAAGCCAAAGAGGGATATGACGGCCCAAGTTATTGGTTCCGTTATCCCGAAGATTATAGTGGCTGTGACAGTGTGAAGTGGCAGAATGAGAATGTGCGCTTGTGGCAAAATCGCATGGCCGACAATGAGGAGGACAAGATTAAAGCCTTCAATGACCCGAAATACAAGAAAGGAAACGAATCGTTCGCTTACGGTACCACGGTTACAAATTCCGTGACAACCAACAAAATCACGAAAGACAATCATACATTCTCTTTCACTTTCAACCTTGCTTGGGGAGCGAAGGTCGGTATAACCAACAATGGTCATGGAGTGGTAATCAAAAACGATCTTTCGGGAGGATATCACTACACGGAGGGGGATGTTAATGAACACCAGTACAAGACAACTTTCTCCTATTCGTTTGTTGATGCGTCGAGAGGTACTGCCCATACGGTTGATATTTTTGAGTCTCCGCGTGGGTGGAGCCCGCTTTTCCGCACTCGTGCAGGCCAGACTCGCTGTCCCTACGAACCCGAGCGTCATACCAAATATTATAATCCAGGGACCTTGCTAGACTATGCTACGATGAAACTTGACAATCCCAAGATTGTCATACCAGAGAAGAATATCGTTGATGTTCCTGCAGGTCAAACAGCACAACTCAAGATTAATCTTACCAACGAGAGTGAGACTCACGACACATATAACGTGGTGTGGCTGACAGTTGATCCATCGACCAACCCTGATGGACTTCAGGTGCTGATTGACGGCCAACCACTCGCCACTACCAATGAGATTTGGATTCCATACGGACAAATCATGGAACGCACCTTGACGTTGAAACAGACCAATCCGGCAGTTCTCGACTACAACAACATTAAGTTGGATTTACTTAGCACTTGCCAGGATGAGATTGTATTTGATTCCGATTCGTTCTCGGTGCACTTTGTTGCAGCAGCTCCAGATGTAACTCTCTTACTTGACAAGCATATTGTCAACAAGAAGACACACGACAACAAAGAAGACATTCACGTGACCATCAAGGACGTGAACCGTCAGTTCACTGGATTGAAGGGCGTAAGGCTTAAATACCGTTTCGCTGGCGACACGCAATGGGTGACCGCTCATGAGTGGATTACCGACGAGAAATATCTGACTAACGGCTTGAACGAGACGCAGTCGATGATGGAGGAGGGCAACCTGTACTACACACTGATTCTGCCTGACATCGATGGCAACTATGTAGTGGCCGCCGAGTCGATGGCGATGTTTGGCAACGACGAAGTGGTGAGCACGACACCTGAGCAGACTGTGATTCGCGACACACGCGGTCCCAAACTGCTGGGACAGGCTTATCCTAACACCGGTATTTTGACACCTACCGATGACATCCGCATCAAGTTCAACGAAGACATCCGCGAGAGCTATCTGACTAAGGACCAGAACTTCTTTATCACTGGCTCGCTTAACGACTCTCAGGTTTCTCACGATGTGTCGTTGCAATTTAACGGCACACCAGTTGAGACAGATGCCTACATCCCGGTAGCGAACACCAGCTTCGCTTCTACAGTATGGCTCAAGCGCAAGAGCAGCGGAACCATCTTGGAGCACGGCACAGAGGGTAATATGCTTAAACTGAGCATCAACGATAATGGCCAAATTGAAGCAAGCATTAACGGCAATACCGTAACATCGCAAGAAGTGGTGCCTATGGACAAGTGGGTATTCCTCGCTCTTAACTATGTGAAAGGCTCATTGGGAACCAACAACACTCTGACTATGCTTATGGCCGATGATGGCAGCGAGAAAATGCTCTTTGACGAGGCAATAGTTCCCGACTATAACGCTAACGGACGTCTTACGCTTGGTAGAGAATTTACTGGCATGATGCATGAACTTGTGCTCTGGAACAAGAACTGCCCAGTGCGCACCTTGCTAGCACAGAAAGACGAGGTTGTAGCACCTTATCTGCCAGGTCTTGTGGGATACTGGAAGATGAACGAGGGTTATGGAACCACCGTTACCGACTATGCTCGTGGACGTAACATCCACTTGCCAGCCGAGACATGGAACGTGGAGAACAAAAATCTTGCAGCTCACCTTGATGGCGAACACATCATCAAAGTTCCTATTGGCGGTGTATCACCAAGAGATATCGATAGTTATGTTGTAGAAACTTGGTTCCGTGGTGAGAAGGACAAGAATGCTCGAGCTACCTTGCTCTCGGTTACTGATCGAGTATCGATTGGCTTCGACTACGACAACTCGATGATTCTGCATCTCTACAACGATACCCTGTCGTCGCTCACCAGCAATGGTCTCCCCATCGTACTGACCAACTCTGACTATAACGATGGTAACTGGCATCACTTGGCACTGAATGTGCATCGTGGCGTTAGCGCTGTGGTTTACATCGACGGAAAGCCGGTGAAGACCCTCGCCGAACAGCAACTGCCGGCAGCTGCTGGCGACTACCTGTATGTGGGTAGTATTCTAAAGTTGAACAATGAAACAAACATGATTGAGGAAGCACATAAGTTCATAGGTGATATCGACGAGCTAAGAATTTGGAATGTGGCATGCGACGGCACTTCGATTATTGCTAACCGTTATAACCAGGTTGACACCGCTCAGGTTACCGGACTTATTGCCTACTACCCCATGGAGCATAGTTCACTCGATGCCAACGGCAACATAGTCACTGGATTCAGCCTCATCAACAATGCTCCCGGCATGGCACAACTTGGCATGGGCGAAGCAATTGGCGATGGTATTAAGAAGGCTTCGACGGCACCTGCTCTACGCAAATCGCCACTCAAGCAGAACCTTGAGTTCGACTTCACAGCCTCGTCAAACGAGATTTACATCAACCTTAACACATTGCCATCGCGCATGCAGGGCAACCTGCTCACCTTCATAGTGAAGAATGTGCGTGATATGCAGGACAACCTGTCAGAGACCATCACTTGGAGTGCTGTGGTTGATTACAACACGTTGGAATGGGATGTGGAGTCACTCATAATCGAAAAAGACCGATTGAGCGAAGCATCAGCTTGGGCCACCTTGCGCAGCAAGGGTCGTGAAAGTGGGCGATTCAACATCTCAGGTCTTCCCAACTGGATTGTACCTTCGGTAACAACAGGAGTTTTGGGAACAAATGAGTCGGTCGCTATTCAGTTCACTGTTGGTGCCGACGCACCCGTGGGAACACACATGGTTTATGCTTATGCCATCAACGATGACGACATTTGCGCACCGTTGATGTTTGCCGTAACCATCACCGGTAATGACCCGCTATGGACCTTCAATCCTGATGATTATGAGAGTTCGATGAACATGATTGGTCAAATTTATCTTGACGACAAGATTTGCACCAACACCAACACTAAGATTGCTGCTTTTGTAGATGGTGCTTGTTGTGGCGTGGCATCACCCAAACTAGTAGCCAGTAGAGATGCCTACTTCGTAAGCATGACAATCTATGGACTCGAAGACATTACAGCTGAAAAGCCCATCATCTTCCGCATCTATGATGCTGAGAAGGGCGTGGTTTTAGGCAATGTTACTGCCAAGCACAAGGGCCAGACGTTAAACCTCACCTATCGTCCCAACGACCTGATTGGCGATTATGATTATCCTGTAGTTTGGCAGCCCAGCGACTTGATTGAGCAACAGTGTAATCTCACAACTGGATGGAACTGGATTTCGCTATATGTTCAGCCCGAGCAAGGAAAGGCCGACCTGGAAAGTGTATTCGGACATGCCAAGGTGTTCAACACCATCAAGGCTAAGGAAGGATTTGCCATGAACAGCGGAACCAAGTGGACAAACTCTGGGCTCGACACTCTTGCCGTTGGAACTCTCTACAAGTTGAAGGTAAAGAATGACGTCAACTATAGCATCAGCGGAACGATGATTGACACTCGCTCCACTACTCAGACCATTTATCCAGGATGGAACTGGATTGGGCCGCTGTCAATCTACAACCTGAGTCTTAATGAAGCTTTTGCCGACTTGATGCCTACTCGTGGAGACATCGTCAAGAGCAAGAACCAAGTTGCATTCTATGACGGATACAAGTGGGAAGGTGACCTCACTGCCATTATACCAGGCATGGGTTACTACTACAATTCGCTCAATGAAAATGCAGTGACTTTCCGCTATCCAACTATCGACGCCGCTACCTACCAGGCTCCGCCTGTGGTGATGCGTGCTCCTGTAGAATTGCCTTTCACTCCTGTTGACCACCATCAGTTCAGCGACAATATGAACGTGGTTGCCAAGATAATGAACGATGATGTCGAGATGAACAATCTTTGCTTGGCTGCATTCGTTGATGATGAATGTAGAGGCGTCACTACGGCTACCGAAGATGGATTATATCTGCTCACTATAGCTGGAAACGCCGAAGAGACTGGAACAACCATCCGCTTTGCAACTGTCTATAATGGAGAGGAAATATGGTTCAACAAGGAACTCCAATGGATCAGCGACTGGATCTACGGCGACCTCGAAGAACCGCAGATATTCAATATTAAGGCTTCGGGAATCGACGATGTGACAGCATCATCGTCTATCATCATTTCGCCGACCATAGTGACCGATAAGGTTGACGTGCGCTCTGGAGACCTGCTCAAGTCGGTGAATGTTTACTCAGTCAGCGGCATGCTGATTGAGAGTTTCACTCTCGACGACAATCATGCGACATTAGACTTGAGTCATTTGATCGATGGTGTCTATTTCGTTGAGGCGCGCACTTATAGCGGTTCACGTGCCGTCAAGCAGATAATAAAACGATGAAAAGATTATTAATAGCACTGATAACTGTGCTGACCGCTTCTGTGGGTCATGCCGCCAACGCTGTTGTTGTTGACGGCGTGATCTACACGTGGTCGCCTTCCGATGGAGCCTATATTGTCACGGGGTGGGACGATGAAACGCCCATTCAATCGTTACACATTCATGCCGAGGTCAATGACCTCGATGTGATAGCTATCGACGATGCTGCTTTTGAGGACAACGAAGACATAATCTATCTCAGAATTGATGAGGGAATCACTAGCATTGGAGAGAATGCATTCTGCCGTTGCTCGAACCTGAAAACTGTCATCTTACCTGAGGGATTAGAGAAAATTGAAGAGGAGGCTTTTGCTTTCTGCACAAGTCTCACTACAATGGTAATTCCTTCGACGGTTACCGACATATATGCTCACGCATTCTCGGGGTGTACAAGTGTCACCGATGTGTATTTCCTAATGACCGATGAGAATCAGCTCAGTGGCTTTGACTGGTGGGATGGTGTATATCCTTCACCAGGTGAAGAAGAGCATGGTGGTATGGAATTTAACACCAACCAGCACACTGTGATTCATGTGCCTCAGGGGATGCTGCAAGACTATGTCGATTCACAGAAATTCGTGGCGTGGATGCCGCTCGTCGAGGACGACGGTTGCTACCCGCTGTGGTGGATAGTAAACTATGGAGTCGAGGGACGCTCCTATACCGTGGCCGACGACCTCACCGCTGTCTATGTCGACAAAAACGGAGGCCTCCATGCCAAGGACGACAACCACTGGCTCACGCCCGACAAGGTTTATTCTGGTGAGATAGATTACATGGGCACTTCCGGACTGATGAATCATCTCGGCAATAGATATGACCAGAGCAACTGGGTGGCGCTTACCAACGTGGAAAACTGCGATGCCTTTAAAGATTACATAATAACTGGAAACTCTATTGTTGGAAAACTGCTAGACAAGAAAAATCCAGTGATAGAGGTGAATGACAATGCAACACTCATCAAGGGTACGAAAATCACTTATACTCCAAATACTTATATTGCTGCATCGTTCATGAGTCGCACACAGCAGGGTTCCAATGATCTCACCTATGCTTTTGTGCGTCCAAAGCCACAAGAATTTATCTTTGTCGACTGGGCCATTTATCATGATTGTGAAGATGAGAACGAGTTCTATCTGCCCGCACCTGACCTGGATAATGGCATCAACAAGTTTGACTTGAAGGGTGGTTTTATGGTGAATTATGACTTGTGTGAATCAATGCCTAATCTTACAGACGAAGGACAATATGCCTTCAATGCTATTAATCATCGTATGGTCAGTACTTCAACCAAGATTTCGTCAAGAAATGTTGAACCTTATGTTGAAAGTGGCCTTAGCCCTTGGTTCATCGTCTTGCCCGTAAATCTCCCTGATGCTCCGATAGTCACAGGAATTATACCTCCAACCATCCCAGTGATTCCAAGCGCTTCAAGTTATTACAACATCAATGGCTACTACTTGGGTACCGCTAAACCAAAGATTCCAGGCATATATATCAATAATAATCGCAAAATCGTTATACGATAAAACTTCTTTGACTTTATCTTTATATTGAGGGAACTTCAAAGTTCCCTCATGTGTTTTTTGCCTTACGGCAAAGTAGTCAGCACTATCGAGGTGGACATGTTTCATGCCAGTTTTAAGATTATTGGTCATTTGTTGTCACTTTTTCTGACTCCATTACGTCTAATGGGAAAAAATAGTTACTTTTGCACCAACTTATAAGAACAACATAAGATGAACCTAGGACAAATAAAAGGATACTATGAGCGTTTCAAACGCTGGCAACTTTCACCTACTGACTATGAGTTTGCCTGTGATGAAGTTCAACATTGCCAAAACTGCGAGCATGACTTCAAAGGCAACTACTGCCCTTATTGCTCACAAAAGGCCGGCGAAGGACTTATCGACTGGCACAGTGTCAGGCAGAGTTTCATGGACATCTGGGGCTTAGGTTCTCGTTCTTTGCCCCGCTCGGTTTGCCATCTGCTGCTGCGTCCCGGCTATCTGATTGGCGATTACATCAGCGGCAAGCGACAGGTAAGTTTCCCGCCAGTGAAAATGCTGTTTTTCGTAGCGGTGATTGTTGCGCTTTTAGTTTATTATCTGATGCCTATGTTGTTAGGCGGTGATTTTGATGTGTTTGGTGGAAAAACCACTGAGGGATTTGATAATTGGAATAAGACTCATTTTGCATGGACCAGCTTTATCACTGCTGTTTTGGGTATCTTGCCCACATGGATAATGTTCCGTCATGCACCTCGTAATACCCGCCACACTTTGCCTCAAGGCTTTTTCATACAGATTTTTTTGTGTGTACTCAATATGGTATTGTCATACATTATATTGTTGCCTTTTTTATTAATTGACTACACAGTTTATCTTTATATCGGCTGGACAATACTAATAATCTATTACGTCATCGCTTACAGGCAATTGTTTGGCTATGGCATTTGGGGGACACTGTGGCGTGTATTGTTTGTCTTTGGGTTTATTGTTTTAGGATTGGTCTCATTCATGTTTATAGTATCTGGTGTTGATTTCAGCCAATTTGATCAAAACCAGTCCTTAACAGAGGACAACAGGCATATAGTCATTGCAATATGTGCGGCCTATGCACTGATATTATTAGGCATTGGCTGGGTAATCAATCTAATTGCCAATAAAATCACCCACAAGAAAGATATACCAAAACCGAGAAACAATTGACAACTACTATAGGATATCCTATAGTAGTTGTCGTGGTAGAGATTGTGGTTGCCGATGGCTTCCATGATGTGGTACTGGCGGACGGTGACGCTGCCTTCGAGGTCGGCGATGGTGCGGGCGACTTTGAGGATGCGGTCGTAGGCGCGGGCGCTCATGTTCATCCGTTCCATAGCATCACGGAGTTTTTCGAGGCCGGCAGAGTCGGGCTCGGCGTACTGGTGCAGCAATGACGAAGTCATCTGGGCATTGCAGTGCACACCTGGGTGGTTCTTGAATCGCAGACTCTGGATGGCTCGCGCTTTGATGACTCGTTCCCTGATTGCTGCGCTGGGTTCGCCTGGCTGCTTGCTCGACATCTGATCAAAGTTCACGGGTTGCACCTCCACCTGCAGGTCGATGCGGTCGAGCAACGGACCAGAAATCCTACTCATGTAATTAATGCGCTGATAATCGGTGCAAACGCACTGTTTCTTGGGATGACCATAGTAGCCGCATGGACACGGATTCATCGAGGCTACGAGCATGAACGACGCGGGGTATTCGGTGGCATACCTTGCCCGCGAAATTGATATCACACGGTCCTCCAACGGCTGACGCAGCACCTCGAGCACCGAGCGTGGAAACTCGGGGAGCTCGTCAAGAAAGAGCACACCATTGTGAGCCAGACTGATTTCCCCCGGCGTGGGAAAGCTGCCGCCTCCGACCAGGGCAACGGCACAAGTATACGATTATGTGGTGGGACAAAATGTCCTATTGTAAATAGTTCTATACTTATAGTAATTGATATGACTAATGATTACATCAAGTATACTGTAATGCTAAATCCTCTAAAAAACCCTATTCTCTTTTATTTCTGATTCGTGGGGTCAGCGTCTTTGCCTTAAACGAATATCTTGAACAATGATTTTTTATGACGCCATTTGAAAATTTTACAGTTATATCATTCCATCCATTATCTTTAATAACCTCAGCTTCCATTCCACAGCTCATAATAGATTTATATCCTACAAGACTTCGTTTATTGAAATTCGGATTATTAATGGTCTTGGATAAAAAAGAATATCTATCTCTATTTCTTATAACTGTACCATCAGAAAATCTTACAGTTATATTATCATAACCATTATCTTCAATGACTTCTGCTTTCATTCCGCAGTTCATAATAAGCTTTTCCCCTAATAGGCTGTGCGTGTTCGGATTATCAATTTTTTTAAGTCTAAACGATTGTCTTCTTGATTTTTTAATGTATCCATCTTCAAACTTTACAGTAATGTTATTGGAGCCTTTATCTTCAATTACTTTACATTTCATACCACATGACATTTCTTCTACATGACCTAACAAACTACCCTTAATTATATTAGGATTTTTTACTGTTCCTGACCTAAACGAGCTTCTAACACAACGAGCGATATATCCATCTTCAAATTGAATCTTTATATCAAAAGCTCCATTATCTTCTATCACAATTGCTCGCATTTTATTTTTCATTATTTTTTCTTCTCCAACCAAAGAATGTCTTTTAACATTAGGGTTATTAATCATGCCTTTTCTGAATTCTTGTCTAGTTCTTTTTGAGGATATAAAACCGTCTTCAAATCTCACAGTAATATTATTATACCCATTATCTTCAATTACTTCTGCCTCCAATCCACAGTTCATAATGTGCTTTTTTCCTAATAAACTGTGTTTATTTAAATAATTAGTATGCTTTAGTATAAATGCTTGTCTAGTTATTTTTGTTGTGCTTCCATCTTCAAATATAACAGTTAAATCATTATATCCATTATCTTCAATTACCTCTACTACCTTTCCGCAATACACAATTTCCTTTTGTGCTAATACACTAGAATGTGTCCTCTCGCTTGAATTATCAAAACTAATTTTTCTGTACTCAATAGGATCAATATTATAGTATAAATTATAAATTATATCATCATTAATCTCAATTCTTGACGTTATTCCCAAATATTCTAAAATTTTATTTATAGTTTCTTCTAGTTGTTTTAACAATAATATGTATTCATTATATTCGCTAACATAATCAAGTTGATAATTAATGTGTTTTGATGATGAATGAACAATAGAGCCACGCTCAAGTATTGTTATTAATTTATCTATTTCACTTGCGGAAGAAATCAAAGTGGCTTTTTCTAATGATACTTGAGTTTCTTCGCAGTGGCTTCTAAAGCCATCATATTCTATACCTATCCTCTTTGATGGTATCCAAATGTCAATTTCAAGATTTGCTAATGTCTTTCTATTTTTCAACCAATTTGGCCTATAATTACTTAATGTATCAGGAAAAAACATATGTATAAAATAGAATATCAAAGCTTGAGGCAGTGAATGATTATTTGCAAGATTTGGATTTCTTATTTTGCCTTTTATAAAATTATGTCTTGTACAATGTGTTTTTATTGTTCCATCTGAGAATTTCACAGTTATATCTTCATTTCCAAAGTCTTCAATTACTTCTGCTTCCATTCCACAATTCATCATTGCAACTTTGCCTTTAATACTATCAGCATCATAATTTGGGTTTTTTATATGACCCGATAAAAAAGTATCTCTTCTTTGGTTTGTAAGAATCGTACCATCAAGGAACTTTATAGTAATATCTTTAGAACCATTATCTTCTATTACCTCTGCTTCCATTCCACATTTCATCAACTGCCTTTTCCCAACATAACTAATTGTTCTGCAATTAGGATTTGATATTTTCCTTTTAATAAAAGCATGTCGCTCTCTATGATAAGTTGTGTAACCATCTACAAATCGTACGGTAATATCGTTAGCACCATTATCTTCAATTACTTCTGCTTCCATTCCACAAGCCATTAACAATGTTCTACCAAGAATACTATATCTGTCTATGTTGGGATTATCTATCATTCCAATTCTAAAAGATTGCCTTCTTGTTTTTTTTACATATCCATCTTCAAATTTTATAGTAATGTCATTAGAACCATTATCTTCAATTACTTCTGCTTCCATTCCACATTTCATCATAGCTTTTTTCCCTAACAAACTACCTTTTATAATATTAGGATTCTTTACACAACCTTTTTTAAAAGTACTGCGTGTACATTTTGCTATATACCCATCTTCAAATTGAATCTTTATATCAAAAGCGCCATTATCTTCAATGACAACAGCTCTCATATTGTTTTTCATTAATTTTTCTTGTCCAACAATAGATTTTTTAGACACTATCCCCTTGCTAATTCTTTTACCTTCGTTTTCTTCTGATACTTGTATTTTCATAGTCATTTTTGTTTGTATTGATTGCAAGAATTCATAAGAGACAAGCTCATCTTGGTTAGAACTTAACTTTTTGCAATAATTTATATACTCAGTTATTGAGAAACAAAGGTATAATTTTTTTATAAACAGAAAAAGATATTATATCCTCAAAAACAAATCAGAATGCTTTTCCTTCTGATTAATATGAAAATGTGGATAATATTTACTAGTTACTTTAATTACAGATTATAGTGGGTTGGTGCGGTCGAGGTTGCGGTAGGCGATGGCTTCGTTGATGTGGTGCTGCTGGACGGTGGGGGCGGCCTCGAGGTCGGCGATGGTGCGAGCGACCTTGAGTATGCGGTCGTAAGCCCTTGCGCTCATGTTCATGCGCTCCATGGCGTCGCGGAGTTTTTCCAGGCCAGCGGCATCGGGCTCGGCATACTGGTGGAGCAGTTTGGGGGTCATCTGGGCGTTGCAATACACGCCTTTTACGTCCTTGAATCGCTGTGCCTGAATGTCGCGGGCGGCGATGACGCGTGCGCGGATGGAACTCGACGGTTCACCGGGC
>JAGCCU010000040.1 GCA_017651515.1 Muribaculaceae bacterium | reverse complement strand
GTGATATGCACGCTCGCTCCGTGTCATGAGGCCCGTGGGCGGTAGCCGATCTATGTGATCTGCTATATCTGCATGAGATTTTCGTGTGTCAGGCGACCCGCCGGCGTCAGCTCCTTTGGGTGCCGCGGCACGCGGCTCGATGACTTCGAGCAGCGTGAGTGCGCTGTCGGGATTCACAGGAACAAGCGAGTCGATGGCAATCAGCTGCGCCTCTGACTCGGAGGTGCGGTGGCAACTCACCGTGCCAGCCAGTACCATCAGTAGTGCTATGTAGAGCAACTTCCTCATATCAAGGTGTAGCAGGTTTCCCGCTCATAAGTTCGGTGAGGTGGTCTTTGACCTGGGTCATGAGCCAACGTGGGGTAGAGGTGGCACCGCAGATTCCTATACGCTGTTTGCCCTCAAGCCATGATGGGTCGATTTGTGTCTCGTTGCTGATAAGGTAGGACTCTGGGTTGGCATCGCGACACTCGGCAAATAGTATGCGCCCGTTGCTGCTCTTGTTGCCACATACAAACAATATTAGCTCGTGTTGCTGCGCAAACTGGCGTATCTGTGGAATACGGTTTGCCACCGAGCGGCAGATGGTGTCGTAATACTCAAACTGAACGCCAGGCTGGATGCGTCGTTTGATTTCCTCGACGATATGCTTGAAACCTTGCAGCGACTTGGTGGTCTGAGAGTATAGGATGATGTGACGAGAATAGTCTATCTTGTCGATTTCTTCAACGCTCTCAATGACCAGTGCCGTACCTGATGTCTGCCCAACGAGTCCGTTGACCTCAGCATGACCGCGCTTGCCATATATTACTATCTGGGGACGTTCACCTGGAGTTGAGGATCCGAATGACTTGGCTATGCGCTGCTGGAGCTTGAGCACGACAGGGCACGTGGCATCGATAATCTCAATGTTGTTTTGACGGGCGATTTCGTAGGTCTCGGGGGGCTCTCCGTGGGCCCTGAGCAACACTTTTACGTCATGCAGTTCTCGCAGCTGCTCATGAGTGATGGTTTCAAGACCCTTTTGCTCAAGGCGCGTCACTTCGTTGGAATTGTGCACAATGTCGCCCAGACAGTACAGATGCCCAGTCTTCTTCAGTTCTTCCTCAGCCTTGCTGATGGCTGTGGTCACACCGAAGCAGAACCCCGAACCGTTATCTATTTCAATCTCACTCATTTTGCTTTCTTGGCCGGTTTGGCACTTTTCGCAGCTTTCTCGTATTGCTCCAGCAACCACTGGTCTTGCTCGGGAATAGTCATGAACGAATTGTCGAGGACGATGGCATCTTCGGCTTGGCGCAGCGGGCTCTCCTCACGGGTGGTGTCGATGCGGTCGCGCTCGGTGACGTTGTGCAAGACTTCTTCAAAAGTGACGCTTGTATCGCCCTTGCCACGCAGTTCATCGAAACGACGTTGCGCGCGCACCTCGGCGCTGGCGGTGACAAATATCTTCAGTTCTGCCTTCGGAAACACCACCGTACCTATGTCGCGACCATCCATCACGATGCCCTTGCGCTTGCCCATGGCTTGCTGCTGGCGCACCATGTCACGGCGCACGAACCCCAGCGCGGCAACGATGCTAACCTTGTCGCTCACGCGCATTGAACGTATTTCCTGCTCCACGTTCTCACCG
The DNA here is from genome assembly GCA_017651515.1 of Muribaculaceae bacterium. Taxonomy (GTDB): domain Bacteria; phylum Bacteroidota; class Bacteroidia; order Bacteroidales; family Muribaculaceae; genus Sodaliphilus. The sequence goes on along the minus strand of JAGCCU010000040.1, from coordinate 26,213 downwards.
TTCAGGTAAGTCTCGGTACGTCCTTCAGCACCAGCTTTCAAGGTGATGACAATGTTTGGCAATGCAGCCTCAAGGGCAGCCTCATCTACACTTTCGCCATCGAACATGCCGTGGTCAAGCGCATATAACGTCACGGTACGATACATGGCACCTGTATCGATGTATGCATAACCAATGGTGCGTGCCAGAGTTTTTGCCATAGTGCTCTTGCCCGTTGACGAGAAACCGTCGATAGCGATGATAATTTTCCGTTTCATGATACGATGTTTGTGCTTGTTACTTTTTTTTGCGAAGTTACTACATTTTTCTTTACTTTTGGCGATTTTTTGACGATTTCTTGGCTACAACAAAAAAAATCTCTACTTTAGTGCCGAAATTATTTATCTTCATTTAATACAACAAAACATGGGACTTTTTAAGAATATTATTGATGCGGCCGCACAGGCCTCTCAGCCCCAGAATCCCTATGGCTATCAGCAGGGATACCAGCAGCCTTACGGAGCCGCCGCTCCCGGAACTGGTGCTTTGGGTGGCGTGCTAGGCAATGTACTCAACAAACTGGGTGCCAATAATCCGCAGATGCAACAGCAACAGATGCAGCAAGGTTACCAACAAGGCTATCAGCAGGGCTATCCACAGCAAGGTTACCAGCAGCAACCCTATCAGCAGGGCTATCAGCAGCAAGGCTACCAACAGCAACCTTACCAGCAGGGCTATCAGCAGCAGGGTTACCAGCAGCAGCCCTATCAGCAAGGCTATCAGCAGCAGGGTTACCAGCAGCAACCCTATCAACAGGGTTATCAGCAACAACCTTACCAGCAGCAGCCTTATGGACAGCAGCCTCAGCAGCAGTCGGTAGGCGGCAATTTCAAGGGCTTCAAGAAGAGCGGAGCCAACGAGCAGCAAGCAACTGCTGCCGGCTATCCCGCACAGCAGCCACAACAGCCTCAGCAGCAACAAGGTCACTTCCAGCGACAGGGTCAGCAGCAGACGCAATACAAAGACCAGCAGGGCATCGCACAGCTGCCACCCATGCCTGACTATAACCAGCTCAGTGACGTGGCCAAGGGTGTAATCTCGGTTATCAACATGGCTGGAAATGCCGTTAACTATCAGCGTTATTAATCTTTTAACCTCATCATTATGGAACAGAATTATCAAGCAATAGAAAGAGTGGTGAGGCTCGCTGCTAAGACAGGCCTCTACTTCGCCAGCGTAGATGGTGATTACTCCAACGCCGAGCGCATCTTCATCGAGAACTACAAGAACCAATTGGCACAGGTAGGCCCTATCAGCGACGTGCAAGGTATCTTTAACCAGATTTTCAACAAGCCCGTGTCGCTCTCCGAGGTCATCAACGAGACGCACGACCTGTTGGATCTCATGCCCACACCTGCCGACAAGCAGGCCGTGGTAGTCTCACTGGGATACTATATCCAGCGCATAATCATGGCCGACGGCATGGAGCATCCAGCCGAGCGCGAAGCCTACAATACCTGGGTAAAGTCATTCGTTTGAAAACAGCTACAAATAACAATCTACATAGTAATGGAGTCGCTAATGGCGACTCCTTTTTTTACACGACCCCAATAAATCAGTGTTTTGTAGCTTTAGTTATTTAATTATTTTGCTTTTCGCTTGTTTAGTCGTATCTTTGTAGGTGAAAACTAATTGAGAGTAATATGAATAAGATTAAAACGCTGATGCTGGCACTCGTCATAATCTCTATGGCGGCTTGTCAGCCAAAAGACAAGAAGGCTGCATCCTATGAGTTGCCAGCCGTTGAAGATGTGGTGATGTATCAGGTCAATCCCCGTGTGTTTGCTCCTGAGAATTCCTTGAAGGTGGTTGCAAGTCGTATCGATTCGATCGCCGATCTGGGTGTTAATGTAATGTGGGTGATGCCAATTTATCCTATCGGTAAGGAGAAGTCGAAAAATTCGCCTTATTCTATTAGCGATTACACCGCAGTTGCTCCTGAATTTGGAACAATTGAAGATTTCAAGGCGCTGGTCGATTCGTGTCATGCTCATGGAATGTCTATAATCCTTGATTGGGTGGCTAATCATACTGCATGGGACAGCAAATGGATGAACGAAGGTCATAAGGACTGGTACACACAGGACTCCACCGGTACCGTAATTTTCCCTGAAGGTACCGACTGGACTGATGTTGCCGACCTTAATTATGACAATCCCGAAATGCGTGCAGCAATGCGACAGGCAATGCTGTTCTGGATCAAGGACATCGGTATTGATGGATTCCGCTGTGACGTAGCCGATCAGGTGCCTGCCGATTTTTGGCGTGGAGCAATCGACTCGCTTCGCAAGGCTGCAGCTCCTCGACGCATCCTAATGCTCGCCGAGGGCGCTAATGTGGACAATTTCACTGTCGGTGGATTCGATATGAACTATGCGTGGGGCTTCATGCACGATATGCGTCAGGTGTGGGGCGGTGAGAGTGCTAAACTCGCTTTTACCAGCGACAGTGCCGAATATGCCCAGTTGCCCGCAGGCAAGGTGAAGATGCGTTTCACCACCAATCATGATGAATCTACCAAGGCAACACCATTTGGGATGTTTGGAGGTGACCGAGGCGCTATGGCGGCTTGGGTCGGAACGGTATTCCTGCACGGTGGTCCTCTAGTCTATGGCTCGCAGGAAGTTGGATATGAGAAACCCATCAATTTCTTCCAATATGTACCTGTTGACTGGATGGCTAAGCCTGAAATACGGGCCGAGTACAAGAAGCTCATAGCACTGATGAAGGAGAACCCCGCTTTGCATAAAGGCGAGCTCACAGCTTTCCCCGACGACGATGTGATGGTATTCGTAAAGAGTGGAGCTGGGAAAAAAGATAAGTTCCTCATACTTGTCAACGTGCGTGATGCTGCAAAGTCAGTTTCATTGCCTAAGGAATGGACTGGATGCGAACTTACTGATGTCATGACAGGCGAAAAGATGACCCTGTCCGACAAAACTGAATTGAAACCATACGAGTATAGGATTTTGCTGAGACGTTAATCGGTTTTGGGTTAAACAAGGTTAAATCCTGATTTTTGTCACATGTTTTACAGCATAATTTTAGCATGAAACAGGGTCGTAGTGTGTGCTAAGAGCTATCATGCCACATCTGGGCGACGTGCATTTTTAACCCAAGTTATGACCTGATTTAACTTTTATGTTATTGATAATTATGTGTTTATAATATGCGATAACTACCGAAATTGATGGTTTTAGTTTGTATGAGATGGTTTTTAGACTTTTTTACGATTGACAATGCTGTATTTGGCAGAAATCAGAATATTGCATACATTTGCAAGAAATAAATCTTTTCATAATTAAAGTGCTTCGATAAGGTGGTGAAATTACCACCTACGAAAGTGAAATCATTTAGTCTAAATTTCCCTATGTCATGGGCAGTGCTTTAGCATGAGAATGTAAGGGCGAGGCCACATGATGATGATGAAGGCATACCGGTCACGGTATGCCTTCATGATATTTGAGTAGTCTTATTTGAGTGTTATATGCAAACGCTTGCATTTTTCCGTATAATTGATTAATTTTGTCGCCTAAATATATTATTGTATGGAACCTAGATATAAACGCATTTTGCTTAAGTTAAGCGGGGAATCGCTTGCAGCCGGTCAAGGCACTGGTATAGATCCGCAGCGTGTGAATGAATATGCCACCCAGATCAAGGAAATAGTCGATATGGGTGTGCAGGTGGCTATTGTCATTGGCGGTGGCAATATTTTCCGTGGATTGGCGGGTGCTGCTAAGGGCGTTGACCGCGTGAAAGGTGACCAGATGGGAATGCTTGCTACGGTGATTAACTCTTTAGCTCTTTCATCAGCTCTCGATGCCGTCGGACAGCCTTCGCAGGTTCTCACTGCCATTGCCATGGTCCCAATAGGCGAACAGTACAGCAAGTGGCGCGCCATCGAAGCAATGGAGCAAGGTAAGGTAGTAATCATGTCGTGCGGAACTGGTAACCCGTTCTTCACAACCGATACTGGTTCTACTCTTCGCGGCATTGAGGTTGAGGCTGACGTTATGCTCAAAGGCACGCGCGTTGATGGCATTTATACTGCTGACCCTGAAAAGGACCCAACCGCCACGCGTTTCGACAAAATCACTTATGACGAAATCTACAGTCGCAACTTGAAGGTGATGGATATGACGGCGACTATCATGGCGAAGGAGAACAACTTGCCCATCCATGTGTTCAATATGGACGTTGTAGGCAACCTCCGCAAGGTTCTCTCTGGCGAGCCAATTGGCACTGTCGTAACCGTAGAATAATGCAAAGGTCTTCTTTTAAAACTGAAAACTGACGACTGGAAACTGATAACCGACCTATGTACTTTGAGCGGTGGCAAATAGTGGTTGAAGGATTGTTGCTGGCTGCTTTGGCGGCAGCGACTCTCTGTCTGTTCCAGCCTGGTGATGCCTTGGCAATCACGGCAGCACTTGCCGTGGCTTATCTCGTACCGCGCATATTCTATACCAGCCGCTCGTGGTGCACTCGCACAGGGCGTATAGTATTTGGACTTCTCAGCGCTATGATGGTTGCACTGGCAGTGCTCACCATTTGGAACGACACCGTAAGTCTCAATTTGCCCCTGTCTCAGCCACACCTCTCAAGTGATGACGGTATTTATTACCGTTGGGCACGCCACTACTTTGACGGCAGTTGCCCCGCTCCCAATACGGCTTTTATAGGCTTTCCATTGCTTATGCTAGCAACATGGAAGGTGTTTGGAATGAGCATAGTATGGCCATTGGCGCTGAATGTGATGTTCACTCTTGTCACGGTGGTTGTTGCAGCAGCCATCACTGTGAGACTGTTGCGTGAACGCGTCAAGCAATCCGACCGTTGGCTTGCTACTCTTGCGCTGTGCCTTACTGCTACGCTTATGTTCTTTATTTCACAAGGCCTGCGCATCCAAAAAGAAGCCATCATCTATCTGGCGATGTCACTTTTGGGATATGTCTTGGCGGGAATGAATGGCAGAACAAGCCATGCACAGAACAGAAAGTGGCATGACCTTGCACTTTGGACGGTATCTTGCGCAATACTAGCATTGGGACGCAATACCTATCTCTATTTTGTTGCCCTGGGATTGATTATCGTAGGCATTTCTTACTGGCAAGCCAATGCCCGCAAAGCAGCATGGCTGATGCTGATTGTCATAGGAGCATTTATTATCGGTAACGTACTGGCACGATATTCCGTTGAAGGGCATATTGACATTGTCAAAGGCGGGTATTATATGCAGAAGCAGTATCTAGGCAGTGATGTGCAACAACCATATCTCGACTTTGTAGGAAAATATTTCTACTATCCCGTTTGGCAGCGATTGCTTCTTTTGCCGTTAACATGTGCTGTCCAGTTTATCATACCATTTCCCTGGTTGTATGGAAATTTTGAGATTCTATCCTACTTTCCACGTATCGCATGGGGGTGGTATATAATTGGAGGAATAGCATTGTTCTATTTCTTTACAATGTCTTGGCGCCGTGGTATGAATATGGGAACATGGGCTTGGTGGCCTGTGTCTATTTATGTAATAATAGCTTATGTGATTGCGGGAACTGTAAGCCGATACATTCTTCCTGTTGAACCAATGGCTGTCCCTATTGCCGTTTATGTAATCGCAAAGTTGCGGGAAGGCGTTATGTGCCGTACTTTCAAGTGGTGGGCAGTGATTTTTGTCGTGGTGTTGGTAATCACACTTATTGTGTGCTATCACATTCAGTTGAGTTATCTGAACGATCTTGACAATTATTATCATTCGTTGATGCAGTAATGAGCGAGATAATGCAAATAGATGTGGCTAGCGTGCTTCGCGAGAGGGCTCCAAAGTATTACCGATGGATGCCTCGATTTGTGGTACGTTGGCTTGAGCGGCTCATCTGTCAGGACGAGCTTAATGCCATATTGCGTGCAATAGGCGACAAGACCGGTGTGGAAGCAGCTGAGATTGCACTTCGTGAACTTGACATTAAAGTCGTTGTCAATGGCATTGAAAAAGTTCCAGATAATGGACGATACATATTTGCAAGCAACCACCCGTTGGGTGGCCTTGACGGTCTGGCACTCATCTCAGTATTAGGAAACCAATATGCCGGCAAGGTACGTTTTTTGGTCAACGACTTGCTTATGGCCGTAAAACCACTACAGGACGTGTTTCTGCCAGTAAATAAATACGGCCGGCAATCGCGCGACCGGGTGAAGGATATTGATGAGGCCTACGACAGCGATGCGCAGATGATAACCTTCCCTGCTGGATTGTGTTCACGCAAAGAGAGTGGCAAGCCTGTAGCTGATTTGCCTTGGAACAAGTCGGTAGTCACCATGGCTATGAACCACCAACGCGATGTGGTGCCGGTCTATTTCGACGGCGAAAACAGCAAGTGGTTCTATCGTTGGGCACGATGGCGCAAGCGGATGGGCATTAAGTTCAACCTAGAGATTATATTATTGCCTCGGGAAATGATAAAAAGCCGGGGAAATATCTATCACATACACGTTGCATCACCTGTGTCTTGGAACACGCTGGATGCACGGAGCCCGAAAAATGAAGCAGCGCGCTTACGCGAATTGGTTTACAATATGCGTGACAAAAACAAGTAACCATTCAGATGTTAGGCAAATGGAAAAGATAATTAGCCCTATAGACGTTAATCTCATCGAGCGCGAACTCACGCCCGACACGTTCCTGCGAATGACCAACAAGGCAGGTAACCGCATCCATGTGGTGACTGCAGCTAGCGCACCAAACACGATGCGAGAGATAGGACGTTTGCGCGAAATAGCATTCCGAGCTGCTGGCGGCGGTACGGGCAAGGCTTGCGATATAGATGAGTTCGACGTCATGGAGAAACCTTGTCGCCAGTTGTTGGTGTGGAATCCCGAAAGGCGAGAGATTATAGGAGCCTATCGCTATCTTCTTGGCACAGAAATGAAAATCGAAGATGGAGTGCCGTATATTGCCACATCTCATATATTCTCGTTTTCCGACTATTTTGTGAAGAACATCCTGCCGCTTACTATTGAGTTGGGTCGTTCGTTCGTAAGGTTGGAATATCAGTCCACTCGGGTGGGAACACGTGCCATTTATGCACTCGACAACCTATGGGACGGCCTCGGCGCTCTCACCATCGTACACCCTGAAGTGGATTATCTGTTCGGTAAGATGACGATGTACACCACATTTCCCCGTGACTGTCGAAACCTCCTGTTACACTTCCTTAATATCTACTTCAGTGACCCGGATGGGTGGGCACGACCCATCAAAGCTCTTGGTGATACTAAAATTGACAATGAACTGGTCGACAACTTCTTTGTTGGTAATGATTTCAAGGAAGATTACCGACGGCTTAATGCCTATATTCGTAATCATGGCATCAACATACCGCCGCTGGTTAATGCATATATGAATCTGTCGCCAACGATGCGTATACTTGGCACCGCCGTTAACGATGCCTTCGGTGATGTTGAAGAAACAGGACTTATCATCAAGATTGACGAGATTGCCCCCAACAAGCGTGATCGTCACATCGATACCTACGAGCGCGATTCTTCGCTCTTATGAATGACTTCATTAACACACTATCATAACTTATGAAAGTAAAACGACTGATTAAAGCAATTGTGCTTTTGCTGCCATTATCGGTAGCAGCACAGACGCAACTTGACTGGCAGGCTGGTGTTACGGTGAATGCCGGCGGCGATTCGCCTCTTGCGCCGTATTATATTGCATCTAATCGTGGCGGAACTGTCACCCAACAGTATTCCACATTGCTCAATGCCGGCATCAGCCACAGGATGGATACTACGCGCAGACTGAGTTGGGGCGCGGGTGTGGAATTGTGGGGCGGTTGGGCCTCTAATGCCACTTATGGTTTTCTTACACCTCCTGGAGGTGCATCAGCTGTCATGACCGAAAATCATCCTGCTCGCGCATGGGTGCAGCAAGCATGGCTCGAAGGTAAGTATCGAGGCGTGTTCCTCACCTTGGGCGCGAAACATACTGGCTCGCCACTGCTGAACGATGCATTGAGCAGCGGAGACCTGACGCACAGCCCCAATGCACGCCCCATGTTTGGTGCAAGTGCTGGATTCGTCAATTTCCAGTCGGTTCCGTACACCCACGACTGGCTACAGATACGCGGCGAAGTTGGCTTTTTCAAGCCAACTGACAACAAGTGGCTGGAAAACCATTACAACTACTATAACCACTTCCTTACTACTGGTTGGTGGTTGAACTACAAGAATCTATATCTGCGTTCGAATCCCAACAAGCCCTTTGTCGTGACGTTTGGCTTGCAGGCAGCTTGCCAGTTTGGCGGCACTACAGCCACCTATATGAATGGAGTAGAGATTGAGCGTATTGAGCAGAAAGCAGATGCCGAGGCATTTTTCAAGGCATTGATACCCGGTAGTGGCGGTTCCCGTGAAGGCGACAAGGCTTTCGTTGAGGGTAACCACTTAGGCTCTTGGGACTTGATGCTTGAATACAATCTGCATAACGGCAGTAAGATAAAAGGCTATTATCAGTCGCCATGGGAAGACGGCTCAAGCCTTGGCAAGCGCAATGGCTTCGATGGCCTTTGGGGCCTGGAATACGAGTCTGGCCGACAGAGCTGGCTTACTGGTGCCGTGCTGGAATACATCGACATGACCAACCAGAGCGGCCCTATCCACTGGGCACCCGCCGATCATGAAGGCACTGCGCTCACTACCGAAGCTACCGGCATGGATGACTATTACAACAACTACGCTTACAACGGCTACCATAACCGCGGTATGTCGATAGGTTCGCCAATGTTGCGTTCGCCGCTTTACAATCTTGACGGACACCTGCGCTTTGACCAAAATGTGATGCGGGGCGTACATGTTGCATTTAAGGGATATATTGCTCCCGAATGGCATTATCGCCTTATGGGTAGTTGGTGCAAGTCATGGGGCTCTATGCCGCAGCCCATCACTCCAGCCGTTACCTCTACTTCGGCTATGATTGAGGCAACTTATTCGCCTCGAAATGTTTCAGGGTTACAATGCACGGCACAGCTGGCATTCGACCACGGTGACCTCTATGGCAACAACGTTGGAGCGCTGATTTCGGTAACTTATCACGGCAACTTAACAATTGGAAAATGATGAAGACACTTAGATACTGCTTAATGATGTTGGTTGCAATGATCGCAGCCACATCATGCACTCACAACGACGGCGACCCCAACGGCTGGTACGGCACTTGGCACATCGATAAGATTGAATCGGCCAACTATCCCAATTCAACCTCCATACCTGATGGTGTGGACTACTATCTACAGTTTCAATCATCGGTGGTATGCCTCCGCTATACCGACGTTATTCACGACGGTGGCGAAAGCTATGGTACGTGGAGCGAAGAGAATGGTATCATTCACTTTGAGTTTAACGGCAACTTCGATGTTTCTACCATATTTCCGCAGATATGCAAATTGGAAATTGTGAAACACGAAGGCAATAAGGCTGAACTCAAGCATGTGGACGATTATGATGTGATGACCTATTATCTCACCCGACAGCCATAACTCATGAGCGACACAAAGAAAATCCTGATTACCGGTGCCGGTGGTTTTATCGGCGGATATCTGGTTGAAGAAGCTTTAAATCACGGTTACGAGACGTGGGCGGCAGTGCGCGCCACCACCAGCCGCGAATTCCTTACCGATGAGCGAATTCACTTCATCGAACTTGACTTCACCGATGAGGAGAAACTCACTGCCACACTACGCGAACACGTTGAGCAACAAGGCAAATGGGACTATGTGGTGCACAACCTGGGAGCAACCAAGTGTACTAACTACCTCGACTTTGAGCGCATAAACTATGGATACCTGCGCTCGTTGGTTGAGGCTTTGCGCAGCATTGATGCCATACCGGAGAATCTCATTCTCATCAGCAGTCTGAGCGTGATGGGCGCAGGCGATGACAAGAACTACACCCCATTCAAGCCCACAGACATTCCACAACCCAACACCCGCTACGGCACTTCTAAACTTAAGGCCGAGACCTATCTGCAGATGCAAACCGATGTGCCGTTCACCATATTGCGTCTTACTGGAGTCTATGGGCCACATGAGCGCGACTACTTCCTGATGATGAAGAGCATAAAGCGCGGTTTCGACTTCAGCGTAGGCTTCCGCAAGCAGATGCTCACGTTCATATATGTCAAGGACGTTGCGTCGGCCGTGATGGCTGCCATAGAACACGAGCCTATGCGCAAGGCCTATTTCATCAGTGAGGACAAGGCATATACCCAGCAGGAGTTCCGTGCCTTGGTATGCAAGGAACTGAACAAAAAAGTCGTAATACCCATCACCTGCCCCATGTGGCTCGTGCGCATCGTGTGCGCTGTAGCCGAATGGTGGGGAAAAGTGACTCTTAAGGCAAGTACTCTCAACGGTGACAAGTTCAACATCCTCAAGCAGCGCAATTGGCTATGTGACACCAGCGAGACTAAGCGCGACCTTGGCTTCACAGCCCGTTACAGTCTGCCGGAAGGCTTGCATGAAGCCATATTGTGGTATCGCCAGGCTGGATGGCTCTGATAAATGACATGAAGACACTGTATGTAAGCGATTTGGATGGTACTCTTTTGGGGGCAGACTCCCAAGTGAGCCAAGTGACTGCCGGCATCCTCAACGAACTGCTGGATAATCGCGACATACACTTCACGATAGCAACATCCCGCACGCCAGCCACCGTGGTGCCGATAATGGCCAACATCCACAGCCGACTGCCGTTCATCACGATGTCAGGCGCCGCATTGTGGAATCCCATTACCTCTCGCATGGAGCAGGTAAACTCCATACCGACCACTGTTGTGGGAGCGGTGATTGACATCCTGAAGCGATATGACGCTCATCCGTTCATCTACCGCAACCATAACGACACCATGATTTACACACACCATAGTAGAATGATGTCGGCCGAAGAACGGGCTTTCGTGGAGCAGCGCAGCAATCTGCCGTTGAAGCGATATTTCCTGGATGATGACGATTATCGTCAAAGCAGTGACGATGCGATGCTCATTTTCGCTATGACCACTACCGGCGATCTTGAACAAGCCTATCTCGAAATCAAGGATTCGGTTGATTGCCACGCTATTTTCTATCACGATGCCGTGAATCCGAAATGGGAATTGCTGGAAATTTACCGCACTGGCTGCAGCAAGGCATCTGCGGTGAGGAAACTTGCTGCCGACATCGGCGCCGACCGCATCGTGGTATTCGGTGACAATCTCAACGATCTGGAAATGTTTAAGGCAGCGCATTACGCCATTGCTGTTGGTAATGCACTGCCAGAAGTTAAAGCCTCAGCCAGTGAGATTATCGGTGTTAATACGGCCGATAGTGTTGTTCGCTGGTTGGAGTCAAATGTTTAGGCATCGATAATCTCACGGCCGAAGGGAGTGAAGGCCATGTGAGCCATCTTCATGTGTTGTTTGCCGAATGGTATGCCGATGATTGTGATATACAGCAGCACTCCGAAACACACATGAGTAAGGGCGATGGGTATGCCTGCGATGATTATCCATATTATGTTCATCAATGTGTTGATGCAACCGCTCGACGGCTTGCGAACGACTTTCTTGCCGAACGGCCAAAGGCAGAGCATGCCAAGCTTTAGTGATTGCAGTGCAAACGGAATGCCGATAATGGTAATCATCAGTGCAAGTGATGCCACAATATACTCCAGAGCGGTCTCTATACCGCCGAAGATAAGCCAGATGATATTGCCTAATAATTTCATTGTCTTATTGTTTAAGAATTGTTCCCATCATCTGCTGCAAAAACCATGCCAAAACATTTCATTTCTCCTGATTGCGGAGCCAGGTAATAAATGGTTCTAAGCTTTGAGCGGCAGGCTCTGCGGTGCGTGTCTGCAGGGAGATTTCGTTGCCCATGCCTGAAAGTATGCTGAATTGGAAGCGTGGGTCGTTGTCATAGTCAATGGCCGGAGGATTCTCGCCTTTAAGCAGTGCGACTGCCTCGGCCGACATTGCCTCAAGTCTGAGTAGCCAAGGTCGTAGGTCTTCATAGAACAGACTGTCGCTTTGCCTGATGCTGCTTAGTGGTAATTGCATGAGAGTGTGGCAGTCATTGTTCACTTGAGTGAGCAGGTTGATGAGTGCCTGTGGGGTGGGACGTCCGTTATTTAGGCTTTCTTTGTAACGTACTATATAGTAGTCCATTGCATCGCTGTCATAGTAGCACAGGAATGGCGCTATTCGTCGGAAAGCACCAGCCATTTCTTGGTTGAGCGCGGCTGGTATTGCGTCTTCCCAGCTGTTATGGCAATTGAAGTCGCGGTTGTTCCAGGTGTAGTCAGCCACCGAGAAGAGCGCAATCTTGGAAAGCTCGCCTTGCTGCATCGGGTTGATAATCACGGTATTTGTGCCGTGCAACTGCCGTTCAAGCCTATCGGTGGAAATGATGTGTGTCTCGTCGCGGAAGTTCGTGTAAGTGTCCATCACGAATAACTTGGTGGGGTCTTGGTCGTTACAAGGATAGTTCCACCACCAGCTCACCTCGCGTCCTATCCACTGCTGCACTAGGTCAAGGTCGTTATTGTTTGGCACCGACCACACGTTTTGTCCTGTGATATAGATATTTACCTTCGATGGGGTGGAGCGTAGCGACTCATAGAACGTACGCGCTTTGTCCTCGCTGACCCACCCGTAGGCATAGAGTTGTGGAACGTAATGCAGCGGCTTGACGGTGTCAGATGGCGCTGCTCCGGGCGTATTCCAGCGTGCATCGATGCGATGCTGCAGCTCGGTGAGGCGGTCGGCGCACAGACGCATAATTGCGGTGTCTGACGGAACACCGACATCATCCACAAATACTCCAAACTGTCTCACCCCTAGTTGGTACATACTCTCAAACTTGCTCATTATGCGCTCCAGCACTGTGTTGTCGGCAGGGTCGGCAAAAGCCTTGCCTGGGTGGATTGCCCATACGAAGTTCACCTTGCACTGATGGGCAACATTCGTAATGTAGCGCATCATGTCTTGTGTGAGGTAGCCAATCCGTTCTTGTTCGGGCGTGATATGTGTGGGATAAGGTTCGCTCCACAGTTGAGAATGATAAGGATCGGACTTGGCTCCATACATATACGTGTTCATCTTGTAGCAAGCCATGAAGCGGAACAGGTCTTTTGTGACCAATGCAGAGTAAGGGACACCGTAGTAACCCTCGATTATGCCTCGGTTCTGCACGTCGGCAAAATCGGTGATAGTGACCCATGGCATGGCACCGTTGGCATCGTGTTGGCCGAGCATCTGATGAAGCGTGATGATTCCGCAGAACACTGCGTCGGTGTTCTCGCCGCTGATTATCACTAGTGCTTCTCCATTCTTGTTACCGTAAAGGCTCAAGACATAACTGTCATATTTCCCCGGCTCTTTCTTTGTGTCCGTTGTCAATGTGACGAAAGAACCTTCCGATGGCTCTTTATCGGCGACTACATGCTTCAATCCATGGATTTCAAGCGCTTGTTTTGCGAGTTCAATGGTAGCCTCGTCAATGCTGTTGTCAGTGACTACTATGGTTACAGTTTTAGTGAACTTGGCCGTCCCAGGAATTGGCACCTGCGAATGCGGAGTTGGGTATATAACGTATGGTCCGCTGGCATTGAGCGTCAATGACACAATGAGCGTTAATAGCAAGACAAGATGTTTCATGTTGATTTGATAGTAATTTGTTAGACTGGATCGACATCGTAATGGAGCCTCACCGACTTCATGCGGCTGTCGGTGTCAATCATTTTCACGTATAGGTCGCGCAGGATCTGTTTCACCTTCGGCATAGAGGCTTGAAGTTCCATCTTGAGCATTATCTGCTTGATGTAGAGTTGCTGGACACGCGCCACCATGGGGCTCTCAGGACCCATAACGCGGTTGCCGAACACTTGTCGCAACAGCTGGCTGTACCGTACTGCCACTTCGCCCACCGTTCCTTGATCGCGGTGGCGGAGATAGATGTTGATGATGCGTACGAATGGCGGATAGCCGAACTTGTGTCTTTCTTCCAGCTCATATTTGAAAAAGCCTTCGTAGTCATGCCGGGTTACGAAATCAATGACGGGATGCTCGGGTTGGCTGGTCTGGATTACTACCTGGCCCTGCTTATGGGCACGGCCGGAACGCCCTGCCACCTGTTCCATCATGTCGAAGGCGCGTTCGGTAGAACGGAAATCTGGAAACGAAATCATCGTGTCGGCGTTGAGGATGCCGACGATGCTAACGGCATCGAAGTCGAGTCCCTTGGTCACCATCTGCGTACCCACCAGGATGTTAGTCTTGTGGTTGGAGAACTCGTCAATGATGCGGTCGTAGGCTGTCTTGCTGCGGGTCGTGTCGAGGTCCATGCGCGAGATTTTCTCCCCGGGGAACGCCTGGTCTATTTCGTCCTCGATTCGCTCGGTTCCGTAGCCCACAATCTCGATGCCGGGCATCTGGCATGCTGGGCACAGATTGGGCAGCGTGATGGTATAGCCGCAGTAGTGGCAGGTGAGTGCATGTGTATGCTTGTGATAGGTGAGCGAGACGTCGCAATTCTCGCAGGTAGGCACCCAGCCACATTCTTTGCAGCGCACCATTGGGGCGTAGCCGCGACGATTCTGGAACAGGATTACCTGTTCATCGTTTTTAAGCGCTTTGCGACAGTCATCAATAAGTTCTTGTGAGAACAACCCGATCATCTCATGTTTCTTGCGGGCCTTCTTGGTGTCGATGACCTTTACTTGTGGCATTTGGATGTCGGCATATCGGTTAAGCAGCTGCACAAAGCCGTATCGGCCTTCCAGCGCATGGTGGTACACTTCGATTGCAGGGGTTGCAGAGCCTAGCAGCACTTTTGCTCCGTGCATCTTCGCCAGGACGATGGCGGCATTGCGGCCGTTATAGCGCGGTGCCGGGTCTTGCTGCTTGAAGCTCGCGTCATGCTCTTCGTCAACAATCACAAGACCGAGCTTGGAGTAGGGCAGGAATATGCTTGAACGCACGCCGATTACCACGCATGGCTCTGAACTGTGCAGAAGCCGTTTCCAGATGTCAACGCGCTCGTTGTCGCTGAACTTGGAGTGATATATCAGCAGTCGGTCGCCGAACACCACCTTAAGGCGCTGCGTGAGCTGCGTGGTGAGCGCTATTTCGGGCACTAGATAAAGCACCTGCATACCCAGTTTCAGCGTGTCGGCGATGAGGTGCATATATATTGATGTCTTGCCACTAGACGTTACGCCATGCAGCAATGTCACTTCATGTTGCTTGAACGATTGATGTATCTCCGTGTAGGCGCGTTTTTGCTCTTCCGACAATTCAGGAGCTTCTTTAAACTGCGTGCCCAAGTGAGCAAACCGGTTTATTTCGCGTTTGTATATCTCAAAGATACCTCGCTGAACGGCTGCACTGAGCACAGGCTGTGTCACGTCAGCTCTTTTAAGCAGGTCGTCCTTCGTGACTTCCTTAGGCTCTCCGTTTGGACTGAGCCAGTGCGATATGTCCAGGTAGGCAAGCAAGAGCTGTTCCTGCTTTCTGGCGCGTTTCACGAGGTCGAAGAACTCATGAAGCCGTTCCTTGTCGGTATGCCCGATGGTGAGGCGCACGCACGAGATGGTCTTGGGCCGATAGTTGTCTATCACGCGCTCACTCACATGGATGGCATTCTTTTCTATCAGGCGGTGGACGATGCCCTCCACGGTCTTGAAGCCGGTGGCATTGGCAATTTCGGCAACTTGCACGCGTCCGCGCTGCGATGTCAAGTTGAGCACGGTTATTTCGGTGTCGCTCAGACGTTGTTCGGGATCTTCCTCAAAGTCGGGGTTAGGACTGATGAATGTCTCGCTTTCTAGCTTTAGGCTGCTGGGTAGCGCCGCCTTGTACACTTCTCCCATTGAACACAGGTAATAGCTCGAAATCCATTCCCAGAACTTCAGTTGAGGATGCCGAAGAATTGGGGTGGAGTCGAGCACTGCCAGTATTTCCTTCACTTGATAGCCCGTAGGTTCTACGTTATGGATGTTCACCACTATGGCAGTATAGATTTTCTTTCTGCCGAATGGCACAAGCACACGGCTGCCTATGTTTACCGTGACACCTTCAGGTAAACTGTATGTATAGGTCCCGGGTATGGATAATGGGAGTAGAGTTTCGACAAACATGGTAATAGATGGCTTCTTTTATGCTTGACTGCTCATGGCATCAAGGTAGATCTTATTCTCTTTTATTGCTGTGGCTTCCCAGCTGATGTCGGCTGGCAGCGACTGTTGAACCTTGCCTTGGAGCATCTCCACGGCACGGTTAGTGAGGCATTCGACGAAATCGTCGCCTAATGGGATTGCATTGTCACGACCTATGCCTTCCGCAGTCCCTACCACGTCACTGGCTACCACGTTGGCACCGCACTGCAGGGCTTCAAGGGTCACCAGTGGCAGCCCTTCAAGCAGGCTGGGCAGCACGAGGACGTCCACGCAGTTCATCAGTTTTGGCATCATCTCCAGCGGCTGCATGCCCCACATGCGGCAGTCCACGCCGCGCTCGGCCATTGCCTGACGCACCTCTTCGTGCTGGAAGCCGGTGCCCATGGTCCAGAAGGTGACGTCACCGTCGTATTTCGAGGCTATTTGAGTATAAATTTCTGGCAGCAGGGTGACGTTTTTCACCGGCTCGAACCGACCTACGAATGCCACCACCTTGCGCCCCGTAACGCCAAACTCTTCGCGCAATGCGCTTCGCTCCTCATCGGTCATGCGGTGGAAATCGCCCGAAGCACCATTGAACAGCACTGTTGCAGGGAAGCCGGTAGTGATGTTATAGGCTTTCTCTACAAGCCCGTGACTGACAAAGAAGTTGTCGTCGGCACCATGGAGCAGTTCTGCGGTGACTTCCTTCAGCATCGGGTCACGTGGGGGGTCGGTGTAGATGCTTGCGCCGTGCCAGGTGATGTAGTGGGGGATGCCATATAGTTTGGATGCCCGTTGTGCCACTATGCCGCCCATGCGGTCATGTGCCGAGATGAGGTCGTAGTTGCGCATCGATTCGACTAGTTCGTCAAGCCATGCACTGAGACACGCAGGGCGTTTCCCTAGCAGTCGGTGACCGATGGCGTCAGTCCAGTTGCGCTTGAACCAGTGCATTTGGAATGTCTCGCCTTCAACGGTGATGGTCTCGGGACGCTCAGGCACGGGTTTGCTGTGCCTGACGCGCTGCATCACTGCACCGTCATACACCTGCAGCATGTGAACGTCGATGTCGTAATCGGCCACGCGACGCAGGTGTTGCACGCGGTTCAGTACGGCGTTGAACACCCCCAGGCGGTTGTTGATGTTACCTTCAAAGATTACGGCAATACGTTTCATCGTCACTTCTTCACTTTCCGCAAAGGTAGCGTTTTTTTGCCAAACCCACAAAAAAAAGACTAATATCAAGCATTAGGTGCCGTCGGTCCGCCGTGTTGCCACCTTTATGTCAGTGTATTGCGAGACGCAGTCTCGTAGGCATTGTGCTGTCGGCTCGCCGTGCTGCGGCTCTGTCGCAGCCACTATCTGTATAATCTGTTGTGTATTATTGCAGCTCCCCCTCTAAAATTATAGAGGGGGAAGGGGGGTATGATTCGAGTTCTCTAAGACCTTCAAGCAAAATCGCCAAAAGGCGATTACTAGACAGAAAACCCCAGCATGATGCGAAGCGAATGCTGGGGAGATGGCGAACTCAACCAAGTGTTCCTCGAAGAGTGAACACTTTTTGCGTAAAGATAAAAAATGTCCCCTATGTTACTTATAGTCTTAATCTTGTGCGTCAGCCTGAAAACAAAAAAAGGCTAAATCTTTCGACTTAGCCTCCTCAAGTGGCGGGGGGAGGACTTGAACCTCCGACCTTTGGGTTATGAGCCCAACGAGCTACCACTGCTCCACCCCGCGATGTGTTTTGCATTTTGCGACTGCAAAAGTACTGCTTTTTCTCGACATGGCAAGCGTTTTAATGAAAAAAATCACCAAAACCATGTTTTTTAACATATTCCGACCCATCCAACCACTCTTAATCCTTGGTTCTCGGCTCTTGTTTCTCAGTATTCGACGACAGCTCCCCCTCTAAGACTAGAGGGGGTGGGGGGAGTATGAACCCTCGGTTTTTAATTAACTCTTCTGTATGCTGGAGACGTGTGTCACGAGATCTCCGAGTTCAAGTTGCAAGTCGTTAGATTTGCCGTTGTGCTTAACACATTGTGCAGCCCACGGCAAAGCTGTGGATGGCACTCCCTGAATGCTGATAACTAAAAAAAAGCGCCCCGTGAAGGGCGCCTTTTTTAGTTAATAGTGGAAGATTGATTACTTGATAACAACCTTCTTGCCACCATTGATGTAGATGCCAGCTGCGGTAGGAACACCGTTGAGCTTCATGCCCTGGATGTTGTACCAGGTGTTGTCGCTCTTCTCAGTGTTCAGGTCGCGGATAGCGGTTGGGTTAGTATCTTCAACAGTCATCACCAGAGGCTGGTTCAGACCACGAGGTCCTTCAGTAACAGTGATTGTGAAGATACCACCTTCTTCCATGCGGAAGTTAGAACCGTCAACCAGGCTGATGGCATTTGTAAGCAACTCAGGAGTGATCAGGAAGTAGCCAACTTGGTTCTCGTCTAAGCCACCGAACCAGATCCAGCCGTTAGGAGCATCTGCTGATGGAGTGATCAGCTTGAACTCATCACCGCCACCGAGAGCTACGTTCTCAGCAACGAACTCGTTGTTCTCGTTCAGAACGAATGGGATGCGGCCACCCTCTTCAGTCTGGTTCCAGCTATTGAAGCTACCAACGATGTAGAGCTCTTCGATGCCCTGTGCGGGATCCTCGGCCAGGGTGGTGAAGATTACAGTCTCGCTCCAATCGCTGGAGAAGCCAGAGTTACCGGTTGCCTGTACCTGTACCTCATAGGTGGTCTCGGGATCGAGGTTCTCAAGAACTGCATTCAGGTCGTCAATGCCGTTAATGGTGGTCCACTCGTAGCCGGGCTCGCCGATTGAGAAGTCGTCAATTAACAAGGTGTAAACGTCAGAGCAATTGTAGTGGCGGATGGCAATTACGCCCCTCTCACCTGCCCATTCGCTCAAGTCGAAGGTGTACTGCTGCATGCCGTAACCTGTGGTGATGTCCTCTGAAATGGGAGTGAAATCTTCGATGCTCTCCCAGTCAGTCGGACCTACATATACGCGGAATACTTCATCATACCAGCTGGAAGCGGAGCCAGAAGCATAGAACGTGAGCTCGCCATTGAGAGCTACCTCAGGTGAGATCAGCCAGTTGTCGGGATACAGAGCGCCCCAGTAATAGCTGTCCGAAGCCAGAACATATTCGCCACTTTGAGCCAAATCATTGGTGGTATAGTACCAGTTGTCACCGTCGCCATCAGCATCGTAGATCACCCAGCCATCGAGCTGTGAGTCGTCCTCGAAGTCCCAGAAACCGCCCTCGTTGGGATTGTGAACCCTGTAGCGGATGTTCCAGAGCATGTCATCATCGTCCTCCCAGTTTACGTTAGCATAGGTAGCAGCGGGATCAACAGTCACATTCATAGGAGTGGTCAGCGATACGCCCGGCTCAAGAACAGTGAGAGCAACACCGTCATTGCTGCCATAGACACCGATGGTGAAGACGTAGGTCAGACCATCTACGAACTCGAAGTCGTCATAACGGCCGGGAATGGTACCGTTGCTCGACGAGATCCACATACGGTCGCCTGGAGTTGGGTTGGTGATGCACCAGTCATACACACCAGCGGGAACCAGGATGGAAACATCAGCGTTGAACACGATGTTAGCTGTGGTCAAAGCACCATCTGCATTCTCGGGGATCTTGTACTCAAACTCTGCATAGGTAGTTTCTGGAACATCGCCGCCAGAGGTCAGAGCGCCAGTCTCGGGAATGATAGTGCCGAAAGCAGTTGCATCGGCATCGAGAAGCATCTGATAACCAGAGCCATCACCCCAGATGTCACCTGCACTCAGAGTTACCATAGCATAGCCTGCGGGCACGTCGGCTTTCATACCTGTGCTAGCTGGTCTAGCAGTAATAGCTTTAATAGCCTGCACAGAAGGAGTTACAACGGTAGTGTTGTGACGAGTCTTCACTTGAGGCTCAGTAAATTTCTCAGCTGCATAGGTTGAAGTAGCCAAAGCAGCCATAAGCAAAAGAATCGTAAATTTCTTCATACGCTTGATAATGATTTAGTTAATAAAAACGGTTAATTCAACGTGCAAAAGTATAAACTTTTTTTTGATTCTGCAACACATTCATAGTATTAATTCATGTTTTCGTAACTTTTTGCGCCCATTCCCCTGAAAATGATAGCATATCTCAACATTGAGTTTTTTGATATTTCCGAGCGCTGTGTGATTGAGTTGCAAGTCGAGAGACTTGCCGTAGTATAGGCAGCGGTTCTGCATAAACCAAGCGCAATCACCTTGCACTATTTTTGAGCGATTTCGCACGGCGAGCAAATTCATCGTTGCAAAACGGCTTAGTTTGAGAAATAATGAGTAACTTAGCACCCAGAAATAATAACTTCAAAAACTTAAAGCGTATGAAAAGAATATCAATAGTTATTATCATGGCTTTTACCATGCTTGCAATGTTTGCTCAGGAAGAGGCTATACGAGTTGATTTCAGCGGCAAACAACCTACCATAAGAGACTTTTTGCAAGCTTACTTGCAGTCACTTCCCGATATCAACGACTTGGATGAATGTGATGTGGAGGGGATGCATCTGCTTGAAGATTTCAGACTCGCGGTTCTTTACCAGGGCGAAGGTATCGCGCTGGAACCGGGCGAGAATCTTGAAATTGATCTCAAGAATGGTTATGTTTGCTATGAACAACGCCACGAAGGAGAGCTAAGCAGAATTGAGATGTGCTACTGGAACGAGAGCGATGGTAAGCGCAAATTGTTTGCTTGCGTGCGACAATCATTCGACAACGGATGGTATGTAGCAGGCCAATATGATGACAGGGAATTCTTCCGCTATAACAATGCCAACAAAACAATGAAAAAGATTTCCATAGATGAAATCGGTGTTGATGCAGTAGATGAGGAGAGTAGTAATATGAATGTTTTAAGCTCCATCAGTCTGCCTAAAAAGGGCAAAGACATTGAAGTGACTTGGTGGGACAAAAATGGCGAATGTGGCGCATCGCCGCTAAAGTGGAATGGTCACGGTTTTAATTTTTGAAATTAATTCTTAAGCATAAAGCTCACCAATAAGTGTTCATTTTTAGATGGAATAGGCTCGTGTTGAGAAATTATTGTACATTTACGCATTCAATAATAAATTTATAGAATATGAAAAAGATTATCTTAGCATCTCTGATGATGCTCATGACCATGACTGTGTTTGCGCAGACACAAGCAAGTGCTTTCATTTTGGACGAAAGCGGTTCACCCACCAATGTCCGAAATGCTCCAAATGGATCAGTAGTGAAAACTTTACCAGATGTTGATGGTGGATATGTTGTGGAACTGCTCGAATCAAATGGCAATTGGTGGAAAATCGACCCAATAATTGACATCTATGGTAGCGATGATGATGACCAGATATGTCTTGAGGGCTCTAAAACTGGCTACTGGGTTCATAATTCGGTGTTGGCGTTTAACATTGCAGGGGAACAAAAGAATGTCATTCGCGAAAAGCCATCTGCAAAGGCCAAACCGCTGAAATTAAACACATCCTATTTATTTGATGTCGCATTGCGTCCTCTGGAGATTAAGGGAGGTTGGATTAAGGTGGTCACTACCGATAAAAAGTATACAGGTTGGATGCCTATCAGCAAGATTTGTGACAATCCTCTTACCACTTGTCCGTAAACATTAAATTTCCACTCTTTGAAATCAATTCAAAAAGTGTAAAGCTCACCTTCGGGTGGGCTTTTTTGTCTTTTTGCACCCATTGGATATTTAGCATACAGTCGCCGATATCAATCGCCGACGGCGATGATCAGCCCCCAAGCCGGTGCAAGCTATCAATCAATCCTTTGGCAAATCAAGCAGGCCCGAATTTGCTGCCAGTTCAGCGTGAATAATCTCGAAGTGTTCCTATAGACTTTTTCGGTATTCAAGCGGGTTCTTGCCTTTCATTCGTTTGAAGAAGCGTGCGAAAGTCGTGGTTTCAGCGAAGTTCAGCCGCTCGGCAATCTGTGCTATGCTCATCGAGGAGTTATGCAACAGCAGCACAGCCTCATTTGCAAGCAATCGGTTAATGTAGTCGACAACGGTTCTTCCTGAAACTTGTTTCACAATGCGGGAAAGATAAGTCGTTGTCACAGCCAGTTGGCTCGCATAATGACCGATGTCGTGATGTTCTATGAAATCTTTTGTAGCAAGTTTGATGAAGTCAAGGTATATCTCCACCACACGGTTTGAGAAACGATGGCTCTCAATGGTTTTCTCCTGGGCTTTGATGAGGTCAAGAAGAAAAAGACCGTAGAGCATTTCCATGCTCTCCTTTCGATAGGGATGCTCCGAATCGTAATACTTTGCTAAAAGTTGCATCAACTCAAGAAGATGCGCAGCATCGGCCTGGCAAAGCGAGACCTTTGGCTCTTTCAGCTCAATCATCGAGAAGTAAGCCGCTTTTGCCGCATTCTTCATAACAGGTGTATTGAGCGCAAAATCCTGTTCGGCAAGCAGGCAAATTCCTTGATAGTCGGTTGACGCTGCAATGATTGAGATCGTTGTTCCGGCATTGTAGGTATAGACGTCGTTCTCCTTGAGATATAGTTCCTGTCCATTATAGACGATGTGGAACCAGCCCCGAATAACGAGCGTGAACATGTAGCACGCCATTGTTTCCTGTTGCAATCGGTTGGCGTGCATAGTCATATCTCCATCGGTGTGAACGCAGATGATTTTGTCGTTTTGCCTTGATGCTGGTAGTTCGCCAAGCATCTTTGCCCATCCTTCAGCCAGATTGTACATGATGCTATCGTTTTTATGCCGCAAAGATAGCAATTATTTTTTACTTGTTTCGTTTCGGTCGGTTTTTATTTTCTTTTGGTTTGCTTTTGCCAAACAAAACGGCAGTAATTTTACGATATCTAAAGCTATTAATTCATTAAATAATCATCAAAGATGGATAAACAGAAATCAATCGAGGCGTTACAGTTCTTTGTAACCCACCTGAGCGACGGTGCATTTGTGCACAAGATTCAAGGACACATTTTCAAGTCACAGGGCTTCACCAAGCTTGGTGACAAGTACATCGGCCACTACAACGAGGAAATGGGCTGGGTGGAGAAATTCATCGACCGCATCCTTGACCTCGGCGGTGAGTTGAAAGTTGAGGACCGCAAAGGTCGCGAACTCATTTGCGACCCATTGGAGTATGTGAAAGCCGACCTCGCTATTCAGGAGCCAGGCGTCGAGTTGCTGCGCAAGTGCATGGCATCGGTATGCGAAGACCCCATCACCTACGACATCATGAAGGCTTACCTCGTTGACGAGGAAGAAGACCTCGGCTGGAGCCTGGGACAACTGGAAATCATCGAGAAAATCGGTGTTCAGAACTGGTTGGTTAGACAAATGTAATTTCATTCATTATGAAATATCCTTGCGAGAACTGCAAGTTGCGTGCACAGTACGACAAGAACCCCAAGTCGTTCATTGGCCGTTTTTGGCGCTGGCAGATTAATTTCTGCCCGAGTTGGCGTGGCTACTTCAAGTCGTTGCCCGAGGCTCAACAAGCTGAACTGCGCGAGAAATACAATTTTTGGAAATATAAAGATTAATGACAAATGAAAGAGAAAGTCTTGCAAGCGATGCGCGAGGCTGGCAAGCCCGTCTCGGCAGGTGAAGTGACAAAAGTACTTGGTGCCGACCGTAAGGAAGTTGACAAGGCTTTTGCCGAGTTGAAGAAAGAGGGAGCGATTGTCTCTCCAGTACGTTGCAAATGGGCACCGGCTTAAAAACATGGCATCGTGAGGCGTGAAAACACCACCATGCATATCCATTTTATTTGCCTGGGGGAGGCTTATGCTTCCCCCCCTTTGAAGCCATAAAAATAGAAGAAAAATGAAAAAATACGTTTGTCCTTGTAAATACAAGTATGACCCGGAAAAGGGAGATCCGAAACAGAACATTGCTCCCGGCACTCCATTTGAGGAATTGCCGGACACTTGGCGTTGCCCTCGCTGCAAACGCAAAAAAGAGAAATTTGTACCAATAGAAGAATAAATCAGGAATTATGGAAATCAAAGCTATAAAGGCCGTGTGCATGTATGACCACGGTTTCATGAACCAGCAGTTTGCCTTCGGCGGCGAAGAAGGCAAAGAGATGTTTGACGAACAGATCATCTACCGCAGCAGTCTTCAGAACTTCCTCATCGATATGGGCGACGAGGTGATTCTTGTTGATACTGGATTTCAGAATGATTTCGCCGCACCCGCTAAGAAACTTGGTGGACCGCTCTACATGGGTGACAAAGTGAATGACTATATGAAGTCTTTCACCGAGCTGGGCTACAAGCCCGAGCAGGTGACAAAAATCCTCATCACTCACAAGCATCCCGACCACACAGGCGCACTCCAGTATTTCCCCAACGCAAAGGTGTATATCTCACCCGAGGATGCCGATGCGATGAAACTGCCAGAAGGCGGCAACATCATACGTGCTGAATATAAGGAATCATATAAGAATTTCCCCCGTGCCGAGAAAATTGCCGACGGCTTGTGGTTCATTGAGGCAAAAGGCCACACAAAAGGCAACAGCATTGTCATCTTGGAGCACGACGACCTTTATTACATGTTCCATGGCGACGTGACCTACTGCGATGCTGCGCTGAAAGCCAACAAGCTCAGTATCATCTTCGAGTACGTGGCGGCGGCACGCGAGACTCTTGACCGTGTGCGTCAGTTCATCAAAGACAACCCTACAGTCTATCTTTCTACCCATTGTCCTGAAGGATACGAAAATCTGGAGATGAAAAGAGTGATGAAGCTCTGACTCTTCTCTCTCTTTTACAGAATGGGCACAATTCCATAATTTTGCGACATCAAAATAAAAATCGCCTGCAAGCTGTCTTGCAAGCGATTTTTTTGCTCTGTAGCAACCCCATCAGTGGCACTTGGCTATTGACTGGAAGAAGTCGTTGCCCTTGTCGTCAACGAGGATGAAAGCGGGGAAGTTCTCGACTTCGATTTTCCAGATGGCTTCCATGCCGAGTTCGGGATATTCCACGCACTCGATGCTCTTGATGTTGTTCTGAGCGAGGATGGCTGCAGGACCACCGATAGAACCCAGGTAGAAACCGCCGTGTTTCTTGCAGGCGTCGGTCACGGCCTGGCTGCGGTTGCCCTTGGCAAGCATAATCAGGCTGCCGCCGTTGTCCTGGAACTCATCCACATAGGGGTCCATGCGACCTGCCGTGGTCGGCCCCATTGAGCCGCAAGCCATGCCGGCAGGTGTCTTTGCTGGGCCGGCATAATAGATTGGGTGGTCTTTCAGATACTGGGGCATGCCCTCGCCGGCATCAAGGCGTGCTTTGATCTTTGCGTGGGCGATGTCGCGGCCCACGATGATGGTGCCATTCAGGCTCAGGCGTGTGCTCACGGGGTACTGCGACAGTATCTTGCACACTTCGCTCATGGGTTGATTGAGGTCGATGCGCACCGCCTCGCCCTCGCCGGCCTGACGCAGATGCTCGGGAATTAGTTCATAGGGCTTGTCGTCTAGTTTTTCAATCCAGACTCCGTCTTTGTTGATTTTTGCCTTAATGTTGCGGTCGGCACTGCAGCTCACGCCGAGGCCGATGGGACAGCTGGCACCGTGGCGTGGCAGACGCACCACGCGCACGTCATGGGCAAGATATTTGCCGCCGAATTGTGCGCCAAGACCAATCTTGTGGGCCTCTTCAAGGAGGCGCTGTTCGAGTTCCAAGTCGCGGAATGCGCGGCCGGTCTCGTCGCCAGTGGTGGGCAGCGTGTCATAATAGTGTGTGCTGGCGAGCTTCACCGTCAGCAGGTTCTTCTCGGCGCTCGTGCCGCCAATCACCACGGCAATGTGGTAGGGTGGGCAGGCTGCTGTGCCCAGTGACTTCATCTTCTCCCCGAGGAAAGGAATGAGCGTGCCGGGGTTCTGGATGCGGGCCTTGGTCTCTTGATAGAGATATGT
>JAGCCU010000005.1 GCA_017651515.1 Muribaculaceae bacterium | reverse complement strand
TGAAACCACGCTTGAGCAGACCTTCGTCGGCAGTAATAACGCAACTTGAAGACATCTCGCTTCCAGCAGCAGGTATAGTAAGTACCACGCCGATAGGCAGACACTGTGCGGGTACTGCTTTTCCAGCCCAGAAATCCCATACGTCGCCATCGTAAGGCACACCATAGCCTATTGCCTTAGAAGAGTCAATCACACTGCCGCCACCCACGGCTAGGATAAAGTCTACACCCTCTCGGCGGCACAGTTCAATGCCTTCGCGAACTTTCGACAGCAATGGGTTGGGAACTACGCCACCAAGTTCACAGAATGCTATGCCGGCATCACGCAGTTGCCCTCGTACCACGTCGAGCAAGCCTGAACGCTGCGCAGAACCGCCTCCATAGTGGATTAGAACCTTCTTGCCACCATTGGAAGCTACCAGTTCACCAATCTTCTTTTCTGACTTACGGCCGAACACCACCCTTGTGGGAGCGTAAAAATTGAAATCCTTAATCATAATATTATATTGTTGTTTTAGTTACTTTTTCGCAAAGATACAACTTTTTTGAGAAATCGCGAAATTATAATGCCACTCGTCACAAAAGCGTGCAGAATATCCCAAAAGCATTCTATTGCTATAATTATAGCTGTAAATTTGCGTCAAAATCATGCAAGCATTAAACCGCAAGTCATGATTTTTTAAAACATACCGTTTGTTAAAAACACTAAAAACTTGATAACAACACTGAAATCGCGCAACATTTTTATATGGTTGTTGCGTCTAAAACATGAACAAAGCAAACAAATTAATAATTTAAATAAGGAAAAAAGATGAAAGAGTTTATTCTAAAAACCATGGCTCTGATGGCTATCATGATGATAGCTTTGAGTGCAGTAGCAAAAACGCCCGATGTTAACGGCAAAGTGATTGACGAGAATGGTGAACCTATGCCTTTTGTAAATGTTGTGATGCTGTCGATGCCCGACTCGGCCTATGTGCAGGGTGGCATAACCGACGATCAAGGTGCATTTAAACTTAACGCTTTGCAAAATGGCGGACTGGTAAAGATTTCTTATATAGGTTATCAAACAATTTACATTAATTCAAGTGCTGTTGATCTGGGCACAATAACCATGCAGCCCGAAGCCACACTGCTAGGTGAGGTAGTAGTGGTGAGCAAGTTGCCCAAGACCCGCGTCAAGGGTGAGGCCATGCGCACCACCATCGAGGGAACCATACTTGAGAAGGCCGGTACTGTGGCCGACGCCCTGAAGAGGGTGCCATCGCTCGAGGCTGAGCGTGATGGGAGCGTGAAGGTACTTGGTCGTGGCGAAGCCGAGGTATATATCAACGGCCGCAAAGTTCAGGATATGAATGAGCTTTCACGCCTGCGTTCCGACCAAATAGAGCACGTCGACGTGATCCAGAACCCCGGAGCCCGCTATGCCGCCTCGACCAAGGCCGTTGTACGCATCCAGCTTAAGAAAGCGCAAGGTGAGGGCTTTAGTTTCCAGGACAACCTGAATGGTATGTACCAATATGGATATACCATTGCCAACAACCTCGACATGAACTACCGCATTGGCGGCCTCGACATCACAGCCTCGTTCTGGGCAGGACGCTATGGACACAGCAAGCAGTTGCAGGACAACGAGATAATTTATTATGTAGGCCCCGACTACTATAATAGCGTTACAACTCAGGAAGGTAAAAACATTTGGAAAGGCTGGTCGCCACAACTTCAGATTAACTATATGGTAAATGAGAATCATAGCTTGGGAGCATTCTATAAATATGACCGCCACCCCGGCACCGATTTCAGCGACATGTTCCACACCGACAATTATGAGAATGGCATTTTGACTGAGCATTCCGAGAGCGATATAAGGCAGAGCGATACCTTTAAAAAGCACATCTTCAACGCTTACTACAACGGCAAAATTGGTAAACTGGGCGTTGATTTCAATGTGGACGGACTCTTCGACCAAACTGAGACTCCAGGCAGCACATTTGAGACTGCGACATTGGCTTCAGGGGAAACTTCACAGCGTAGCATTGAGAGCAACACCCGCAGTGGCAACGACTTCTGGGCAACAAAACTTATCTTCTCCTATCCTTTGTTGAACGGTAACCTGTCGCTCGGCGGCGAGTACTCCCACAACCATCGCACCGATGCCTATTCGTTCTCAGCAACCGACGCTGTGCCTGTGAAGACTACCGACACCAAGATCAACGAGTCGTCGACAGCAGCGTTCATGGAATATGGAAGACTGTTTGGTCGAGTGTTTGCACAAATGGGACTTCGCTATGAGCACCTCAAGAACGACTACTATAACTTTGGAGTTCGCGAGGACGAGGTTTGCCGCAATTACGGCGACTGGTTCCCTACAGCAGTAATCTCGATGCCTATAGGAAACGTTCAGGTGTCGCTCTCCTACCGTCGCGATATCCAGCGTCCAAACTATGGTAGTCTCACCAGTTCAACAGTATATATCAACCGCTACACCTATCAGAGTGGTAACCCCTACTTGAAACCCACCTATACCCACAGCCTCGTACTGAACACCGCCTACAAGTGGATGAACCTTACTCTTAACTATGGGCGCATCAAGGACTGCGAGACAATGTCAACAGAACCTTATCCCGGAGCCGATGATCCACTGGTAAGCCTTGTTCGACCCATCAATAGCGCCGAGGATTTCAACCAACTGTCAATCAATTTTGTTGCACGTCCCGTTATTGGCTGCTGGCATCCACAATGGAGTGCATTCGCTGTGTTCCAGAACTATAAGACACCTTGCGCCGATGGTTCTATTCTCACCCTTAACCACCCATATCTGAACCTTGTGTGGCAAAACGATATCGAGTTGCCAAAGAGATTTCGCCTGAATGCAAGCATAGTGTGGTCATCACGTGGTGACTACAACAACTTCCGCCTCACAAAAACCCGCTTCAATTCAACACTGGGTGTTCAACGTGACTTCAGCCTAGGACGACTGGGAACACTGACTGCCGACCTACGCTGCATCGACATCTTTAACACCAGCAAGACCGGTGCTGTAATCTATGGTGTGAGAGAAATCTATACCTATAACCCAGCTCGCCGCACCTTTATGCTTGACCTTACATGGAAGTTCAACACAGCACGCAGCAAATACCGAGGCTCGGGCGCCGGTGAAAAGCAGAAGGCAAGAATGTAGTTCAGTCTAACAATAATACACTCAATGATAATTCACGGAAATTTTTTTCGTGAATTATCTATTAATAAAAACAGTTTGCTAACAAATATTTTTTCTATATCTTTGCGATTAAAACAGATGACAATGAACATAAGATTAGAACAACCAAAAGATTATCGTGAGGTGGAGAATCTCACTCGTGAGGCATTTTGGAACGTGTACCGTCCTGGATGTACCGAGCATTTTGTGCTCAACCAGTTCAGGAACAATCCCGACTTTATCCCAGAACTTGACTTTGTGATGGAGCATGATGGCATAATAATAGGCCACATCATGTTCTCAAAGGCCGAACTTGTGCTCGACGATGGAACTAAGCGTTCCTCATGGACTTTCGGACCAATCAGCATTCACCCCGATTACAAGCACAAAGGTTATGGACTCAAACTGCTCAACTATGCATTGGAGAAGGCTCGTGAAATGGGCATAGGTTTCCTGTGCATGGAGGGGAATATTGAGTTCTATAAACATGCTGGATTTGATCTCGCCAGCAAGTTGGGAATCCATTATCATAGCGAGTCCCGCGATGCCGAAGTGCCCTACTTCTTAGCTCAAGAGCTTATCCCAGGTTGGCTTGGAGGGATAGAGGCGACTTATTGTCCTCCAAAAGGTTATTTTGTAGCAGATGAGAACCCCAAGGCATTTGAGGCCTATGAAGAAACTTTCCCAATCAAGGAGAAGACCTTGCGGCATGGCCAGTTACCACAATTCTGCCAAAGCTGTGGCATGCCATTGACCAAGAATGATGACTGTGGCACAAATGCTGACGGCAGCATCTGCTTTGACTACTGCAAGTACTGTTATCAAGATGGCAAGTTCCTTCAAGATTGCACTATGGACAAAATGATTGAGCACTGCGCTCAGTTCATTGATGAAGTCAACAAGAATATGCCTCAGCCCATGGCTAAAGAAGAATACATCCAAATGATGCAGCACTTCTTTCCGATGCTAAAACGATGGAGAAGATGAAAAACGCGTTTGGATACATATTGGGATTTCTAGTTTTTGTGGCTGGCATTCCTGCTTTGATGTGGTGGGTGTCGGGCAGGCCCTTCCCTTGGGCACCAGCACTGCCTTGGGCTATAATTGCTGGTGTTTTAATGGTTGTGGGACTATGTTTGAGTATTTGGGCAATAGTTCACATGAAAAAAGTGGGTGAAGGTAATCCCTTTGACGCTTACAATCATGAAGTGGCGCCGCGCACAAAGCACCTGATGACTGATGGTCCTTACCGTTTCTCACGCAACCCCATGCTTGTGGGAGTTTACATCTATGACATCGGTGTGATGCTTTGGCTCATGAGTTGGTGGGCGTTATTGGTTTTTGCAATAGAAGTTGTTTTTCTCACCGTTCAGGTCCGTTCCGAAGAGAAACGGCTGGAAGCCGACTTTGGTGATGAATACAGAAAATACAAGCAACAAGTTCCACGCTATTTCTTAAGATAGAAATCATTATGGAAACCGATAGAATATTGCTGCGCCTGTGGCGTGAAAGCGATGCCGAAGTACTTTTCAAATGGGCGTCCAATCCCGATGTAGGATCGCGTGCGGGTTGGCCGCCTCACAAAAGTGTGGAAGAAAGCCTTGAGATTATTCGTACACTGTTCAATAATGATACCACCTGGGCCATTGTACTCAAAGAGACCGATGAAGCCATTGGAGCCATTGGCTATGGTCCGTCATGCGACTGCAACCTTCCTGCCCGCGACTGCGAACCTATCGTCGGCTATTGGATTGCAAAGCCTTACTGGAACCAAGGTATCTGCACAGAGGCTCTCAGAATGATGATTGAAAACATCCGCGAAACTACCGATATTCTTTCATTGATCAGCGGGCATTTTATCGATAACCCAGCCTCCGGCCGTGTAATGGAAAAATGCGGATTTTTAGCAACAGGCGAAACATGCATTGACGAGACACAATACATGGGTAAAGACCGCCCAATCAGAGTGCTGCGACTGGAACTGTCTTGATCAGCTATTCTATTACAAGAGCGAATGACTGTTGCTGCATTCCACGGGGCAGAGTGACTGTTACACGACCGTCGGAGATGCGGTGTTTCAATTTCTTGCCACTACCCAGCATACTCACCCGCTTCATGGGCATATTTATTGTCCAGCTGATTGTAGCTGGCAGCGGCCCTCCCTCCGGCAACGCATAAATGGCATATTTGCGGCTGCCATCCTTTGCCGCAGAAAACCAGATATTTCCCTCATGGTAATGAGGCGTGATGGTGGTACCATATATAGCATCACCATAGGTACGCAACCAACGACCAATGCCTTGCAGACGTTCCACCGCCTCAGGTTGTATGAGTCCTTGAGGTGTCGGCCCTACCCCAAGCACCATGTTTCCACCCTTGGCGACAATTTCGGCCAACGTGTTGACAATGCGTTGCGGCGACTTCCATCGAGGATGTGGTGTCCAACCCCAGTCATCGCTCAGCGTGATACAGCTCTCCCAAGGATAGGAAAGTTGTTCCTTGGGGATGGTCTGCTCAGGAGTCTGGTAGTTCTCGTACGGGCCGCGAATGGTGCGATCTACAACAATAAGTCCTGGCTGGTGACTGCGTGCCATCTGCACGATGCGGTCCATGTGGATGTCCTGATTGTTCTCGGTGCATACCCAGCCACCGTCTAACCACAGAATGTCAACATTACCATAACCCGACATGATTTCTTCAATCTGACGGTATGTAAACTGGCAGAACTGTTCCCAACGCCACGGATATTTCTCGATGGGATAATTCACATTACGGCCACGATTTGGATACACGTCCCACCAGTAGTACTGGCTGTGCCAGTCAGGTTTGGAGAAATATGTACCCAGCATAAACTGCTGGTTACGGAACGCATCAAGCACATAACGCAGCACGTCACAGCGTGAGTCAGCAGCAAAGGCATGGTGCGCTATGGTATAGTCAGTCTCATGGCTGTCAAACATGCAGAAACCATCATGGTGCTTGGTCGTGAAAATCATGTATTTCATGCCCGCATCACGCATTACCGAGGCCCACTGCACAGGGTCAAACTGTGTGGGATTGAACTCATCGGCCAATCCGAAGTACCAGTCACGATACTGCTGATAAGTCTGTGTGGTGTCGCGCCTGATCCAGTCCTCAACACATATCGACCATGATTCTACGATGCCTGGCACTGAGTAGATGCCCCAGTGTAACAGCACACCAAACTTAAAATCTTGCCACTGATGGAGTTTCTGAAGTACTGCTTGCTCGGTGGGCCATTGATACTGGTCTGGCGCCGACTGTTCGTGGACATTTCCCTGTGCCATAACGCCCATTGTAACGACACAAAGGAACGCTAATGATATAAGTTTCTTATGCATGACGATCTGTATTATCATTTGCTAACTGATTATACTGTTCGGTCAACGAACTGGAAACGAGCTCTAACACGGTTAATGCCGTCCTTCAATATCACCATATGCCAGTCACGCTCGCCTTCTTCTTTCTTTATCACCTGAACACATTCTCCATAGTGCGTTTCATGAATGAACGCAACCTCCATACGATGAATGACGTTGTTGTCAAAATATGACATATCGAATTGATTGATGAGCAGTTCAAGATATCGCACAGTATTAACATGGCGATTGAAATCACACTCTACATAGCCGAATGTGTGTTCGGTAACAAAGCCCTCTTCAACAGGTCGCAAATGGCCTTGAGGAGCAATTGGACATGGGCGATCAATTATGTTTTCGCTGATATAGGTGAGACTTTCCATATCAACGCTCTTGCGCGTGTCAAGGTCTATCACCATCCAGATGGTACGCACATAACCCAGCGTGCAACCTTGCTCATCGGTAATTTCCATGTTGCGCTGGCTGAACAGGCGGTTGTAGCCTTCAATCCATGTGGTGAGAGTATAGTTTTCGTTCACGCGTGGGTAACGCTTCATTTCCACGGTTACACGCGCCAGTACCCAAGCATGGTTGTCGGCAATGAGACGTTCGTAACCTACACCCCACACGTTGGCATGCATTGTGGCCACGTCTATCACACGATTCATCAACAGTGGCAGTGGCAACTCGCGCTGAGGGTTACATTCACCTGCACTCAGATAATAGGTCTTGCTATATTCTTTTATCATGATTCAATGTAAATAGTTTTACAGCCTTCCGGATTTGTCAATGAGCAATGCGTCAAGCACCACCATTGCGGCCATAGCTTCCACGATTGGCACAGCGCGTGGTACCACACACACATCGTGCCGTCCATGCGGCTCTACGGTCACAGGATTGCCGTCGCTGTCGATTGCCTGAATTTCACGCATCATAGTAGCTACCGGCTTGAACGCGACGTCGAAGTATATATCGTCGCCGGTTGAGATACCACCCAGTATACCGCCGGATTTATTGTCGCGCAAGCGAATCTCTCCGTAATCACCCACTTCGAAACTGTCAATTGCTTCGTGCCCTTTCATCCTGGCGAATTCCATACCCTTGCCAATACTGAAAGCCTTGGCAGCCGGTATGCCCATCATGGCCGAAGCCAACACGGCATCAAGCTTACCAAATACAGGCTCACCGAGACCATGACGCACTCCGCTGATTACACAATGCACCATGCCACCAAGAGTATCTCCCTGCTCACGTGCTTGAGAAACGGCTTCAACCATGCGATGTGAAACAAGTGTATTTGGGCAACGGACAACACTATTGTCAATTTGCGACAAGTCGATTTCATCGCTTTCACCCAATGCCACACCGCCTATTCTCGACACATAAGCCGTTATTCTCACACCATATTGTTTGAGCACTTGCATGGCAAATGCTCCGGCCACCATGCGCGACACCGTCTCGCGAGCCGACGCACGACCGCCCCCACGATAGTCACGGATGCCGTATTTCATCTGATATGTATAGTCGGCATGAGAGGGACGATAGATGTTGCGTAACGACTCATAGTCATCGCTATGGGCATCATTGTTTCGCACAACAAATCCAATGGGCGTGCCAAGCGTCTTGCCCTCAAAAATACCCGACAGAATTTCCACATGATCAATTTCACGACGCGACGTGCTGTGCAGTTCATCCACAGGGCTGCGACGCGAAACATAGCGCTGAACTTCGTCAATATTGATGATAACACCAGAGGGCATTCCGTCTATTATGCCGCCCATAGCAGGGCCGTGCGACTCACCGAAACTCGTAAGCCTATATATTCGTCCGAATGTGTTCATGCTTCATTTTGTTTATCGATGACAATATCAGCAACTGTTGCTTTCACAAAATCCACAAGTGCCTGAGGGGCAATCTTAAACTGTAACCCGCGCTGGCCGGCACTGACAAAGATATGTTCAAAACAGATGCATGTCTCGTGAAAAAACGTAGGAAAAGGCTTCTTCATGCCTATGGGCGAACAACCGCCACGTATGTAGCCAGTAGTAGGGAGCAACTCTTTCATAGCAATCAGATCGGCCTTTTTATTGCCCGACACTTTCGCCGCTTTTTTCAGGTCAACCTCAGCGTTACCTGGTACTACACACACGAAATGACCGGTGCGATCACCCTTGAGCACCAGCGTCTTGAACACGCAGTTGATGTCCTCTCCCAGCGACTCCGCAACATGGTCGGCAGCCAAATTATTCTCGTCCACTTCATAAGGGACTAATTCATAGGGAACTTTTGCCTGATCCAATAGTCGCGCAGCGTTTGTCTTATTTAACTTTTTCATTTATTTAATATTAAATTAGGTACAAATTTACTCCTTTTATTCTACCTTTGCAAATAAAAACTTTTTAGATATGAGAAAATTACTTTTTAGCTGCCTTGTCGCACTCGTCTGTTTTGGTGCTCAGGCACAGTTCTTTGGAATTGACACCGACCGTCTGAATGCACTATTCAAGGGTTTGCCCAAACTCCCACATGATAACGCATTGATTATAATGCAGTCAACACTCACAGCCCTTGAATCCGACTCAAAAGCTTATAGAAAAGCTGCAGAAATAGTAGAGCGTCTGGGCGACCCTGCCGATTCACTTCACAACGAAGAGTTATATGTGACTGCTCTGAATAAACTAGCTAATTCCTTTGTTCTGAGCAATACCGAAAAGGAGCGTCCAAAATTGCTCTTGGAAATGGCCTCCAAGAACCATGTGGGAACAAACGCAACCGACATCGAATATGCCACAACTGACGGAAAAACACACCGTTTGCTCGAAAATGACAAAATCAAGCTCATATTCTTTAATGACCTCAACTGTGATGCTTGCACTAAGACAAAGAAGGCAATTTCTGAATCTACTGCGCTGAGCGAACTTGTTAAGCAAGGACAACTGCAGGTTATCTCAATTTATACAGGCAACAACCAAAAAGCCTGGAAAAATAACGCAATTCCAGACTGGGTCGTCAATGGCTGGGACAAGAAGCAACAAATTGAAAAAGACGAAGCATACGTGCTGATGACAACGCCATTATTCTATTTGCTTAATTCTGACAACACCGTACTGGTGAAGAACGAGCCAAGCCTCAGCCGCATTGAAAAAGCTCTTGGTATTTTATCGGCCAATGCTGACAAGAATTCCCAAGAACTCATCAAGTTGCTATTCAACTAATAATAACACCCATTCCTGAGCCAAAACTTCTTTGACGATGAAACGAATATACTGCCTAATGCTTCTCGCAACGGGCATACTGATGACGGCTCTCGCGCAGTCGTCTAGCCATCAGTATGTAACCGTAGTGGCCGAACCAGATCATGCCGATTGGACGTATCACACTGGCGAAACGGTTCACTTCACCGCTTATGCCATCAAGGAAAACGTCAGGATGACTGACACAGAAATAACTTACAGTTACGGTCCCGACAAACTGGATGCGGTTGAGACTCATACAGTTAAAACTGGTAAAGACGGATTCGCACACTTCACCGTGCCCGGGGCGAAACAACCGGGTTTCACCAGCGTACGCGTCAAAGTGACCCTCGACGGTAGAACATACAGTTCGATGACCAACATTGCATTCGACCCTTATAGCATCCAACCTACAACGACGATGCCGTCCGATTTTGAACAATTCTGGAGTGATGCCATGAAAAAGGCTTCGCTGGTGCCGATGAAGCCTACTCTGAGATATTGTCAAGAAGAAAGCAACGACCGTGTAGATGTGTATTATCTACGTGTGCAATCTTATAAAGAGGGCAACTACGTTTACGGTGTGCTTACAGTGCCCAAGACGCCTGGCAAGAAGCCTACCATATTGAGACTTCCTGGTGCTGCCGTGCGGTCATTCAAAGGTCCTCACGAACTGGCATATGAAGGTTTTGTAGTGCTTGAAATAGGTGTTCACGGAATTCCAGTTGACCAGTCAGAAGAAATATACCGCCAACTCGAAGAGGGCGCACTGGCTGGTTATACCACAATGGGCATTGATAATCGCGACACTTACTACTACAAGCGTTCCATACTGGGTTGTGTAAGGGCAGTCGATTACCTGTGCACACGTGACGACGTAGATACCACGCGTATCGCTACTTATGGCGGCAGCCAGGGCGGAATGCTTTCGATCATGACAGCTGCTCTCAGTCCCCACGTGAGCGCGTTGTTCTCCTACTTCCCCGCATTCTGCGATTTAACCGGCTACTACTACGGACGTGGTGCCGGGTGGCCTCACCTGTTCCGCAACCCCAACGAGCCCAACCTACAAGCCCGCATCGAGGTTTCGCGTTATTATGATACTGTAAACTTTGCCCGTCTGCTTCGTGTACCAGGATTCTATGCTTGGGGATTCAACGACCCTGCGTGCTGCCCAACTTCAACATTCAGTGCCTACAACGTAATCACTGCACCCAAACAACTTCAAGTAGGGCGTGACACAGGCCACTGGCTCTATCCTTGGCAAGTGGACAATGCCATCAAATGGCTGAAGAATCAGTTCCACATGGAATGATCATCAACACGCATTTCAACGTAACCTTTTGAAGATGCTGTAACGCGATATGCTTCGGCAGCTCGCATACCTAGTATCCAGAGGATTTCGCCGTCGGCTTCGAGAAGCCACAGACGGCGTTTTTGCTGCAATGTGAGATGAACATCACTGAAGATATCACTAAGCAGTCTCGTGCCCTTCATCCCGAAGGGTTTCATACGATCTCCCTCACGCCAATGACGCAAAACTATCCGTTCGCAATTCAGCAGACTCTCATCAAAAGCGACAGTGAATTTTCCATCCAATTCACCTAAATCCAATGGCATCTCACGACGCAAAACTTCAAGTTTTACTGGAAGGTTTGAATGGCTCGAAAAATCAACTTTATAATCTATCTTTTCGACATTATCAACTTTCTCAATTACAATATTTTCACACGTCAAAGTTACAGCATTTGTAGAAGCATAAAAATGAGCCTTGAAACCTTGATTTTCTTCATGGATTTTGGTCGCCATCAGCTCACACTGTTCCATCTTGAAACCATATCGCGCAAGGATAGCGTGAAGCAACAACTTTGGCTGCGAAAAACGCTTCAACGGCGCCAATGAATACACCTGTTTTTCGTCATTCTGCTGTTCCAGACACTGCGATATAACATCAGCCACCAATTCATCATAGAGTTCTTGAAATTCCGCCAAATTACTAATTGTGTCGGCTATACGGTCACGGCCTTGAGGAAACTCTTTGTCAATTTCGCGCAAAAGCACGTTGCGTACCTTGTTGCGCTGATATTCATTTGTAAGATTCGTGCTGTCAGTAACATAATCCTGACCTATCTGACTTAGGTACTCTATAATATCAGCACGACTCACGCACAACAGCGGACGGATAACATTTCCATTACGCGGTTTCATACCTGTAAGACCGGCAATGCCAGTACCCCGCAGCATATTTAGGAACATCGTCTCGATATTGTCGTCACGGTGGTGAGCCACGGCCACAAAATCACAATTGTCACTTTTAAGCAACTCATTAAACCATGAATAGCGCAACTCACGACAAGCCATTTCAACGGAAATTCCGCGTTCCCTCCGACAGGTCTCCACATCGAAATCACGTACCCGCAACGGCACGTCCAAAGTGGAACACAGACTACGCACGAAACGATCGTCGCGCATCGATTCCTCGTCACGCAGATGAAAATTGCAATGTGCAGCGACACACCGATAACCCAAATCCAGCAAAACCCTCAACAGAGCTACAGAATCGGCACCACCGCTTAGTGCAACAAGCAGTTGGTCATTATTATCTACGCCACACTGCGACACAATGAAGTGACTAACGCTATATGAGAAATCGGCTTTGTTCATGCTGCAAAATTAGCATTTTCCACCATAATTAGCAAAATAATTGCTATATTTGCAAGCACATTCATCAGTTGTTACAATGGCATTCAAACTGCACTCACAATATGCGCCCACTGGCGATCAGCCTCAAGCTATAGAAGAACTCAGCAACGGCGTGATGGACGGCACTCCGTTCCAGACGCTATTAGGCGTTACTGGCTCTGGAAAGACCTTCACAATGGCCAACGTAATTGCCCGCACTGGCCGCCCCACCCTTGTTCTTTCGCATAACAAGACGTTGGCAGCACAGCTGTATGCCGAGTTTAAGAGTTTCTTTCCCGAAAACTCAGTGCATTACTTTGTGAGTTACTACGATTATTACCAACCTGAAGCCTATATTCCATCGACCGATAAATACATAGAGAAAGATCTCTCAATTAACGACGAGATTGAACGGCTGCGACTATCGACCGTCACCGCTTTGCTCAGCGGCAGGCGCGACATCGTGGTGGTGTCGAGCGTCTCGTGTCTTTACGGCATGGGCAATCCAGAGGACATAAATGCCAATGCCATTGAGTTGCACGTGGGCGACACAATGGACCGAGACACATTCCTGCGCCGCCTTGTCGACGCACTCTATTCACGCAACGAAATAGAGATGAGAATGGGCAACTTCCGTGTCAAGGGCGACACCGTGGACGTCTATCTCAGTGACGAAGACATCATGTTACGAGTGATATTCTGGGGAAATGAGATAGAATCAATGCAATTGCTTGACCCATTTACTCAGATGCCGCGAGAACAGGTAGAGGGATTTCGCATTTTTCCTGCTAATATCTTCGTCACAACCAAAGAGCGCATGGCTGGAGCTTTAGGAAAGATTGACGTTGACCTAGGCACTCAGGTCGAGGCTTTCAACCGTGAAGGTCGTCCTGTAGAAGCCAAGCGACTGTATGAGCGTGTGACCTATGACCTAGAAATGATACGCGAAGTTGGGTATTGCTCCGGCATCGAGAATTACTCGCGTTATTTTGACGGGCGCAGACCAGGCATGCGGCCATTCTGTCTGCTGGACTACTTTCCCGACGACTTCCTAACGATCATCGACGAGAGCCACGTCACCATTCCACAAATACGTGCCATGTACGGCGGCGACCAGTCGCGCAAGACCAACCTCGTCCATTATGGTTTCCGTCTTGAAGCTGCCCTCGACAACCGCCCTCTCCGCTTTGAGGAATTTGAGGCGATGACCCATCAGACAATCTACGTGAGTGCCACCCCTGCCGACTACGAGCTACAAAAAAGTGAAGGCATTGTCACAGAGCAACTTATCCGTCCCACAGGATTGCTCGACCCACAAATCGTAGTTCGTCCGTCGCAAGGTCAAATTGATGACCTGCTTGAAGAAATCCAGCTGCGAGTGGAGCATGGAGAGCGCACGCTTGTCACCACCCTCACCAAGCGCATGGCTGAAGAACTCACCGACTACATTGCACAGCTCGACATCCGTTGCGCCTACATACACAGCGACGTAGAAACGATGGACCGCATACAGATCCTTGATGACCTGCGTGCAGGTGCAATAGACGTACTGGTGGGAGTAAACCTGCTGCGCGAAGGACTTGATTTACCTGAAGTCAGCCTCGTGGCAATCATTGATGCCGACAAGGAAGGCTTCCTGCGCAGTCGCCGTTCACTAACACAGACGGCCGGACGTGCAGCACGCAACCTCAACGGAATGGTTATAATGTATGCAGACCACGTCACCGACTCCATGCAACAGACAATCGACGAAACAGAGCGAAGACGTACACTCCAGCTCAAATACAACGAGGAACACGGCATCACTCCACAGGCAATTGTCAAGGCACGACAAGCCATTATTGGTGTCGACACCGACATGGAGCGCACAGATGAAGACAAGAAACACGCCCGCAAATACGAAAGCAACGTCGACGATTATACTGAAGTGAAAAAGGCCATTAAAGGCTATAATGACCTCGAGCAGCAGATGGCAGCAGAGTTCAACGGTGCTGATGGCGTTGCTGCAGACCCAGTTATCGCGTACATGAGTAAAGAACAGATAAATGCTACCATATCACACCTCAAGCAGCGGATGATAGATGCGGCAAAACGAATGGATTTCCTAGAGGCAGCACAATACCGCGACGAGATAGTAAAACTCCAACAACGATTATAAGCAACAATATAACAAATTAATAACTTTACAGTCATGACAAAGAAATTCCTACTTTTTCCTCTCCTGATGATTGCGCTATGCATGGGCTTTGTTTCATGCGGCAATGATGACGACGATGATGGTCCGGTTAATCACAATATTGAGCTATTGAAAGGTGACACATGGACCTTCCAGAAGGCCATTGTTTCAGTTTTAGGGGTTTCGGTTCCAATCGAAATGCCGTACGGCGATTTACTTGACTACATGAAACAAATAACTGGCATTAATAACATCCTGGTAGTTGATCAAAAACTACGCTTTACAGATGACGAGATGATCTTCGTCAACACCGGCGACCGTATCCGTTACACTTACTATGACAATGGCAACTTCACTTTCGATGGCTTGGACGCTTTAGCTGAGGAAGGCGTCAGAATCAGCATGAAGATTAAGACGCTCACAACAAATCAACTCGTGTTTACACTTAAATTGACCGTAGAAGGCACGTCACTAAGCGAAGACTTATATTACACAAGATAGGTAGAACAATTTATTTGAACAAAACAACGCCTCATGGGCAGAAGCTAGTTGCCGACTTCTTCTGCCCATGAGCGTTTTTATGAGCTATTTAAGCAACCTATTCATAAGAAACAGTAGTTTACAGCAATTAATTTTACTCTACATGCCATCTTATACACATATGAAAATATGTATATTTTCGAAAAATTTACACGTTTTCAACCAAATAACTATATTAAAACTATACACTTTTGTTTTGTTATGACTTATTTATAAATTTTTAGTTTTCCGCATCGACATTTCATGTAATTTTGCAGCCGAATTTTTTACTCAAATTTTTTAGCTATACAATTTCATTCTTAATCATGAATCTGAAAACAAAAAACATTACACTTATCATTATTCTACTGTTGAGTGCAATATGTGCATCGGCTACGGTGTATCATGAGTCCACCAACAAGGTCATGAATTTTGACTATTCTCATTTCACCTATTCTTATATAGAAAACGGCGTAGAAAAAACTGCAAAACTTACAGATGAGGCCAAAAGCGCCGAACAAATTGCAGCTCTCCTTAAAGAGGTTTATGTTAATCCTGACATTCCTGGTATTCACTATGCCTATGACTTTAACGGGATGCAGTCACGCAAAATAGACTATAACAATTATGGCCATCTCGTGAGTGGTGGAGCCGGATATGATTGGCAGCAAGTAAATGCCGGTGAATTCTTTCCAAATCCCAAACAAGACGGCATGACCCTGATAATGCTCACTATCAGCGATACATGGAAAGCTTCGCTTGCCAACAACACCACCCCACTTGAATATATCCGTCGGTGTTATACCTCGGCCAAGTTGATGACCCATTTCACGCGTGTCAACGACAGCAGCAATCCCGGCTACATTATTGCAGCCGACAGCATCACTACAAATCGTTTCTTCTTCATCTCGAAAGGAAAGCCAAGATCATCATACACAAGACCTCTATATCGCCTGTATGAACAGATCAGCCCCGTAAAAGGTGACAACGGTCACAACACCGATGACTTTATCGATGAAATAAAAGCCGGCCACTCCTACTTGTGCTATCACGACTGTACCGACGTTGGCACAATAGGAGGCAATACCAACAATCACTGGTTCACGATCTCCAAGAACGGCGAGAATTACCATCTCAACAATCTTGTGATATTTATTCCCGACCGCCGTTTTGAAGGCGAACACGACCCTGAAGGAGTACATGCGGACACTGAAATTAATACCAACCGTTTGTTCAAAAATTATGGTAATTCAGAATCCGACAACCAGGATGATTGGAATAAAGAGGTCATGCCTAAGGTTCTTTCCTATACTGCCGATTTGAATGCACAAGCCATACCTGCTGAAGAAACCGGCTATTATAATGTTAAGTTGAACTGGAGCACCTCGTTCACAAAAGAGAATCTAGGTGTAGATGTGCCACAGCATTTCTATGTTTACATCATAGATGGCAACAAACGCATACAACTCGCAAGCATAGAAGACCAACCTACAATGGCGCGTGAGCACATATATCGTGTAAAACAGATTACAGACCCTCAGACATTCAGCTACGTAATTACCGCCCACCCTATTAATTATGATAACAACAACAACATCCAAATTGATACCGATGGCAACCCTGTGATTACAATCAGTGCCGAAAGCCCTGTCCGTACCGTGACTATTCCTGGACTTCACAGCGCATTCTTCACTCAGGCTCAAGAATACCGCTGTCGATTTGATGCCAAGGGTGTCAACTCGCAGAATAATGTTTATAAGAACAAGATGACAATTCATCCTAATTCTTACGAAGACTATCTTTCAATAAAGAACAACCTGGAAGCCTATGATGTAATACGTACCGATGCCAACAATAACAAAGTCGTGGTGGCTCAAGTGCAGTTTATACCCATCGACGGCACAATGGAGTACGACTATACTGTAACATATAATGCCGCAACTCAAGTCACAAACCAGGTCTTTGACGACGAAGAGCCCTCGACCAACGGCAGGCTCACTGGTTTTGACAACTCCACAGTTACAGTTATCGACCGTTTTATTGCTTCAACAAAGGAAAACAATCATCCCGACAAATACACCTACACATTCGAACAACTTCAAGACGGTGAATATAAGAATTATAGCAACAGCTTCACCGTTCCGGTCTTCAAGACAACCAGCGAGGTGGGTGGACAAGAGCACACTTTCAATGAGATAGTTGCCGACACCAATCACAGCGCAAAAGCCATCCCAAGTAATTTCATCACGTTCAATGCCATAAGCGACCCAACCGTCAACCTTTCGGAATATGCCATCTATCGTGCTGATTATCAATTGAGAAAAATGACTAAAATCGGCAAAGCTGAACACGTCAACAACTATGATAAGTACAATATTTATTCTATAAGTGAAGACGGCATGATCAACGAGTTCCTCGGATCAACAAATATTACTGATGAAGACCAAAATATTACTGTACTTGATTATAACAACATCAATTATAATCAACAGAGTCTGTATGTACCAGTAATTACAACTTTGTCAAATGGCGACATCAATAAAAAGAACACTTATGGCTGCGATTTCAAGACCATGTATTACCCTCAGCTTGATATCGAAGTAATGTATCAGGAAAAATCCAATCCGTTCAGCACCGCTGAAGGTGTAAGGAGAGGATATGCAACAATGCTTAAGCTCACGCCGAAGATTCCCAACCAATCGAAACTGAATGTGTATTATTACAGAGTATGGAGAGTTGTAGACGAAGGCGATGTTCATACTGAAACCTTACTAAACACACTTGATGATCTCTCGGCTGAATTTTGGTCCACCCAGTATTACCCAATTAAGGAAGTGTTCCCAGGTTCAGA
Organism: Muribaculaceae bacterium; assembly: GCA_017651515.1. GTDB lineage: Bacteria > Bacteroidota > Bacteroidia > Bacteroidales > Muribaculaceae > Sodaliphilus. Next base: position 16,070 of record JAGCCU010000005.1, on the reverse strand, counting down.
ACCAATCGTAATTAATGATATCTTCATTGATTCTCCGGATATCAGTGAAAAGAATGTGAGTTACATTGCACGCCTATATGCCACTTGCCTTGACGAGAATGAAACTCCAATCCTTGTTGAAGGTTCCCGGGCATCAAACAACATTGGTGATGGTAAGGATTTCTTCATCACCGAGAACAAACTGCCCACACTATTTTGGGAAAGCGTTGTTACATCAATTAACGACCTCAATGACAACGCGCATGTTGAAAGTGTTACATATTATAACGTTATGGGTATTCCCAGCAGCAAGCCTTATCAAGGTATCAATATTGTGATGACACGTTACAGCAATGGCATTATTACCTCAGAAAAGACAATTAAATAGCTTCATCATTTAGTTAAGCAATAATTCTCGTAGGCACGCAGGGCAACCTGCGTGTCTCTTTTTTGTATTCACTTTGCGAGATTTCCAAGCAACTTTTGCACTTTTGGATGCTTTGATGTAAATTTGCAGACACAATTAGTGGTGACATGAACATTGAAGAGGTAAGATTTTTTGCCCTGTCGCTGCCAGGGACTCAGGAAGACATGCCATACGGTCCCGACTGGCTGGTGTTTCGCATAGAAGGAAAAATATTTCTGCACATCTGGCTCGAAGCGCCCCAGCCCACATGTGCACTGAAGTTGGAACCTGAATATGGCCAGTGGCTACGGTCGCATTATAACGGCGTCCAACCTGCATACCACCTCAATAAGGTTCACTGGAACGACATATATCTTGACAGTATCGATGACGAACACGTCAAGGAGTGGATAACACGGTCGCATGCCATTGTGCTGTCAAAACTCCCGAAACGCTTAAGAGAAAAGTATCAATATTGACATGAACAAGCGAAACCATAGTGAACGACGCGTTGAAGGGCAATGGCTACCCACCACACGTAAGGAGATGGACCACCTGGGATGGGACCAAGCTGACGTCATTCTGTTCACTGGTGACGCCTATATCGACCATCCCTCGATGGGCACTGCAGTAATAGGCCGTACCCTCGAGGCGCACGGCTATAAGGTGGCCGTAGTGCCACAACCCAATTGGCGTGACGATCTACGCGACTTCAAGAAACTTGGCAAGCCTCGGCTATTCTTTGGCGTTTCGGCTGGAGCGATGGACTCCATGGTGAACCACTACACCGCTAACCGCCGTCGGCGCAGCGACGATGCTTACACCCCCGACGGCCGTGCCGGCGCCCGTCCCGATTACCCTACCATCGTCTATAGCGAAATCCTCAAAAAACTCTTCCCTGACGTGCCTGTGGTAGCTGGCGGCATCGAGGCATCGCTGCGGCGACTGGCGCATTACGACTACTGGCAAGACCGCCTGATGCCGTCGATCATGAACACAGCACCTGTTGATATCATCACTTACGGCATGGGCGAACTAGCAACCATTACCATTGCCGATGCGCTAAATGGTGGAGTGAATATTGAGGACTTGACCGACATACCGCAGACTGTAGTTCGACGTCCGTTAAACGAAATTCCGGCCGAGAATGACGAGGAGAACATTGTACTGCACACTTTTGCGCAATGTCAAGCCAACAAACGCTGCCAAGCCGAGAATTTCAAATACATTGAGATTGAGAGCAACCGTTGGCACGGTCGCACTCTTTGGCAAGCCACAGGTGACATAGCCATTAAGGTTAACCACATGAATCCTCCAATGACCACTGAGGAAATAGATGCATCGTTCGATCTGCCATACACGCGACTGCCACATCCACGATATCAAGGCAAGCGCATCCCTGCTTACGAGATGATCCGTCACTCGGTGAACATGCACCGCGGATGCTTTGGCGGCTGCGCTTTCTGCACCATCAGCGCTCATCAGCGTAAGTTTATTGCATCACGAAGCAAGGCGTCAATTATGCGAGAGGTAAGACAAGTGGTACAGATGGCTGATTTCAAGGGCTACATAAGCGACTTGGGCGGCCCCAGTGCCAACATGTATGCCATGCACGGAAATGACCTGGAGCGCTGTAAACAGTGCCGCCGTCCATCGTGTCTGCATCCCAAGCCATGCTCCAACCTCAATACCGACCACAGCGCATTGCTTGACATTTACCACAGTGTGGATGCCATGCCCGAAGTAAAGAAGTCGTTCATCGGCAGCGGTGTGCGCTACGACCTGTCTATGCACCACACTGGCGACCCTGCTATTGACAAAGTGAATGCACAGTATAACGAGGAACTTATCCGCTTTCACGTTTCGGGACGATTAAAAGTGGCTCCGGAGCATACCAACAGCGAAGTCTTGTCAATTATGCGCAAACCCGATTTTGCGCTCTTTGGACAGTTCAAGCGTCTATTTGACCGAGTTAACAAAAAGTACGGACTGAACCAGCAACTCATCCCCTACTTCATCTCATCCCATCCTGGATGCCGAGAAGAGGACATGGCCGAACTGGCAGTGCTTACCAAAGAACTTGACTTCCACCTCGAACAGGTACAGGACTTCACACCCACACCAATGACTGTTTCTACAGAGACATTTTTCACAGGACTGCATCCCTATACGTTGAAACCCGTTTTCACGGCACACAGCAAGGAGGAAAAACTTGCTCAACGACAGTATTTCTTCTGGTACGACCCCAAGTACCGTCAAGCCATCCAGACAGCACTGCGCCGGATGCGCCGCCCCGACCTCCTCGCTCGCCTCTACCCAAACGCACCGGGTTCTGCCTCATCACGAAAACAAATGGTTCAAACGGCATTTCACAAGAAAAATAGATAATAATACTAAATAGATATTTATGAAAAAACTGACTCAATTTTTATTGATAACAACACTTATTGCAATGGCTGGGTGTGTAAGCGTAACAACCTATTCCAACCGTAATGCCAGCAACGTGAAAGTGATTCACGACACTATCAAGGTGGCAACATTGCCTGCCGACACTCTCACCTACAACCTGCCGTGCCAGATTATCAGCATTCACTCGGAGAAACCAGGGAAGGCGTTGCTGTTCCTGTGGCTTCACGGCGGCGTTCACGATCAAAAAATCCATAGTTTCTTCAAGCATCCCAACCATTACGACAACTGTGCCGCCGACGATTCCGTAATACACTACCTTCGTCGTCACGGCATCAAGGCAATAGCCTTACTTCCTATGTGCCACAAGGCAGACTTGCAACAGTGCGTACGATGGATAGACTGCTACGATGACGTGAAATACATGATTGACAACCTTGTGGACAAGGACCTTGTAGATCCACAGCGCATATATGTAGCTGGCTCATCGGATGGCGGACGTGGCACATGGGACTTCGTGGCACAGCATCCCGAGGTATTTGCTGCAGGAATATCGATGTCGTGCTCAGAGCCTCAGATGACCAAGGTTCCCACTTACTTCTTCAATACCTCTGATGAGGATAACTGCACCCAGTTAGTAGCGCGCTTAAAGAAGAACGGAGCCAATATCCTTGACTATAAGTACTGCCCGCAGTACCATCATGGCGGCGATGCTGCACTGTGTACCGATGAGATGCTCACTGAGTACTTCAGTCACATTTTACCTAATTCAAGGCCATAAAGCGACATAAATGGTCGTTAATTCCTCCAAATCATCCAATTCGTTGAAAAATATAACATTTATTTTGGCGTGGATTTAACTTTTGGCCGTTTTTGCAGTCTAACAACCAAATAATTAAAAAAGCATTTATAATAAGATGAAGAAAATTACACTGGCAGCCATGAGCGCTGCATTGATAATGATGAGCAGCTGCTCATCTACAAACCAGTTCTATGGTGCAGCCACTGGCGCCTCGTTGGGCGGACTCTTCGGCTCGGCAATCGGTGGCATAACCGGCGGACATCGCGGCCACGACATGGGCACTGTACTCGGCATGGCAGTAGGTGCTGCCGTGGGGGCTGCAGCCACTGCTCCAAAGACCCAGGACGGCAATTACCGCTCATCGGACTATAACTATGATTATGACCGCGACGACTATCGTCAGAACAACTACTACAGTCCCTACGCCGACATTGTCATTGAAGATTTGCGATTTAATGACAACAACCGCAATCAGCATATCGACGCCGGTGAACACGCAAAAATTTCATTTATTATTCGCAACACTGGACGAGATTATGTTTATGACCTGGCTCCGGTAATCACAGTGAGTGGTACAAAACAGATTTACCTCTCCCCCACTGCCATTGTCAGCGAACTTGCTCCCGGCCGTGCCGTGCGCTATCAAGCCGAAGTAGTTGCCACAAACAAGCTGAAAAACGGTCGCGCTGACTTCTCCATCGGCCTGAGTGACGGCGACCACCTCTACACGATGTGCTCGTTCCAAATCCAAACCCGCAGACGATAATCATCATTTGACAATTCATAATTATACCGGCTCGCCACGACTTACTGGCGAGCCGTTTTCTTGCATTACCGTGAAGAATTGGCTAACTTTGAATCATTTTTTATTTCAACGACGCAACGTTTCAAAAATTGGTTGTCTTATAATAGATGAAGACAAAAACCGATATAGATGAGATACTGCAGCGTTGCCGCATGGGCAACGAGGGCGCTTTGAAATGGCTCTACAGTCATTATCACGAGAGGTTGTTGAGCATTTCCAGACGTTATGTTGAAGATGCTGAAGCCGCCCGCGACATCGAACACGATGCCTGGATCATGATTTTCACCACATTAGACTCACTGCACAGTTCCACTAAACTAGAAGCATGGATGGGCAGCATAGTGAGAAACATGGCGCTAAACTATCTCAAACAAAATCGTTCACACCAGCGTATTCCCATAGATAACAGTATTGATTTAGCTATCGAGCCGAGCAATGAAATATTGCCTGAAATATCAATTCCCATAGTACTTGAAATGGTCGGGCATCTGCCACAAGGCTATCAACAAGTGTTCAGGCTCAAGACATTTGAGGGACTGAGCCACCGTGAAATTGGCGAGTTACTAGGCATCACTGAAAGCAGTAGCCGCTCACAACTGTCACGAGCCAAGCAACAACTTCAGGAAATGGTGAAACATCACTGGGCGTTGCTGGCAACCCTCTTAGCACTTATATTGCCTATGAGTATTTACCTGACAAATAATAACGAAACTAAAAAAACACCATCAGAAAAAAAACAAATTACAAGTAGGCGACAACTAACTACCACTCCCGGTACGCTACAATCGGCGACACTCTCGACTAATCAGCCTGGATTTAGAAGTACAACCACCTGCAACGTCTCAGCCATTGGCAACCAACAAGTATCAACAACGATTACAAGCAACGAACAAACGAGTGTACTCACCAGCTATGACATTCCTGCTACGAGCATTGAAGGCCTAAAGTGGCAAGCATCCAGCATTCCTGCCGCTCCCACTGTGGCACCATCACTGCAACAGAGACAGCAACAAACATTGTCAAATCAAGACAAATCGCATCGTCGTTGGAACTTGCACTTGGCTTACGGCGGCGCTCCAAATTCAACGGCATCGGTAACCGACAATTTCCTCTCGGTGATCAATTTTGCCGCAGGCGAGACCCAGCGAGCCATGAAACTCTACACCTGGAGCGACTACTACAACTACTTGAATGACAATGCCGAACTGATGGATTCAATAGATGCTATGGCCATGAAACAGATAGCCGACCGCCACGCACAGAGTTCACCTGAGATACAGGAAGAAATCGATGACAAGATGCCATTAAGCGAAACCAAACATCACGAACGGCCTCGCACCGTGCAGCTGTCACTTAGCATGCCACTCAGCCAGCGATGGAGCCTCAGTTCCGGTCTTGGATTCACTTGGATGAAATCAACGTTTGAAACCGACAACGGAAATGACAACGATATCACCCGACGCACACAACGGCTTTACTACCTCAATGTGCCGCTCGGAGTAACCTACAACATCTGGCAACACCGCCGCTGGACAGTATATACGTCAGGCAGCGTGCACCTCGACATACCGCTGCGCGGACGCGAAACCACCCAATACATCTATACCGGCAAGTACCCTCATGCCCCAGGTGACTCGTTGGTATTCCCAACCACCCACGCCACCGTAAAGGCTCCGTGGCAATGGTCGGTGGGAGCCAGTGTGGGCGTTCAATACAAGCTGCTACCTCATGTCAATGCCTATTTCGAGCCAGGCTTCCGTTATTACATACCTACAGGAAGCCCTATAGAGACTTATCGCACAGCACATCCTTTCGACGTTGCATTACCATTTGGCATACGTATTGTCCCGTAAAAGCATTGAAAATCATGTTGTTCAATTCGTTTGAGTTTCTGATATTCTTGCCTGTGGTGTTTACGATTTATTGGGCGTTGGTTAAATCACAACATGCTCGAAATACATTCATCGTGTTTGCAAGTTATGTATTCTACGGCTGGTGGGAATGGCGCTTTCTCGCCTTAATAATATTCACCACTGCTTGTAGCTTTGCCAGTGGACTGCTAATGTCACGTTACACTCAACATCGCAAGGCTGTAGCTAGTGGAGTCATCATAATTAATCTCATCATTTTATGCTTGTTCAAGTACTTTAATTTTTTCATGCAAGAATTCTCTACATTGATGGGTATTATAGGAATAAGCATCGACTGCGTGACTTTGAATGTAATCTTGCCAGTAGGCATCAGTTTCTACACCTTTCAGGCTCTGAGTTATACAATAGATGTGTATCGTGGTCGCATCGCATCTACGCATGACGTGACGGCATTTTTTGCTTATATAAGTTTCTTCCCACAGTTGGTTGCAGGCCCTATTGAACGTGCAAGTGACCTATTACCACAATTCATGCACGAACAGCACTTCAATTCAGCTACCACAACCGATGGACTGCGACAAATGCTGTGGGGGTTCTTCAAGAAAATGGTAGTTGCTGACAACTGCGCCATAGCCGTAAATCAGATATGGGCCAATTATGACCATGTAGGTAGTAGCACGCTACTTGTTGGTGCCGTGCTTTTTTCATTTCAGATTTATGGTGATTTCTCAGGCTACAGCGATATAGCCATCGGTTGTGCTAAACTATTTGGCATCAGACTAAGTCAAAACTTCAAATATCCTTATTTTTCTAAAAACATTCAAGACTTCTGGCGTAGATGGCACATATCTCTCATGCGCTGGTTCACCGATTACATCTATATTCCTTTGGGGGGCAATCGAGGTACACGGCTCCACCACTTGAGGAACATTATTATTGTGTTTGCCATTAGCGGACTGTGGCATGGCGCAAACTGGACTTTCATTGCATGGGGCATATACCATGCAGCGTTACTGTGCATATTTTTGTTTAGTATTGACAAATTTAAGCATTTTGAAAACCAATTCTTCAAGACTGTATCAACTCTACTGACTTTCACGCTCGTCACTTTGGGATGGATTATCTTCAGAGCACCTACACTGCACGATGCCACAGGTTTTTTGTTGAATCTTTGCTCTATGAAATACATAGATACCATTGAACTCAGTAATGTTAATATACCACTAATAATTCTTGTTATAATCCTCATGCTCACAATGGAATGGCACGGACGGCACAGTGAACATGCCCTGCAGTTTAACAGCCATTCAATCCTTGCACGTCATTCTTCTTTGCGATATTCAGTATATTTTGCAATAGCAATGAGTATCTGTACCTTCTCCGGAACTCAATCACAGTTCATCTATTTCCAATTCTAATCATGAAACACTACATACTAAAGTTGCTGTGTTGCATTACGTTATTCATAATATTGATCGTTTCATTAGTATGGCTCATTCCCGTCGACAGGAATAATTACCTTATGGCCTACAAATCGAAAATGGCAAGACTTATCACATGTCCTGCTCCACGCATTATTTTCATAGGAGGAAGCAATCTGGCATTTGGTTTGGATTCGCACATGATCGAGGATTCATTACACTGCCATGTGGTGAATATGGGACTTCATGGCGGTATAGGCATTCGTTACCCTGTGGAAGACTGCCTGAAACACATCCGCCCAGGCGACATTGTGGTTTTTCAATTTGAATACGGCAATTTTTTTTCCGGAGGCAATGGCGAACCTGAAACTATGCCACAACTAATGATGGTCACCAAATGGAGGAACCTCAGCTCACTAAATACTCAGCAACTCATCAATGTATTTATAGGACTTCCACGTTTGGCAGCAAGTAATGCCATACGATTCATCAAAGCTTGCGTTACTGGGAGTTTTGATACGCCAAACAAGCATACAGCCTTTAAGTATGTGGCAAGCGGATTTAACGACCTTGGCGACGAAGTAAGCCACTGGCATCTGCCTCCACAGTCTTTTGAGAAATCAAATGCAATGGTGGCAAATGCTGTTAATCAAGAATTTATGAAATGGCTTGATGAAATCATCATTGAATATGAAAAATGTGGCGCCACAGTGATTATGCTTCCTCCTGTATGTCCCAAAAATCATTTTATATATTGTTATAACAATTCCATAAAGCAAGCACTCGACAGTATAAAGCGCCCCTATGCCGTCACTCCCCAATCGATGACGATAGATGACTGCTACAACTACAATGGTGGGTATCACATCAATCGCGACGGCGTTACTATAAACACCACTCGCATAATCCATCTGCTAAAAAGAAACGACATTATTGCAAATATGCAAAATTGGCCGTAAATTCGCAGTCATGAATATCAATCAAGAATTCAAGCAATATATCGAGCGTGAAATACTGCCGCTTTATGACCACCATGACGCAGCTCATCGTCGCGATCATGTCCTAACCGTCATTGACCAGAGCCTGACAATTGTCAAAAACCTGCAATCTGCCGGCGAACCGGTTGATGTCAATATGGCATTCGCCATTGCAGCCTATCACGATACTGGGTTATGCGAGGGACGCGACGTTCATCACCTGGCCAGCGGACGTATCATCCGCGCCGACCGTGAGCTTCGCCGCTGGTTTACCGAAGAGCAGATTGAGACAATCGCTCAGGCTGCCGAAGACCACCGCGCTTCAGCAAAGAATGAGCCACGCAGCATCTACGGTCGCATAGTGGCCGAAGCTGACCGCGTGATTGTACCGGAAACTATCGTTAAACGGACTATTCAGTTTGGGCTTGACAATTACCCTACCCTAGGCCGTGACGAACACTATCGCCGCACGGTGGAGCATCTGAAAGAAAAATATGGCAAAGGAGGTTATCTAAAGCTGTATTTTCCACACAGTCCCAATGCCGAAAGACTTGCTCAATTGCGACAACTAATCAATAATAAAGAAGAATTGAAAGAAATTTTTGACACTCTTTACGACCAACTTACATCGTAAAATCAATATACCCAAAATACTGGCGCACACCCCATGGGTTTGCGCCAGCTTTTTGTATTAGGAAACTGTTATTATCTTTTGTGGAGTTTCTTGTCGATTTTCAGTCCTATTTTCAACTCTTTGACAATCGACTTGAAGAGATCAGCCTCAGCAGAATGTTTTCCACTGACAAAATTAAATTGCAAATATTTGCCTTTTAGGAATTTCTTTTTTACGATGCATTTGACTGTTGTTGGTTCACCGAGTCTTTCGGCGCCTGTTGACATTCAAGTCGGGAATTCAGCAACGTAGTTTACATCTTTATCAAATATTGCCAAAAGAGAGTCAAGAGAAGCCATTGCTTCATCACTTGTAACGCCTAAACACAAACACACTTCATCAACAAGACTGAATGATGTTCCCGGAATTTCGACATCAAGAATATCCAAAACCCTAAACTCCCTACCAAGTCCAAGATAATAGCCGACAGTTCCGTCCTCATCCTTATAGATAAAGATTTCAAACTCGTTGTCGTTCTCTTCGGCCGAGGCTATCTCCATTCTTATTCCTGCCGGAATATCCTTTGCCGTCGCTGAAAATGAGTCCAGTGTCAGCGTAAAGATGGCGACTACCATCCACATAAAGATTTTTTTCATTGTTCTATATTATTTGGAAACATTACTGTGGTTTAATTCCAGCAAACAAAGCACTCATTAATTATGTATTTAGTTGCGGGAGGAAGCGCTTGATGTGACTGGTTTTAAACACCCAGCAGGTATTCTCTTCCATACGGCGCATCAATCGGTAATGTTGCGGTGGAATACCGGCAAAACCTCCTGTGTTTTCATAATAGTCACGGCCCATGGTGAGAATACCATACACCTTGCCGTCCTTATACACCGGGCAGCCGCTGGCACCGTGGGTGATGCGCTCAGAGGTGGAAATCTGAAAATATCCTTCTTCATCGGCATCACCTCGCACTATGCAGGGAGTATAAACCTGTTGTAAGCGACCGTCTTTGAATTGCCAACATAACACCTCGAGTTGGTCGTCTTTCTCTGCATCTTTGTCACTTAATGACAACGGACTGAGCATATCGCCCAATGGGTAAATGGCCACGTCATATCCAAGTTTGTCATCGGCCATAACCTGCTGTGGAGTCCACATAATATGTTCCAAAGGATAATAGTCCTCACCGTTTCGCACATAATAAGTGGCAGTCGTTTGCAGCACATGGCTTGCCGTGAGCAGTTTCCCAGGAATACAGAACGCCGTGCCGGCAAACGAGCGTTCGTCTCCAGCACGGCGAAATATCGGCATTATATAATTATTTAGCTCCATAATCGCATTTATAGTTTTCTGTTCTCAACCTTCAGTTATCATTTTCCATATAGAAAACAACTGAAGACGAATTATTCATTTATGCGATTTTGAGCAAAAAGTGTGCCACACGCACAAAATGTCAGCTACTATAGCGCGATGCTATTATATCCCAGTCTATTATCTGCCACATTGCTGACAAGTGGTCGGCACGACGGTTCTGATAGTCTAGATAGTAGGCATGTTCCCAGACATCCATTGTGAGCAGAGGCCGCAAACCATTCTGCAATGGATTTGTGGCGTTGGTATTCTGCGTTATCATCAATTTGCCTGCAGCATTTGCCGACAGCCATACCCAGCCAGAACCGAAAAGCGACACACCGGCCTGAGTGAACTCCTGCTTGAAATTCTCAAATGAACCGAAAGCTATTTCAATAGCTCCCAGAAGAACTCCCGTAGGCACATTATCGGCCTGGACAGGAGCGAACTGAGCAAAATACATGTTATGATTCAGCAATTGGCCAGCATTATTACGCAAGCCTCCGGTGGCTTTCTTCACCACCTCTTCGAGTGACAGGTTTTCAAGTCCACTACCGGGCAATGCTGCATTCACATTATCCAGATAAGCCTGCAAGTGTTTTCCGTGATGAAACTTCATGGTCTCAGCGCTGATGACCGGCTCCAGCAGTGTGGGAGCAAACGGTAACTTCATCAGTTCAAATTTTCCATTGACAGGAATGGTCTTATTAAGAGTCTTCATAATTATAGAGGTTAACGTTATTTGGTTATCACTGCAAAGTAAAGAATTATTTATCTATTCTCAAAAAAAAATTTCAAAAACTTTTCAGCCTCTTTTGTAGGATGAACAATTATCATTAATTTTGCAGATATATCATTGACGATCAATTATGGAATCGCGTAAGCATACTGCAGTATTAAAGAAGCAGAGCGGAGAGTATAACTGTGCTCAGGCAGTTGCCTGCACCTATTGTGACCTAGTGGGTATGGACGAAGTCTCCACAAAGAATATCACAAGAGCTTTCGGTTCTGGCATGGGCAACATGGAGGGAACGTGCGGGGCCATCACTGGTTCTGCCGTCATTATCGGTCAGGCTTTCGAGTCGAAACCTCAAGCCATGCTTGCAATGCGTGAAATGATGACGCGTTTCCAACAACGCAACGGTGCTACACAATGCAAAATGCTTAAAGGTGTTGGGAATTCCGGTGTTCCAATCAGGCAATGCAACGACTGCGTTGCCGATGCCGCCGAATTCCTTGAAGACATATTATCTAAAAATCATATTGTATAACCTTTTAAACTGACTACAAAATGAAAAAGTACGTTTGCGACATGTGCGGTTACGAGTATGACCCCGCAGTAGGTGATCCCGACAACGGCATCCCTGCCGGCACTCCATTTGAAGATCTGCCCGAAGACTGGACTTGCCCCTTATGCAATGTCGGCAAGGACATGTTCTCGCCTGCCGAAGAATAACGGTATGACAAGCATTTCATCAAGCAATCGCCAGCGGCTGTCCGTCTGGCGAAGGTTTGGTGTGACGTTTTCAATAATAATTATTATTTTTGCAGTCTGATTATATTTCTCCTTAATGGCGAGACATACAGTCATAATAGCGTTTCTGATTCTCGGAATAGGTCGATTGTTTGCACAGTCGACTACTGATTCGCTTTATTTCTACATTGACGACATGCCTGATGCCGACACCTATTTGCCGGCACCACCCGACACGGCCCGTCTGGATTTCTTCTCAGATTTCATACAGTGGCAATGGGGAAAGAAAATGCGCCAGGATACGGTGCGCGGCCCACAGGCAAACCTCGACTCGCAATACGGCATTGAGCGCACAAAAGTGATTTTCGGTAATGCGTTGGGGTGCGACATCGATTCTCTCACAATGCCTGCCACATATCACCTGATGCAAAAAGCCGGTAACACCGTGGCCTTAAGTGCAGACAAGACCAGTCACATGCGCAAGCGGCCGTTCCAACAACTGAATGAGCACACATGGGGAGCCTTCGACAACGAAGAGGAACTGCTCAACGACAGTGCATATCTGTCGAGGCACACAGCTCTAGGATGGGCTACTGCCCTCATACTCGCCGAAATGGCACCACAACTTCAGGACACCATTCTGAAGGTCGGCTACAACTATGGCATGAGCCGCGTGATAGCAGGTGCACACTGGCAGAGCGACGTCGATGCTGCCATGCTTTGTGCATCGGCTGCTGTGGCTCGGCTGCATGCCAGTCCACAGTTCATCGAAGATTTGCATGCAGCCAAGCAGGAATACGATGCTTACACCACACTGAATCGCAAAAGCGATGCCGGATGGCCAAATGGCAGATATTTCCTACCGGCTTTCACCGATACAATAGACAAGCATTATTACCGTGATGTTGTCAATTATTGGCAAGCAAAGACTGAGCGCAACACCCCTCGTGGTGACCAAGCAATTGCCGATGCCGACATCAGCGACCCGACGCTTATTGCCTCCTTTGTCATTGCAATGTCAGCTGATACCCTTGTCGACAGCATTCCTGCTATAACCGCAATGGTGTCTGCCGCCAAGGCTGCATTTGAGGAAACTGCGCAAGAACTGAAAGCTTCGGAACGGTTCCGCAAACGCCCATACGTGAAAATGAAAGAACAGACTCTGATACCCGATGAAGAGGACACATATCTCGAAATATCAAGCTACCCATCGACTAATGCTCAGGTGGGTTGGGGTTTGGCGTTGCTGTTTGCCGAAATTGCACCTTCTCATCAAGACGAAATCCTAAAGCGAGGATATGAATATGGAGAGAGCCGCATCATTGCCGGCTATCAATTTGCCAGCGATGTACAGGCTGGGCGCATCCTCGCCAGCGCCGTAGTGGCACACCTTCATGCCGATCCCGACTTCATGGCTCTGCTACAATCAGCCAAAACCGAATTCTCTACTTTATCCCAATAGTATAACAAAACAGACTTTAAAATAAATCTAATCATGAAAAAAACACTCTGGATCACTTTATTGATTATTCTTGTTGCATGCGTGTTCGCTACAATCGCTTGTGATGCCGTCGTGAGATTCAGTGCAAAAGGCGCTATTTACGACCAAGTTGACATCATTCCACATAATAAAGTCGGGCTGCTGCTAGGCACAGCTCCTTTTACGCCAACTGGTCAACACAACTATTACTTTGACTATCGCATTGATGCAGCATCTTCACTTTTCCATGCCGGCAAGGTGGACTATGTGCTCGTCAGTGGTGACAACCATGTGAAAGACTATGACGAAGCCACATGCATGCGCGACTCACTAATGGCGCACGGTGTGCCTGAAAACCGTATCGTTCTGGACTATGCCGGATTTCGGACTCTCGATTCGGTAGTGCGTGCAAAGGAAATATTCGGTCAGGACAGCATCACCATTATCTCACAGCAATTCCACAACGAGCGGGCATTATATCTCGCCAAACACAATGACATTCATGCAGTGGCTTTCAATGCAAAAGACGTGAGTATTCGCAGCAAGTGGCTAAAAATTCACACTCGCGAATTACTGGCTCGCGTGAAACTGTTCATCGACCTCGCCATCGGCAAGCAACCTCATTTCTTGGGAGATAAAATTGAAATCAAATAACTGTAGTAGAGACTCGATTCTTGCATCTTGAATCTCACATCCAAAATATGTTGTAAAACATATATCTATTGTCATGCAGTTTCTAGTGAATGCGGGAAAAAATCCGTAACTTTGCAGGCTGAAAAATAACCATAAAACCAAACTATATTAACCGCTATGACAATCAAGAATTTTGACGATTTGATCAAGCACCTCGTAGAAAGAGGTATTAGAAAACGTGTAGCCGTAGTATGGGCATCCGACGAATCGACCCAGGAGGCCGTGACACGCGCATTGCGTGAGGGTTTTGTTGATGCGATCTTCGTAGGTTGCCGCGAACAGTTGCAACAGCTCGATGAACTGAAGCCGTTTGCCGACCACATCACCTACGTTGATACCGATGACCGCGACGAGGCCGCCAAGCTGGCAGTGGGTCTGGTAGGCGAAGGCAAGGCCGACATTCTGATGAAAGGCCTCATCAACACCGACAACCTGCTTCATGCAGTGCTGAACAAGGAAACCGGTATCCTGCCACGTGGCAATGTGCTCACACACGTTACTACTGCCCAGATTCCTGGTTACGACCGCCTGCTACTCTTCAGCGACGCTGCCGTGATTCCTTATCCCACCCACGAGCAGCGCATCCAGCAAGTGCGCTATATCACCGCCATGTGCCGTGCCATGGGTGTTGCCGAGCCAAAGATTTCGCTCATCCACTGCAGCGAGAAGGTGAACGAGAAGTTCTTCCCATTCACTGTGGGCTACAAGGAGATTGCCCAGATGGCAAAGGACGGCGAGTTCGGTCCATGCATTGTTGACGGTCCACTCGACATCAAGACATCGTGCAACCTGCACAGCATGGAGATGAAGGGCATCGACTCACCAATCCGTGGAGAAAGCGACGCTGTCATCTTCCCCGATATCGAGGCCGGCAACGTGTTCTACAAGACACTCACCTGCTTCACAGCCACCGAGACTGCCGGCATCCTGCAAGGCACGCTGGCTCCCGTGGTGACACCATCGCGCAGCGACAGCGGTCCATGCAAGTTCTTCAGTCTGGCAGTGGCTGCACTATGATGCACAGCACCTTTATACTATAAACAACGTAAACCAAACGAAATGAAGATATTAGTAATAAATCCCGGATCTACATCTACCAAGATAGCTGTATATAATGACGAAGAATGCATCTTTAAGCAGGGCCTCAGTCACTCTGTAGAAGAACTTGCACCCTACAAGGCAGTCATTGACCAGCATGAGTTCCGCAAAGACCTTATCATCAACGTGCTCAAAGGAGCCGGTATTGAACTGAAGTTTGATGCCATAGTGGCCCGTGGCGGTCTGCTGAAGCCAATTCCCGGTGGCACTTATCGCGTAAACGACAAGATGATTGAAGACGTGCGAACCAGCGAGCATCACCATGCAAGCGACCTGGGCTGCATCATTGCCCGTGAGATTGCAAAGGACATCGATGGCTGCGATGCTTTCATAGCCGACCCTGTGGTGGTAGATGAACTGAACGACTACGCGCGTGTGTGCGGTTCGCCACTCATCAAGCGTATGAGCATCTGGCACCCGCTCAACCAGCGTGCCATCGCACGCCGCTACGCCAAGGAGCACGACCTGATGCTTCTCCACACGGGCGACCTGATAGACTTCGTCTCAGAGGCCAACCTGGATGCCGCTGCCCGCCACTACCTGGAAGGCGACTGGTTCGTATCTTCCGGCAACCATGAGTTCTCGCAGTATGTGGGCGAGGCGAAGGAGGACGAGGCATACAAGCAGCAGTCGTACCAGAAGGTGCAGGAGGCATACCCCAACGACCTGACCTTCTGCTCGCGCGT
>JAGCCU010000039.1 GCA_017651515.1 Muribaculaceae bacterium | reverse complement strand
TAATCTCTTGTCCATTTCTTGACTCTTTTTATGAGTCAACTTTTTTCAGGCAAAGACATATTCATCACGAGACCTTTCAAAAAGGATGTATCCGTTTTTAGAGTCGATGACCAACTTATCGCCTTGCTCTTGTTGAAGGCCTTTGCTGTGTCGTTTCATGGCATTTTCTAAAATTCTCCATGGGCGGTCACCACTTTCATCCTCATCTTCATGGTTCAATGAAGAAAATGCAGCCCATGCAAAATCGGCGACGGTGGGCTTTGAGCCTTTATAGTTCACTTTAATTCCATTCTGTGCCATCAACGACAGTGTGAGACAAGTAACGATAATTGCCAATGCTATTCTTCTCATAATGTATAGTTTAAGTTAATCATTTAAAATCAGATTTGTCGTTTTAATCTACTGCAAAGATAATGAATATTTCGTCACTTGCGTTTGTTTTTAGGAAATTTATTATTAGCCGTTATTTGGGGTGTAAATAATTATAAATGATGACACGCATAGCCGAGAATAGTGTCACGAGAAGTGGAAATGCAAATAAATTTGCATTTGCGGTCTATTTGCAGTAAATTTGCAGGTTAGAACAAATTTTAGTTAGATATGGCCGATAATATCACTACTGAGAAACAGTCAAAGCCGATTTATATCGTGACCGGCGCTACCGATAGTATGGGTTCTCTCATTACCCGTCGGTTAGCAGAACAAGGCAAGCCCGTATTGCTGGCCTGTCGCAATGTGGAACGCGCTGAGCGTTATGCAAAACGCCTAGTCGAGAGCACTCAAAATGATGACATCCAGTGTCTTCAATTAGAGTTGAGCTCGTTTGCTCAAGTGCTTGACTTTGTTGAGCGACTGCGTGCCCTTAACCGTCCCGTAGCAGCACTTGTCAACAATGCAGGAACTTTGCCACGACACAGCAAGATTTCACCCGATGGATTTGAACATACCATTCAGGTGAATTTCCTCAGCACAGCACTGCTATCAATGGCTATTTACCCCTTGATGACCGAGGGAGGACGCATCATCCTGTCCACATCTATCTCACGACGACTTGTATCACTACCTTACGAATTTCCAGCAGTATCACACTTCACCCAGATTGGAGCCTATGCTCAGAGCAAGCTCGCCTTGACTCTATTCTCCATCTATATGTCCACAGTAATGAAGACGGGGCGTGTGCTGGTGAACTGTGTAAATCCCGGAGTAATCAAGACCGGCGTTCTGGCACTCCACCATTGGTTGGATCGTGCTGCCGATTATCTAGTGAAGCCTCTGCCCGACCCAGAAAGCGGAGTGATACCTACAATGCGCGCACTAGAGTCTAACGACACCGGATTCATCTTTGAAGGCCAGGACAAACAGATAAAGACATCGATGGTACTGAAAAACCGCGATGTGTTCATCAAGTTGTGCAATGACACCATGCGCATCTTGAAAAAATATCTTCCTGCAAATGCAATTGGTCAATAAACAAGACCATTTGCCAAGAGGCAGCCGTGTGGCAACCATTGGCATGTTCGACGGTGTGCATCTTGGCCACGCCACTCTTATCGAAGCCTTGCGACGCGAAGCCGAAAAAGAGGGCAAGCGTTCGCTGGTCGTGACTTTTGACAGTCACCCCCAACGGGTGTTGGCCAACAATGGGCTCAAGATGCTCCAGACGCTGGATGACCGCATCGCCGCCATCGATGCTCTCAGTCCCGACGAACTGCTGGTGCTGGAATTCGATCGCAAATTGGCTGCAAAGAGTGCACGAGAGTTCATGCAGCTGCTCTCGGAACAATATGGCGTTGACACGCTCATCGTAGGTTACAACCACCGTTTTGGCCACGATGCTCCTCGCACAATGAGGGAATATGCCTCAATAGGCGATGAACTGGGCGTAAAGGTGCTCAAAGCTCCCGAATATCTCGGGCAATATGCACCTGTGAGCAGTACCATAGTGCGCGGTCTTATAGCCGCCGGCAAGGTTACCGATGCCATGCACTGCATGGGGCGCCCCTACCGCCTGCACGGACGCGTGGTGCACGGCTTCCACAACGGACGCGGAATAGGATTTCCTACCGCCAACGTGGGTGAAACCGACCCGCAAATAATCCTGCCACACAATGGCGCCTACGCCGTGTTGGTACATATCAATGACCAATGTATGCAAGGTATGGTAAACGTGGGTGTACGCCCCACCCTGCACAACGGGCCACAATTGAGCATAGAAGTAAATATTTTCGACTTCGACGGCGACATATATGGGAAAGATATATGCTTAGAATTCATAGGTTTCCTCAGACTAGAATTCAAAATGGGCAGCATAGAGGAACTGCGACAGCAACTCACCCTTGATAGGGAAAAAAGTCGGGTGTTGCTCAACAGGTATATGGAGAAAAACAATTAGAAAACTAAGATAATAAGACATGAGAATTATCAATTTATGCCAACAAAATTCACTGGTAAGCCAATACATGTGTGAATTGCGCGACAAGGTTTTGCAACAAGACCGAATGCGGTTTCGACGTAACGTGCAGCGACTTGGTCAGATTCTGGCGTATGAAATGAGCAAATACTTCGACTTCGAAGCAACCGACACAATTACGCCTCTTGGAGTGGCACGCACCCACACAATTTCCGATCAAGTGGTGCTAGCAACCATCCTTCGCGCAGGTTTGCCATTCCATGAGGGATTCTTAAGCTATCTCGACAATGCAGAGAATGCCTTCGTGAGTGCATATCGCAAGTATGAGCCAGGAAGTGACACCTTCGACATCCATATTGAATATATGGCATGCCCTCCCATCGAAGGCAAGACTCTTGTAATTGCCGATCCCATGCTTGCCACAGGCTCAAGTATGGAGCTTGCCTATCGCGCATTACTCTCTAAAGGCACTCCAAAGCATGTGCACGTAGCATGTGTGATTGCCAGCGACCAGGCCATCGAATTTGTCAAGCAGCATTTCCCCGATGACAACACGACAGTATGGGCCTGCGACATCGATCACAAACTTAACAGCCACAGCTATATTATACCTGGCTTGGGAGATGCAGGAGACTTACTCTACGGACAGAAAAGCGACTGGGAGAAGAAACTGGAAAGTCTACCACAACACACTTTATAGTTTCTCACACAAATAAGACACAACTAAAACAAAATTTCATAACTAAAAACTATTAGAACAATGAAAAAGACTATGCTTTACCTTGCAGCACTCGCTTGCTGCCTGTTTTCGCTCACTTCATGCGGTGACGATGAACCCGATGTGATGGCTACTGGTAGCTACACCATAACTTTCGGCACAGATTTCTTCAAAGCAGCTGAATTTGCCATTATTTACTACAAAGCGGTAAATGGTGAGACAAAACGTGAAATTGTGACTTCAGGTACCACTTGGGCCAAGACATTAACCACCAAGGTCCCTGCAGAATTTGCATTCAAAATCGAGATAGAGCCTAAAGAAGAAGGTGACCTTAACCAAGATTCTTACAACATTCAAATGTCTGGAGCTATTAGCGGAGCTATAAGTTCTGGCGGTACTGGCAGCTTCTCTAACAGCACCGTGTTCATCGGAGGTACTGTGGCTAAAGACAACGTCATCAAGACCCTCAAAGCCAACAAGGAGAAGACCTATGGATATCGCCTCGACAAGAACGGCAACGCCACTCAATACACCCCAACGTTTTAACCACCTCTAATGGAATATAAATTTCAAGAAATTGAGCGACGGTGGCAACAATTCTGGCGTGAGCACGGCACCTATACCACTGAGATAGACCAATCGCGACCGAAATACTATGTGCTCGACATGTTCCCCTATCCCAGCGGAGCCGGTCTACATGTGGGACACCCTCTCGGCTACATTGCCAGCGACATATATGCCCGATATAAGCGTCTGCGCGGCTTCAACGTGCTGCATCCCATGGGATATGATGCCTATGGCCTGCCAGCCGAGCAATATGCCATACAGACAGGGCAACACCCCGAGGTGACTACCGTCAAGAACATTGCCCGTTATCGCGAGCAACTGGACAAGATAGGTTTCTGCTATGACTGGAACCGTGAGGTGCGCACCTGTGACCCCGAATACTACAAGTGGACACAGTGGGCATTCCTCAAGATGTTCAAGAGCTACTACAACACACAGCTCGAACAGGCTCGTCCAATCGATGAGCTGATAGCTCTTTTCGAAACTCACGGCACCGAAGGTTGCAATGCTGCGTGCAGTACTGAGGATCAATTCACTGCACAGCAATGGAACAACATGAGTAAAGTAGAGAAGAACAACGTACTCATGAACTATCGCATCGCTTATCGCGGCAACACAATGGTGAACTGGTGCGCCCAGTTGGGTACAGTACTCGCTAATGACGAGGTAAGCGAAGGTGTGTCGATACGTGGAGGTTACCCAGTGGAGCAGAAGATGATGAGTCAGTGGTGCCTGCGCGTGAGTGCCTATGCCTCACGTCTGCTTCGTGACCTTGACATGGTAGATTGGACCGAATCCATCAAGGAAACCCAACGCAACTGGATAGGCCGAAGCGAAGGTGCCGAGATGCTCTTCCCAGTCGTAGGCAGTGACCAAAGTCTGCTGATTTTCACCACACGTGCCGACACCATCTTCGGTGTCACATTCATGGTGCTTGCACCCGAAAGCGAATATGTAGCACAGGTAACCACGGCTGAACAGAAAGCCGCCGTAGATGTCTATCTTGACGAGGTTAAGCACAAGACCGAGCGCGAGCGCATGATTGAGAAACGCGTTAGCGGTGTGTTCAGCGGCAGCTATGCAATCAACCCAGTCACTGGCAAGGAAATACCCATCTACATCAGTGACTATGTGTTGGCAGGCTACGGCACAGGCGCAATCATGGCCGTGCCAGCGCATGACAGCCGCGACTATGCCTTCGCTCGTCATTTCGACCTGCCAATCATACCGTTGATTGAAGGTGCCGATGTGAG
The DNA here is from genome assembly GCA_017651515.1 of Muribaculaceae bacterium. GTDB lineage: Bacteria > Bacteroidota > Bacteroidia > Bacteroidales > Muribaculaceae > Sodaliphilus. Next base: position 66,073 of record JAGCCU010000039.1, on the reverse strand, counting down.
CGAGGAGAGCTTTGATGCCAAAGACGGCATAATGACCAACTCAAGTAACGACCGACTGCAGCTCAACGGCCTGACCGTGAAAGAAGCCATTGCGCATACCAAGGAATATATCGAGCAAGCCGGCATTGGCCGCGTGAAGGTGAACTATCGTTTGCGCGACGCCATCTTCAGCCGTCAGCGCTACTGGGGAGAGCCTTTCCCCATCTACTATGATGCTGACGGTCATCCCCAACCAATCGACGAGAGTGAGCTGCCGTTGCAGCTCCCCGAAGTGGACAAGTTCCTGCCAACCGAGACCGGCGAACCTCCATTGGGACGCGCAAGGGACTGGACTTACAAGGGTTATCCTCTAGAACTATGCACGATGCCAGGATTTGCGGGTTCAAGCGCCTATTACCTGCGCTATATGGATCCACATAACGACCAAGCACTCGTCTCAAAGGAGGCCGACGAATATTGGCGTCAAGTGGACCTCTACGTGGGTGGCACTGAACATGCTACCGGACACCTCATCTACAGCCGCTTCTGGAACAAGTTCCTCTATGACTACGGATATGTGTGCGAGACTGAGCCTTTCAAGAAACTCGTCAATCAGGGCATGATTCAGGGGCGCAGCAACTTCGTCTATCGCATCAAGGACACCAACAAGTTTGTTTCGCTCAACCTTAAGAAGGACTATGACGTGACCCCTATTCATGTGGACGTGAACATCGTCAAGGCAGATGCCCTTGACATCGACAAGTTCCGCGAATGGAGGCCAGAATTCAAGGACGCCGAGTTTATCCTCGAGAACGGTAAGTACATCTGTGGATGGGCAATTGAGAAGATGTCGAAGTCGATGTTCAACGTGGTCAATCCCGACGACATCGTCGAGCAATATGGTGCCGACACTTTGCGCCTCTATGAAATGTTCCTTGGTCCTGTTGAAGCCAGCAAGCCTTGGGACACCAACGGCATCGACGGTGTACACCGTTTCCTGAAACGCACCTGGGCGCTCTTCTTCAAGGGCGATGACGTGCGTCTCACAGATGACAAGCCTAGCGCCGATGAGTTGAAGTCAATACACAAACTTATCAAGAAGGTTTCCGGAGACATAGAGACGTTCTCCTACAACACCAGCGTGGCTGCTTTCATGATATGTGTGAACGAGCTCACCGCCATGAAGACCAGCTCACGCGAATTGCTGGAACCGCTGGTGGTACTGCTCGCTCCTTTCGCTCCGCACATTGCCGAAGAACTGTGGCACACACTGGGTCACACCAGTACCGTGTGCGATGCTCAGTGGCCTAAGTGGAACGAAGAATACTTGAAGGAATCGACCATCAAATATACGGTGATGATCAAAGGTCGCCCACGCTACAACATCGAAGTGGCCGCGGGCACCGATGCCGCCGAGGTAGAACGACAGGCACTCGCCCACGAAGGCGCTGCCAAGTGGCTTGAAGGACAGGCTCCTAAAAAGGTTATCGTCGTTCCAAACAAGCTCGTCAACATCGTTATTTGATTTCATTTTACAAATACGGCGGCAACAGCATTGAACAAGTGCGGTTGTCGCCGTTTCATTAAATAACATCTAAGATGAAAAAAATAGTATTTGCGACCAACAATGCGCACAAACTGGAGGAAATACGCCAGATAATAGGCAATATGTTCGAAGTGCTGAGTCTTGCCGATATAGGTTGCCACGAAGACATTCCCGAAACTGCCCCCACTATCGAGGGCAATGCCGAGATGAAAGCACGATACATCAAGGAGCACTATGGCATAGACTGCTTCAGTGATGACACCGGACTGGAAATTGACGCCCTTGACGGCCGCCCAGGGGTACATTCAGCACGCTACGGCGGCGTGGCGCACGACAGCGAGCGTAACATCGACCGTGTACTGAGTGAACTCAAAGACATTCCCCTGGAAAGACGCACTGCACGTTTCCGTACTGCCATTACGCTGCTGCAAGACAACATGCTCTATACATTCGATGGTAAAGTGGAAGGGCGCATACTTACCGAGCGTCATGGCACTGGCGGATTTGGCTACGACAGCATCTTCCAGCCTATTGAGGGCGACGGACGCACATTTGCACAGATGAGCGGCGAAGAGAAGAACGCAATCAGTCATCGCGGACGTGCTACCGCTAAGCTCGTGGCTTTCCTGCTCACGCAGCATCATTAGACACCTAAAAACACTGAATACTAAAAGAGCCGGACTCCTTATTGGGAATCCGGCTCTTAGTCTCATTTCTTGAGTATCTAACCTTATTTCTTCTTATCCTCAGCCTTTAATCCTACAGTCTCAATTTCGAATATGAGAGTCTCGTTGGGACCGATTACAGGACCACTGCCGTCAGGACCATAAGCAATGTCAGCAGGCAGGATAGCCTCAACCTTCATACCGGGCTTCATGAGCTTAAGCATTTCAGCAAAACCAGAAACCACTTGGCTTGTGCGGAATGGCACGGGTTCCTTGCTGGCATCGAACTCCTTACCGTCGATGTGAGTACCACGGTAGTTGACCATGATCTCATCGTTGTCGGTAAAGTTAGCTCCTGTACCTTCCTTAATCACCTTATACATAAGGCCGCTGGCAGTCTTCTGATATCCACCTTCTTTAATTTTCTTGTTGACGAATGCCTCGCCAGCCTTCTTGTTCTCGATGGCAACTGGGTCGTTTGCCTTAGCCTCGGCAGAAGCGCGCTGCAGAAGCGGCTCAATCTGTTGCTGCAGTTGCATGAGTGCAGCCTGATCCATTGCTGAATCTGCCATAAATGCCTTCTTGAAGTGCTCAAGGAAGAGCTTCTGGTTGATGTCAATCTTATACTGCTGCTTGATACCCTGATACATCTGCATGATCTGCATACCAATCTGCATACCGGTCATCAGGCTGTGGTTTGCGGTGTCGGCTTTTAGAATCATCTCCATGCCGCGCAGCACATCACTGGCCTTGAGAGTTGAGTCCTGCTTGAGTTGACCACCCATGCCATTGCCATAGAGGTCACCAAACGCCATGCTCACTGAGTCGGCAAGAGCCGACGACTTTTTAGCACTACCCTTCTCGTTGCAGCTTGTCATTGCGCCGATGAGGCACACTGCAATAACGAATGAAAGAATCTTTTTCATTTTCTAATTGTGTAAAGTTTTTTAGTTATTGAAAATATTTTACTTACCTACTTTAATAAGCTGTACGTCGAAGATCAACGTGCTGCCTGGTTTGATTGGACCTGTACCGTGTTTTCCATAAGCCAGTTCGCTAGGGATGAACAGACGCCATGCCGAGCCTTCGCTCATGAGTTGCAAGCCCTCTACCCATCCGGGTATCACCTGCCCTACGGCAAAAGTTGCAGGCTCTCCACGCTCGACCGAGCTATCAAACACTGTGCCGTCGATCAGCTTGCCGGTGTAGTGAACGGTCACCACATCGTCGGGTCCAGGCTTTGCGCCAGTACCTTCCTTGACAATCTGATACTGCAGTCCACTGGCAGTGACGTGGATGCCGTCCTGCTTTGCATTATTTTCAAGGAACTCTTTGCCCAGACGCTCGTTCTCATCGGCCCCGGCCTGCTCCAAGCGGGTAAAGAATTCGGTAACGACGCGCTTTGCCTCGTCGTAGCTCATCTGCTTCTCTGCTCCTTCATACACCACGCGCAAGCCCTGTGCAAAGTCTTCAATATTCAGTTCCTGTATGCCTGACCCAAGGAAATTCTGTCCCATGCTCAAGCCTAATGCATAACTTAATTTATCCATTATCAAAAGTTTATATCTTTTCAGTCAGAAATTTCGTGCAAAGTTACGCAATTTTTAATTAAAAAAACGCAAACATCAATCAACATTTGCACATTGCAACAATAATTACTAACTTTGAAGCCTAATATAATCCTATAAAGCTATGAAAAGATTAGTAGTATCGACAGGCGCAGGCATTAGCGCCGAGAGTGGAATGATGACCTATCGTGATGCTGGAGGACTGTGGGACAAGTACCCCGTCATGCAGGTGGCAAGTGCCGAAGGCTTCGCTGCCGATCCTGCTCTCATCCATGAATTCTACAGCAACATGCGAAAGAAGATGACTGCTACCGTGCATCCCAATGCCGCACACCGCGGACTGGTAGAACTGGAAAAATACTTCGACGTGAACATCATCACCCAGAATGTTGACGACCTGCACGAGCGAGCAGGCTCGAGCCACGTGCTGCATCTGCACGGCGAACTGATGAAGATGAGGTCGATGACTCATCCCGAACGCATCTACCAGCTGCCGTGCGACCAACTAACCGACAAGGGGCTGGAAACGACGGTTGAGACACGCGACCCCTACGGCGACCCTGTCAGGCCGCACATCGTGTTCTTCGGCGAAAGCGTTCCAGAATTTGAAAACGCTGCCAGACTGGTCGATCAGGCCGACATACTAGTGGTAATCGGCACTTCACTGGTAGTGTATCCGGCAGCAGGTCTGATACAGTATGCACGCCGTGGCACACCCATCTATTATATCGATCCCAAACCCGCTTCGGTTCCCAGTTGGGTAACAGTAATCCCTAAAAAGGCTACCGAGGGTGTCGCCGAATTAATCACTTTATTGACGAAATAACCCAATATTAGCCTCAAAAAATGGGTAAAATGAAATATTTGGCCCAAAATGCTTGGCGGTAAAAATATTTTTTGTAATTTTGCCGCGCAATTTGAGGCAGCACCGTCTGCTTGGATTGACGAGGATTGTCCTATAGTGTAATGGTAACACAACGGTTTTTGGTGCCGCATTTCCTGGTTCGAGTCCGGGTAGGACAACCAAAATGAATTGCCAACTGCTTGAAAATCAGCGGTTGGCAATTTTGTTTCAACGTGATAGCTTCATCAAGAGGGGTTATTTCTGATGAATAACCTCTAGATTTTTTACTTCACGAGCACCTTGCGCCCGTTAACGATGTAGATGTTAGGCTCCAGGTTGTTGACCTCACCGGCCTGGATGGCATGAGCCACACGCATACCTAAAACGTTGTAAACGTCAACGATCTCATTCTCGGCAGCAATGTCGGTGATGCTTGTGAACACGCCGGGAGCCAAGTGACATGGGGTCAACGTGTAATGCTGGTCACCAGGAATGCTGATGTAGCAACGCGTTGCATAGAACACGTTGTCGAGATCGATGTGAGTGAAGTTGGCATCACTGTTGTTGACGATGAGGATGCCATAGAGGCCCTTGCCGTTGATCTTCAGGGGCGCACCATTCATGCTGACCTCTACGCCTGCTTCAGTGGTAAACGTCACCTTCGATTCTCTGTCGGCCACCGATGCGTTCAAACGAATCGTCTTCGTACCGGTCTCGCCAGGATAGTAGAGGATATACGGCTTGTTGGCCTGGATGCCCTCACGCGTGCAGTCCTGGAAAAGCAACGTAATCTCGGTGCCATGCTGCGACACGTCCACCAGACGCTCCAACTTCACGCCCTGTCCCAGAGCATCGTCAATTTCCTGCTCGGTCATGGCAAACGGAAGCGATACGGTGTTCCAGCCGTTAACGAGGTAGCGGCTCACAGTCACATCACACTTTTGGCCGTCATAGCGTTCAACAGGGGTGCCGCTGTAAGTACTGAGTTTCAGCGAAGTCTGCGACCATGCAGTGAGCGCGAGACTCGCCAACACAAACATGCAAAACAGTTTTTTCATAGCAATTAATATTATAGGATTAAACAAATTTGATGTCTTTAGCAAATGCCATCGCTTAAAATGTCATGGCAAATATAGGCGAAATATTTTAAATCGCAAAATAATGTCGCCAAAAATCCACATTCTCTCATCTTTTTCATTATAGACAAAGCCAGAAGTAGCTCCACTCGACAAAGAGATGTATCGCCATAGACAGAAAAAACAAGAAGAATTGCCAACTGGGTTGGCAATTTTGTTTTAGTGATTCTCACAGCCTTACAAAGGTGAGACCACCAATCATTGGGTGAAAAGGAGACTTACTTCTTCTCCTTGAGCAGGTCGCGGATTTCGCCCAACAGCTTCTCCTCAGCACTGGGTTCGGGATCGGCAGGCTCCTCGGCTTTCTTGCGAGTGAGCTTGTTCATACCCTTAATCATCAAGAAGATGCACAGTGCGATGATCAGGAAGTCGATAATGTTCTGGATGAAAGCGCCATAGGCAAACATCGACACGCCAGCCTCCTTGAGGGCAGCATAGTTGTGAGCCACGCCATCAGGAATCTTGCCGAATGTGCAGAACAGGTTGCGGAAGTCAACGCCGCCTGTTGCAAGGCTGATTATCGGCATGAGGACGTCCTCGACGAGCGAAGTGACAATCTTGCCGAAAGCACCGCCGATGATTACACCAACAGCCATGTCCATCACATTGCCCTTCATGGCAAATTCCTTAAACTCTTTTACAAAACCCATAGTTCAAAATTGTTTAGGTTAATTATTCAGGTAATTCTCTCGTTTTCTTCGTTCAATCAGTTTCCAACCCTTTAAAGTCGCCTGATGTACTTGCTTTCATTTTCAGCGTGTTAACTATTAAACATTCTTAATTGAGGAAAAAATCCTCCATTTTCATGCCCACGTTGACGACTATTAGAAAAAAAATCAGTACTTTTGCAGTCGCAACAGGTAAGGGGAAAACCTGTATAGTGTGGCAAAGTTACGAATAAGCGAGCGAAATGCAAAGGAAAAACGGAGTTTTTTATTTGCATTGCCGAGCAAGAGTAACTTCGACGAAGCCAACGTTACGAAAAATGTTACACTAAACGGATATTATTTACAAACCTAATTTAATAAATTTGTATTATGGCAAAAATTAAAATCGGTATTAACGGTTTTGGCCGCATCGGCCGCTTTGTGTTCCGTTCAACTTTTGAGGAGAACAACGTAAACGACGTAGTAGTTGTTGGTATCAACGACCTGCTGCCAGTTGACTACATGGCTTACATGCTTAAGTATGACACCATGCACGGACAGTTTGACGGCACTATCGAAGTTGACGCCGAGAAGAACCTGCTTATCGTAAACGGCAACCCCATCCGCGTGACCGCAGAGAAGGATCCCGCCAACCTGAAGTGGGACGAAGTGGGTGCAGAATATGTAGTTGAATCAACTGGTCTGTTCCTTGCAATGGACAAGGCTGAGTCGCACCTCAAAGCTGGTGCCAAGTATGTGGTGCTTTCAGCTCCCAGCAAGGCTGGCGAAGACGGCCGTCAGGCTCCTATGTTCGTATGCGGCGTCAACACCGACAAGTATGCCGGCGAGACAATCGTATCGAACGCATCTTGCACAACCAACTGCTTGGCTCCAATCGCCAAGGTTCTCAACGATGCCTTCGGTATCGAGAACGGTTTGATGACCACCGTACACTCTACAACAGCTACCCAGAAGACCGTTGACGGTCCATCGATGAAGGACTGGCGCGGCGGACGTGCTGCTGCAGGCAACATCATTCCTTCTAGCACTGGCGCTGCCAAGGCTGTAGGTAAGGTGATTCCCGAACTCAACGGCAAGCTGACCGGTATCTCGATGCGCGTTCCTACCCTCGACGTATCGGTTGTTGACCTCACCGTCAATCTGAAGAACCCTGCTACCAAGGAAGACATCTGCGACGCTATGAAGAAGGCTTCGGAAGGTGAACTCAAGGGTATCCTTGGCTACACAGAGGACGCAGTCGTTTCGAGCGACTTCATGGGTGACCCACGCACAAGCATCTTTGATGCCAACGCTGGCGTCTATCTGACCGACAAGTTTGTGAAGGTTGTTTCGTGGTATGACAACGAGATTGGCTACAGCCACAAGGTAATCGACCTGATCAAGGTGATGAAGAAGCACAACGGCTAATTCATTTGTAAAGCAAGCCCTACAATTAATAAGGGATAAATTTTTTTCATTCGTTTGCCCACGAGCCGAGTTGTCTCGCCTCGTGGGTTTTTTATGTATAATGAACTCAGAATAATTGAATCAAGTTCTTGTTCATGAGCAATTTTATTAGTAATTTCGCAGTGAAAAGCATTTTCCAACCCTAAACACCACACATTATGGCGACTGTTGACGACAAGAAAATAATCTTCTCAATGGTGGGCGTGAGCAAGACCATCGAGCAAAACCAGAAACAAATTCTCAAGAATATCTACCTGTCATTCTTCTATGGCGCAAAGATCGGCATCATCGGCCTTAACGGTGCCGGCAAATCGACTCTGATGAAAATCATTGCCGGTATCGAGACGCACTATCAAGGACAGGTGGTATTTGCACCAGGTTACTCGGTGGGCTATCTGCCACAGGATCCACAGCTCGACCCCACCAAGACAGTGAAGGAAGTGGTGCAGGAAGGCGTGCAGCACATTGTCGATACTCTTGCCGAATATGAGGAAATAAACCAGAAGTTCGGACTGCCGGAATACTACGAAGATGCCGACAAGATGAACGAACTCTTTGCACGTCAGGCTGAGTTGCAAGACGTGATCGATGCCACCGATGCATGGAACCTCGACAGCCGCCTCGAACGTGCCATGGACGCACTGCGCTGTCCGCCATCGGATGAAAAAACCGAGCATCTGAGCGGTGGCGAGCGTCGCCGCGTGGCCCTTTGCCGACTGTTACTCCAGAAACCCGACGTGCTGCTTCTCGATGAGCCTACCAACCACCTCGATGCCGAATCAATCGACTGGCTCGAACAACACTTGCAGCAATATGAAGGCACGGTGATTGCCGTGACTCACGACCGATACTTCCTCGACCATGTGGCTGGATGGATCCTCGAACTAGACCGTGGTGAAGGAATACCCTGGCAAGGCAACTACTCCAGCTGGCTGGAGCAGAAGACTCAGCGACTGGCACAGGAGGAGAAGACCGAGAGTAAGCGTCAGAAGACTCTGCAACGTGAGCTTGAATGGGTTCGCATGGCTCCCAAAGCACGTCAGGCAAAGGGCAAGGCACGTCTGAACAGCTATGACAAGTTACTCAACGAAACGGTAAAAGAGAAAGAGGAAAAACTCGAAATCTTCATCCCCAACGGCCCTCGCTTGGGTAACAAAGTCATAGAGGCAAAGCACGTGGCAAAGGCGTTCGGCGATAAACTGCTGTTTGACGACCTGAACTTCATGCTGCCTCCCAACGGTATCGTGGGAGTCATAGGCCCTAACGGAGCCGGCAAGACTACTTTGTTCCGCCTCATCATGGGTCTTGAGAAACCCGATAGCGGCGACTTCGAGGTCGGTGAGACAGTTAAGGCTGTTTATGTCGATCAACAGCATACTAGCATCGATCCCGACAAGACAGTCTACGAGGTAATATCCGGCGGCGTGGAACTGCTCCGCATGGGCGGACGAGACGTTAATGCCCGTGCCTACCTGAGCCGCTTCAACTTCACCGGTGTGGATCAGCAGAAGAAATGTGGTGTCCTCTCAGGTGGCGAGCGCAACCGCCTGCAACTTGCGCTGGCACTGAAGCAGGAAGGTAACGTGCTGCTGCTCGATGAGCCAACCAACGACATCGACGTGAACACACTCCGCGCACTCGAAGAAGGCCTTGACGACTTTGCCGGCTGTGCAGTGGTAATCAGTCACGACCGTTGGTTCCTCGATCGCATCTGCACCCATATTCTCGCTTTCGAAGGTGACTCACAGGTATTCTTCTTTGAAGGGTCTTACTCTGAATACGAAGAGAACAAACTCAAGCGCCTCGGCCGCGAAGAACCCACCCGCATACGCTACCGCCGCCTAACCGACTAAAAAGCTTACAAAGAATGTCCGGCTTTCTTGTCATATCCACTGCAAGCGACTTGCTGCGCGTAAGACACGACAGCATAGTCTATATTTCTTCCGACGGCAATTACTCCCAGCTGTTGTTGCCCGGGGGAGAAATGCGCTTGTTGACAATGCAGCTTGGACAAGTAGAGAAGCTCATAGACAACCAGCTGGATATCCATAGGCACAATTTCATCCGCATTGGCAAAAGCCTCATAATAAACAGAAATTACATTTTCTATATTCACATAAATCGTCAACAACTGGTACTTAAGGATAATGATGGCAACCAATACACCATTCAGGCATCAAAAGAAGCATTGCGCCAGCTGAAAACATTGATTGAGACTGAAAATGAAAGAAATTAGCGACAATGAAATAAGGGTTATAGGCACTGACAGCGAAGATGTCGCTAAGGCATCAAAACGTCATGGAAAGGCAATAATAATCGCAGCGATAGTCGTTGCGGCTGCAATTATTGCGGCTTTATTGATATGGCATCACAATGTTATAAAGTCACCCGAAAAGGCATTCTTCGACAGTTCTACCGTTGAGACAGACGCACAACCTAATATCAGAACAATCGACTCCGACCCCGACACAATTGTCGGCATCACTATGCGAGACACGACAGTTAACGATATTCCACTCAAGATTTTCACCCCACATAATCTCCATGCCCGATTGCACGTGGGTGAACTTAATTATGCAACTGCCGACACCAACATAGTGCTGGCACTACAGGCCGCCGACATCCGTGCTGACAATCTAGAAATCGTCAGCGCATTTGTCCTTAATGGCGAGACTCTTGCTAAAGGCAGTTCAAAACTCGGGTATTGTGCACTCATCAACGATACGGTCACCATTGGCGTTGACAGTGCCACTGCGCTATATGAAGAAGCAATAGAAAAAGGAGGCGATTTCTTCAGGCAATATCCACTTGTGAAAAACGGCAATATTGTCGAAAACAAAATCAAGAACAAGGCAATACGCCGTGCGTTGGCCGAAATCGATGGACACATAACAGTGGTTGCCACAAGCAGCAGAGAATCGTTGCATGACTTTGCACAAGCATTAGTAGATATCGGCGTCAATACAGCCGTGAATTTGGTCGGAGGAAACCTCATTTCGGGATGGGTAGTGGCAGGCGACTCGCTGGTTATTGATGAACAACCCATCCTCAACGGACCTTCTCCCAACAACATCAATTTCATAATACTGTCAAAATAACGTCCTGATAATCATTTCATACAGCCAAAGCGACATTACATACAATGTCGCTTTTTTCGTGTATATAAGTTTATCTATAGCCACTATTTTTGCATCATGAAAAACGGCCATCACATGAAACGTGCACCACATCAATTCTACCTGTTGCTCGCCGGCCTTGCACTGCTGGTGACAACTTCTTGCGGACATGACAAATCTGATCCGCAATTCCTTCACAAACCTATGCGCGCAATTTACCATTGGAAGACAACACTTTCACCCACCGATGCCGAGATGGATTTCATCGAACAACATCAGGTGGGGAGAATCTATATTCACTATTTTGATGTGGTGCTTCGTGATGGTGTTGTACAGCCAGAGGCCACACTAGGCTTTGACAGGGAAAACTACTTCACTCGGCTTTTGTTGGATTCTCTTGAGGTAGTTCCCACCATCTACATCACTACCGACGCGATGAACGCCATCAAACAGGAACCAGAATATTCCATTATTTCTGCCGACAGTATTGCCGAGATCTATGCCTTGAAGATTTTGACTCGCATCAAGGCTATGAATAAGCACAACCGAGTGGCAAACGTCCATGAAGTGCAGCTCGACTGCGACTGGACAGCGAGTCTGGCGAGCACCTACTTTGAGCTATTGTCAAAATTACGCACCTTTCTCCATCAAGAAGGTATGGCACTGAGCGTGACAATAAGATTACATCAACTCAAAGAATCCGCACCTCCAGCCGATATTGGCGTACTCATGCTTTACAATACAGGCAACCTGATGGCCGAACGAACACGCAATTCCATATTGGACATTGAAGACGTCAAACCATATCTGAAAGCAGTGAACAGCTACGCCTTCCCTCTCGACTTTGCTTTTCCTGACTTTGGGTGGCAAGTCTGTTTTCAAGACGGTAAATTCGTGAAACTGGCTTCACCCAGCGATTCCACCACCCATCAATATAGCGTGAGACATGAACAGGCCGATATCGCTACCATAAAGCAGGTCAAGCAACTGGCCGAAAAGAGTTTGTCCAATTCTCACGGGAAATCAATAATCATTTACCACCTCGATGAACAATTCCTTAACAAGTTCAATTCAGATGAAATCGAAACTATTTACGGTACTCGTTAGCATTCTTTTTGCCGGGCATGCACTGGCATGCGGACCATTCTGGACAGGGCCAAAAGACTTTGTGGTCTATAAAATGGGGGAAGCTTTAATCAACAGCTGTGACCCGGAAGAACAACGAGAAAAAGCGAGTCTGGAAGCATGGTGCAAATTGGCTGGTCATGGCATTACTACCGATGACGTGGCTCAGGTAATGCGATATAACAGTAACCGACTGAATAAGTTGAGCGCCAAGAGTCCCAATCCTTTTGAACGTTGGCTTTGCAATCAAGAATCGGCCTATCATTACATTATGCTGGCAAAACAGTGCGAAGAGGTTCGTGAGGCCATGCAAGATCCGTGGTATTATCCCGACAGCGAGGAGTGGTGGGAGTCTCCCACCATCCAAGAGGTGGAGTCAGAAGCCTTGAAGCACGAACCTGACGAGATGCAGGGACGATATGTATTGCTGGCAGTAAGGTCCATGATGAGTCAGCACCACTACGAACAGTGCAAACAGTATTGGGACAGCGTGCAGCACAAAATCACATGCAAGGCCGTGCGTGACTTGATTGAACCTAACATCGTGGGATGCCGCTTCCATCTTGGCGACAGTACTTGGGCATTGAATGAATTCGTACGGTTGGGGGATGTCAGATCAGCTGAATACTGCGCTCAAAAAATGGGCTTGGATCTTTTTGATTTTGCCTCCGCCAACCCAAACCTATACATCTATCAGTGTCTACTTGACAATTACCTGCAAAGTCTTGACAGTGAAATGAGTAACATTGATTATTATAGTTATTACGATGAGGAGTATCGTGACAAACTGCTGAATCGTTGCCGACAGCGACGCGATGCATGCTTGAAGGTGCTACAGCAGTGCCGTCCGCAAAATGCTGCAATGTGGCTCTATGCCGCTGCAGCCATGAGTGACATTCTAGGTGAGTGGAAAACTGCCGTCAGCTTGTGCGACCAAGCACTCAAGGCAACTGGCCATTCATCGCTCGATGAGCGCACACGCGTACTCCGCTTTCACATTGAAGCCAAGCACCGACCGTTAGACCGAGGATACGATGCCATGCTTGAACGAGGTGTACGCATGTTAGCGGCACTCACCTCACGTGACTTGCAGCAGTTTATCGATTTGCGGAGTTTTGATAAATATGAACTACGTGCATATTATGACTATCACGAAATCGCCAATTACTATTGGAAAGACATGCTATATCGTATTATTGCAGGCGAAGCTGTCCCTCGCTTAGCTAAAGCCGGCAAAACCACTCAAGCACTGCTTCTCTGCAACATGGCCGAAAACTATATCATGCACCTTACGGATGCCGATAGCCTCATGCGACGGTATGACAACGGAACATTTGAGCTTGCCGACTCGTTGCCAGTGATTGCAGTGAAACAATATCGTGCAGTGGTGGCTCATCCTCGCAATAGCTTTGAGCGGTGGCTGGTGAAGTGGGGATATAACAATGCCGACTACTGGAACGAATTGATAGGAACACAGTGTCTGCGTGATATGAATTATGCCGAAGCGGTGACATATTTGAGCAAGGTAAGCAGTAATTATCAGCAGTCCATGAACATTTGGGAGTATATAAAGTATAACCCTATGCACTATCGGCAAATTAAGGTTCTGTCTCGTTTCAACTACAAACTGAACTTCGCTATGAATATGTTAAAAGCACAACAATCTATGCTTAGCAAAAATGCCGATGAACGCGCCGAAGGAATGATACGCCTCTCCATCGGACTGGAAAATGCAAACAGCTACAGATATGTAGAAGAAAGCGAATATGGCACATACGATTATTGGGTTCATCCCGACTGCTGGCCGTTGCTGCTCTATGTGGCATCATGTGGATATTATGGCGCCGGTGATTATTATGCCCACAAGGCCGAAAAGCAACTGGAGTTGAGTGAGAAATTGCGGAAGCAGGCATTTGACACATTCACCGACCACGAAATAGCGGCACAATGGATGGGAGAATGTTGTATGTTTCAAGAGGTCATTGAGCGTTATCCTGAAACGAAAGCCGCATATTTCTTTGGAACGCATTGCGACAACCTAAAGGATTATTATGCATCAATTATCAATAATTCAGAACATTAGAGAAATTTTAAATCAAGAAATTGAATCAAAATATTTGATTTTTTGTCGAAAAATTTGCGGGAATGAAAAAGTTGCCGTAACTTTGCAGCCACATTCGCAAAAAATGGTACCTTAGCTCAGTGGTAGAGCAGTGGACTGAAAATCCGCGTGTCCCTGGTTCGATCCCCGGAGGTACCACCCGAAGATCCCGCACCGCAAGGCGTGGGATTTTCTTTTTCATCTACACACAAATAGGACTTTAGTTCACATAAGGGTCATATTGGCTGACGACATCAAAGCATAGCGTATTACTCCGCAATTGCGGCTTAATTGATTTTATTTTATAAAAATGTGACTATTTGAAAAATTTTATATAAATTTGCAAGCAACTACTGAAATAGTGTCACTTTAGACCATTTAGCTGTGCGATTGCTTCGCAGAAACCTTGATACGAATTAAAAGTTTAATTTCTAAAATACGTAGCTTATGAAAAAGATTTCTTTACTCTTTATTATGATGCTGCTATGCGGTATCAGCGTAATGGCACAAAACTCAGTGCCAAGACCTTATAATCCTGAAGCTTCAGATTGGATTGACTCCAATCCCGTTGCTTGGCCAGACGGCACTTTCAGCCTTAATTCACAGTTTGAAATCACCTGGGGACATGATATTATGGGTAATCTCGTTGCAGATGATTATCCAGGCTTTGAGGCAGAAGTTGAATCCTGGGAAACTGGTGAGCCTCTTGATTACACCATACTGGATGAGGAGAATTTCTCTTACAGTATTTATACCGACTTTGACCGCATCTACACGTTCACTCCCGACAAATACGAGGAGTTCACAGAGCCTACTACAGTCGTGCCTTTTACGCTTGGCAGCACAAACAACGGCACATCACATTTTGAATACTGGTTTGTTCATTTCGAAGAGACCAACAAAGGTGAAGACCTAGGCATTAAACGCTTCTTCCAATGGCGCATAGGTGTTCAGACGCACTACACCGTTGATGGCGAAACCAACTCTTCAGATATAGTTTATCTTGAAGTATTTCCCAAGCCAGATATTACTGGCGACCTCGATAGAAACGGCGAAGTGGACGTCACCGATGTCAACATAGCAATCAATATCGTGCTCAACAGAGCAGAATATGACATGATTGGTGACCTCGATGAAAACGGAATCATTGACGTTTCCGATATCAATGCAATCATCAACATAATTCTGCACAAAAATTAATCACAGCATTAATTAACTGATATTTGCAACAACGAAACAGCAGACAAACGCCTGCTGTTTCGTTTTATTTTAAAATATGCACAACACGAATAGCTCATCGTGGAAACCACTTTAAGGTTACAATTTGAAAGAAAACAAGCCATTCTGCAAACGTTTGCATTGATTTTATTAGAAATCTTTTTAATATATATATTTATTAAAATAATTTATATTTAACTTTGAGTGCTAAAATCTACTCAAATTAATAGTAACAAAAGAAATAATCATATGATTACAAAACGACTTTTAATACCGTTAATAGCTGCTTTTCTACCAGTGATGATACTGGCTCAGGGATGGCCCGCCAACTATGGAGGTGTCATGCTGCAAGGATTCTACTGGAACAGCTATAACGACACAAAATGGAGCAACCTCACGTCACAGGCCAACGAATTAGCTGACCTATTCGACCTAATCTGGGTTCCAAACTCCGGCAGCATCGAGCCTACCGGCACCGAACCGGCTATGGGATATGTACCTTGCTACTGGCTGATGCACAAAACGTGCTTCGGCACCGAGGCTCAGCTACGTACCATGATTGATACATACCGCGCTAAGGGCACTGGCATAATGATGGATTTGGTCATTAATCACAAGAATGGCGAAACCAACTGGGTGGACTTCCCTAATGAAACAGTTACCGGTACGGTAAGCGGCAGAACATTCAGCGTGCAATGGGACAACGAGAACTTATCGCAGATTTGCTCAACCGACGAATGCACAAGTCAGGGCTTTACCCCTACAGGCGCACCCGACACCGGCGATGACTACGACTGCGCCCGCGACCTTGACCATACCAACGTCACCACGCAGCAAAATGTGCGTACCTACATGGATTTCTTGCAAAACGAACTGGGCTATGTGGGATACCGCATCGATATGACCAAAGGGTACAGCCCCCTTTTCACCGGCAAGTACAACAACTGGATGCACCCCTACTTCAGCGTAGGTGAGTACTGGGACGCTAATCCCGAATTACTGCACAATTGGTTAGAAGGCACACGCTGGAATAGCCAGTTACAGAGTGCTACCTTCGACTATATACTGAAATATCGTATCAATGACGCTTTCAACGGCGACACCTTCAACGCCGGTGCACTAAGTGACAAAGGCCTGTGTGCTGATGAATACTACAATCGCTGGGCTGTGACCTTCGTCGACAACCACGACACTGGCCAGGTAGGCAACCACTCACGCATGTACAACGATGCCAACGTACCTGCCGCCAATGCACTTATACTCACACTGCCTGGCACACCATGCATCTTCCTTCCGCATTACAAGAATCATAAGGCAGCCATCGGCAACATGATACATGGCCGACGCGCTGCCCATGTAACAAACCAAAGTCCTATCACCGTGCAGGAAGAAAGCAATGGCGGATACATCATTGAAGTACAGGGACAAGCTGGAAAAGTGTATCTTCAGTTAGGCAATGCAACCAATAATGACACCCCCGAAGGCTTCCAGTTGGTACAGAGTGGCATCAACTACAAATACTACGTATCCACAGGACTAGACTGGCAAAACAGTGAAAAAGCTGGTGGTGGCATTCCCAATAGCATCGTACCCACCGCAACTCCTCAGGATGGCAAGGTAACAATATTTGTCAAGGCCGACGACCAGACGAGCACGTATCTTTATGCGTGGGACTCCAACGGCCAGTACATCGATGCCAAGTGGCCTGGCACTGCAGTACGCACATTGCCATTCACCTATGTGGCTGGAGCAAAGTGGTATTACAAGACCTTCGACCAGAGCACTGTCAATGTAATCTTCAACAACGGCAATGGTGGCAGCACCAACCAAACCGAAGATATCACCAACATTTCGACCAGCTCATTCTTCACATACAGCGGCACCGACTACTCCTACTATAAGAATGTCACTGATGCTGTCAAACCTTACATAAACTATGTGATTCCCGAAATTGCAGCACCCATTGAAGGACATATGTACTGCTATCTCGAGACCAGCGAATGGGCTGAGCCAAGCATATATACATGGGACAACAGTGGACATCCTTGGTCCGGTGAATGGACTGGAACAAAAATGACCATGGTCGGCACTTCTCCAACTACAGGTAACAATATCTGGTTGTGGGACGGCGGAACAATCTCAAGCAACGGCATGCCTGATTGTGTGGTGTTCAACGACAGCAATAGCGATGGAGCACAACAAACCGAGGACTTGGATTTCGTTAACGGAGGATTCTACACACTCTACGGCATGATAGACACCGTCAACGGTGGCAGTCAGCAACCCACAGGCGACGTTACCGGCGATAACATCGTAGATGTTGAGGACGTAAATGCCGTCATCAACATCATCTTGAAATTCAATGGCGTAAATGATTATCCAGGCAATGCCGATATGGACAACAGCGGGATAATAGATGTCGCCGATGTCAATATAATCATCAATAAAATTCTGAAACTGGAATAAAATGCAAGACACAAGAAGCAATGTTTTTACGACCATGTTCTTGTGTCTTGATAACATTTAGATATTCTTCTAACTTTAAAACCATACTTTTATGAAAAAGCTATTATTTACTTTTGTTGTTGCCTTGCTGCCAATGATGATGTTGGCTCAAGGCTGGCCCGCTAACTATGGCGGCGTGATGCTTCAGGGCTTCTTCTGGGACAGTTATAAGGAAACCCCAGACTGCAGCCCCTTCGGCCCATGGGCAAACCATCAGACAAACGAGGCCACCGCAACTCACATTCCCGGCTACACATGGGCTACCATGTATGGTGCCGGTTGGACCAGCGGTGAAGAATGGCAAGTGCCCACCACCACATGGAACAGTCTTTTGCTTCACAAAGACGAAATCGCACCTTACATCGACCTGTTGTGGCTGCCACAAAGTGGCTCTACAGTTGCCGACTCCACTATGATGTATTACAAATATCTGGACGACAGTCCTCGTCAAGGTTGGCGTCCATGGCGTAATGGTGATGGTTGGCAATATGACAAATTTGGCGGTGGTGAAGAAATCACCAACCCCGACTGTATGGGTTTCGTGCCAGTATTCTATTTCCACCACGGACTTTCATATCAATATAATGATTCAACTGGCCAATACGAACCTTGGACCTACACAGACAAAGAAGGTCGCACATGGACTCCACTGTCATACTTCGGAACTGAAGATGAACTTCGTCAACTGATTTCGACTTATAAAGCCGAAGGCACAGGTTCTATCGAAGATGTGGTTTCTAACCACCGTGGTGGTCTAGGCACTTGGGCTGACGACAAGTATTCCATTGAATTCCCCACAGAATATTACAAAGGCACTTTCTGTCCCGAAGGTGAATTCATTGAATGGACAAGCGATGACGTATGCTGTGACGATGAGAGCAACCGCGGTACTGGTAACCCCGACTGCGGCGGTAAGGGACAATGGGCTCGCGATATCGATCACCACAGCCCTGCCACTCGCGCTAAGGTTCTTAAATTCCTCGACTTCTTGAAGAACGACCTAGGCTATATAGGTTACCGCTACGACTATGCTATGGGTTTCGAAGAGAAGCATTATGCAGAGTATAATACCACCCTGCGCCCAACTTTCAGCGTGGGTGAGTATTGGGGTTCGATAGAGAACATCTCTGACTGGATTCACAAGACCTACATGGAAGGTACTTACCAGAGTGCTGCTTTCGACTTCCCATTGCAAACAAACATGCGCGAAGCATTCAACTATGGCAACTACCGCCTTCTTAACAATGTTGGTCTTATCAATGACCCAGTACTCAAACGCTATGCCGTTACCTTCCTTGACAACCATGACACTTTCAAGGATCTGCCTACCGACGGTAGTAACTACAACTGGAGCAATGGAAAGAACTATCAACATCGTATTGAGAGGAACATTGTAGAGGCTAACGCCTTCATTCTTGCAATGCCTGGCACTCCATGTATGTTCTATCCTCACTTCATGCATCCGGAGTGGCATGAGACTCTGTGCAGACTCATCAAGGCCCGCCGCACAGCTGGCATCACCAACGAGAGTGAGCGCTCGGCAGCCTCATTCCCTGGCAACAACGGTATCCAGTGGGTTGTTACTGGTACTAAAGGACAGGTTTGCTTCCAGCTTGGCGATGCAGTAAGCGAAGGTGTTCCCGAAGGTTTCACCACCGTATGGGAGAGCGATCCTGATGAGAACAACTACAAAGTAGCTCGCTACAGTATAACCAGCGAACTCTATGACCAGATTGAGAGCAACACAAAGAAAAACCTTATCAACGGCTACCCCGTTATCGATAGGAAAAGTTGCACATTCACTGGTTCTATTGATGTAAACATCTATCCTTCGAGCGAAGGCTGCACACTGGTTTATACTACCAACGGCCAGAATCCTCAGGCTGGCGACAACACCATCACCGAGAGCACTACCCTCACATTTAACGAAAACACCACCCTCAAGGTGGGCGTACTCGTAGAGGGCGCTGTGCCCACTTCGTCGGTAGTGACCCGCCAGTATGTCAAGACTGCCACCCAGAGTGACAAGATCAACTTCTATGTGAAGGACGACAACGCTCCTTATCTCTACACATACTATTATGATGACTATGGCAACAAGCATGAACCTTTCGGCGGATGGCGCGGATATCTGGCTTACGAGAAGGTTCAAGTGGGTGGCATCGACTGGTGGCACGTTCAGATGGACAAGCAAGAAAAGCCTGTAACGTTGATTATCAACTGGACCGGCAGCCAGACTCCTGACATCGAGGGCATCAACAGCGATGTGTTCTACACCGTTCAAAATGGTCAGCCCAATGATGTCACCAACACCTATATGCCAATGATAGAAAATCCTGATCTGGCTATTGACAAGGTAACAGGAAGCTACGAAGGCAGCGTGTCGGCAAAAATCATAGCATCTTACAGTGACGCTACCATTGTTTATACAACCGATGGTACAGAGCCGACCGTTGACAGTCCGACAATCGAAAGCGGCAGCACAGTGACCTTCAACGAGACTGGCAATCACTTCCTGCGTGCCGGTATCGTCAAGGACGGCGAAGTCATCAAGCAAGTGGCTCGCAGCTACTACGTGACCAACGGCGCAGGCAATGGTGTTGACATCTATGTCAAGAACATGACCACAAACGATGCTCCACACCTCTGGGCTTGGGACGGTGAAGGTTTATCTCTCGTTTCAGCAGGATTCTACGATGGTGGAGAAGAACTCACTGAGACAGTAACCGACTGCGGCCAAACCTGGTACAAGAAGCACTTAGACGTAGTGCCCGCAGGCATCCAGTTCTTGATCACTGGCGAGAAAGACATGAGCGGCACTATTACCTATCTGGAAGCTGGCAAGGATTATTACTTCTACTACTATCCAGGTGCACACTTTGGTCATAGTGGCTTCCAGCCAGGCTACATCGATGTGAGCGAGGACACCAAGCACACCACTACCACCAAAGCCATAACGGTGTACATGTATGACAATGGCAATGAAGAATGGTCTAATGGCATCTATTTCTATCCATTCTACAACAACACCCAGATATACTGGGATTGGCTGGGCTCTTGGTCAGAATCAGGCTTCCCAACCACCTCTGTCGGAGAACAGAACTGGTTCTATTGCACATTCCTTGGCAAGGAGGAAATTGGCGCTATCTTATATAACAGCGCGAATAGCAACGAGCGCTATCAGGTGAACCAAATTACAAGTGACGTTTTCCTGAAGTTCCCGTATGCCAACGACAACTGGTCAACCGGCGAGAACCTCACCGAACAGTATGTTGATTATCTGCCCGATGTTGAGACACCTGAAGAAGGAGCAATAACTCCTCCAGAGCCTGAGGCTATCATTATTCCATCGTGCGCCGTCACAATGGACGACTGCCTCTACTTCTACTTCGAAAACGGCAGCTACGGCTCACCATACGCATGGGTTTACAGCGGTACTCACACCTTTGGTGAACACGGCTGGCCAGGCGAGGCACTGACCGAAGTAGTTGGTACGGCTCCAAGTGGAAACCTCGTATATCGCTGGACCTACAACGACACCACCAACATGCCGAGCGACATCATCTTCAGCAACAACATTCAAGCGCAAACCGATCCAATCGCCTTCGTCAATGGCGGTTACTACACCACCGAAGGCCTGATTGGCATGGCCAACGACAACATCAAGACTCTTGCTGAGGTACTGAAGAATGGTGAGGTCAATGAGAGCTATATCATCAGCAACGAAATCTCTGCTATTTTCACCGACAAGAACGGAATGCGTGTCTTTGCAAAGGATGCTGACGGCGAGGCACTCAACCTTTCTGTCAACACCGACAACAAGCCTGTTCCTGAAGCGCTGGAAGGAAAGGACTTCGACCAGAGCAACTGGGTTGAAATCGTATTGCCGGATTCATTGGCCGACATCGTTCTCAACGACAAGAGCCTGCTCAGCCAGACTATCGTGGGTAAGCTTGTTGACAAGAAAAATCCAAAAATTGAGGTTGCAGCCTTCCCAATGCCTGGCAACAGCCAAGAGGAATACGCTCCTAACAGCTATATTGCTGCAAACTTCATGACAGCCGCCAACCCAGAGTACTTCCTGGTAACTCCGCAGCCCAACGAATACTGCCTTGTAACTGGCGTTTACTATCGTGGCGAGGAGAATGGCAAGCATGTGTTTGATCTGGAAAAGGGTGAAAATGCAAAGAACGACTTGATCGGAGCCTTCGCCATCAACCTCGACAATTATGAGGGCGAAGATACTATATCATTCGTTGAGAATGGGAAATATGATTTAGTAGGTATCGCCAAGAGCATCGTTGAAACTCGTGAGGGAACTCCTGTCAGCGACATGCTGGAGCTCAGTCTGATTAGCTACACGCCAATAGACGAACCAGTAGTAGTAGTTGTAGGTGACCTCAATAATGATGGCTACGTGGATGTATCCGATGTGAACATCTGCATCAACATCATCCTGAACCGTATCAACGACGAAGCACTTGAACAACTTGCTGACTTAGACGGCAACGGCGATGTCGATGTGAGCGACGTTAACGCAATCATCAACATCATTCTCGGCCGCCGATAATAAACGAGTGCTTGGCTTGACCGACAAGCCACAAGACACATGTTTATGAAGCATTTGAAAATAAATAGAATTCAGAGGACTACGAGATGTAGTTCTCTGAATTCTCTATGTCAAATATTGCAATGGTCAAGTTTACTCGACCTCTAAATAAAGATAATAAATCAACAAAACCATAATTTCAACTGATGAGAAGAATCAACAATTCTATTATCATGCGAGGGCTATTCACCATGTTTGCCCTCGCATGGTGTTCGTTACAAGCAACTGCCGATGTCACCATCTGGGTGCAAGCAACCAATGCTCCAAAACTCTTTGTATTCGATACTGACGGCTCTTGCTCTGGAACTGCCAGTGGCACAGAATTTAACGACTATACCACATGGTCGGGCGCCACAATGAGCAAAAGTGTTACTACAAGTGACAATAAAAAATGGTATTACGAAGTATTTACTGGACTGAATTCCGCAAGCATCATTTTTAACGATGGTAATGGAAAACAGACAAATGACATCACCAATGTGAGTGGAACAAGATATTTTTGGTATAATGGCGAAAGTGCCTACATTGATTTCACATCATTGAAAGGCTCACTCACTACACATTATTGTTTTTTCCAAAACAATTCAAGTTTCACCAAACCATATGTTTATACTTATGACAATGAAACTGAAGGAAGTTGGCCTGGAAAAGAGATTTCTAATAAAGTAGGTCATAATTCCGATGGTGATATTTATTATGTTCCAATTTCTGGAAATACAGCCCCCAACAAAATTATCTTCCACAATAATAGCGGCAACCAATCGGACGATCTTAATTATTCTGATGGAGCTTTGTATTGGTATGGTCAAAATATTGGCGGATCATTTGCAACGGTTACGATTTCAGAATGGCCTGAAATGCCTGTTGCCAGTTCCTACACCATCTATGTGAGAGCCGAGCAAGCACCTTACATCTATGCTTGGGACAATAACGACCAAACAATAGGTGACACCTGGCACGGAACTCTTCTTTCAACTACCGAGAGACTTGACGACGGCAACTACTGGTACAAAATCACTTACGAGACCTACGACAGCAATATCAATTTCCTGTTTAACGATGGAGAAAACCAACAGACAGGAAACATCAGCCAAAACGAATCGGTTGGTTACTATGTTTATGACGGTACAACCGGATATGTCAAGACAGTGGCTCCTACCGGCAAGATGTATGTCATCGGACAGGTAAATGGCAATCCTTGGTCACCCGTCGTGGGAATGACAATGACTGCCAACGAAGACAATACTGTCTTTACACTCTCTAATGTGCAGATTATCTCTGGAGCAACATTCTCCTTTGCAACCGACCTTGCCCAAATCGATAATGAAGACGCATGGAATGTTCTCAACGGATACCGCCTCACCTCGGCAGCCGATGGCGACTTCTGGTTAGTCACAAGTGGCATGACCAATAAGGAAGGCCCCACTCCTATGGACCTGTTAAAGTGGACTGGCGATGACAAGAACTTCATGATGGATGAGACGGCTTACTACAACATCACTGTCAATCTCAACAACATGACAGTTACCATCAAGCGTGCATACAATGCCCTGTACATGTACTACGGTGAAAACTGGAGTCCCAATGCTGGCGTATCAATGATGTCAACTGACGGCATTACCTATACGCTGACCGGGGTCACGCTCGAAGAAGGCAGCACATTCCAATTCACCACGAAACTAGGTGACAGTTGGAATGAAATAGCCAATGACCGTCTTGGCTCAAACGCTCTAGGCGAGTACTGGGCAATAACCACAGAAGAACTCAACATGACTCTTCAGAATGCCCTGTCGCAAGGCAGTGACAAAGATTTCAAGATGGAAGAAGGCACTGCCGGAATCTATCGTGTCGTGGTTAACCCCTCTGCTGGTACCATAGCTCTGTTCAGCATGGCCGAAGTGCTCGGCAGCAAGGTAATCCTGCATCTGGAGCAGACCAATGTCACTAATCCTAGACTGTGGGCTTACGACAAGGAGCGCAATAAAGAGAATACTGCTTACATACATGTCGACCGCCCTCCACGCACCGAGATTGCCACTAATCGCAGGGTATTCTACGAAAATGAAGAGCCCAACGAAGCTAAGACAATCACTACCGCCGATGGTCGTAAGTGGTGGACCTGGGAAATTGACAATGCAATAGTCGACTTCTGGTTTACCCGTGGTGATTACACCTATAATCTGCAAGACCTTGAGGATGAAAACATGACCGACATACAGTGGCGAAAGTCTGGTGAGATATTCCTCACCTGGCCAGCAACAGACACCGCACTTGACGAGTTTACACGTGACTATTACGTTGCAGCTGCACAGGAGGCTGCCGACTGTGCCGTGATGATCGAGGGTCATAAATACGCCTACTTCACCAACACCCCTGGCTGGGCACATGTGTTCTGTCACTCTTGGTATACCGATGAACAAGGTAATAACCACGACTTGCTCAAGCCACCGGCACCCTATGACGGCAATCCAATCTACCCAGGTGCGTTGTGCAAACTTGTGGGTTATGACAAGGACGGTTATGAGGTATGGCGCATCGACCTCACCGAAGCCTACGAAGCTGCTGGCATTACATCAGACAGTAAGGTGGGAATCATCTTTAACAATGGCATAGATGACAACCATGTATATGAACACGATTTGAACCACGATTACTACACTGGTTTGGCAACTACTGCCGCCAAGGAGCAGACTGGCGACTTTGGCTATAGCACCGGCACCTGCTATGACTACTGCGGCGTGATTGTTCTTGGACGGTCATTGGGCAACATCATCCGCAACGGCGTGCTCAACGGCCCCGTCTATACCATCGAGGAAGACCTCGTAGCGGTCTATTTCGATGATAGTGCCGAGACCCTAATACAGGTTGACGGTCAAGACGTAACATTGTATGGAGCTCTCTACTGCAAGGACATGAACAACTTTGTCACTACACAGTATGTGGAGAAATCTCTGCAGCAGGAAGGTCAGGTGGATTACATGCGTGAATACTATCCCTTCGATGGTGAGGTAGAAAGCATCTTTCCTCCACGACCCGACCGTTATGATCAAAGCAACTGGGTAAAACTCACACTTTCAACGCAATACCCTGGTTTCGAGCTCAATAACAAGGAGGCACAACTGGCATTGTTGAGCAATTTCGAAGGCAAAGTTCTTCCTAAGGAGACAGTAAATGCTCAGTTGGTAAACAACTACAATCCCGAAATGAGGCTTGCCCTTCATGCTTTGCCTGATGCAAACAGTCTTGCTGATTATGACTATCTCAGCCAGGCCAATGTTTTCATCACCTGCAGTTTCATCGGCAACCAAACGGGTACCGATACCAATGGCAATACTTACGACATGTTCTTCGTAACACCCAAGCCGCAGGAATATGCCAAGATCACATGGGCTCTC
Organism: Muribaculaceae bacterium; assembly: GCA_017651515.1. Lineage (GTDB taxonomy): Bacteria > Bacteroidota > Bacteroidia > Bacteroidales > Muribaculaceae > Sodaliphilus. The sequence goes on along the minus strand of JAGCCU010000039.1, from coordinate 40,152 downwards.
TACAACGGAAACAATGAGTTTGTTGTATGTGAACGTAGCCAGTACAACTACGACAACACTGGAACGCTATACTACTACAACGGCTTTGATTTGAATGGTTTCTTCAAGATTAAATGGGACATGCAAGATCCAGTATCTCTGGAGCCTTATCAGCTATACCAATTTGAAGGCATCATCCGTCTCGCCGAGGGCGATGAAGGCGGTTCGTCGGCATCGGGCAAGGCGCCAATCCGTGCTCAGCAGGTACAACCAAAGGAGGACAATGCCACTTCATCACGTTACATCGTCTCTCCACTTAATCTCACCAGCGATGACAGTGTGATTACCGGAGTGCGCGACCTGAACGACAACGGCTTCAAGCAAGTTAAGAGCATCCAGTACATCGATGTGACCGGCAAGATTAGCAGCCGTCCATTCGAGGGCGTGAACATCGTCGTAACCCGCCTCACCGACGGTTCCGCCTCAACCACTAAGATTATTAGATAATAGAAGCTCTAGAAAGTCTAGAATAGCAATAAAGCCGCGGCGACTACGCTGCGGCTTTATTACATTAATGCAAGGCTAGGGTGTCACGCTGGCGGCGGAAAGCATTGAAGGTGTCATAGATGTCGGTCAAGGCCAAGTCGGCATTGTCGCTTTGCATCTTGTAGAGCGACGACGAGCCGCCTGTAGCCACGTTCTTGCCCTGTAAGGCGCCATGCACGCCCGACACCTCTTCGAGCATCTTCAGCTGCAGGTTGATCATGTCATAGGCCCCAAAGTCCGATGCATTAGCCTGGATCTGCTCCGGACGCGCTTCGCTCAGTGTCGGCGAATAAGGCAATATGCCGCCTGGCGAACTCCACACGCGCCGAACATCATTCCATGTGAAGCCGTCGGGCAATGCTGTCTCCGGATATAGCAGCACGCCCTTTGCACTGCTCATCATCGCCTGGTCCACAAGACTGATCAGGCGGTTGAGATACTTCTGCTGGTCAATAACGTCCTCTACCAGCGAATGCACTTCACCATCGATGAGTGGATAGAATCGCATCACAAAAGGATGATGACCACCGTCGGCATCATACTCTATGAGGACGTCGCCCATTGGTGTGAACCATCGGCAATGCCAATGCCACTGCACATCCCAACGCATCGACAGGTGAGGGTTGCCACGCATTTTGTTTGCCTGCGAAACAGGGATCACCTCCAGCTGCGCCGTACGCTTGTCATGGCACACCATCACCTCGCGGCTCTCAAGCGTCCATACCTCTATGGCGCGTAGACGGTCGCTATCACGGCAGTACCAGAAGTCCATTCCGTTCTGACTGTCGGCACCCAATTGCGTGCAGCATGCTGCTATGCGGCTGTCCACCTGGTCACTGTAAAGCCTACGCACCCACGATGCTTTGCGACGCGATCCCCCCGCCACACGGTGCATCAGCTCGGCAATCGTCAGGTCGTGCAGCTGTCCCAGGAGGCGGCAGTCTCGCCCTCGGGGATCAATGAAGGCATTTACAAAGAAACGAGTAGGATTGACGTTGGTAACTACCTTTGAGCACTGGCCGGCAGCATCGCTGTCGCAATCTACTCGCTGGATGCAGCATCCCGAGATAAGAAATTCTTCAAGAGCACGTGAATCGAGTTCGGCAAGGTCGTTCTCGTCATGAAGGCGAGCCAGATCAGTGTCGGCTATCTTCTCCTTGTTTATAACGTTATACCTGAAACGTCCCACTATGGTCTTCACCAACTGGCGTATCAGATTGTTGGTCACAGGAGTCGTGCCGCAGCGGGCAAACCGCTCCCAGTCGGTCATCATTTCTCTGTCGGTGGTGAGCGACACGTCGCTCCACTGGTCACCAAAGGTAAAACGCTTGTTTCGTGCGCGGGAATTGCGCAACGTGCTGCCTCCCATCCATGCCTCGTAGGCACGTCGCAGCACCATCATCTCATGTGTCATACAGGTACAATTAAAAAACTTGCGGCAAAAATACCGTAACAAGCTCCTTAATCACAAGGTCAACCGCGGAAAGAGTGCTGACGAGAAGCGAGAAGCTGAGAGACAAGTACCAAGAAGCAAGATTCATACTCCCCCTGAGCCCCTCTATCTTAGAGGGGGAGCTGCTGACGAGAGACAAGAACTGGGAACTGATGACTGATTACTGAGAACTTACTAGTTCTTGTGGAGGATGATGTTGATTATTGCATTCACGTCGCTCACGTCGATGTTGCCTTCACCGGTAATGTCGGCATTGCCGGGATAGTCGGCCTCAGTCTTCTTGTGCAGGATGATGTTGATCACTGCGTTCACGTCGCTCACGTCAACGTCACCCTCGCCAGTCACGTCGCCTATGCTAGCATTCTTATCGGTGAAGTAGCCTGGGTTGCTGGGACCGCCGTCGATGTGTGCGTAGGTCTTGTCCGTCGGGTTGGAGGCATCGTAGGTCGTGCCTTGGCCGCCCACCAAGTTGGTGCAGCAATAGAACATATTTGGAGATTTTGTCACGGCATTCGTGGTCCAAGCATTGCCCACATAGATGGTCCGCAGATTTCTGCAGCCGTAGAACATTGCCTCCATGTCGGTTATCTTGGACGTATTGAAACTGCTCAAGTCAAGGCTTGTCAACCCTATGCAATTAACGAACATGCCACACATATTGGTCACCTTAGACGTGTTGAAGTTGCTTACATCAATGCTTGTCAATTGATTGCAATCAAAAAACATATATTCCATATTGGTGACCTCGCTGGTGTTCAGATAATTCACGTCCGTGATAGATTGAAGATTGACCATGTCACTAAACCAAAAGAAGGTGGTCGTCGGGCGGGCATCAGCAAAAGAAGGGTCAAAGAACACTTTGGTCACATTGATGTCCCAATCAGGAAAGTTGGTGCCCGTGTTCAGGTCGTAGGTCGTGCCTGGGCGGGAGCTGCGCTGGGTGTCGTAGTAGAACGTCAGTGTGGTGTTCGACGACGTGTAGCAGGCATAGGCTTCCTGCGCATGGATACCCAGGGCGCACATCATCGCCGCCACAAGGGCGAAGAGTCGGATTAGTAATGATTTCTTTCCCATAATTGCATAGTTTTAAAAGATTATTCTAATTAATAGCATCGATTACACATTGTCGCAGACAAGGTGTAATTTTGGGCAAATTTAGTGATTTTTTAATGATTTTCCAAAAAAACAAAAGAATAATTCAGGATAACGCAAGCAAATACACACCCTGCATACAGAAATCAGACTATAAGTTACATAAGATAACATAAAGGCTGACGCGCGTAACTATGGCTACACACCACACATAATTAGACTATAAGGAACAAATACGCCGCTTGCAATGGGGCCGCCACGATGCTAAGTCTCATGCAGATTAGGCTGATTATACAGATGGGCTGACGCACGCAGCTCGGAGAAATTGAAGCCCGTAGGGCTAATGAGTATATTGAACTGCACCCCAAAAGTTTTGTTTCTAACTTTTGGGGTGCAGTTCACACCGGGGCCGGGTGTTTGCCGGGGTTACCGGCCGTAGCCGTTAGTGCGACGATAGGTGTTTGGCGACTGCCCAAGGTGTTTCTTTACATATTTTCCGAAGAATGAGAGGTTGGTAAATTTCAGTCGAGCCGAAATCTCCTTTATCGACAAGTCGCTGTAGAGAAGCAGTTGCTTGATGCGTCCGACCATACTGACAGCGATCAGTTCGCCTGCCGTCTTGTTGCAGCGCTGCCGGCAGATGGCTGTGAGATACTTGGGCGACACGCACAGCTCATCGGCATACCACTTGACACTACGCGACAAATTCCGCTCATCGTTAATCATGATCAGGAATCGACGGTATAGCTTGTCGCCCTGGCGCAGCATCGAGTCATCGTCCACGTCAAGATGGCGGCTCACGCACGACAGCAAGTCGTAGGCATATGCACGTACTATCAACCTAATTGCGTCTTTGTTGCATGTGTCGGGGTGATCGAGCTTATAGTCGACGAGTTCATAATACTTGAGCATCAGTGAAATCTCGTCAGGCGTGAAATGAATGACCGGATTCTCCTGAATCTTCATTGCCGTCTCAAACAGGCTCTTGTTGATGAAACTAAAGGCGGCATCGGATGTAGAAGCAAAGATTTTGCAGGAGAAATTATCGCTATGGCTGATAAGGTCGACCACCGAAGCATCTTCTACAAAGAGCGCGTCGTGGCGGCGAATAGTATAGTTTTTTGCGTTCAACTTCAATTCAAGTTCTCCGTCCACGCATATCATAAACGCGATAAAGCGCACCTGAAACACTCGCATCAGACTAGGTACACTAGAGATGTTGTCGGCAAAAAACAACTCTCCGTCATAGTATCTCGTCATTGAACTTATAGACGGTACGTCTTCAAATTTCAGTTTCGTTATCATGTCGGGGCTTGCAGCTGTCAGTTTTCAGCTTATGGCCTAAACCAAGAACTGACAACTAACAACTATTCACTGTTCTCTATTCAATGTTAACTGTAAACTTATTTATAGCTGTCGGCATAGATGCCTATCAATTCATAGCGGTTCAAGAAACGCGGGTCGAGTTCCAGCATCGAGCCACCAGTGGCAACGGCATTGTCAACGAAGCGGTCGAAATCGTCCATCTTGACGCCCCAGTCGCTCAGCCGCACGTCGTCTACGCCGCACGAACGCTTCATGACCTCCAGTGCATCGAGGAAATCGCTAGGACGCGCACTCTTGACCTGACGCATTTTCTCTGCCATCTTCATGTAGCGTTTCATCACGTCGTTCTTGAATGTCTTGAAATATGCTCCGCTGATTGCAATAAGACCTGCACCGTGAGGCAATTCGGGATAAAACGCGCTCATGGCATGCTCCAGTGCGTGTTCACCGGTGCAGCAACTGGTACTCTCCACCATTCCTGCAAGTGTGCTAGCCCAAGCCACCTTGATGCGTGCCCACATATTGTTTCCGTCGGCCACTGCCACCGGCAGATACTTGTACAGCAGTCGGATGGCTTCAAGTGCATATAAATCGCTTATGGGCGAGTGTGCCAAGCTAATGTAACCCTCAGCAGCATGGAAGAAAGCATCGAACCCCTGATAGGCCGTCAATTTTGGGGGTACTGTCAGCATTAATTCCGGATCGACGATTGCCAGATAAGGAAATACTAAAGGAGTTCCAAAACCGATTTTTTCTTTTGTCTGTTCATTGGTGATAACACCCCATGGGTCTATTTCTGTTCCGGTGCCGGCCGTAGAAGGAATTGCCACGATGGGCAAAGCCTTGGTAACAGGCTTGCCACCGCCAGTGCCACCTTGCACGTAGTCCCAGAAATCTCCGCCCATAGCCGCAGTAATGGCAATAGCCTTTGCCGTGTCGATTGAGCTGCCGCCACCTAGGCCAATAACGAAGTCGCATCCGTTTTCCTTGCACATCTCTGTGCCTTCCATTACATGCTGACGTATAGGATTCGGTATAGCCTTGTCGAAAACTACCGACTTGATGCCTGCCCTCTCCAATCCGGCCAACAGGACATCGAGATAGCCGTTGCTTTTCATGGCCCTGCCGGAACTCACGACAACAAGAGCATGCCTGCCAGGCATTACCATGTTATGAATATTCTTAAGCTCCCCAGCACCGAAAGCCAATCGGGTGGGGATATTCAGTCCGAACTTCATTTTTCCTCTCATAATAGAAACAGGTTTTTATGGTTAATTAATTAGTATTTCAATCATCTAAACGCACCACTACTTTCTTATTGCCATGAATGTAGATGCCAGGAACGGTGGGGCGGCCATGCAGGCGAATGCCCGTAGCCGTGAACCACATATCATCGCCCGAACTCGACTTGTCTGAAATGATGTCCGACACCTCGGTGACAATATACATAGGGTCTATATGCTCTTGTTTGGCGGCTTCCATGAGTTGCTTGAACTCTTCCTGGCCATGAAGGTATGCCAGCACGGCAGCAGCCTGGATGCGCCCGGCCATCACATCGCTGGGGTAATTATATCCGGCGATAACACGGCTATGGCCATAGTCATATCCTCGCTTAAGCAGCGCCTCGTTGTACTCGGGAGCTATCTCTGAAAGCAGCAAAGCCAGTCCCCACCCTATCATAGCCTTTGTGGACGGATAACTTGTCTTGTCGGCATAGTACTGCTCATGATCGGGGATGAGCGTTGGCTCGCCAAGCTGCACATATGGCCGTTTGCGGAATGGGCTACCGGCCCCCATCTGCTGCGCCGACTCAATGAATGCCGCTCTTGTCATGCGAATAAGCTCCACCGTATTAGGCTTTACACTTATGACAAGCTTGTCGTTCATAATGTCTCCGAACATCTGCAACAAGGCATGTTCGCTGTCGTCGGAGTCGATGATGGCTGTGTCGCCACGCACGGTTTCACGTTCAGCCTTCGCCTGCCAGTAACCTTGTACGTCGCTGAAATAATACTCGCTGGTGGTATCTATGGCACTGTGCTGCTGTATACGATTGCCGTCAGGCAAGCCCACATTGTAGTTCGGGGATGTACCCTTAATCGTATAATACTCATTCTGTGCAGCCAGCATTGCCGCCTTGAAAGTGTCAAGGGTGTGTATGTGCGCAACTGCAGCCGATGCCGTCAGGAAGGCCGCCTCAACATCGCTCATCCAGTGGGCGCCGACAATGGTACGGTTCTCTCCATAGGTGTATGCACGAGCCATTAGGGTATCTTGAAGTTCTGGCATGATTTCGGCAAAAGCCAGTCCGACGGCCCATCCGAATGCTGCATGGCTCGATGGAAATGAACCTGAAGTCAACAAATCCTCGGTAACCTCATTGCGGCCCCATGCCGTTTCATTCATTTGCGAGACCGGACGGCGGCGCATATAGCCCAGCTTGGCAAACTGCGTGCTCACTGATCCTGACTCTCCAGCATTATAAATTAAATATACGACTTTAGGAGTCAAGTTTGATGTCACCGAAGTCTTGATTATAGTGGTCAGAATGTTACACCAGCGGTTTAGTCCATACTGTGCATCATTATATGCATAGGTGCCGCGCTGCGTCCTGGTGCCATTGGGATTCTGTCTTATGACCTTGCCCCACTGCCACTTCAGGAAGTCTCGAGAAAACGCTGCACTGGCAGTATCAACGGGAGCAGGGATATATATCATTGGATTGGGGAGGTCATCGGCAACGACAAACAATCTATCCGGCATTTCCCATGTAGAATCGGCATAGGCATACTTCAATTCCTGTGCATGTGATGCATTACACAACCACACACACAATATTACCGCAGTAATTCTCACCCTATCAAGTATTCCTCGATTCATTATGGTGCAATTTGCTTTAAGTTTGTAAAATTACTACATTTTTTTGAAACGTTCTGCACATTTGACCAAAATTATAATTAATTTTGTACTCATATTTCGGCAAATATGATTGAAGCAAAAAATATCATCAAGCGTTACGGCTCACTGGAAGTGCTCAGAGGCGTCGATGTGACTATTGAAAAAGGCGAGGTGGTTTCAATAGTCGGTCCCAGTGGCGCAGGAAAAACCACGTTGCTGCAGATTCTGGGAACACTTGACCGGCCTGACAGCGGCAGCGTGACCTACGATGGAGTGGAGATGAACCGCTTGAACAACAACGAGCTGGCAAAGTTCCGCAATAAGAACATTGGGTTTGTTTTCCAGTTCCATCAGTTGCTGCCTGAATTCACAACTGCTGAAAATGTTGCCATACCGGCACTCATCGGAGGTGAAAAGAACGAAATCGCGTTCAAGCGGGCAAAAGAACTCCTGGACTACCTTGGCCTGTCCAACCGACTTGACCACAAGCCATCTCAACTCAGTGGCGGAGAGCGTCAAAGGGTCGCTGTCGCACGTGCTTTGATAAATCAGCCTAAAGTCATCCTCGCCGATGAACCCAGCGGAAGCCTAGACACAGCCAACAAGCAGGAACTGCACAAGCTGTTCTTCAAACTGCGAGAAGATTTCCAACAGACATTCGTAATTGTCACTCACGACGAGACACTTGCTGAGGAAGCCGACCGTACTCTACACATGATAGACGGAAACTTCGAACAATGACGATGAGGATCCAACATATAATAACGGCTGTCTGCCTGATACTGGTAACGGCTCTTGTGGCCTGCAACGACGACAAGGCCATAGATGAAGCATATACCGACTATCTATACGACATAGTCACCTATATGGGAGTGGATTCTCACGGCATGGAGATTTATCGTCTGGAAAACCGCAATTCAGAGCCTGCCGTCACACTTCTTGCTGCCGGCAAGAATGCGCCAAACGACAGCTATCCGGGACGGCGCGTACTTTTACGGTACAACTTCGCCGCAAAATCTGGCGCTAACGATACTGTACGTCAAATTACGGCCTATTCCGTACACGGCATCATCAGCGACTCATTGCGATACACCGCAAAACCTTTATATCTGTATTTGCAGGACAACTCCCCCATGCGATTCAATTCGGTATGGAAAACCGGCAACTACATCAACATGCACGGTCAACTGGAATATACCGGCCGAAGCCGGCACTTCTACATGATTATAGACAGTACCACCTGGCATGATGACACCGTACATTGCTACATGGTTCACAACGTGTTCGGCGACACGACGAGACACTGGCGAGAATTTTACGGTTCTTTCTTCGTGGGGACCGTATGGCGCAACAATCCTCAGCGCATACTACGCTTGCACGCTTACGACCAGTTGCATCCGGCAGATTCAATTCATGACTTTTCAAAATAAACAATATCTATAGATAACAAATTAAAAATCATAACATTATGGCAAACGATAATCAAAACCAACAACAACTTCAAATTGAAGTACCTGCCGACCAGATGCAGGGACGTTACGCTAACCTGGCAGTGATTACCCACTCACCCAACGACTTCTTCCTGGACATGATTCTCATGGCCCCCAACACGCCCAAGGCACGCGTACAGAGTCGCATCATCATGACTCCCGAGAATGCCAAACAGCTTCTCATCGCCCTGAACGAGAATATCAGCCGCTATGAGAAAAACTTCGGCCCAATCACTCCGCGCAAGCCTATCGCCGGTGGTCAAATCATGGATTTCCCACTGCCTAAGGGACAAGCATAAATCAGTTTTCAGTGATCAGTTTACGGTTAATTATTTAGCGTAAAAAATAATGACTCATCCACTTTATATATACAACACCCTAACACGGCGCAAAGAACACTTTGTGCCTCTGGAAGGTGACCATGTGGGAATGTATGTATGCGGACCCACCGTGTATGGCGATCCACATTTAGGACACACTCGTCCAGCCATCACATTCGACATCCTTTTCCGTTACTTGAAGCAACTCGGCTACAAGGTGCGATATGTGCGTAATATAACCGACGTGGGACACCTTGAACACGATGCCGACGAAGGTGAGGACAAAATCGCCAAGAAAGCCCGCCTGGAGCAACTTGAGCCCATGGAAGTAGCACAGTATTACACGCGTCGCTACCATGCCGCCATGGATGCCCTTAACGTGCTGCCTCCCAGCATCGAGCCGCACGCCACCGGACACATCATCGAACAGGAAGAACTGGTGAAGGAAATCCTTGCCAACGGCTATGCATATGAGAGCAACGGCAGCGTATATTTCGACGTTGAGAAATATAACCGCGACCACCACTACGGCAAACTCAGCGGCCGCAATCTCGATGACGTGAAGAATGCAAGCCGCGAACTCGACGGTGTGGGCGAAAAACGCAACCAGGCCGACTTTGCCCTCTGGAAGAAGGCGCAGCCCGAACACATCATGCGCTGGCCGTCGCCATGGAGCGACGGTTTCCCTGGATGGCACTGCGAATGTACCGCCATGGGTCGCAAGTATCTGGGCAAACACTTCGACATTCACGGAGGCGGCATGGACCTCGTATTTCCTCACCACGAATGCGAAATTGCACAGTCCGTAGCTAGTCAAGGCGATGACATGGTGCACTACTGGATGCACAACAACATGATTACCATCAATGGCCAGAAGATGGGCAAGTCTTTGGGCAACTTCATCACACTGGAGCAGTTCTTCAACGGCTCGCACGAAATGCTCACTCAGGCTTACTCGCCTATGACCATACGTTTCTTCATACTTCAGGCTCATTATCGCGGCACGCTCGACTTCTCCAACGATGCCCTGCAGGCCGCCGAGAAAGCCTATGAACGCATGATGGACGGTTGGCACCGTCTGCAGACTCTCAAGCCTGCAGAATCATCTAGCATCACCTTGGATGACTATGCCACCCGCTGTGCCGAAGCGATGAATGATGACCTGAATACGCCCGTGGTGATTGCCACGCTCTTCGATGCTTGCCGCATCATCAATCAGGTAAACGATGGCAATGTCACACTCACACAAGCTGACATAGACACCCTAAAGCAACTTTTCATGACCTATGTCTTCGATGTGCTCGGACTACGCGATAATGCCGGCTCTACTGCCAGCGGCATCGACCTTACCCCTTACAACAAGGCGGTGGACCTGCTGCTTGAAGTACGACATAACGCCAAGGCCGCAAAGGACTGGGCTACGAGCGACCTGATTCGTGACCGACTGAACGAAGCCGGTTTCGATGTCAAGGACACCAAAGACGGTGTGGAGTGGAAAGTCAGATAATTGGAAATTGAACTTTGAGCCATTGATATCGGTGATTGTTCCCGTCTATAACGTGGAACAATATCTGGAGCGATGTTTGCAAAGCATCGTTGTCCAGACCTATGTGCAGCTCGAAATACTTGTGGTGAACGACGGCAGTACCGACAGTTGCCCTGCCTTGTGTGACCAATGGGCGCAAAAAGACAACCGTATCAAAGTAATCCATAAGCCCAACGGAGGCCTGAGCGATGCCCGCAACGCCGCCATGGACGTGATGACCGGCGAACTGGTGACGATGATTGACAGTGATGACTGGGTAGAGCCCGACTACATTGCGACACTGCTGACGCTTATGCACGACACCGATGCAGATGTAGCAGTAGGCGGGTGGCGCGAGGTGGACGAAAATGGTAATGCCAATGGCTTTGTCTCTGACAAGAATAAAAATACGGTGGTATATGGTCGCGACGAGGCGCTTCATGACATCTTCTACCAAAAAGGACTCACCCATTCTGCTTGGGGAAGACTTTATAAAGCTGAGTTGTTTCAAGACTCACGCTATCCTGTAGGAATGCTCTACGAAGACCTCGCCATCGCTTACACGCTTTATTCAAGGACTACTCGCGTGGCTCAATGCTTCACTCCACTGTACAACTACTTGCAGCGTCCCACCAGTATCCTGGGCACTTTCAAGCCTCAGCGCACGCATGTGCTTGACATACTTGACGATTTGGAAAAGCGGGTTGAAAGCGAAGAACCACAACTGCTGCCCGCAGTAAGAAGCCGGCGGCTAAGTGCCCACTTCAACATCTTGCTGCTATGCCCTGATGGTGAGGAATTTAAGCGGGTTCGACAACGGTGCTGGAAAGGAATCACACAGCTGCGGTGGCAATGCTTCTTTGACCCTTACATCAGGCTTAAGAACCGGCTGGGAATCATAGTTTCTTTGCTCGGAAAGAATACTTTGATCAAATTGTTTTCCAAAAACAGACAACAGCACAATTAATTTTCCTGCTGTTAAATTACCATCTATATCGATAATTAATTATATCTTTGCATCGAAATAACTGATTTGTCAAACTTTTAAGCATAACGAATTATGAAAAAGTTAATCACACTTTTAGTATGTGCCACAATCATGTGTGGTGGTGCAGTAGCTAACGCCATGACTGCCGCTCCTCAAGACGTAGTTCTAACCCAAGAACAACTCAAGGCACAAAAAGAGGCTCTTAAAGAACAGGAAAAACTCTTAAAGCAGCAGAAGGAAGCTGAGAAGGCAGCAAAGAAACAGGCTCAAGAAGCTAAGAAGCAAGCTGATGAAGCCAAGAAGGCCGAAAAAGAAGCTAAGAAAAAAGCTAAAGAGGCCGAAAAAGCTCAGAAAAAAGCTGAAGAGCAACAGAAAGCCAAAGAAAAAATCACCGAGGAGAACAGCAAACTCGAGCAGCTGCGTGCTGAACTTGCAAGAGAAAATGCGGCTCTTGAATCGATGAGTTCACTCGACATGCGCGTAAAGCAACAGAAGAAGATTGATAAAATCAACAAGAAAATCGAAAAAGCCAACAAGGAAATAGAAAAAGCTCAAAAGAAACTGAAATAATCAGTTCTTTTCTACCGCCACAAGGGGAGAGAATGGACTGGCACTGGTTCATTTCTCCCCTTGTATATACAAGATTGTTACAGCTGATATATGTCGTCGTACAGAAATAAATGGTATGTAGTGTGGCGCGGCACCGAAACGGGTGTGTGCGACTCCTGGGCAGAGTGTGAGGCGCGTGTCAAGGGTTATCCTGGTGCGCAGTACAAGGCTTTTGCTACTCAGGAAGAAGCCGTCATGGCCTTCCGCAACGGAAACGTGATGTCGATAGATAGAGGCTCAATAAACGGCTGTGGAGGTTATGACTGCCTTACTCTGACTTATGAAGGCAATCGCCTTCAGGGCATTAGCGACGATGCTGTCATTGATGATTACCTCGGCGACATACCACAAGCCGTTATTGGCAGCTATCTCGTCACGCTTGACGATAACGGAAGGATTAAGACAGACGAAAGCCGAGGTGTGACAAATGTCAAATACAACCCACTTGGCTTGCCGAGTTCCATTACCATGGGCAGTGATTTTACTATAATAAATTCCTACCTTAGTGACGGCAGGCTGGTAAACGAGACTATGCGTGAATACTATCTTGCTCAAGTAAAGCGTTATGACCGCGTAACCGGTGACACAATCATTGTTTATGTTCCCAGATTGTTAAGTTCTGTTAGCCGTCGTCATTTGGGAGACTTTATTATAGAAACGGGGAAGAATCCTCGCAGTTATCACAATTGGGGATATGTTGAATGGTTGAACGACAGCACCGTGCAGTATTACTACTACGAACGGGACCACCAGGGTTCTGTGCGCACAGTCAGAAATGCAAGTTTTGGTGTTGTCCAGTCAACGGCATATACCGCCAGTGGCTTGCCCGTGACAAGAATATATTCGGGCGTGGGTGACCACCATCTGCACACGGGCAAGCCGTGGCAGGACACTGGCGGCCTGGCGTGGTACAACAACCGTGCCCGCTGGTACGACCCCATCACCATGCGGTTCCTTGCCCCCGACCCTCTGGCCGACAAGTATCACGACATCTCCCCGTGGGCATGGTGCGGGAACAACCCCCTCCGCTACTCCGACCCTACAGGTGAAGTGATTCGCACGACAGTTAACGGGGTCGCTTACGATTATATACTGGGAGAAGATGGCACCTACGGTTTTTACAACTGTCTTGGCGAACTGTATGAAGGGCCGAATTCCTTTATGTTTGATTTGACTGTCGCATTGCAAGAGATACAAAATGGCAAATTTGGGAAAATGTTTATTTCGGACCTGATCAATAGCGAAAATGTAGTCAATGTCGAATATACAACCACTTCCAATAGTTTCAACTCAAGCAATGACACGGCCAACTGGAATCCTGACTCCAGCCAAGGTGGAATATCTAAGTCTATAATCAGTGGCTACTCAACGTCCAGACCATCATACATAGGCTTAGGTCATGAGTTAGCTCATGCTGCTGACAAGTTTTACGGAAAATTTGATGAGTCCACGTGGTTTTTGACTAAGGATAAAGTGATAGACAGAACTGAAATATATGCTTGCCAAATTGAGAATATGCTCAGGAAGGAACATAATATTTCTCTGCGTACACATTATTATTATTACTTCGAGGATAATGGAATCGTTCCTTTGGATGCTTCTGCTATTCCAAATTTTGATTTCATTTATTCTCGTCCGTTTTTTTATTTACCAATTTATTTTATTATTTATTAGTATGTTAATTCGTAGTTTATTAGTCTTGGCATTATTAGTCTTGAACGTCTGCTTTTGTAGCATAGGCACTTGTTCAATTAATCAGAGAAATACAACTAATAGTGCAATCAGCCTTAATGACAGTAACACTATTACCAATTGCATTGATTCCACAGAATTGCCAAAATACAAGCCCATAGAAGCTTCGTGGACGTGCATAAGCCATTTGATTTCATATTGTATGTCTAAAAGATTGAATTTGGACCAAGGACAATATAAGCACAACAGGACAAAAACGGATTCAGATTTCGGTTCTCGTGTGGAATGGGCTGAGTACGCAAAAGACTGTAGCAGCATTGATGATTGTGCCAACTTTTCGATGGTAAATGATACAATATTTTTCATTGAATCTTATCAAATTTCTATGCCCTTTGTTCGCATTTTCCTTTGGGACAAAGAGAACAATGTTATCATTAAGGGAAAGAGTAGAGAACACACAATACTATTGAATAAGAAATACCAAAGTCAATTTGAATATTTTGCAATGTCAACTTTGTATGAAATGTATTTTAAAGATTACCCCGAATTAAAAAAGAAAATTGAGATTTGGGATTTATCGTTTCTCGCAGCTGTTAAGCGTTCTCCAAAAGTTAAGAACGAATCGCCAAGTTATGTAATACGTGTCATCATTCAAAACGGCTATATCACAAGTTGCGAATGGATTATTATAGAAACAATCTATAAGCCAGACGCAAGTTTAATTATTGAGTAAGTCCCTTTTGCAAACCCGGAAGCCCCGATAAAATAGACAATGACAATGCTTGACAAGGAAACATGTACGATGGAGGTTCTCTACGACCCCATCACCATGCGGTTCCTTGCTCCCGACCCTCTGGCCGACAAGTATCACGATATCTCCCCGTGGGCATGGTGCGGGAACAACCCCCTCCGCTACTCCGACCCCAGCGGTGAAGTTATCCGCACAATAGTTAATGGAATTCCTTATAATTATAGAATGGGAAATGAAGGAATGTATGGTTTTTACAATAACCTTGGCGAACTCTATGAAGGACCATATTCCTATATGTTTGACTTAACTGCGGCATTGAAAGAGATTCAAAATGGATATATTTGAGATTATACATGATTATATATGTCGTCGTACAGAAATAAATGGTATGTAGTGTGGCGCGGCACCGAAACGGGTGTGTGCGACTCCTGGGCAGAGTGTGAGGCGCGTGTCAAGGGTTATCCTGGTGCGCAGTACAAGGCTTTCGCTACCCAGGAAGAAGCCGTCATGGCCTTCCGCAACGGAAACGAAGACCGCGAGGTGCTTCGAGCCATTGCACGTGCACCCAAGCAAAAAGTCAACTACGAAGCCATACCTGAGATTGTGCGCGACAGCATTGCCGTGGACGGTGCCTGCAGCGGCAACCCGGGCATTATGGAATATCGCGGCGTGGATGTAATGACTGGGGCGGAACTGTTCCGACAAGGCCCATTCCGTGATGCGACCAACAACATCGGAGAATTCCTTGCACTGGTACATGCCCTGGCATTCTTCCACAAAACTCAGAACGGCAACACCGCCATCTATAGCGACAGTCGCACCGCATTAGCTTGGGTCCGTAACGGCAAGTGTAAGTCCAAACTTGAGCGTACCGACAATAACGAGCGCGTCTTTGAACTAATTGGACGTGCCGAGAGGTGGCTTGCCTCCCACACCTGGACCAACCGCATCATCAAGTGGGACACCGAAAAATGGGGAGAAATCCCTGCCGATTTCGGTCGCAAATAAACTATTGCCATGAATATAGCACTTGTTAACCGGAGCGACCTATTGGGTGGAGCGGCAATTGCCACTACACGGCTAATGCACGGCTTGAACGAAGCCGGCGCGAATGCCCGCATGCTGGTGATGGACAAACGCTCGGATGACGACCGCGTGACGCGTGTGGGTTCGTGGTTTGAGCAGCGATATAACTTCCTTGCCGAACGATTAGGCATATTCACGCATAACGGTTTCAGTCGCAATACCCTTTTCCAGATTGATACTGCAACTCACGGCAGCGATATTTGTAACCACCCCTGGGTACAGAATGCCGACGTAATAGTTCTTGGTTGGATTAATCAAGGCATGCTTTCGCTCAAAAGTATCGAGAAGTTGCTCGGACTAGGCAAACCTATAGTATGGGTTATGCACGACATGTGGAACTGTACAGGCATATGCCACCATGCCGGAAAGTGCACATCATTTGAAACATACTGCCACAGCTGCCCACTAACGGGCACCACTGGTGAAGACATTTCGACAAGTACGCAGGAGCACAAACGTCGACTCTATGAACATGGAGGCATTCACTTCGTGGCAGTAAGCCACTGGTTGGAACAGAAATGCCGCTACAGTTCGCTTATGAGCGATGCCGACATAAGCGTAATTGCAAATCCCTTCCCCACGGCACAGTTCATGCCGACACTGGAGAAGCAAAACTCATGGGGCATAGATTCATCAAAGCATATCGCCGTCATGGGAGCCGCACGCCTAGATGATCCAATGAAAGGATTGGACGTGCTTATAGAAACTTCTCGTTTCATTGCAAACGAAATGCCCGACCTGGCACGACAACTGCACTTGGTTCTATATGGCAACCTGCGTGACACCACATTGTTAAGACAGTTACAATTGCCGTTTACCTATTTAGGATATGTGACAGACCTTCGCAGCGTGTACCAGCATGCCCACATTGTGATTTCCACTTCACAGGTAGAGTCATTCGGATACACACTGGTAGAGGGTATGGCTTGCGGATGTACACCTGTAACAACAGGCGATGGCGGACAAACCGACATAGTAAAGCATCTGCAGAATGGATACATAACCGACAGCCATGCCCCCAAAGACATTGCACAAGGATTGCTGTGGGCGGTAAATAATCCTCTCGACCGAGAATCACAGCATCAGTGGGTAGAAAAGCATTTCGACCAAGGAGTTATCGCCAAACAGCATTTAAACTTATATAAATCACTCATTTAACTTCACTTCCATATTATGCAAACCGTACTTTTCCATGAAACAATATTCGGCCCAATCCATTCTCGGAGATTAGGCATTTCGCTGGGTATCAACCTGATGCCTAACGACGGCAAGATATGCTCGTTTGACTGCCTGTACTGCGAAGCTGGCTTCAATGCCCAGGGACCTGGCAAGGATGGCATCTCTAGCCGAGAATCAGTAAAACGACAGTTGAAGAATAAGCTTCAAAAGATGCATGAAGCTGGAGACCAATTGAATGTAATTACTTTTTCAGGCAATGGCGAGCCTACACTGCACCCACACTTTGCCGAAGTGGTGCATGACGTAATCATGTTACGTGACCGTTTTTATCCTGAAGCAAAAGTAAGCGTCCTGAGTAATTCCACCATGGCGGGAAAACCTGCTGTGGCAAAAGCCCTCAAGCTTGTTGACAACAACATCCTTAAACTTGACTCAGCTATTGCCGCCACAATGCGCATCATTAACCGGCCTCAGTCACCAAACGTAATACCTGAAGGAATTATCGAAGACCTGAAACAATTCGCCGGACAGTGCATCATCCAGACCATGATGCTTCGTGGAGACTGGGAAGGCCGACACATCGACAATACCACTGATGCCGAGATTGAAGCACTAATCAAGGCTTACAAGGCTATTGCCCCTCGTGAAATAATGCTTTACTCCATCGACCGTAAGACTCCTGCACAGTCACTCGAGAAAATTCCAATTGAAGAATTGGATAAAATAGGCAAGCGAATCGAGAAAGCTACAGGCGTTACAGTACAGGTAAATTGATTTGCGTTACATCACATTCTCTCTACACATTTTATTTACTAATTTTGCAATCATAAAAATCAGAAATAATATATGCAAGGAACCAGATTAGAAAAAATATCACGGCTGCTTCAGAAAGAACTCAGTGAGATTTTCCGTGCCGAAACAGCAAAGATGGGCGGAGTGCTGATTAGCGTGAGCACTGTGCGCGTATCACCCGACTTGAGCGTAGCCAGAGCGTACTTAAGCATTTTCCCAAGTGAGCGTGCCCAGGAATTGATTGACAATATCAATTCCAACGTAGCATCAATTCGCTACACTCTCGCCAATCGTGTACGATATCAACTTCGACGAACACCCGAACTGAGTTTCTTCATTGACGACTCACTCGACTATATCGACCACATTGATGAATTGCTGAAAAAGTAAGTGATAACAGGCAAGGATTATGTCATGATAATCCCTAAAATAGCATATCGTTACATAGTATCCCGCAAGGCGCACAGCGCGGTGAACATCATTTCCATCATTTCTATGCTGGGAGTGATTGTCACTACGGCTGCTCTGGTATGCGTGTTGAGTGTGTTCAATGGATTCAGAGGTGTGATTATGGACAGACTTGCGAAACTAGACCCTCCCATATCCATTACTGCCACTCAAGGAAAGGTGATAAACAATGCCGACAGCCTATTGAAGATAATTAACGCGATTCCTGACGTCAAACTGGCAATGCCTGTTGTCATGGACAATGCACTGGCAATCTTCGCCGAATACCAAATGCCCGTCAGGCTCAAGGGTGTACCAGACGACTATAACAGCTTGACAGCGATCGACAGCGTGATTGTTGACGGTTTGTGGTCAATGCACGACCAAGTATCGTCCTATGTTGTTGTGGGAGTAGGTCCCGCTTTGAAACTTCATGTGCGACCTGAATACCTGCTGATGCTGCAACTATATGCCCCACAGCGGCAAGGACGCATCAACCTTGCCAACCCCATGGGTGCATTTACCAGTGACTCTCTATTTGTTGCGGGAATTTTCCAACTACAGCAGAACTCTTACGACTCCGACCTTATATATGTCCCCATCAACGTGGCTCGAAAGTTGTTTGACTATGACACTCAGGCTACTGCAATCGAGGTAGCTCTGAAAGCAGAAGCCAACGAACAGAAAGCCATGCAGCAAATGGCACAAATACTGGGGCCGGATTATTCCATAAAGAACAGATTGATGCAACAGGCTACTGCCTACCGCCTGGTAAACATTGAAAAGTGGATGGCATTTCTCCTAATGGCATTCATATTGATAATTGCCACTTTCAATGTCATCAGCACATTATCACTTCTCATAATAGAAAAAGATGAAAGTATAGCCACACTACGCAACTTGGGTGCTACCAACAAACAACTTACCCGTATCTTTGTGGCAGTGGGATGGTTTATTGCACTTGCTGGTGCTATAATGGGTGTGATACTCGGACTGCTTCTCTGTCTGGGACAGCAGACGTTCGGTTGGCTTAAACTCAACGGCGATCCCAGCAATCTCATCGTACATACATATCCTGTGACCGTGATATGGACTGACATTATTGTCGTTTTTGCCCTAGTTGCTGCAATTGGTGCACTGACATCTCTTGTTATAACCTTAATCATGCACCGACGCCTCTCACAATAATATAATTTCTTATTATTATATAAAACGGGCCCAAAGAAGCAGGCATGTCAGCCGATGATGTTGTACATCATATTGGTGCAAGGATAGTATTGGCATCACTTGTGAAGCAAGATGCAATGAGACGTATTACACATAGATATATATAAAAAAAATCCTCGACATCAACGTCGGGGATTGCTTAACTAATTAACCTTCTAATACCATTAACATAAACCTTAATACAAATTTGAAAAAGCGCAGTCGTCATCACGACGACTGGTTTTCACTAACCTTAAAAACTAATACCATGAAAAACCGATGCAAAATTACTCCTTCTATGTTTTACAACATAATTTTTGAACACAAAACCGACAATATTTAACTTCCATTTTGGATTAAGTAGGAATTTTTAGAGTCGTTAACAGAAAAATCGGCTTTTTGTTCGAATTTATCCTTTTGAGTTTGTATGGTTGGTACAACCAAAGCCTTGGCATGTGATACACTCGCACTGGAAGCCCTTATACTTGTATTGATGGCGGTTCGGCAATAAAAACAATGAATTAATTTTGTATTGCGCCCAACTTGCAGTAATTTTGCAGTCTGAATGAAGAATCTAGAGGAAATACGTGCATCGGTAGCTGATGAACTGAAACGCTTGAACGCGATTATCAAATCTACTCTGAATAGCGACACAGAGTTGATGAACAAAATCGTGGAACGATACTTGCAGACTAAAGGCAAGCAGTTGCGCCCGTTGCTGGTGCTGCTTAGCGGCAAGTTGTTCGGCGGCATTACCGAAAAGGTGCTGTATGCCGGAGCTGCTATAGAGATGCTGCATAACGCTTCGCTCATTCATGACGATGTGATAGACGAGGCACAGCAGCGGCGGAGCGTAGAAACCATAAACTGTGTGTGGTCGAACCATGTAGCGGTACTCGTTGGCGACTTTTTTGTCACAGGAGCACTACGATGCGCCGTGAAGACTGGTGACAGCCGCATTCTTGACTCGCTGGCGAGCATGGGCGGTGACCTTTCGCTTGGCGAGATTGCTCAGTATGATAATGCTCGCACCCGCAACATCGATGAGCAGACCTATCTCACAATCATAGGCAAGAAAACAGCATCGCTATTTGAGAGCTGCGTGACGGTAGGCGGTTATGCCACCGATGCTCCAGAAGACAAGCTGCTCGCACTACGCAACTATGCTCGTCTGTTAGGACTCTGTTTCCAAATCAAGGACGACACTTTCGACTATTTCCACGACCCTGCTGTGGGCAAGCCTACTGGTAATGACCTGCGCGAAGGCAAGATTACGCTGCCGCTTATTTATGCCCTCGGACGCACCGATCTTCCTGAACATGCCGAAATACAGGCTTTGGTGCATAAAGAACAACTCTCAACTACCGATATCGAGCGGCTGGTAGAATACGCAAAGCAGGCAGGCGGCATCGACTATGCTTACGATAAGATGGAACAGTTGCGTGCCGAAGCCGATGCTATGCTTGATTCCCATTTCGAGTCGAGCGATGCTATTGATGCTTTCAAGCAGATTTTCCACTACATCATCCAGCGCAAGCTGTAATATTTCAACCCACACATAATTGCTGCTACCATATCTCATAGAAGGGCGTATAGAAGCGGGATGCGATGAAGCTGGACGAGGATGTCTGGCAGGTCCTGTCACGGCTGCCGCCGTGATACTTCCTCCCGATTTCAAGTGCGACATGCTCAACGATAGCAAGAAACTCACTGAACGGCAACGTGACAAGTTGCGTCCCATCATAGAACGTGAAGCACTGGCATGGGCTGTGGCAATGGTTTCACCAAAAGAAATAGACCGAATCAACATACTGGCAGCTTCCATTCTTGCCATGCACCGCGCCATCGACGACCTTACCATTCGACCTGAAGCACTACTGATTGACGGCAACAGGTTTCGACCTTATCATGACATACCACACACTACCATCGTCAAAGGTGACGGCAAAATGATGAGCATTGCTGCAGCATCAATACTTGCAAAGACTCACCGTGATGAGCTGATGTATAGACTGGCAAAAGTATTTCCAGAATACGGCTGGGCAAAAAACAAGGGCTATCCCACTCGTGAACACCGTGCCGCAATTGCAGTCCACGGCACCACTCCACATCATCGCATGTCATTCCAGTTGCTTGAGCAACCCACGTTGTTTGATAACCTTAACGATTGACCATCATCACCACACTGTAAAACTTTGTGGGCTTGAATGAGTGAAAGGTTCGGCAAAAAGTTGTAAATTTGCAATTCTAACGGTAACCTATCAATACAGATGGCTCAAGACAACACGTTGACGCCCATGATGCGGCAGTTCATGGAGATGAAGGCCAAGCACCCCGACGCAATCCTACTGTTCAGGGTGGGTGACTTCTATGAGACATATCTCCAGGATGCCATCACTGCATCGGAAATACTGGGAATAACGCTCACCCGTCGTTCAAACGGTGCTGCAGCAGCAACCGAGATGGCGGGATTTCCGCATCATGCCCTTGACACCTATCTGCCCAAACTAGTTCGAGCCGGCAAACGTGTGGCCATTTGTGACCAACTTGAAGACCCGAAACTCACCAAGAAACTCGTAAAGCGTGGAATAACCGAGCTGGTGACTCCTGGCGTGGTTGTAGGCGGGGATATACTTGACCGTAAATCCAACAACTGGCTGGCTGCAGTACACTTCGGTAAAAAGATACTTGGTGTGGCATTCCTCGATATAAGCACCGGAGAATTCCTTACCGCTGAAGGTCATGTAGAATATATCGACAAGCTCTTAGTAAACTTCTCGCCAAAGGAAGTACTTATTGAACGCAGCAATCGAAAACGATTCGAAGAGTCCTTCTCGTCTCATTACCTTACATTTGAGATGGATGACTGGACATTCACCATAGAGGCTGCCAACGACCGCCTGCTCAAGCATTTTGAAACTAAGAACCTCAAGGGCTTCGGCATAGCAAGTATGGATAATGCCATAGTGGCATCAGGAGCCATCTTGCAATACCTCGACATCACCCAGCACACCCAAGTTAAACACATCACCTCGCTTGCCCGCATCGAAGCCGAAAGATATGTCCGACTCGACAAGTTCACAATACGCAACCTAGAGCTGGTTGAGGCGATGGGTGATGGTGGAAAATCGTTACTCGACGTACTCGACAAGACTCTTTCCCCCATGGGAGGACGCATGATGCACCGATGGCTGTTATTTCCCTTGAAGGATGTCAAAGCCATCGAACGGCGACTTGATGCAGTGGAGTATTTTATGCGTGATACTTCAGGGCGCGACCTGCTTAAGCAGCAACTGGAAGTAATCGGTGATCTTGAACGTCTGGTATCGAAAGTAGCTGTGGGGCGCATAACACCTCGCGAACTGGTTCAGCTCAAGTGCGCACTGCAGGCTATTGAGCCAATAAAGCAGATGTGCGAAAACAGCACAAGTAACGTGCTGCGAGCTTTAGGTGACCAACTTAATCCATGCGCAATAATTCGCGACCGTATTGAACGTGAGGTAAACCCTGATGCCCCGAACCAAACCGCCAAGGGCAACATCATTCTTGCAGGAGTAGATCCTCAGCTAGATGAATTACGAGAGTTGGCACATTCCAGTAAAGACTACCTCATGCGGCTGCAGCGCAAGGAACAGGAACGCACTGGCATTTCTAGCCTTAAAATTGCATTCAACAACGTTTTTGGCTACTATATGGAGGTACGTAATACTCACAAAGACAAAGTGCCGCCTGAATGGATACGAAAGCAAACCCTTGCTAATGCCGAGCGATATGTCACCCAGGAACTCAAGGAATATGAGGAACGCATTCTAGGTGCTGAAGAAAAAATTCTAGTGATCGAAACCAGGCTTTTCAACGATCTTGTCACTGCAGTGATGGATTATATACCATCCATACAAACCGATGCAACTGTAGTGGCGCAACTCGACTGCCTATGCTCGTTCACGCGAGTATCGATGGAAAACCGATACAACCGACCCGAAGTAGATGATACGCTTGACATCGATATTACCGATGGCAGACATCCGGTTATAGAGCATCAATTGCCTCTCGGTGAAGAGTATGTTCCCAACAGCATCAAACTTAGTAACGATGATCAGCAGATAATAATCATCACTGGTCCCAACATGGCAGGAAAAAGCGCTCTTTTGCGACAGACAGCGCTCATAGCCCTGATGGCACAGATAGGATGTTTCGTGCCGGCACAACGTGCCCGCATCGGCGTAGTGGACAAGATCTTCACTCGTGTGGGTGCCAGCGACAACATCTCTCTTGGCGAGTCCACCTTTATGGTGGAGATGACAGAGGCCGCATCCATCCTCAACAACCTTAGTGAACGATCATTGGTCCTCTTTGATGAGCTGGGACGAGGCACAAGCACCTACGACGGCATTTCGATTGCATGGTCCATAGTGGAATATATCCACGAGCACAATGCCCACGCAAAGACGCTATTTGCCACACACTACCATGAACTGAACGAGATGGAGCGAAACTTTAAGCGAATTGTCAACTACAATGTCAGCGTAAAGGAGATAGGTGGACGAGTCGTCTTTGTGAGAAAGTTGGTGAAAGGAGGCAGCGAGCACAGCTTCGGTATTCATGTCGCAAAGCTTGCCGGCATGCCTGCCACTATCGTTGACCGCGCCAACGATGTTCTTAAGCAGTTGGAGAGCAACAGCAAGAATGGGCAAGCCCTCACGCGCGACCTTGATGAAGTGGCTACAAATCGAAGCGGTTACCAGATGTCAATTTTCCAACTCGATGACCCAGTGCTTGAGCAGGTGCGTGACGAGATCCTGCACATAGATATCAACAACCTCACTCCAATGGAAGCCCTGAATAAACTGCATGGTATCAAGGGCATCATCACAGGAAAGTATGAATGATTATCATTAGCTTTTAAATCCAGGTTTAAATTTGCACTGTATTTTCTTGTGTGTTGAAAATTAAATGTTTACCTTTGCGAAAAATTTCGCAACGAAAAATTTCGCATTATGGAGAATCCATTCAAGTTTGGAACCATAGTTGCCGGTGAATACTTCACCGACCGTAAAGAGGAGACAATACAGCTGGTCAATGCCCTGAATAGCCGTAACCATGTGATTATAATTAGCCCTCGCCGTTATGGGAAAAGCAGTCTGGTGGCACACGCATTGATGCAGACAAACCGCCTTAGTATGACGGTAAATCTGCAGTCGGTAACCAGCACGTCTGACTTTGCAGCAACATTGATAAGGAGAGCATTCAAACTATTCCCTTTTGAGCGGGTTAAATATCTTATTTCTCATTTTAGGATTATTCCCACACTTTCAGTAAACCCGCTCAATAATGGAGTTGACGTATCGTTCCAGCCAATGATTGCGGGCGATGTTATGCTTGAAGATGCGCTTGATATGCTTAATAAACTTGGCGAAAAACGACGTCTTGTTGTAGTTTTTGATGAGTTTCAAGAGATTCTGTCAATAGAAAAGAATTTAGACAAAAAACTTCGTGCCGTTATGCAAACTCATGAAAACATCAACTATGTGATGCTCGGCAGTCAGGAGTCGATGATGGCAGGTATATTTGAGAGAAAACGGTCACCATTTTACCACTTTGGCATACTCATGAGAATTAAGAGAATTCCACACGAAGAATTGCTGGAATTCCTATCCTTGAGATTTGGTGCAAAAGATATAGCAGATGCCAAAGAACTGTCACGGCAAGTGTTATCATTCACTAATTGTCATCCATATTATACCCAGCAACTGGCATTTCATGTGTGGAATATACTATCATCGAGCAGTAATAATTGTGAGGTTGTAGATAAAGCCGTGCGTGATGTAGTTCAGTTGCATGATTACGACTACGAGCGTCTTTGGGCTACCATTGGAAAGACCGACAAGAACACACTCATCCGCTTGGCAACAGCAAATCGCATATCACGTCCTCAACCGCCTAGCACAGTTCAAAGTTCACTTAAACGCCTATGCCGTGAAGGATTGGTATTGAAAAATGATAGTTATCAAATAGACGATCCGTTTTTCGCTAAATGGATCATCGGCCAGATAGAGTAAATTTATAAATCATGACTTTGAATAGGAAAGACTTTGAGATAATGGCGCCTGTTGGCTCATGGGAGTCGCTGACTGCAGCTTGGCAGGCTGGTGCCGATGCCATTTACTTTGGCATAGAGAACCTTAATATGCGGTCTAAATCGAGTGTAAACTTCACTCTTGAAGACCTTTACAAGATAGTGGACTGGTGTCGGGAACGTGACATCAAGACTTACCTGACAGTCAACACCATTATTTATGACGAAGATGTGGACTACATGCACAGCATAGTGGATGCCGCTAAAAAAGCAGGTGTAACAGCCATCATCGCCAGCGATATGGCCACTATTATGTATGCAAGGTCAATAGACGTTGAGGTACATATTTCCACGCAGGTGAACGTAAGCAATAGTGAAGCAGTTCGCTTCTATTCCCAATGGGCAGATGTCATGGTAATGGCACGAGAATTGAACCTTGAGCAGGTGTATAAGATACACGAAGCCATCGAGCACAACAACATCTGTGGACCTCATGGCGAGAAGGTACGCATTGAAATGTTCTGCCATGGAGCACTATGCATGGCGGTGAGCGGTAAATGCTACATGAGCCTTCACGAAGCATGGGCAAGTGCTAACCGGGGTGCATGCCGTCAGATATGTCGCCGCGGTTATATAGTCACCGACAAGGAGACTGGCGATGAACTGGCGGTCCAGGACAAGTATATAATGTCTCCAAAAGATTTGAAGACAATCCACTTTCTAAACAAGATGGTTGATGCAGGTGTTACGGTGTTCAAGATTGAAGGTCGTGCCCGCGGGCCAGAATATGTACGCATGGTAGTCGGCTGTTACAACGAAGCATTGAATGCCATTGTCAATGGCACTTACGACGATGCTTTAATAGCTCGACTTGATGAGGGACTGTCTCAAGTATTCAATCGTGGTTTCTGGGATGGCTATTATCTGGGACAGCGTCTGGGAGAATGGAACAACAAATATGGATCCAGTGCCACGCGTGTCAAAGAATACGCTGCCAAAGGTGTCAGATATTTCAGCAACATAGGTGTAGCTGAGTTCTTTATGGAAGCTGGAGAGTTGCATGTAGGCGATGATATCGTCATCATAGGTCCTACTACGGGTGCAATATTTCTGACAGTAGATGAGATTAGGGTGGGATTGAAACCAGTGGAAAAAGCAGTTAAAGGCGACAGCTTCTCAATTAAGACTAAAGAGAAAATCCGTCCTAGTGACAAACTCTACCTTTGGAAGCCCGTCCAACCTACAAAACATCCCATCTGCTAATTAACAAGCACAATATATTAGAATCCTCCAGCCATATATACGCAATATCTGGCTGGAGGATTAATAATTCATATAAAACGGAAATACTATTCTTTGCCGTTTATGGCCGCCATTATGCGAGCTTCTATTTCATCGGCAAGTTCAGGATTGTCGTTCAGAAGTTGCTTGGAAGCATCACGACCCTGAGCAAGCTTTGTATCCCCATAAGAGAACCAAGAGCCACTCTTCTTGACGATTCCATAATCAACTCCGAGGTCAATGAGCTCTCCCGTACGGCTTATGCCCTTCCCAAAAAGAATTTCGAATTCAGCCTTGCGGAAAGGAGGCGCCACTTTGTTTTTCACCACTTTAACCCTAGTGGAGTTACCGAGGACCTTATCACCATCCTTAACTTGCGCCAATCGACGAATGTCGAGTCTAACACTGGAATAGAATTTCAAAGCATTACCTCCAGTAGTAGTCTCTGGGTTTCCGAACATGACACCAATCTTTTCCCTAAGCTGATTGATGAAAATACAGCATGTATTCGTCTTACTGATTGTTGCTGTGAGTTTACGCAGAGCCTGTGACATGAGTCGAGCCTGAAGTCCCACTTTGTTTTCTCCCATGTCGCCTTCGATTTCTGCCTTAGGAGTAAGTGCCGCAACACTGTCTATGACTATGATGTCGATTGCTGATGATCTGATCAGCTGGTCGGCAATTTCCAGTGCCTGCTCACCACTGTCGGGTTGAGAAATCCACAAATTGTTTACGTCCACTCCTAAAGCCTCGGCATAGAAGCGGTCGAAAGCATGTTCGGCATCAATTATAGCAGCAATGCCACCTAATTTCTGAGCTTCGGCTATAGCGTGTATGGCCAAAGTAGTCTTTCCGCTCGACTCTGGACCAAAAATCTCAATGATGCGTCCACGTGGATATCCACCAACACCCAATGCGGCATTCAATCCAATAGAACCTGTAGGAATGACTTCAACATTCTCAATGTTATCATCACCCAGTTTCATTATTGAGCCACGTCCGAACGACTTGTCAATCTTGTCCATGGCAATCTGCAACGCTTTCAGTTTCTCGCTGGATACTTCCTTGCGCACGGTTTCGTTTTTATTGTTATCTTCCATATCAATATTTAGTTTATTTATTATCTGAATTGATTATTTCGAGGATTTGTGCAGCATGGTCTTTGGTGTTCACCTTTTCGATGATGTGAGTCACGATGCCATCGGCATTGATGACAAACGTTGTCCTCACGGTACCCATATAGGTGCGACCTGCCATTTTTTTCTCACGCCATACTCCAAAGGCATCCTGAAGGACATGATCCACATCGGCAATAAGTGGGAAAGGAAGGTTGTATTTTGCAGCAAACTTCTCATGCGAAGCAGCAGAATCCTTGCTGACTCCCAACAGCTTATATCCTGCTTTCTTTAACAAACTATATCCATTACTCAAACTACAAGCCTCAGCAGTGCAACCAGGAGTATTATCCTTTGGATAGAAATAGATTATCAGGCCTTTACCGGCATAGTCGGCAGCATTATGTAAGCGTCCTTGCTGGTCAACGCCTAAAGTTTCGGGGATTGATTGTCCTATTTTCATAAGCATTCAAATTTATATGATGACAAAGTTAGTAAATTTCATTGAGAGCAAAAAATTGCAACGTGAAAAAAAGCCATTGCCATTAATCACGCTGCAAAATTAGAGACCATGTGCGCTAAAAACAAGCACACAATCGATAAACTATGTTAACCCAATAAATATTTTACTGAATTTCCGTTTCTGGAACCGCTTGAGGCTGTTGTTCAGTTACATTGCGTGGCCTGCCTACGAGTTCGAAGTTATCGACATACACCTCTGTCGTATATCGCTTAATTTTATTTCTGTCTTCCCAGGTGCGTGTACGCAGACGTCCTTCAATGTAAAGCTGTGAACCCTTGCGAATATATCGCTCAGCCACTTCGGCACTTTTCCCCCACATGACAATATTATGCCATTCGGTACGCTCAGGCACCTGAACTCCATTAGCATTCGTAAATGCCCTTTCTGTTGTGGCTAGAGTAAAAGTAGCCACAGGCTGATTCTGTGACAAATATCGCACATCGGGATCCTTCCCTACATGTCCTAAAAGAATTACTTTATTAACTGACATAAAATATAAGGTATTATTAATTAAAAAGTTTCGAGTCCAACACGTTCATGGAGACCGAACAACAGGTTCAGAACATGAACTGCAGTACCTGCCACACCCTTGAGTCGCCTGTCTATCGCAGCCGTGACGATAAGTTTATTATCAATTCGTTCAAGGTGCATCAGGCACTTGTTAGTTCCTATTACGTCGCTAGCCTTTGGCTTTCGATCGATAATGAAAGTGAAGTTATGGTCATCGAAATAATTCCGGTAAAGCTCATTCAGCACTTCAATATCAGTACCACAAGAAAGCGTTACCGTCAACAGTATAGCCGCACTTGATGCTTTAGTTACCTGTTCTATATTAACATCGCTGTTGAAACTTGCTTGTACGCCCTTAACGAGTCTCTTTATCTCTTGCTCTACTTGAGGCAAACCTGGCTCATCATCAGCTTCAAACTTCACATCAATATCACTTCCAATCATAAGGTTTCTTGCCATAGGCAGAATTGCCAGCTCCACAGCCTGCGCCAAAGCGTCGGGCACTGCTACCTTATAACAGTCGTGAACCATCAACTTCCTGTTTATCTCAGCAAGTCCATAAGTTATATCATCATCAAGCCGATAACGCCCAGTAAGATCGATTACCTTAAGAGAATCAGGCAGAGATTTGATATCTAGCCCGACATTTAGTTCATCAACTACTAATAACACATCGATGTCGTCGAAACTATCGGGCATCGAATCTATTGTCAACAAGTCGGTATCACCAGTGAGCCATCTATATAGATTGTCCAGTCTCTCCTCGGGCTCACCGTCATAGACCCAGACGAGATTAATGTCAGGATGAAAAACAAGGATTTTTATAAGCGCAGCCGCTTCGTCACTACGAGCGGCACATATACCCGCTTTAATCATATAATCAATGATGTGGGAGAATTCTATTCAATACTTTACGGGCCTGTTCGTGAGTAACCCCTTCACGCAAGATGGCAAACACTGTGTCGGCACCAGCAATTGTTCCAAGGAACTCATCCACATGACTCATGTCAATATCATAAGCCAGTCCGGCTGCGTATCCGTTTCGTGTTTTCATAACGGCAAAATTCCCTGAAAACTCTAAAGAAGCATATCCCATGTGCTGTCCGGCGACTGGAACTCCCATAAACAACTTTGCGCTCTGCATTTCGGTAGTCCCTGGGAAAATGTACATATAACCACCATTATCGGCTGCCACTTTTGTAATTTTAAGTGCCTTGAGGTCGCGTGACAAAGTAGCCTGTGTCACTTCGATACCTTGTTCAGCGAGTCTTTCAGAGAGTTCGCTCTGACTGCCAATACAATTTCCCTTTACAAGCTCCACTATAAGCTGGAGTCTATTTCTCTTATTTTTCACAATGATAAAAGTTTTAAAGTAAACAAATAACCAAAGCTGTTTCACTAATCACGTAAGTAATGTTTTTGTCGCACCAATATTCTTTACGGCATCAGTTTCCAGCATTTTTGCAAAGTTAGAAATAAAATTCCATATTTCATAAAATTATGACATAAATTTTCATTATTTTGTGTTCCTATTATCAAAACCAGTAAATCCAAATCGATAATAACATCGTTAAAGAGTAAAAAAAATCAGGGGCGGCTCACAAAGAGTCGCCCCTGAAGCATATAAATAGACTTGTTTTATTATTTATTCTTCTTAGAGAGCTTGCGTGTTACAGCATAAGCCACAGGCGATGCCACGAACAACGAAGCACAAGTACCGATAATCACACCAAGAATCATCGTGAAGATGAAGCCACGGATACTGTCACCGCCCAGGAAGAGCATAACGAGCAACACGAGCAAGGTGGTGATTGATGTCATCAACGTACGAGACAGAGTGCTGCTCAACGCGTTGTTGAATGTCACATACAGATCCTGCTTGGGGAAGAGCTTGCGATATTCACGCACACGGTCGAAGATCACCACGGTATCGTTCACCTGATAACCAATAACCGTCAAGATTGCAGCGATGAATGTCTGGTCAACCTCCATAGAGAATGGCAGCCAGCCATGGAAGGTGTAGAAGCCGATTACCACAAATGTGGTGAAGGCAACAGCTGCCAAAGCGCCCAGTGAGAATGCCACGTTGCGGAAACGAAGCAAGATGTAGAGGAACATTGCCATCAGCGAGAAGAACACAGCCCAAATAGCCTCGCGAGTCATGTCGCTTGCAATGCTTGGGCCTACAACTTCGCTCGACACAACGCCAATCTTCTCATTCGAGACGCTGAAGTCTTGCTGATTCATGTTGCCAAGTTCACTCTTCAAACCTGTATAGAGCTTGCCCATGATTTCATCATCGATACCTTCCTCGGTGTTCTCAATCTTATAGTTGGTAGAGATACGCACCTTGGTGTCGTTATCGATAGTGATAACCGATGTATTTGCACCCTCAAACAGCGGAGCCAACTTGTTCTCGAGGTCAGTGGTTGATACTGGGTGGTCAAATTGTACCACAAAGTTACGACCACCAGAGAAGTCGATACCACGGCTCAAGCCACGCATTGCAAGCAATGCAAGGAACAGCAGCACTACTACGCCAAGCACCATCCAGGTCTTCTTAGCCATGCCCATGAAGTTCACCTTAACGTTCTCGAGCAGATGCTCTGTAAACTTGGTGGTGAAGGTCATGTTCTTGAATGTACCCTTGTTGATGAAGTATTCCATCACCAGACGAGTAGCAAACACTGCAGTGAAGAACGAACAGATAATACCCACAACCAATGTCACGGCGAAGCCCTTGATAGGACCGCTACCGAGCAGGATGAGGATGATACCGGTGATGATGGTGGTAAGGTTAGAGTCGAAGATTGCCGAGAAAGCATTCTTGTAACCATCGGCAACAGCGGCCTTCAGACCCTTGCCGTTACGCAACTCTTCCTTACAACGCTCAAAGATAAGCACGTTAGCATCCACTGCCATACCAAGAGTAAGCACGATACCGGCGATACCAGGCAGCGTGAGCACGCTCTGGAATGATGCCAGAATACCGATGATGAAGAACAGGTTAAGGATAAGACCGAGGTTGGCAATGTTACCAGCACGCACACCATAGGTACACATCATGAAGATGACCAACAGGATGAGAGCTACAATAAACGATTTGACACCCTTGTCGATTGATTCCTGACCCAGAGAAGGACCAATAACGCTTTCACTTGCTACATTAACACGTGCTACCATCTTACCAGACTCGAGCACGTTTGCAAGGTCGTTTGCCTCCTCAACAGTGAAACGTCCACTGATCTGGCTGTTACCACCGTCAATCTGGCTGTTCACATTGGGGAACGAATAAACCTGATCATCAAGAACGATAGCAATGGCCTTGCCAATGTTCTGACCAGTGATACGAGACCACTGACGAGCACCTTCGCTGTTCATGCGCATCGACACAACCTGACCCTGCAGGTTGTCAAATTCGCTGCTGGCACGGGTTACCACGTCACCAGTAAGCACGGGCTTACCCTGGATTGTGCGAAGTGCTACCAGCTGGAACACGTCAACACCCTGTTGCTGACCTTGTGGCTTAACTGTCCAAGCAAGCTTGAGGTCAGAAGGCAGAGTAGTCTTGGCATTGTTCGATTGAATAATTGCATTCACTGCAGCGGTATCGGCCACCGATACATAACCAACTACAGGAGAGCCAGCACCCTGTGAGGCCAAAGCCTGGAATCCAGTAAGCTCAGCCAGTGACTTACCTTTCTTTTCTGCTGGAGCAGCTTTAGCGGGTTCAGCCTGCTTTGTGCTATCGGCAGCAACACTATCAGTAGTCTCTGCTGGAGTATTTACTCCTACTTGTGCCTGTGTATTGAGAGCGTTGAGAGCACCCAGCACATCGGCAAGTGTATAGGTCTCGTAGAATTCAAGGTTTGCAGCACCCTGAAGGAGTTTACGCACGCGCTCGGGCTCCTTTACGCCAGGGAGCTCAAGCAGGATGCGGCCTGTACTTTGCAGTTTCTGGATGTTAGGTGATACCACACCGAAACGGTCGATACGGTTGCGAAGCACCTTATAAGAATTGTCAACCATGGCTTCCACCTCGTCTTCGAGGTAACGCTGTACCTGAGCGTCGCTTGCCGTGGGGTTCTCTTTTACTTTCTCGATATTACGGAAAATTTGAGCCAGACTGCCTTCGGGAGCCAATTTCTTATACTCATCGCAGAACGAAGCAACAAAATTCTCTTGTGCTGATTGGTTCTTCGACACGTTGGCTATTGCCTGGTTGAACTTCTTGTCGGGGTTATCTCCAGAAAGTGCACGCAGAATGTCGGGAACCGAAATCTGCAGCGTTACATTCATACCACCCTTCAAGTCAAGGCCAAGGCCCAACTCTTTCTCACGTACCTGCTGGAATGTGTAATATCCCAGGTAAACTTTCTCTTTACCGATTGAGTCAAGATAGTTGTTCAGCGCAGTGCGGTAGGTGTCATTCGAGGTGTCGGGTGACTTTATACCAGCCGCTTTGAGTGCCTTTTGCTCTGCTATTCCCTGATAGTGATTCGACACAAAAGTGAACGACAGATAAAATGCACAGATTAAAATCAGCGCAATTGTAATGACTCTGATAAAACCTTTAGTTTGCATTTGATAAGTTATTAATTTAGTTTTTTGTTTGTTTTCATAAAAGCGTAACAACCTGTGCAAGCGCAACTTACCACTCGCATTTGTGGGCATCACACACCCCAAAATGCATGGCAACTCGCACTGTCACAAGTTTTCGGCGTGCAAATATACGACAAATTATTCACGTGAGAAAATAAAATCATCGCTTTTGGGATTTTTGTCAAATTTGACACGAATTAGTCGATAAGCCGAAAACGATTGTTTTTAGTGTCAAATTAAAGTTTTGCTCGGTTCATAATTATTTTCTAATTTTGTAAACTGAAAAAGAGTGGCTGGAAATGCCATGTTCATATTTAATATTTTAATAAGATATGAAAATAGTTGTTTTAGATGCCTATACCAGCAATCCCGGCGACCTGTCGTGGCAACCAATGCGTGAATTGGGAGAACTTATTCTATACGACCGTACGCCACCAGAACTGATTATTGAACGCGGTAAGGACGCCGACGCCATTCTTATCAATAAAATCGTCATCACACGCCAGATGATGGAACAGTGGCCCAAGTTGCGCTACATAGGCGTGATTGCCACTGGTTTCAACATTGTGGATATTGAAGCTGCACGTGACCACGGCATCGTGGTTACCAATGTTCCTGCCTACAGCACTCCTTCGGTAGCACAACTCGCCATTGCACATTTGCTCAATATCTGCTGTCAGGTTCAGCATTATACCGACGAGGTGCGCGACGGCATGTGGAGCCGTTGCCCCGATTTCAGTTTCACTGACACTCGACTTATGGAAGTGGCCGGTAAAGAGATGGGTATTGTGGGATTCGGACAAATAGGACAAGCCGTAGCACAGATTGCATTGGCACTGGGCATGACGGTATGTGCCTATACATCGAAAGATGTATCGGCATTGCCACCGGGCGTCACTAAGGCCGAGAGTCTCGATGCGCTGATGGCCAGCTGTGACGTGTTGAGTCTGCACTGCCCACTTACACCTGAGACGCGCGGTATGATTGACCGACGCCGTCTGGCAATGATGAAACCCACTGCCATCGTGATAAACACCTCCCGCGGACCATTAATCGATGAAGAAGCACTGGCCGAGGCTCTGTATGAGAACCGCATTATGGCTGCCGGACTAGATGTACTGGCTACTGAACCTCCAAAGGCCGACAATCCACTGCTTAAAATACCTAACTGCTACTTCACTCCACATATTGCATGGGCAAGTGCAGAGGCGCGCGCACGTCTGATGGTGGTCATAACGCACAACTTGAAGACCTTTATGGAAGGGCATCCCGAGAATAAGGTGAATTAATATGTGAGATGCGAGAGATAATAAATAGAAGTGGTATTCTTGCCACGATGGTTGTATTTGCCATCGTGGCGTGCCTGTTCGGAGGATGCGCCAACATCGGATCACCCGAAGGTGGACCGCGCGACTACACCCCACCAGTGGTGACCAAGACTTCGCCCTCGATGAATGCGCTCAACTTCAAGGGCAACAAAGTTGAAATCTCATTTGATGAGATAGTCAACATCAAAGACCAGCAAAAGAAAGTGGTAATCTCGCCTGTTCAGCATGACCAGCCCCTGATACGTGCTTTAGGCAAGAAAATCACCGTTGAGTTTCGCGACACCATGCGGCCAGAGACCACCTATGTCATCGATTTCTCCAATGCCATTGAGGACAACAACGAAGCCAACCCGCTCGATGGTTACGCATTCACTTTTTCTACAGGACCGGAAATTGACAGCCTGCAGGTGTCGGGCATAGCACTCAGAGCCAGCGACCTTGAACCCATGCAGCACGTACTTGTAGGACTGCACAGCAACCTGAATGACTCCGCCTTCACCAGGCTGCCCCTGGAACGAATCACCCGTACCAACGACTTGGGTCAGTTCACCATCAAGGGTCTAAAGCCTGGCAAGTACCACGTTTTCGCCCTGAACGACGTTGACGGGGACTATCGAATGGCACGAACCGAAGACATCGCATTTTTTGACAATATTGTAGAACCCACTGCGAGCACTTTCACCTCGCAGGACACCATTTTCACCTTCGACCACCGCATCGACACTGTTACTACGGGCACTCACACAGAGTTCTTGCCCAACAACGTGTTACTGTCAATGTTCAACGAGAACTACCAGTCACTATATCTTGTAACATACAACCGTCCTTCGCCGAACAAATTATACATAAAATTTGGAGCCGCTGTAGACACAATGCCGCAATTGAATGTCATAAGACCATCTGGCTTTGAATACAACAATGACTGGTATCGCCTTGAACGCACTGTACGCGGAGACTCTCTCTTCTACTGGCTTACTGACTCAGCTCTCATCAAGAGTGACACAATCACCGTAGCAGCACGATACCTACGCATGGACTCCACCGACAACATCGAATGGTATGCCGACACGCTGCAATTTGGCTACACCAAGCCCAACTGGCTCGTCAAGCAGGAACAGGAAAACAACAAGGAACGTGAGCAGAATATCAAACGACTCGAACAACTGCGAGAGAAGATGGCGCAAGGCAAAGATGTGGATTCAACAGAGGTCGCCGACCTTGAAAAAGCGCTTATCATACCTGAACCGAAGTTAAAGATAGAGTTTGGCAACAAATCTACCATAGAAGTATATGATAGCATCACTGTGAATGTGAATGCCCCAATAAAAGATATCGACATGAGGCGTGTAAAACTTGAGATGAAGCACGACTCCGTATATGAATCCATCAAAGCCTTGCCTTTTGTTCAGTCTAATGAATTTGATTTAATGACGTATAAGCTGCCTATGCAGTTCGAACCCGATTCCAGTTACCGCTTAATAATATATCCTGATGCCTTTACATCAATTTACGGTCTTACCAATGACTCGGTAAGCATTAATTTTCGCGTAAAGGCTCTGGAAGAATATGCCAATGTCACCATTCACGTCAACATCGCCGATCATGCCTTTGTCGAGTTGCTGGATTCCAAAGACTCACCTGTTCTTACCAGCATCGTGACAAATGGCACGGCCACATTCAACAACGTGTTGCCCGAAACATATTACATGCGCCTGACTATTGACCGTAATGACAATGGTAAATGGGATACGGGAAACTACAGTCAGCATTTACAACCCGAAGAAGTGTATTATTATCCCAAAACACTTAAGCTTCGCAAAAACTGGGACATGGAACAGCAGTGGAACATCTACGAGACTGCACTCGACCTTCAAAAGCCCGAAGCCATCAAGAAGAACAAGCCAGAGAAGCGCAAGAACAGTCTTGAGAAAGATAATAAAAAGAAATCCAGCGACGAAGACGAAGAAGACGATGAGTTCAATTCTACGGGATTCGGAAACTCGTCCTATAGCGGAAACAAATATCGTGACTACCAGAACACTCAACGCAATCAGGGCGGTTCAAGCAACAGAGCCCGACAGAGATAACCCTCACTTTACCATTACATAAATCAACCACCTCAAAAATACTGTAACATTATGTTAGACAAGATAGGACAATGGATTATAACAGTCAGCGATGCCGTGTGTGGCTATCCCGAATTCTTGCTGCTCATAGGCGGCGGACTGTTCTTCTTCATCTACTCCGGCGCTGTGTCGCTGCGGCGACTACCATGGGCCGTGCGCGCCTTGCGGGCGCAGCAGGCACAGAATGCCGGCAAGGAAACCGGACAAATCAGCTCGGTTCAGGCGCTGCTGAGTGCCATTGCTGCTACCGTGGGTATGGGCAACATTGCCGGCGTGGCAATTGCCATCACAGTGGGAGGACCAGGTGTGGTTTTCTGGATGTGGGTGAGTGCCATAGTAGGTATGTCCACCAAGTTCTTCGAAGGCACATTGTCAATTATGTATAAGGGTCGTAACGACTGTGGCGAAGTGGAAGGCGGACCAATGTATATCATTACCGAAGGCCTGGGCAAGAATTGGCGACCGCTGGCAGTGGCTTTCTCCATCTTCGGACTGGTAGGCACGTTGTGTTTCATGCAGGCCAACCAATTGGTGGAAAGCGTCACCACGGTGTTCACCACTCCTATGGGCATTGAAAATACTGTAGGGTTGCGCTTTGCCATGGGTGTTGCCATCGTACTAATAGTGGGTGCAGTAATTCTGGGCGGCATTGGCCGTATAGCCAAGTGGGCTTCGCGTCTTGTACCACTCATGGTTATTCTGTATTTGCTGCTGGTGCTGGTAGTAACAGTCATCAACTACGACCGTCTGCCAAGTGTGTTTGCTTCAATTTTCAAGAGCGCCTTTGACTGGCGTGCAGGACTGGGAGCCTTCACCTTTGTGGCCCTCACCGGTGCTCGGCGTGCAGCAATGGTCAATGAGGCTGGTGTTGGTACTGCATCAATGATGCACGGTGCCTCAAAGAATACCGACCCAATACGCGAGGGGCTCATCGCCATGCTTGCCCCAGCCATCGACTCAGGCTTTGTGTGTACCCTCACCGCCATTCCCATCCTGCTTGCAGGACAATACACTGGGGTGGAAGGTGTAAAAGGTCTTTACATAGCCCTCAATTCATTCGGGGCATTGCTGCCAGGAGTAGGACAATATCTGCTGATGGCCATCGTGTTCTGCTTTGCTTTCTCCACAATGTTCTCCTATTCCTACTATGGGCAGAAATGCACTAGTTTCCTGTTTGGCACCCGCCGCATCAAGTATTACAATTATTACTATCTGGCAATGATTGTGGTGGCAGCAGTGATTCCTCTTGATGCTCTGGTGGGACTCATGGACCTCGCGTTTGCCCTGATGGCTTGCTGCACGATGTTTGCGCTAATCAAACTTTCTCCACGCGTCAAAGCTCTGATGCGAAC
The DNA here is from genome assembly GCA_017651515.1 of Muribaculaceae bacterium. Classification (GTDB taxonomy): domain Bacteria; phylum Bacteroidota; class Bacteroidia; order Bacteroidales; family Muribaculaceae; genus Sodaliphilus. The sequence goes on along the minus strand of JAGCCU010000039.1, from coordinate 1,860 downwards.
CTACTTCACCAAATAACTTTTCTAAGAGAGTTTTTCAACTAATAATTCATAATAGAATCAACAATCTTCAGAATGAAATGATGGTGAATTGAGCAGGAATTATTAACTTTGCAAATTAATTAGTTCAAGTCAGAAATGAAAGTCAAGATACATCACGAGGGTAAAAACATCATAGCCGCGGTTCTGTTTATCCTAGTTGTGGTAAATGTTGCCGCCTATATGTTTATCGAGTATAAGCCTATCCCCATTGCATTTATCGTGCTGTCGTTAATACTGTTCACCCTTGTTCTTAACTTTTTCAGGTTGCCTCGCAGGCACTTCAAGGGAGACCGTGACGGAACGGCGGTGGTTTCGAGTGTTGATGGTACCGTAGTGGCTCTTGAGGAAGTATATGAAGATGAATGCCTCCATAAGAACGTTATACAGGTATCGGTATTCATGACGGTATTTAACGTGCATGCCAACTGGGTACCAGTTGCTGGAAAGGTGAAGTATGTCAAGCATCATTCTGGACGGTTCTTGGCAGCAAACCTACCCAAATCTAGTACCGACAACGAGCGTTCAACAATAGTCATTACCACACCTGGCGGTGATGACATCCTTGTACGTCAGATAGCTGGCGCCATCGCACGACGCATCGTCACCTACGTGGAACCTAACGACCAAGTAGAACTTGATGACTTCGTTGGATTTATCAAGTTTGGTTCACGAGTAGACATATTTCTGCCTCTTGACTCTGAAATTATGGTCAAATTGGGTGACAAGACTTGGGGTGGAGAGACCCAGATAGCCCGCCTGGCACGATAAGAAGCTCATAAAACCTTTAACAGCCTCAAATAAACAAGCCTTATGTTAGCACGAACGATTGCAGCTGCCGTGCAAGGCATCGATGCCATAAAAGTTGAAGTGGAAGTCTCGGTAGACTGGGGATCGGGGTTTGTTCTTGTGGGCCTGCCCGATACCGCCGTCAAGGAGAGTGCCGAACGTGTGCGGTGCGCCATTGTGGAGGCTGGATACGAATTCCCTAGGAAAAGCATTGTAATCAATATGTCGCCAGCCGACATAAAGAAGGAAGGATCGGCCTACGACCTGCCCATGGCAATAGGAATCCTTGCTGCCGACGAAAAAATCAGCACCGAACGGTTAGGAAGGTATATGCTTATGGGCGAACTGTCGCTCGACGGGACATTACGCGCCGTTAAAGGTGCTTTGCCTATGGCTATCGTTGCAAGGGCTATGCACTTGGATGGGTTTATACTGCCTAAAGCCAACGCTATGGAAGCAGCCGTGGTCAATAATCTGAAAATTTATGGTGCCGACAATCTGCAACAGGTGATTGCATTCCTTAACGGTGAGGGCGACATTGAAGTGACCGACGTGGATACAAGGGCTGAGTTTGCCAAGGCACAAGGGAAGTTTGATTTGGATTTTGCAGATGTCAAGGGGCAAGAGCTCGTTAAGAGAGCATTTGAAGTTGCTTGCGCAGGCGGACACAACATTCTGCTGGTTGGCAGCCCTGGTTCCGGCAAGTCGATGATGGCAAAACGACTTCCCAGCATCATGCCACCGCTGAGCCTTTCTGAAGCACTGGAAACCACAAAGATACACAGCGTGGCAGGAAAACTTCCCAGTGGAACGACATTACTCACCACGCGCCCATTTAGGTCGCCGCATCACACAATTTCACCTGTGGCTCTTGTTGGTGGTGGCACGTTCCCCACTCCAGGCGAGATTTCGCTGGCACATAATGGAGTTCTTTTTCTTGACGAGTTACCAGAGTTTCCGAGATCGGTACTGGAAGTAATGCGGCAACCACTAGAAGACCGCGTCATCAGCATCAGTCGGGCAAAATATGCTACG
>JAGCCU010000004.1 GCA_017651515.1 Muribaculaceae bacterium | reverse complement strand
CAAGGCACAACAGGCTGACCTCGTGCTTGCAGGGACACCCCAAGACTGCGCTTATGGGGTGTCCTTGCAAGCGGCAGCCTTCACACGCAAGCCAACCTCCGCTGCGCTGCGGTTGTTTGCGTTATGTGCTTCGCGCCTTACCGCTCATCAATCGTGGCGCAGGTTGGACTGTTCTGCACTCCACTGCGCTGCTGAAAGTGTACCGCCTTCGGCTATCGGCTCACTATTGACGGCGTTTCCCAAGCGCATACGGCTCACTACGCTGCATCGGGTATCGGCTTCACAAGTTCCGCTGACACCCGACGCTAGTCACTCCGCAAGCCCAATGCTCGACAAGTCGTTGCTCAACGCCTATGGTGAGCCTGTACACACTCATTCGCTTTCACTACATTTGCCCAGTCCAAGCGGCTCGCAGGAAGACGAGTTCCTGCCTGACTGTCGGCAAACCGCCCTGCGGTCGGTCGCCGGCGGTGAGCCGCACGCGCTACTATATGGTTCTTCGTTATGCGCAAAAGCGTTTGCGCCGGTCTAGGGGAAAGGCCACTCGCACCACACTGCCGCCAATCTGCGGCTCGTTTCACTCTCACTTTTTTCTCCAGTCGCTACCCACGCCAACAAGTGCCTATTCGGGCAGAGAGGTGTGAACACATCGTCTAATGTCCCACCCGCAGCCCCCGATGTTGTTGGGCAGTTCCGCTACGGCTGCGTCCGTCGCGCTCAATCAGTCGAGAAAGTGTGAACACCTGCGGTTCTCGGCTCACTATTGACGGCGTTTCCCAAGCGCATACGGCTCGCTCTGCTTGTTCGAGTACATTGGGGTATGCGCTGCGCTCCAACCCCAATTCGACAATCGCCACAAGCCCAATGCTCGACAAGTCGTTGGTCAACGCCTATGGCTCACCGGCACACACTCTCGTTCATCATTCGCTTGCTACCTTGCCTACGCTTCACCGCCCATCGACATCGCCTAATCACGAAATCAAGCCTTGAAGCGAGTCCGAGGCACGATTTCGTCACACGATTTTCGGCGAGCCGAAAATCTCGGCAAAAGCGGAAGCCAAAGTGGGCCGCCGAAACCGAAAGTGCCTTTCGGTTCATCGGCTCACATTGGCGATTTTACCGCACATTCCGCTCGGGCGAAAAGGCGAGTTTCTAAATCGCTCCGTAGGGCGGTCGGGGGGTCTTTGCAGACTGCATCGGGGCGAAGCCCCGAACCCAAGAAAAGGCTGTTACACAGCCTTTTGACTTTTTCAATCCTTAACAAATTGAAAAAGTTTGAAAAACTGACCTCAAATTGCTTTATATAACTTGCTGATATAAGTATTTTTACGCCATGTCGCATTTTGAACTATTTTGTATATTATTGTTTCATGGCGACAACTTGAGGTCTGCAAGCAGTTTTTCTACAAAAATCGCTCGCCTGTCGGCGAGTCGGCAATGTCTTTTATAGGCTGTATAGACAAAAGTAATTTTGTGCCTATAACGACAAATTCACATCGAATATGAGCAACATAAACAGTCAAGCAACCGTCAACCTGACCGTGAATGGTCAGCAACCACTTCAAGTCCTGCAGCAGCTGAAGCAGCGTGCCATGGAACTTGAGAATGCCATCGCTAAAGCGGCTATGGCAGGAAACAAGGTGGAGCTTCGGAAACTGCGCCGTGAACTCGGCGACACCCGTAGGCAGATGAGGGAAATCGAGACCGCCACCCAGCAGGTGGAGCGGGTAATGCTGCGCCTCGACAGGGCAACGCCCAAAGAGCTGAACAAGACGCTCCAAACACTCAACCGACAGCTGGAGTACATGGAGCGCGGCTCTGCGGCTTGGAACTCCCACGTGGCCAAAATCCAACGTGTGAAAGCCGAACTCGCAAAGGTCAATGCGGAACTCCGAACGCAGGAGTCGTTCTGGACCCGCTTCAATCGTAAGCTCAACGATTGGCAGACCTCGCTCATGGGCATCGCCGCCCTGGTCACCGGCCTTGTCATGGCTGGCCGCAAGGCGGTGAACTCCTACGCCGAGATGGAGGAGGAAATCGCCAACAACATCAAGTACACCGGCATGGCCCGTGACGAGGTGGTGGCGATGAACGAGTCGTTCCGCAGTATGGACACCCGAACCGGGCGTGACAAACTCAACGAACTGGCGCAGGAGGCAGGACGACTGGGCAAGAACACCCGTGAGTCCGTGCAGGGCTATGTCGAGGCGGCCGACATCATCAACGTCGCGCTCGTCGACTTGGGCGAGGGAGCGACCCAAGTCATCGCAAAACTCACCAACATCTTCGGTGTCGAGCAGATGTTGGGCACCAAAGACGCCATGCTTGCCGTCGGTTCGACGGTGAATGTCCTCTCGCAGAACTGCACCGCGGCGAAACCCTACCTCGTGCAGTTCGCCCAACGCATGGCCGGTGTGGGCGCACAGGCGAGGATGACAATCCCCGAAATACTCGCTTTCGCTGCCACCCTTGACGCTAACGGCCAGAAGGTGGAGATGTCGGCAAGCGCCTTGTCGAGGTTGATCATGATGTTGTTCCAGAAGCCGCAGGAGCTGGCTAAGACCGTCGGGCTTGACGTGGCAAAGTTCACCGAGACGCTGAACCGCAGCACCAACGAAGGCGTGCTGATGTTCCTCGGCAAGTTGCAGGAGATCGGCGAGGCTGACGCTCTGGCCGCGCTCTCGCCCTTGTTCAAGGACTTGGGAATGGACGGAATCCGCATGTCCCAGGTCCTCGCCACGCTCGCCACTCACCTCGACATGGTGAAGTGGGAGCAGAAAGAGGCGAACAAGGCTTTTGAGGAAGCCACGTCGGCGACCCGAGAGTACAACATCTTCAACAATACGGCACAGGCTGGTATTGACAAGGCACGCAAGCACATCCACGAACTCGCCATTGAGCTGGGAGAGAAACTCCTGCCGCTGTACAAGCACATCATGACGAGCGGAAGCGCCATGCTGCGATTCCTGAATGTGCTGGTGAATTTCTTTGTCCAATACAAAGGATTGATCGTGACCTTCACGGCATCATGGATTGCCTACAAGGTGGCGGTCAGCGCAAGCAACGTCGCCTTCAAGGCTCACTATTACTGGCTCGTGCTGACCGAGGGAGCGCAGAAGTTGCTCGGCACGGCAACACTGGCTCTGAAAATAGCCTTCTACGCCATGACTGGGCAGATAGAAAAGGCGAAAGCGGCATACACCGCTTTCCACCTTCTCACGAAGACGACACCATGGGGCATCATCCTGGCTGCCGTCACTGCCGTAGGCGTGGGGCTGTACAACCTCTGCACACGCACGGACGAGCTGACCAAGAAGACCAACGAGGCGGTCAAAGCCGCAAAGGGCTTCAATGCCGAGGCCGTGAAAGAACAGCACGAGCTCGACATCCTCTTTGGCCGCCTCAAAGGTGCCCAGAAAGGCACGAAAGAGTACGAGGACGCGAAACGCGCCATCATCAACCAGTACGGAAAGTACCTATCCGGACTGATTGACGAGAAAGGGCAGATTCTCAACCTCGAAGCCGCCTACAACCGACTGACGCTGGCGGTGAGGCGTTCTGCCCAGGAGAGAGGAATCGCTGCCGCACGTGAGCAGATTGACCAGGAATATTACAAGTCGCTCGCATCGGGCTTGACTGACCTGCAAGCCGCGCTCGAAAAAGCGGGGGCGACAACACGCGAGGCCGCAGAGATTGTCGCTGCCGTCAGTCAGGCGATGGCGGCGGGCAAGCCCATTCCACAGAACTATGTCAACCGAATCAATGCTTACTCTAAAGGCATTGAAGCGAGATTGCTGCCCGACTGGATTGGCGGCAGCCAGCACCCCTTCTGGGGCGGCGACAGCCGAAAGCCGGCTCCCATCGTCAACCGTATGTATAATGCATACGAGACGCACCGAAAAGGAATGGAAGCGCTGGACGCGATGGAAGACGGCGTTTCTCCCTTGAGGCACATAGACAACTACTACCTCAAAGGCACCATCGGGCAGCTGGAGAAGATTGTCAAGAACGGAAAGGCGGGCAACGCCATCATCTTCATACAAGGCACCCAGCAGGGTGAGTATCGTGAAGTGTCGGTGTCAGAGGCCAAGCAGCTCCTCACGCAGTACCGTGAGGAACTGGCATACCGTGGTGCCGCCAAGTCTGACCCCACAGGCATGAACCTCGACACCACTGGCGGCACGGGTGGAGCAGCGGGAAGTCCCGGCGGTGCCGGCGGCGGCACAGGTGGCGGACGTGGCGGCTCCTCGAAGACCGAGGACAAGTTCAAGGCGGAGAAAGACTGGCGAGAATACCAGGAAGCCTTGAACCGCATCGCCTACGCCACAGGTCAGAAGAATTACGAGGAGTACACCAACAGGATGTTGGAAATCGAGGAAGCGTTCTACCGAAAGCAACTGGCTCACGCAGATCTTTCGGCAAACGAGCGCATCTCGATTGAGGCACAGCTCTACGAGGTGCTGCGCAAGAGGACGGAGGCCGCCAACAAGCAGTCCATCGAGGACGAGAAGAAGTACTACGCACTCCGCAAGTCGGAAGTGCAGCAACAGTACATCGACGGACAGCTCTCCACCGAAGCCTACAACGAGCAGATGCAGCGCATCGAGCTGGAGCATTTGAAAGCCATTCAAGACATCTACAGTGAACAGGCGTTCAAGCCAGTCACCGAGTGGGAAGAAACCAAGCGGAAAGCCGCTGAGTTGATGCAGACGCAGTTCAACGGAAACGTAGACCTGCTCAACCGTCCCGTCATTGACGCTCACGAACTGACAAAGGCGGGATGGAAAGGCAATCCGCAGACCGAGGGAGAGGCCACCGCAACGGTGTACTCCTCGCAGTACGGCATCAAGGACTCCACAGGACAAGTCCGTGAAATCCTTGTCACGCCCATCTTGCCCGACGGCTCAGTCCTTACAGAGAAAGAACTGAAAGATTACGTCTACAAGACGCTGCAGGGTGCAGAGGACATCCTCGAGGCCGATGACAAAGGATTGGTCATCGCCGTGGATGTGTCCACCGACGGCAAAGCCGGCGAGAACCTGCACCTCATGCAAGAGGCGTACTATGCCGACAAGCCAAATGTAGACGAACAGGCGTGGAACAACTTCCTCGCAGCGGAAGCAGCCTATCAGGACAAACTGGTGCAAGACCAGCAGAAGAAAGCCCGTAAGGCAGAGGAAGCGGAGCGCAAGCACCAGGAGGAGCTAAAGCGCATCAAGGAAGAGTTCTTCGGCAACAACGCTGCCGAGAATCTCGAGCAGTACAATGCGGCTATGGCAAGCCTCGATGAAGTCTACCAAGCCGAGGTTAAGGCGGCTGGCGACAACGCCAAAGAGAAGCTGCGCATCGACGAGGCTTATGAAAAGGCGAAACTCGCCCTGAAGAAGAAATACAACCAACTCGGCGGTGAGGCTGACCGCAACGCTCTGGAGAAGATGAACCAGGATCTGCTCGACTGGCTCAATGGCGACGGCGGGCAAGCCGTCACCAAGAGCGTCGAGGCACTGACATCGGGCATGTCGAGCATCTTCTCGCAGCTCTCCACACTCGTTCAGTCGGAGATGGAGATTGAGACTGCCGCCATCGAGAAACGCTACGAGCGTGAGGTCTCTATGGCCGAGGGCAACAAGTACAAGACGAAGCAGCTGGAGAAGCAGAAGCAGAAAGAGGTGGCAAAGGTCAAGGATGAGGCGAACCGCAAACTGTTCGCCATGCAGGTCATACAAGCCGTGGCGCAGACGGCAACGGCTGCCCTCAACGCCTACTCATCGGCTGCCGCCATTCCTGTCGTGGGCTACATCATCGCACCTATTGCCGCTGCTATGGCTGTCGCCGCAGGCGTGATGCAGGTCGCAGCCATCAAGAAGCAGCAGCAAGCCTCGCAAGCGCAGGGCTACGCCGAGGGCGGCTTCACCCCGAAAGGCAGGGCCGATGAAGTCGCAGGTGTGGTTCACGCAGGGGAGTGGGTGGCTTCGCAGCGACTGCTCGCCTCGCCGGTGGCTCGCCCGCTCATCGAGGCGCTGGACTATGCGCAGCGGACAAACACAATCGGCAGTCTGAGGCAGACCGATGTGAGCCGCACGATTACTGCTCCCGCAGTACTGGCGCAGTCCCAGGCCCCGACAGTCATTGTCCAAGAGAACAAAGCCCTGCGTGAGACCCTCGCTCGCTTGAATGAAAGGCTCAACGAACCTTTCGTCACCGTGAACACCGTGACCGGTGATCTCGGCATCAAGCAAGCCCAAGATGATTACCAGCGGCTGATGAACAACAAATCACCGAAGAATAAACGCAAGTAGGGAAATAATCACTAACTTTGCAGTAAACTAATGGCTTTATTCAAAGTCAAATATATAAAAAGAAGATATGAGCAACTATCCATATACGACAGGCGTAAGGCTATTGATAATTCCAGCAGCTATCGTTGTTGGTGTGGTAGTCGGTTTGCTTGTCAAATGGGATGCAGGATTGTTGGCAGGTATTGCCACAATAATCTTGGCCCCTGTCTTGTTCATGGTTTTCTCAAAGCAATTGCGCAAACCTCTCATGGATGAGGAAGTCGAAAGAAAAGAATATAAAGAAGTCAAGAAGTTTGAGCGCAAGGAGAAAATAAGAGAGTTAATCGACGGTGACGACATGGACTTTGTTCCTATGAATTGACAATATGAGAACAAAAGTAATTCTACATATTATCTTAATGATGCTTGTCTTGGCCAGTTGCGATGACTATGACTTTGACGAAGAAAATTATGTGCCACTTCATTTGGAAACAACTCTTATGGATAAATGGCATACTGCCATTGGTTATGCTTATACAGGAGGCACTGTTAAAGACAAACATTACGATATGATTGGTAATGTGTTTACAGATGGGAAAGTCTTAGACAAGAATTATGACAGAGCCGGCACCATCATTAAACAAACCGAAACGACATATAAAGTCGAAGACAGTCATTATAACACTGTAGGCTATGTGAACATAACGACTGGAGAAGTCAAAGACAAACATTATACTGTAGTAGGTTACGGCAGTGGAGAGAGCATTTGGAAAGCAGGAGTTATCCTACTTTTGTTTGACATGTAATTGCCCCGTCTTTTGTGCCATAGAGCGGTTGAGTTACCTTTGCGTATCTCAATCGCTTAACTTATGGCCATATCACTACAAATCGACGGAAAGGAAGCCGCATTGAAGAAAGGCTCGTCAATAGAGTATGTCTCAGAGAATCGTGCGTTCACCGACGCTGACGATTACTCGCTGGAGATTGAACTGCCGCTTGCCGACTGTCAGCAGAACATCGCCATCTTTGGCTTGATAACCCGCAAAGACATCGACACCGAGACGGTGTTCTTCGACGCTGTGTTGCAGGACACCAACTTTTACAAGCGTGGTGCCGTGGTGATTACGGGAATCACCCATGAGTCCGTCAAGGTGCAGTTCTTGGAGAAACGCTCCTACCAGAACTTCTACCCGGAGTTTGATGAGACATACATTGACGAGCTGGACTTGGGCGAATGGCCGCACATCTTTCCCGACAACATCAGCAGTGGCGGGATGAGCGGCAATCCTCGCCCAGGGTGGGAGGATGCGGTCTATATGACCCCTGCCCAGATGTGGGCAAAGTGGCAGGACTTCACGGCGCTGCCGTGGGTGAACAACTATAGCGGAAACTTGCAAAACTGCGCCCGATGGAACGCTTCTGCAAACAAGTATGAGTGGAAAGTCAATCCCGACAACGACGAGGACACCGACTTCACCAAAGGCTTCTCATTCCAACCCAATCTTCTCTGGCTCACAAAGAAGATCTGTGATGCGCTCGGCTACGCCTACGACTTCGCCACATGGGAGAACAGCGATTACAAGTACCTTCTTGTCGTCAACACTTTGCCCTATGCCTGGAGCAACAGCAAGTGGGCAGCCGCGCTGCCGCACTGGACGGTCAACGAGTTTTTCAAGGAACTGGAAAAACTCTTGCTCTGTGAGTTTGACATCGACCACGCAAAGGCGCTCGTCTCCTGCTCGGTCACGAGCGAGAACGTGGTGGATGCCGGCACGGTCTGCATCGACAAGGTGGTTGACTCTTTCTCGGTGGAAGTGACCACCGACGAGGACAAGAGCGGCTACAAGCCCATGCTCAATCAAGGTTTCGCAGCGGGCGGTCATAGGCTGGATAACATCTACAATGCCCAGTGGTACATCGACATGATGACCAAGCCCGACGGAACGGTCAGGTGTACCGTGTGGCCCAACCTGCAAGCCCTTTTCGACAGCGACCTGCCGGGGGATTCCGTCAGCGACACAGGCGGCGGACGAAGCGACTACGCCGAGTATGCAGGTGGAAAGTGGGGCTTGCATTATGTGCAGGACATTGACACTTACTTCGTACTCGAGGTGATGAAGCGCGTGGAGTACCGCACCACGCCCTTCACGATTCACGCCGAGCACATGAAGTGGGGGAATGTGTGTAGGCTGGTACCAGTGAACCGCTTCGGCTCACTGATTCTTGACAGGGAGCATAGCGATGACATCGAGGAGATGGGCATCATACCTGCGTGGATTGACGAGACCGACGAGACCTACGGCAACGTCGTGTTCCTTGACTGCGGAGAGTCGGGCGACGACGACGGCTCCAACTCGTCACATCAGACCCATCAGTATATGGGTGGCAGCAGCCACTGGGAGCAGGTAGACCCCGATGTGCCTATCCAGTTCGGAGCCTTCTCCGCAGTAAGCGATGGGGAGAAAGAGAAGTCGGGTGCCGTGTTCGACAAGCTCTTTGTCGCCTTTTGGTGGGGCGACTACACAAAGTGCAAGCCCCGGTTGCCCCATCCGTGGACGGACACCTTCGACATAACTTACTCCTATGTCGAGCCGCCAGTGCTCACCGACACAAGCCAGCTCACCATCATCTGGGGAGTTATTTACAGCGGTCGCAACTACTCGCTGCGAATCAACAACAACGCCTACGGACAAGGGAGCGAGCGGTCAACCTACATCGAGGTTGACCAGAAGAAGAAGTACTCCTTCTCCTTCCTCGCCGATGAAATCCCCAATGTCCGAAGCCTGTTCTTCATCGAGGGCAAGAAATACTTGTGCGCCAAGATCACTGCCCAGTTTGACGAGAACGGCATGAGCCATCTCCTCAAAGGCGAGTTCTACAAGGTGGTATAGCACATGAGGAAACAATAAAGGCAGCTTCAAAGGAAGCGCATAAGGAAACACCTGCATTTGAGGTTATCTTCAAATTGCAGGTGTTTTGTCATAGAAACAATCACGGAAGCTTTTAATGAAACACGCGAGGAAGTACCAAAGGAAACATGGAAGGTTATTTCACAAGTAGCGGTCAAGGAAACAACCAATAGAACGCCGTGGGAAGCCACAAAAGAAGCGGTGAAAGAAATGATGCGTGAAACATCTTAAGAAGCATGAAAGGAAGCGCAGGAGGAAACACCCCCTGCACCCCTTATCGCTTACCATATAAAACCCAGTCCAGCACTTTGCGGTTAGCTTCATCGACTTTGCGCTCGTCAAAGTCTATATAGATGTCAGTCACGGTGTTTCCACCATGACCCAGCGCATGGGCAATTGTATCTCTAGGTATGTCAAGAGAGGCCGCAATAGTGGCCCATGAGTGACGAGCCCAATACGTAGATACTTCGGGGAATAGCGGTTCGTAAACCTTTTTCCCACCTCGACCAACTCGCTTTACCGGGCCAATCTTTTTCAACGCTCGATTCATTCGCTTCGTGTAGTCCTTGTAATCATTGTAGCGGTCGAGAATGTTGAGCAGCCATTTCTCGCCACGATACTTGTTGATGATTTCAAGGGCTTCCGGCTCCACCTTTATTGAATAAAGGCGGTTGGTCTTTGCTCGATGGAAATTGATACGGCCTTCGCTATCAATCTCCTTCAAGTTGCAGAGGTCGATGGCATTGATACCCAGCAGCATGAACATCAGTTTGAACATATCAAGATACTGCTGCGCGTGTTTCTCACATGGGAAATTGATAAACTTTCGGAAATCCTCAACTTTTAAGTTACGCTTTCGTGTAGCCTCATTCTTTATCTGTAAACGGCGAAACGGGTATGCCGTAGTAATCTCATCATCAATCGCTTCGTTGAACACGGCACGAATGTTACGCAGGTGAATGTTCCGTGCATTTCGTGATGGCGATTGGGGCTCTAGATAGGCGTAGAAGTCAAGGAGCCAATCTTTGGTTACGTCTTCAAAAGTCATTTGTTCAAGCGATTCTCCAGCAAACTCATACATTCGCTTATATGTGTCATTATATAAGCGTTTTGTACTTTCTCTTTTTCCGCTACTTTCGGCGAACTTTTTGAAACGTGTTGCGAAAAGATTCGCCTTGCGTTTCGCTTCTTCTTTTACCTCTGCTTTTTCGGGATTAAGCTGATAATAAATATAGTTCTTCAATTCGGCTGTGCCCATAGAACCTAGCTTTCCCTCATTTGCTAAAGTTAAGATGATAGTGTCTACTTGCTGCTTGACACCAGTAATATAGACATTCATAAGCATCTGGTCGGGATGATTGACCACTCGCATTCTCGTTCCATCCCACTGATTAGGGAGAAGCTTGACATCAAGAGAGATGAAAGCGGACATCTTCTTGTGAGCAATGCCTATTTTAAGCACACAAGGATTGCCGGCTTTTGTTTTGCGCTCGTCAAGATAAAACCTGCTGTTTGCCATAATCAAATTTGACGCACTTGCATCAAGTTGTCGCTCGTTAAGTCGCTCGCCAAGTCGCTCGTCTAGTCGCTCGTCAAATGCTTCATGTTGACGAAAAGCGCAACAACTTGCTACAAAATTACGGTTTTTTTTTGACCTTAAGCTGGCATTTTTGGATAAAGAAAAACGCTGATTATCAGGTCAATTACCTTGATTATCAGCGTTCTTTCTTTTCAGTCGGGATGACTAGATTCGAACTAGCGACCCCACGCCCCCCAGACGCGTACTCTAACCGGACTGAGCTACATCCCGAACTTTGCTTTTCGGAATTTTTCAGAAAAGCGTTGCAAAATTAGTGTCTTTTGCCGAACTGTGCAAATTTTGGCCTTTATTTTTTTGTGTTTTTTCATTATGATTGAATTTTTGCAGAGCCATATTTATTTAAGAAATCAATTTTTGTGATAAAACGTTCGGCAATTCATCAAAGAGTATTATCTTTGCAGTTTGAAAATAAGTGTGAGCATGTAAATGTTCCATGAGTGTTGCTTACGCCACAGTGGTATGCTGCTGAGTGGGGTGACTAATTTAAAAATCGTATTGATGAAAAAGAATATTCTCATTGCAGTGACTGTTATCGCCAGTCTGTGTCTTCTATATTGGGGTATAGAATTCCTTAAGGGTGTCAATATGTTCAAGCCGGCTAATTTCTATTATGCCAAGTTTGAAAAAGTTGACGGTTTGATTGAAGCAGCCCCCGTTACAATCAATGGTTTTCCTGTAGGTCAGGTGCGTGAAATCACGTATGACTATAGTACAAATCAGATTTCGGTCATGCTGGCTCTGAACAAGGACCTGAAGTTGCCAATGGGCAGTTTGGCTCACATACAGTCGTCTCTCACAGGAGCCTCAACGCTTGTCATCAATTTGGGTGACGGTGATACATATTATAAAGTAGGCGATGAGATAGAGGGTGTTGTAGGCGGTGGCATTATGGACAAAGTGAGCAAAGATGTCGTGCCTCAGGTGATGGGCATTATGCCTAAGGTGGATTCAATCATGGGTAATGTTAATGCTATAGTGGCCAATCCCGCTATTCAGTCATCGGTTTATCGCCTTGATGCCATCACAGCCCAACTGGCACAAAGCTCAAAGCAGCTGACCCAATTGTTGACCGTACTCAACCGTCAGGTGCCTGGAGTCATGACTAACGTCAATACCATCACAAACAATCTCAATGGAACGACCGACAATCTTCACGTTATGTCGGGAACGATTAAGTCGTTGCCGATTGACTCTACAGTCTCTCAATTGAATGCAACAATAGCCAATCTTCAGACACTTTCAGAGAAACTTAACGACAAGAATTCAAGCCTTGGATTGCTTCTCAACGACAAGTCGCTTTATAATAATGCCGACAAGGCTATTGCCGATCTTGATTCACTGTTTATCGATATAAAGAAACATCCGAAGCGTTACATAAATTTGAAGGTGTTCTAAGAGTTTAATAGAGAGATGGCTCTAGCTGGCCGGATTTGATCGGTATAGATTTCAGTTCGATTAAACCTCTATATAACAGATGTTTAGGCGGAGGCATATGCTTGCGTCTTAATGTTTTTGCCATGGCTTTTATATATTAATTAAGCATAATTTTAATTGATGCCCGGCAATGAGTTTTATATCCATTTACTGAAAACGGTAGATGCCTTATTTAGACTCAATCTAAAAAGCGTTCTTTCTATTTTTATGTTTTGTAGATTCTAAATACCTTTAAAACCTACTGTTCTATTGCTTGAATTTGTATGGTTTATATGTGCGGTGTGAAACACCCAAAATACAATTGACTGAAATATAGAAGTGTGAGGTGTAAGATGGTATTTTCACAGGTGCGGATTTTATCATTTGGGATAAATGATTGATAGTAATTTGATTGTGACTTTTGTGAAAATTCCAAATTTTTCCAGCTATTTTTTATGTGTTTTTTTTGGGGGAAATTTGTATTGTGAAAATAAGCCCCTTTTTGAGAGCTATACCTAATAAAAACTAAAATCATAATGCTTACTCAGCAATGGAATAGATGCCTTGAAATCATCAAGGATAACTTGTCGACCGAGCAATTCAATGCTTGGTTTGACCCCATTGTAGCTGTAAGCTATAATGATAACCATCTCACATTGATGGTTCCAACTCAGTTCTTTATTGAGCGTATAGAGGAGCAGTATTTTAATCTGCTCAAAGGTGCAATTTTCCGCGTCTTTGGAAAGGACACCAAGCTATATTATAAGGTAAGCGTAGCAAAGGACAGCCAGATGAAGGTTGCCGATGCCGGAGAGAGTGCTATCCTGAAATCTGCAGCAAAGTCATCATCGGTTCTGCCCATGAACCCATTTGCAAGTCAGGAGTATGAGGATATTGACCCTCAGCTTAATCTTCGTTACACTTTTGAGAATTATTGTTCGAGCAAGTGTAATTTGCTGCCTCTTACAATAGCCCGTGCCATAGCTGACGATCCTCAGTGCAAGACCTATAATCCGCTTTTCGTGTTCGGCACCACTGGTGTTGGAAAGACACACTTGATTCAGGCAATAGGCATACGCATCAAGGAAAACAATCCACGCTCCAGGGTACTTTATGTGCCAGCCCGCGTGTTTGAGAGTCAGTATACTTCTGCAGTACGCAACAACAAGGTCTCTGATTTCATCAATTTCTATCAGAGCGTTGACGTTTTGCTGCTTGACGACGTGCAGGATTTTGCTGGAAAGCCCGGCACTCAGAACACGTTCTTCCACATCTTCAATCACCTTCACCAGAACGGCAAGCAGCTTGTCATGTCGAGCGACTGTCGTCCCAGTGACCTTGATGGAATGGAGCCGCGCTTGATTTCACGTTTCAAGTGGGGAATGACCGTTGAGCTGAGCAAACCCGACTATGAACTGCGTCGCGAAGTACTGCAGTTAAAGGCCGAGCAGGATGGCTTGGAACTTTCTGAAGAAGTGCTTGATTTCATTGCCACTAACGTAACCGAAAGTGTCCGTGAACTCGAGGGCGTTATGGTCTCGCTGCTGGCCCATGCTACAGTGCTGAACAGCGAGCTTACGGTTGAACTGGCAGCATCGGTGATTGACAACTGTGTCCACATCAAGAAACAGCGCCAACTTACCTTCGACTATCTAGTCGATGTGGTAGCCGATTTCTACAACATCAACACCGATGACATCTATGGCAAGTCACGTAAGCGCGAGATCAGCGATGCACGTCAGGTACTTATGTATTTTGCCAAGATTGAAGCACAGATGTCATCCACCAACATTGGCTTGCGCCTGTCGCGCAACCATGCCACGGTTCTTCATGCCTGCAAACAGATAGAGGAACGCATGAGCGTGGAAGACAAACTGAAGGATGAGATTGCACAGATTCATTCGCGCTTGTAATCTCTGCTGTTTTCAATAGGGCAAGAAACTGAAAATCGAATCATTTTTATGGTTCGATTTTTTTGTGAAAAAACTTGTATGCATCGCAATATTGTTGTAACTTTGCAATGCAGATTCACAAGAAAGTGATTCTGTAATTTGTAGTTCTAACACATAATGCCACATCAAAGACGATCGGGATACTCTTCATTTTTTATTAGAAATACCGAGATACGCTTTCATGTCAATGGCGGGCCTCGACCGCAAGGTGTTCCAGCAATGGACCGGAGGATTACAAAGACCTGAAGCCCTCAAATCCTTACTATTTCGGAGTTTCATCACATCCCTTTGATGTGGTTTTCCCATCACAAGAGCCGGTGCCAACCTTGGACACTGGCTCTTGCCTGTCAATTGAACATGATTCATCTAAAAAATGACAATTATTCAATTGTCAATTATCAATTAATTACTAACTTTGTAGCTTGAAACAATAACAGAAGTGCAAAACATGGCAGATACAAGTAAGCAATATGACCAGGTAATATCGCGTTGTCGCAAGATGTTTGTCTTTAAGATGAAAGATTACGGTCCGTCATGGCGCATCCTGCGCCCCCAATCGGTTACCGACCAGATGCTGATTAAGGCAAAGCGCATACGCACGCTTGAGATTAACGGAGAGTCAAAGGTGGGCGAGGACATCTGGCCCGAATTTGAAGCAATCGTCAACTATGGCATCATGGGACTCATACAGCTTGACCGCGGCTTTTCGGACCACATCGACATGACTACCGAAGAGGCATTGACGCTTTATGACCACTACATATCTGCCACCAAGCATTTAATGGAGGATAAGAACACCGACTATGGCGAGGCTTGGCGCGATATGCGCGTCTCAAGTTTTACCGACATTATCCTAACCAAACTCCAACGCGTGAAGGAAATTGAGAAGCATGAAGGCAAGACCTTGGTGAGCGAAGGTGTGGATTCCAACTATCAGGATATGATCAATTATGCAATCTTTGCACTGATCAAGCATGACGAAGAACAGAAACAGCATTGATGTCGAGAATGAGTGGGTGGTGACCGCAATGGTCTGGCTCATGAGGATAGTCGTGGGCGGTGTCTTTGTCTTGTCGGGTTTGGCAAAGGCAATAGACCCTTGGGGCAGTTTCTATAAGTTCAATGAATACTTGCTCGCACTGGGCTGGGGCGGTTTTACAGGACTGTCGCTATGCGGTGCATTTGCCTTGCCGATAATAGAGACAATACTTGGCGTGATGATTCTTGTGGGAGTCTACAGGCGCGTTGCCCCAATATTGACGCTTGTGTTTATGCTATTCATGTTGCCTCTGACATTATGGCTGGCAGTAACCAATGCCGTGCCCGACTGTGGTTGTTTTGGTGACGCATTGATACTTTCGAACTGGGGCACTTTCGGCAAGAATGTTGCTTTGGCATTCGGATTGATTTTCCTGCTGATTTTCAATACCAAAGTCAAAGGCCTCTATGGCCCAGCCGTGCAATGGATAATTGCAGCATTGACATTTGCTTTTGCTCTTGCACTTGGGCTTTATGGATATTTTACTCAACCTCTTGTTGATTTCCGGCCTTATCCTGTGGGTACTCGTCTGACAACTGCCGTTTCTTCAGGAATGGCCGATGATGAGTATATGTTCATCTATAGCAAAGATGGCGAAGAAGTTGAATTCACTATCGACAGTCTGCCCGAAGAGAGTGACGGATGGGAATTTGTTGATAGACGTCCGATCAAACACAAGCCCGATACTGCAAGTATTATTCTTCAGCAGAGAACTCACCAGCTGGCTGTGATTGATGGTGGATTGGATGTAAGTGACGATGTACTTGCATCTGGTCAGCAACAACTCTTGCTGTTGTTCCCCGACATCCAAGATGTGAATATAGCCCATACGTTCGTTATCAACGAACTTACTGAATATGCACGTGCCCAAGGAGCATCAGTTTATGGTATAACATCGGCTTCTGAAAGTCAGATCGATCAATGGAACGATATCTCTATGGCCGACTATCCGATGCTGAATGCTGATGACAGCGACATAAAAATGATGGCGCGAGGTAATCCTGCAGTGGTCTATGTAAATGATGGCTTTGTGAAATGGAAACGAACTTTAGGTTCAATAAACGCCGAGCGACTGCGTGACCCGAAAGTGACCTTGGCCACACTCAGCAGCGACTACAATGCCGGCGACATCCTGCGTAGATTGGTTTCAGCCTATCTGCTTCTGATGGCGGCCCTGTTGATTTTCAATCGTACTCATGTACTGATGAAATTCCTATATGAACGATTGTTTAAAAAGAATAAACAGTCGGAAGATGATTAGTAGTTGAAGGTTTTTGAGTAACTTTGCAAGCCAATCAAATAGAAAGAATAAACTAAATGATTTTAAATAAATAATTTAAGTACGTTATGAGGAAAAATATCGTTGCGGGTAACTGGAAAATGAATACTACAGTTCCCGAAGGCGTTCAACTCGCCAAGGAAGTAAAGGATGCTGTTGCTCAGGTCGCTGACTTGAAGTGTGATGTTGTGGTGGGAGTTCCATTCACTCATCTGACAGCTGTGAAGTCTGTTTTGGAAGGCGGAAAGGTGCTGTTGTCGGCCGAGAACTGCGCTGACCACGAAAAAGGCGCCTATACGGGTGAAGTCTCTGCTCCAATGGTGGCATCCACTGGTGCTGACTATGCTATTCTTGGACATAGCGAACGCCGTGGCTACTATAATGAGACAATCGAGATGCTCAAGACAAAAGTTGACCTCGCGCTTGCAGCTGGTCTGAAGGTGATATTCTGTTGTGGTGAAAGCCTTGACGAACGCAAGTCGGGCATGTACTTTGAGATTATCAAAGAAGAGATTATGGGTTCGTTGTTCCATCTCGATGCCGATGCTTTTGCCAACATAGTGATTGCATACGAGCCAATTTGGGCTATTGGTACCGGTGAAACTGCTACTGCTGACCAGGCTGAAGAAATCCACGCATTTATCCGCAAACTCATTGCTGATAAGTATGGTGCACAAGTTGCCGATGACACTACTATCCTCTATGGTGGAAGTTGCAAGCCAAGCAATGCTGCAGAACTGTTTGCAAAGCCTGATATTGATGGCGGTTTGATTGGTGGTGCTTCGCTCAAGGCAGCTGACTTCCTCGGTATAGTCACTGCATTCTAATCCGTTCTTAACTGGTGTTAGACATCGAAACGGTATAATTATTTGGCTACAAAGATAAAATGTACTATCTTTGTAGCCAGTTTTAATGATAATTGTTTATGAAACATTATAGTAAACATTTCATTAGTTTGATAGTCAGCCTAATGCTTTCAATGATAGCTATGGCGCAGACTAATCCCGATATCGTTAACCGCTTGAACCAAAGCGGTCAAGTGGTTGTCGATGCACCTCAAGAACTGATAACCCGCAGCAATTCTTCCATTGACCGTCCAAATGAACCCAAGAAGACAGTTAATAAGAAGACAGAGAAGTCAGAGGATGACAAGTTTGCTGATATGGATGATGAACGCGACCAGGCTAAAGAAAAGGACAAAGATAAAGTAAAGTCTGACACTCCCAAACAGCCTAAGCGCGAGCGCACTACGCAGCAGACCATCCAAGGCCGCAGTGTGGGATATCGCATTCAGGCGTATAGCGACAATAACTATCGTACGGCAAAGGCTTCGACACAGGCTCGTGCGCGCGCCATAGCAATGAAGTTCCCGCAGTATCGCTCATATATCTCTTACAATGCTCCTACATGGCGACTGCGTTTGGGAGACTTCAAGACACAAGGCGATGCGCAGGCTGCTTTGTCGCGAATACGTAGTGTCTTTCCTAATTATGCTCGCGAAATGACAATCGTTCGCGATCACATAAACGTTTGGCAATAACATCAGGTCATGGCTTATATCAAATTAGACGATAAACTTGTTGAACAGATTGCCGAGCACTATCGCTCGATTTTAGTTTTGTTGGGAGAAGACCCCAACCGCGAGGGCTTGGTAAAAACTCCTGTGCGTGCAGCAAAAGCATTGCTGGAAAATACTCGCGGCTATAATGAAGACGGTGGGTTCTATTTGCGCTCTGCATTATTCCAACATCCGGATTCTCAAATGGTCATCGTGCGTGACATTGAGTTTTATTCCCTGTGTGAACATCATATTTTGCCATTTTTCGGCACTGTATCTATAGGATATCTGCCCGACGGGGAAATTGTTGGACTCAGTAAGTTGGGTAGGGTAGTAGATGCCGTTTCTAGAAAACTCCAAGTTCAGGAACGTATGACAAGCGAATTATGCGACATCATTTCGAAGGAATTGCGCAACAAGGGTGTTATAGTCGTTGCACGGGCACAACACCTATGCATGAAGATGCGTGGAGTGGAAAAGCAGACTGCCGAGACTGTGACAATGCATTATTGCGGTGCTTTCGAAGATAAAGCCATGCGCCAAGAATTCCTCTCGCTAATAAATAAGTAATTGACATTAAATACAATAAGAACTATGCACGATACCGTGGCTTTAAATCCATGACATCGTGCATAGTACTTATTCGTGTTTTTTAATCAAATTATTGTGTGGAGTATGGCTATTTATTGTAATTTTGTAGATGAGAAATCTAAAAATATTTTTACGATATGAAAAAAGTTCTATTTACTGTTTTGTGCTTTTCGGCATTAGCCGTTGCGGCTCAGAAAGTTGAAGTGGTACACCAGAAACGTGTGCTGCCAACTTGGGACCAGCCGGCATATAGACCAGTGCTTAATGCTCCGGCCGACAAATTGCTTTTTACCGACGAAATGGCATCATCGTTATATCTTTACGATTATGCTACTGGAGAAGTAAAGTTGGTGAGTGAGGAAATGGGATCGGGCGTTGATGCCTTTTTCGGCAATGATGGAAAGGTTTATTACGTTACTCAGACACGTGATGACCACAACCTGATTTACCGTTCAGGTCATTCTTATGATATTGTTACCTCAAAGCACGAAATGCTTATTGAGCCTCAACACGGAGCAATACATCCTATGATTGCCACGAAGGGTGCTGGCATGAAGAGTGAAAGTGGTATTTATAAAGCTCCTAAAAAATCACTGGCCGTATATACCTATGGTTCTGAAATCGCCATTGTAAGGAATGGTGCGGAACGGCGTTATGCTCCAGTGGAGTCGGATGCTGGCTATCTGTGGCCTTCACTATCTCCCGATGGGGAAAAAATAGCATTTTTTGCTGCGGGCAAGGGAATCGTGATTATAGATCTTGCGGGTGTGGTTCTTGCTGAACTAGGTAATTATGAAATGCCTTCATGGCTAAACAATGATTATATAGTAGCACAGAATGCCACTGACGATGGACATCAGTTCACCTCGTCACAGATTGTACTGCTCAAGGCCGATGGGACATTAATAAAGCCTTTGACATCTCCCTCGTCGATGACGATGCAGCCTTCGGCTTCGGCAGGTAAGATTGTGTATAATACCATAGATGGGTATTTGTATCAGATGGAAGTAAACATTGTGGAACCATAAATAATGTGCGCTATGAAAAATCTTTATATCATTCTTTGTTTTGTTTTTCTGGGAATCGGTGCACAGGCTCAGGTGCCACACGTTTATATCAATCCTGGACATGGCGGTCATGGCAGCGATGACCGTAATATTGTAATTCCGCCTTTTGCCGCAGGTGATACTGCTGGATTCTGGGAATCTAACTCTAACCTGAAAAAAGGCTTTGCATTGCAGGAGGTGCTTCGCAAGAAAGGCTACCGAACAACTATCTCTAGAGTGAGGAATGAAGAAGCCAACGACCTTGGTCTATCTACAATAGTTGCTCTGTGCAACAATAGCGGTGCTGATGTTTTTTATGCAATTCACAGTAATGCCGTGGGGTATGGCGAGAGCCACCCGTATAATTATCCCTTGGGTATCTATCGCGGTTATACAGGGCAGCCCCAAGTACCTCGTAGCGACAAGCTGACAAGTGACCTGGGGTATTATCTCATTAAAAATCAATCTACGGTATGGTCGAATGGTGGCAACTATGTAGCTGTAGGAGACTGGACTTTCCGCTCCGACTGGGGAACACAAGGCTATGGCGTGTTGCGAGGCAACAGGGCGGTATCGATGCTTAGTGAGGGCTCTCATCACGACTATTATCCTGAAACCTATCGATTGCTCAGTGACCAGTATTGTTGGGTAGAAGGATGGAACATCTCGCTTGGTGCCGACCGCTTTTTTGATCGCAGCGATAATTACACGATGGGTATCGTAACCGGCAACGTGCGTGACGATAGATTGTTGCGCGATGCTACTTACCACATGAACGGTGCCGATCAACGTCGCCCAGTGAATCATGCCAAGGTCAGACTGCTTGATGCAGATGGCAATGAAGTGGCTGTATCATATAGCGACGAACTCGAGAATGGCATCTACTTGTTCAAGTATGTGATTCCCGGAACATATACGGTTGAAGCCAGTAGTGACGAACACTTTACAATGACTAAAGATGTGGAGGTATTGGCTAATCAGTCAACTTACTGCAATTTTGACTTGAAACGTAAACGCACTTCTCCCCCCGAAGTCATTGATTATTCACCTCAATGGCAAAGTGGAGATGCGCCTGTAGCATGTAACATCCCCATCGTGTTGCAGTTCAACTGGGATATGGACACCGAAAGCGTCGAACGAGCTTTTTCCATAACGCCAAACATAGAAGGTACTTTCACCTGGGAAGATACAAACTATCGTCTACGATTTACTCCCAATGATGCTTTTGACATTAATACGTTATATACCGTTACGGTGAAGAAAGAGGCAATGCATGGGGGTGAAATCCCTATGGAACAGGATTTCGTTTTTGAATTCACTACTCAGGGACGTAATCACCTTGAAGTATTGTCATTATTCCCCAATGAAGGCGCAGAGGTGCATTTTACCAAGCCATTGGTCGAATTCAGGAGCGATTCACTGCTGAATTCGTATGGATTGTTGTCCAAAATCAGAGTTGTTGATAAGGATAATAATGTAATGGCATGGGCAAAGCGCTCAATCAAAAACAACAAGCGGGGTGATGCATTCGGTTATATAAAATTGCCGGTTACCTATGACTTGATTGTTGATAAAGATTATTATCTGGAAATAGACCAGGCTGTGGAAGATACAGCCGGCATTCATCTAGAAGCTCCAATAAAGGTCGCTTTCAAGGTGGTTGATGCATCAGCAAAAACCGAGAGAGAACAACCGATGTTCGAGGTGGAAGGCACTGACCAGATATCGCTGTCTGGTTCATACGATGAAGCCAATTTGTCTCAATCGTCTTCACACTTGTATGGCAATGGCGCAGTTTCTGTCGACTACGACTTCACACAGGCATCAATGCCGTATTTCCGTACTGATTTTGCATCGTCTCTCCATGTACAGTATGGTGATACGGTTGTGCTGCATGTTTGGGGCGACATGAACTACAATAAGTTGTCTTTGGTGATGAAATCTTCGACCGACAACTACGAATTTGATATCCCCGTTGGTGAGATCGATTTCCATGGATGGAAGCGATGGCCTGTGGTCGTGGATTCTAGAGGTGAATTTGAACTTATGGGCTTACGTTTGTCACAACAAACCGACGACAGCCGGAAGGCTAAGCAGGGAACGGTCGGAACATTTGCTTTCGACGACATTAACCGTTGTGCCTATATTAATAAAGAATCATCGATTGAAGACCTTAGTCTTGCAAATGTTTCTGTAGGACCATGTCCGGCAAGCGACTACCTAGTAGCCAGTGCCGACACATGGATTCAAGGTGTGGAACTTATTGATGTGAATGGGAAATGTGTGGCACGAAATGCAGCTAATTATATCAATGTGAGTGACATTGCAAGTGGCGTGTATTTGATGCGAGTATATGTTGATGGGTGTATCTCATTGCATAAAGTCGTTGTCGCACATTAATAATCTGAGTTCAAAATAAATTTGGTTTGCACTCGTCCATATAATAGTGGGCGAGTGTATTTTTGTGAATTTATATAGAGGTAGGTTAATCTATGTGAATTTGAGTAGAAATCTACTTGATGGTTTAGGTTTGGCTGTATTTAAATTATTAATTTTGTAAGAAATATTAGTTGTCTGTTATTATGCGGGCAACTAATTAGTGTTTTAATACTTAATTTAACTTTTTGTATTAATGGCTGATTTTTTGGCTTCGACGCCTGTTAATGTAATTGCTGAAAGTAGTTCTACGAGAACGGAGTGGGCGCTTGTTCAAGGAGACGAGGTCTTGGAACATGCTTTCACACAAGGTCTGAACCCTTATTTCATGTCGCGTCGCGACATAAGCCATACTATTCGACTTGAGCTTCCTAAGGAGTTCTTCAAGCGCCGTTGGAACAATATATATTTCTATGGCGCAGGATGTTCAAATCCGGATAAGATCAAGACGGTGGAGGCATCACTTGTGGCACAGTTCAAGACTCCTGTTACAGTGATGAGTGACTTGCTGGGGGCTGCGCGTGGATTGTTGATTCACGGCACAGGTCTGGCATGTATCCTTGGCACAGGTTCTAATTCCTGTTTATATGACGGAGAATCCATTGTTCATAATGTTCGTTCTCTGGGATTCATTCTTGGTGATGAGGGTAGCGGAGCTGCACTTGGGCGTATTTTCCTTGGTGATGCCATGAAGGGTATCGCTCCTAAGGCATTGGTTGAAGAGTTCTTCGATAAGTTCAAGGTGACAGTCGATGACGTCATGGATTCTGTTTATAACAATTCCAGTGCCAACCGGAACCTGAGGACGTATGCTTTCTTTCTTGCAGATCATCTTAATGACGAGTATGTCTATGAACTCCTGGAAAAAGAATTAGGACGCTTCTTTGAACGCAATATTTGTCAGTACAAGGATTATCAGAAGTATCCATTGGCATTCGTAGGCTCTGTAGCGACAACTTTCAGCGACATATTGTTGCAGGTGGCAGCGAAGTATGAAGTGGTGGTTCAGAAAATTGTACGTCACTCTATGCCAGGGTTGGTGACTTATCACTCATCTTGATTTTTATATAATGGTAATATAAATAAAGCGTGCGGGAAAACTCTCGCACGCTTTATTTGTGAATATGTGAACTGTTTACTGAGCAGTGAAGCTTGTGAAGCTGGTCTGTGTTCCTTGTGGTGTTCCACCTAAGTAAACTCCGTGCCATGACATTGTGGCACCTGTAGGAGCGGTGGTGCTATATTTTATATTATAACTCTGACTTTTGGTCATGCCCTTAGCAGTGAAGAGCGAGAGAGAGCTTGACAGACTGGCTTCCATGCTGTAAGTGAAGCCAAGTGAGGTGCCACTTGAATTATAGAATGTGTAGTAACGACCTGTAGAATAACTCAGCGAGCTGGTGCTCAGGTAATAGCCCTGTACTGCGCTGCCAATGCCGCTGGAGCCGCCCCAGCCACCACCACCTTGGCTGGCACCTGCACTCACGGCATAGCCGTTGCCGGTAATGGTAATATAGCTGTTGTTGTCACAGTCTAAGCCTTCTTCGGGGGCTCCTTTGCTGGTGTAAGCTACTATGCATCCGTTTCCTATCTCAACAGCTCCACTACGGCCATAGTTGCTATCGACGGCATCATTTCCGTTTGAGAATACTACAGTCAGACCACCGGCAAACTTGATTGGGCCAGCACAGTTCATGCCGTCGTCATATGCCTTGTAATAGTGCATGCCACCATTGATTATTATGCTGGTTTTCGATTCGATACCTTCAGCGCCATTGGTAGCAGTTGTAACCTCGCTGGTTCCACCATTAATGGTTATGGATCCCATCACTTTGATAGCCTTTGCGCTACCCGAAACGCTACCGCCGCCATCAGGGCCCCATCCGCCGCTGCTGCTTGTACCGGCGGCATTGCCTGTTGTCTTTACAACGAGTGTAGGACCTGTGCCGTCACTATTACCTTGCACATAGTTTCCGTTAGTTTTTATTCCTTTACCGCCGTTGCCAGTCATGGTGATATTGATTGTGCCAACCCAGAGGTTAATGTTACCGTCGGTTTTAAAACCTTTTGCTGTGTAGTAGTCGCCGCCAGATGCTGCCTGTGCTGCTCCACTGTTGTTGATGGTGATGGAGCCGCCATTGGTTGTAATTGTTGTTGTAGAGATGCCCTTGCCGGCTGTTCCACTGGCATTGATTTTCAACACACCGTCGTTCATGACGAAGTTGACAGCTTTGATACCACTACTATAGCTGGCATCGTTGTTGATAACCTTCATTGCTCCACTTGGCTTGAGCGTAATGTCACCGCCATTGATAGTAACGGTGGCTTTGCTCTTAATGCTCTTACTCATGGCGCCGCTATTCTCAACAGTGATTGTTCCTCCGTCAATTGTCAGGTCGCCATCGGCCTTGATGCCCGAAGCGTTGTAGCCAGTGCCGTTGTCCTCGCTTTGTTCGCTGCTGCCACCATATTGGCTGGTAACGTTTTCTAGTGAGTAAATACGGGTGGAGCCACTAGTTGTGTAACTATTGGTAATCTGGTAATACACATCAGTTCCTGTTGGGGCATTGAATGTTGTCGTTTGGTAAGTTGAACTACTGCCTCTGAAATAATATGTTCCGTCAACGGGACCTCCAAAGTCGTAGTAGTAGAATGTTAGCGAGGTATATCCGCTTGTCAGAGTGACGGTATTGGTGAGTTTTTGAACAAGGGTGCCGTCGCTCTTGTAGAGGTATATGCTTGACCAGTTTGAACTGCCACCGCCAGGATAACCGCCGCTACTTGCTTTGGCAACATAGACTTTGTAGCTATTAGGCGTTTCTCCGCTTCCGCTTCCACTGGTCTCAACTGTGCCGCCAATGCCATTTGCTTTAATATTGATGATGGTAGTGCCAGCAGTCTCGTCAATGGCGATATTCCCATCAGCACTGAGACCCTTGCCGCCATCAGCTGTATTGTTAACAGTTATTGAGCCACCAGTGATGTTAATGTCGCCATCAGCTTTCATGGCGGTACAATAACTAATGTCGCTGCCGTCAACAACTGTAGAGCCAGTTTGGTTCACTGTGGTCGTGCCTCCTGAAATGTTGATGTCGTTCGCACACTTAATGCCTTTGGCTCCATTTGCCTGTGTGGTGATGTTGAGAGTCCCTCCAGCTATGGTGACTGTTCCAGTGTTGTCGGTATCGTCTTCAATATTGCCGTCATCATCGGTCTTGAAGCTTACCTGGATGCCGTCGTCACCCACATTATTAATTGTAATGACTCCACCATTCTGCTTGATGTACTGGTTGACGTTGAATCCATCACCTACGGCCTTGAGGATATTGATTGTACCAGCAGTTTTCTTTATTTCGACATATTCTTTTCCCCAGAAACCATGAGCTGTATTGCCAGTTATATTAAGTGTACCTGCACCCTTGAACTCGGTATGTCCCTTGATGGCGAAGCAGGCTTTTTGGGTGCCATTGGAACCATCCACAAGACTATTGGTTGTGCCTTCGATTACTTGCACCTCGATGCGTTTGCCATCACGAATGTTTATGGCAGCGCTGTCGGGGTTGGTGAGGGTGAGGCCGTTGAGTTTTAATGTGGCTTTGTAGCTGCCATCCATATAGAACGAACCATTGCTGGTAGTACCCATTAGGGTGTAAATAGGTTCGGTGGCAAGTGTTGCATCCTGAAGCAGACACACGTGAGCATTGGTCACAGTACCTGTCATATGAGAGGCTATATTACCTGCTACAATAACATCTGCTTTCGATGTGCTGTAAGTCACGTTAATATTGTTATCGGTCCATTCGTTGCTGTCAACGTAGATAAGGTCAATATCGCTGATGTTGAACACCTTGTCAAGCACAGTTAGTGTGGTGCCGTTGGTATAGGTCATCTGACTTAGCTGACTTGTTGTGAAGGCCCACTTTATCTGGCCTGTAACCACCCACATCGTCTGGGTGCCGGCACCGCGTTCATCAGCTTTGCTAACCTTGTTGAGAATGATATTGATGATTTCATTCACGTCGCTAACGTCAATGATACCGCTGTTGTCAAGGTCGGCGTTTCCAGGATAATCGGCTGTGGTCTTCATCTTAAGGATGATGTTGATGGCTGCGTTGACATCTTCAACGTCAACCATGCCGTCGCCGGTAACGTCACCGATAACACTGGGGGTGTCACCACTTTCTGTGTCGGTAAATTCCATGTAATTCATCGTCGACAGTGGTTTGGACACAGTCTGCGACGAGGATGTGGCAACCAGATTGCCGTTGTTGAAGACGATCTGTAGTCCACTGGTTGGAACGGTTTGGTCGCCAGATACTGTTGACAGCTTCAGGTATGTGAAGCTGTCGGCCGCCATGCCGAGAGCTACCAGCATGGTCATGCACATCAATAAAGTTCGTTTAATCATGAATCTAGTTTTTTATTTGTGTTGATTTTAGTCGTCGGATTGCAAAATTACTAATAATAGTAATGTACGCAAGGAATTTTCAGTTAATGGCTTGATTTATTCGACAAACTAGATTGTCAGTCCATTTTCAAATAAAAATATAGCGCATTTCATTGTGAAACACGCTATATTGAATTTTGGAATTATTTTAGGCTTTAAGTTTGTAGTGCGTATGAATTAGCCTAATATATAATTTAGTTAATGTGTTTATTCTTCATCGTCGCTCAGGTCAACGGCATAGTAAACCTTTTTGCCGGTTGGGTAAAGGCCGGTAACGAACATCACTTTGTCAGCATCGCTTGCACGCATGATTTGGTTGTAGATGTTTTCAACATCCTCGCGACTGTTGACTGGAGAGTTGTTGATGTCGGTAATGATGAAGCCATCCTTCACTCCGGCGCGTTTGAACTTGCCTGCTTTCACACCAACGACCTTTAGGCCTTGTGAAATATTCAGGTCTTTCTTCTCCTTGTCGGTAAGTTCGTTGAAAGCGCAGCCCAAACTCATCATGTCGCTCGACTTTGTCATTTTCGTGCTGCCTTGGTTGTTCTTGAAGGTCACCGTTGTGGTGCGGAGCTTGTTGTCGCGGTAGTAGGTAAGTTCAGCCTTATCGCCTGGGCGCAATTTGTTCATTTGCTCCTGCATCTCTCCGCTGTTCTTCACGCTCTCGCCATTCATCTTAACGATTACGTCACCCTCTTCCAGACCAGCTTCCATTGCGGCACTGCGGTCGTTCACTTGAGCAACGTAGATACCTTCGTTGGTCGCTGTAATCTTGTGTTCCTTGGCAAGATCGGCATTGAGTTCACGATACTGGATACCAAGCACTGCACGCTGCACGGTTCCGTATTGCTTGATGTCGGTGACTACTTTTTTCACTGTGTTGCTGGGAACGGCAAACGAGCAACCACTGTAATTGCCAGTTGTGCTGTAAATCATCGTGTTGATGCCAATCAATTCACCTGCTGTATTCACAAGGGCTCCGCCACTGTTGCCGGGGTTCACGGCAGCATCATGCTGGATGAACGACTTGATGCCCATGCTGGTGCCCTCGCTCAGTCCGCGGCCCTTGGCGCTGATGATGCCGGCAGTCACAGTCGAGTTGAATCCGAAGGGATTTCCCACGGCCACGCACCATTCGCCCACCTTCACGGCATCGCTGTTGCCAAAGGTGATGGGATGGAGGCCCTTAGCGTTGATTTTGATAAGCGCAATGTCGGTATTGGCATCGCTGCCCACGACAGTAGCATTATATGTGCTGTTATCGTTGAGGGTTACCTCAAGTTTCTCGGCACCGTCAATAACGTGATTGTTGGTGACTATATATCCGTCCTCGCTGATTATCACGCCAGAACCACTGCCCTTAGGTTGCGGATCGCTCTTTTGTTGCTGTTGTTGCTGCTGGCGACGCTGCGAACCACCATTTCCAAAGCCAGGGCCGAAGAAGAACTCAAATGGATCGAAGTCACCGCCGTACATCTGTTGGCGGCGTGGCGTTTCAAAGCTCTTGATGCTTACCACCGAGTTGATAGTGTTCTCTGCAACTACGGTGAAATCGTTGCCCAGTGCAGCAGTACGCGTTGAGGTTGTCACAAATCCGTTCGGATCAATTGTTGCTGTCTGTTCTTTCGATGGTATAAATTTATCTACATCTACACCTGCACCCTTCAGTGCTGTTGTTGTCATCAGCGTTGTAGCTGAACCAATGATTGATGCTCCTATTAGCATCAGTGCTAATTTACTCTTCTTGTTCATAATGTTGAAGTGTTAAATTATTGTTTGATTTAAAATTTTCAATAGTTAAAATTAACGTTTGCTATTCAACGGCAAAAGTATACCTTTTATTTGCAAGTCCAATGCCAAACACCCCATTTTTTGCAGAATTTAATTGAACTGAATCGCCTTTTTAACTTGTTTAGCAATTTCTGCCATGTGTATTAACTTGACTCAAGAAGATAAATGAAAAAGTTGTCGATGCTGCAGTTGGTAATTATTTACTATGGCATTTTTCTCTTTTATTCTTTACACCTTATATAATAAATAAAGAAAATCCCCCCAGCATATGTACTGCTGTACATTATGCGGGGGGGGATTGTTAATGGTGTCGTAAGAGAATTCTTACGAGGATGAGATTATTATTTGTTCACCTGGAATCGGTTCCAGCCGTCCTTAAGATGAGCCACAACCTGGTTGGCGGCTGCCAGACCGGCGTTGATGTTTGCTTCGGCAGTCTGGGCGCCCATCTTCTTGGGAGTGAAGAACACTCGGTCACCATATTTCTCTTCGAGTTCAGCGCCATTGTCGGGCTTCACGTCAGCTACATAGCGGATGTCAGCGCGTGCCTCAAGCGCTGCTGCCAGGCTTTCCTCGTCGATGACTTCCTTGCGAGCGGCATTGATGAGCACACCATTCTTTGGCAAGAGCTCGATGAGGCTAGCATTCACTGAACGGCGAGTTTCATCGGTTGCGGGAATGTGAAGGCTCACATACTGATTGTTCTTATAAAGATCTTCCAGATTGTGAACGGGAGTAATTCCATCGGCTTCCATCTGTTCATCTTTCACCCAGGGGTCGAGGGCGCTGACCTTCATGCCAAATCCCTTGGCGATGCGGGCAACATTGCGGCCTACAGCGCCGTAGGCATGGATGCCGAGGGTCTTGCCCAGCAGTTCAGTGCCCGAAGTGCCGTTATATCGGTTGCGGATCAATGTGACGAGCATGCCCATCACGAGTTCGGCAACTGCGTTGGCATTCTGGCCAGGAGTGTTCATTACACACACGCCGTGAGCAGTTGCTTCAGCGAGGTCGATGTTGTCGTAACCTGCACCTGCGCGTACCACAACCTTCAGTTGCTTGGCTGCATCAAACACTTCCTTGTCAATCTTGTCACTACGAACGATGAGTCCGGCTGCATCAGCAACGGCAGCGATCATGTCGGCCTTGGTGCCTTTCTCAACCAGTACCAGTTCGTGGCCGGCGGCTTCAACTACTTCCTTTATGCCCTGGACAGCTACGGGGGCAAAGGGCTTTTCGGTTGCAACTAATATCTTCATCTTTTGGTTTAGGTTTTTAGTTCTTAGTTGTTGATTTTTGATGAATTATTTATTCTCAAACTCCTTCATGGCATCTACGAGAACCTTTACGCTCTCAAGAGGAAGTGCGTTGTAGAGAGAAGCACGGAAGCCACCCACGCTGCGATGACCCTTGATGCCTACGATGCCCTTGCTGGTAGCAAAGTCGAGGAAGTCCTTCTCGAGTTCCTTGTACTCAGGCTTCATCACGAAGCAAACGTTCATGATAGAGCGGTCTTCGGGTTTAACTGTGCCAACAAACATCTTGCTTGAGTCAATTGCATCGTAAAGAACAGCGGCCTTTTCTTCGTCAATGCGCTGGAGTTCCTTCACGCCACCGAGTTCCTTATACCACTTGAGTGTCTGCAATGCAGCGTAAACGGGGAATACAGGGGGAGTGTTGAACATTGAACTCTTTTCGACGTGAGTCTTGTAGTTGAGCATTGTGGGGATGGTGCGAACACCTTCCATGCGACCCAACACGTCTTCCTTAATTACAATAAAGGTAACGCCTGCGGGAGCAATGTTCTTCTGTGCGCCACCATATATAATATCGTACTTGCTTACGTCAACTGGACGAGAGAAGATGTCACTCGACATGTCGGCAATCATACGCACGGGAACGTCGTAGTCTTCACGAATCTCGGTTCCGTAGATGGTGTTGTTGGTAGTAATGTGGAAGTAATCAACATCAGTGGGGATTTCATAACCCTTGGGGATGTAGGTGTAGTTGTCTTCCTTGGAAGAGCCTACTACGTTAACCTCGCCGAAAAGCTTAGCTTCCTTGATTGCCTTATTGGCCCATGTGCCGGTGTCGAGATAAGCTGCTTTGGTCTTGAGCATGTTCATAGGAACCATGCAGAACTGGGTGCTGGCACCACCGCCGAGGAAAATAACGCGATAACCTGCGGGAATGTCGAGAAGCTCTTTGAACAGCGCCTCAGCCTCATCCATAACAGCGGTGAATTCCTTGCTGCGATGTGAGATTTCAAGGATTGAAAGACCTGTACCAGCGAAGTTGCGAATAGCATCTACGCAATTGTCAATGGTGTACTGACTCAGGATTGATGGTCCTGCATAGAAATTGTGTTTCTTCATAATTGAGAAAATTATTAATGTGTTATTAGAAGTAATCAGTATAGTCGTTCTTGACTTGTGCAAAGTTAGTACAATTATGTGATATGAAGAAAAAAAACTAAACATTTATTATTTGATAACTTTCAATGGATGTGACAATTTGCCATTCAGTTTGCTTGAATTTGATATTTTGTTTATTGCAAAATTCATGTTGCACATCAAATGTTTAGCAAATGTTATAAATATAGCAAAAAATGAAAATCTTCTCTTTTTGTGTCTGAAAATACGATATGTTGAAAAAAGCGAAAAACGCGAAAATTTATGCCGAAAAATTCATCTCATTCAGAAAATTTGCCTTATATTTGTCACGTGAATTGAAACAGATAACAACTTATTTTTATAAGCAAATCAAATTAATTGACTTTTTAAACATTTTATCATGAACGTTGAAAAAATTCTAGCCAATCTTGAGGCTAAGCACCCTGGCGAGCTTGAGTACTTGCAGGCAGTGCGCGAGGTTCTGGAAACCGTACAAGAAGAGTACAACAAGCACCCCGAATTTGAGAAGAACAAAATCATCGAGCGCATGGTTGAGCCCGATCGTATCTTCACTTTCCGTGTGACTTGGGTAGATGACAACGGTGACGTTCAGACCAACTTGGGTTACCGCGTTCAGTTCAACAACGCTATTGGCCCATACAAGGGAGGTCTTCGTTTCCACGCATCTGTAACTCCTTCAATTCTTAAGTTCCTCGGCTTTGAGCAGACATTCAAGAACGCTCTTACGACACTGCCTATGGGTGGTGGCAAGGGTGGCTCCGACTTCAGCCCCAAGGGCAAGAGTGATGCTGAAATCATGCGTTTCTGCCAGGCATTCATGCTTGAGTTGTGGCGCAACATTGGCCCCGACATGGATGTTCCCGCTGGTGACATCGGCGTAGGTGGTCGCGAAGTTGGCTATCTCTATGGTATGTACAAGAAGCTCAAACGTGAATGCACCGGTACTCTGACCGGTAAGGGCTTTGAGTTCGGCGGTTCTCGCATTCGTCCTGAGGCTACCGGTTTCGGTGCTTGCTACTATGTAGAGAACATGCTTAAGCGCATGGGTACCACATTTGAGGGCAAGACTGTTGCTATCTCTGGCTTCGGAAATGTTGCCTGGGGTGCAGTAACTAAAGCTACCGAACTTGGTGCAAAGGTTGTTACCATCAGTGGTCCTGACGGATACGTCTATGATCCAGATGGCATCAACACAAAGGAGAAGATTGACTATATGCTCGAGCTCCGTGCAAGCGGCAACGACATCGTTGCTCCTTATGCAGAGAAGTTCCCCAATGCAAAGTTCTTTGCAGGCAAGAAGCCTTGGGAGCAGAAGGTTGACATCTGCATGCCTTGCGCTACCCAGAACGAAGTTCGCCGTGAGGACGCCGAGATGATGAAGAACAACGGTATCATGATGTGTGCCGAGGTTTCCAACATGGGTTGCCATGCCGATGCTATCGCACTGTTCCTTGAGAACAAGATGGTTTACGCTCCTGGCAAGGCTGTTAACGCTGGTGGTGTTGCTGTTTCTGGTCTTGAAATGACTCAGAACGCTCAGCACATCTATTGGACTGCCGAAGAGGTAGACCAGAAGCTCCACCAGATCATGAACGACATCTTCGATCAGTGCTGCAAGTACGGTCTCGAGGCTGACGGTTACATGAACTACATGAAGGGCGCTAATATCGCTGGCTTCATGAAGGTTGCCCACGCCATGATGGGACAAGGCATTATCTAAAAAATCAATTACACAGTCTACAGGCTTGGAAAGCCTGTAGACTTTTCCTTAGAAAATCCAAAAACACATAACAGAAGATTGCTTAACAATTGACTAAAGGTAGGTTGCCGTGGGGAAATCGGCAACCTTTCTTTTTTAATCTTGCGAATGCAAAAGAGTGTGGTATTTGGTTAGTTGGTAAATTAGCAGTAATTTCGCGCTATGATTTCAATTCAAGGTCTGAACGTGGAATTTGGTAGCATCACGCTGCTGGAAAATATCAATTTTGTGGTCAACAAACGTGACCGCATAGCCCTTGTGGGTAAGAACGGTGCTGGAAAGTCTACCATGCTTAAGATTATCGCTGGATTGCAGACCCCTTCTTCAGGAGTTGTGGCTCGCCCAACCGATATCACCATTGGTTATCTGCCACAGCAGATGCGCTTAGCTGATACTCGCACTGTGCGCGAAGAAGTGCAACAGGCTTTTGCACACGTGCATGAACTTGATGCGTCGATTGATGACCTAAATGCCCAGCTTGCAAGCCGTACCGATTACAACTCTCCGGAATATCAAGACCTGATTGACCGTCTCGCCATGAAGACTGAGGCACGAGTGATGCTTCAGAGTGAGAATTACGATGCTGAGATAGAGAAAACTTTACTAGGACTTGGTTTCGAGCGTTCTGACTTTGACCGCCCAACAAAGGAGTTCAGTGGCGGTTGGCGAATGCGTGTGGAGATTGCCAAGTTGCTTTTGAGTAAACCTGAAGTATTGCTTCTTGATGAGCCGACGAACCACCTTGACATCGAGTCAATCCAGTGGTTAGAGAATTTTTTAAAAACAAGGAATGGTGCGCTGGTATTGGTATCGCATGACCGCGCTTTCCTCGACAATGTCACAAACCGTACAATCGAGATAGAGCTTGGTCATATCTACGATTATCAGGTGAATTATTCACACTTTGTAGATCTTCGTAAGGAACGCTTAGAACAGCAACGCCGTGCATATGAGAACCAACAGAAGCTCATTCATGATACTGAGGAATTTATTGAGCGGTTTAGGTATAAGGCCACGAAGGCCGTGCAGGTGCAGAGCCGTATAAAACAGTTGGAGAAGATTGAGCGTATTGAGGTTGACGAGGTGGACAACTCTCGCTTGCGACTGCGTTTTCCTCCAGCACCTCGCTCTGGTGACTATCCAGTGATTGCTGATGAGGTGAGCAAGAATTATGGAAGCCTGAATGTGTTTTCTGACGTTATATTCACTATCAAGCGTGGGGAAAAAGTGGCATTTGTAGGTAAGAATGGCGCCGGCAAGTCCACCCTAGTGAAGTGCATCATGGGAGAGATACCATTTGACGGTAAGTTAACAATCGGGCATAACGTAAAGATTGGCTATTTCGCCCAAAATCAGGCCCAACTGCTTGACGAGTCGCTGACGGTTCACGAAACCATTGATTATGCTGCTGTGGGTGATATACGTTCGCGCATTAACGATATGCTGGGTGCTTTTATGTTTGGAGGTAAGGCCTCAGACAAGAAAGTGAAAGTGCTCTCAGGGGGAGAAAAGAGTCGTCTTGCCCTACTGAAACTCCTACTTGAGCCCATCAACCTGCTAATACTTGATGAGCCAACGAACCATCTCGATATGCGAACCAAGGATATCCTCAAGCAGGCACTTATCGATTTTGACGGCACTATCATAGTGGTAAGCCATGACCGTGACTTCCTCAATGGCTTGGTGGAAAAGGTGTATGAGTTTGGTAATCATAGGGTGCGAGAGCATCTATGCGGCATTTATGAGTTTCTTGAGAAAAAGCAACTTGACAACTTGAGAGAACTGGAAGTCGCTGTACCTCAGCCTTTAAAGGTGGAGGAAAAAGTACAACAATCGGCTGGCAAGCAGTCGTATCTAGAGCAAAAAGAACGCGAGCGTAAGATCAAGCAGGCTGAAAAGCGAGTCAAACTACTTGAAGAACGCATAACCAAACTTGAGCAGCAAATAGCTGAGATAGAAGACGAACTGTCGCGTGGAAATGCTACGGATATCGATATTTATAACCGTCATGCTGCTCTAAATGCCGAACTGGCTGATACCATGCAGCAATGGGAAGAGGCGCAGATGTAAGTGTTGTACTATCGGGCAGCTCGCAGATAAAGGAAAATGGCAATAATTGTGTAGAGTATGTTTGGAATCCACATTGCCACACGGGCCGATGTGTAACCCGATACGCAGAATGTGCTGGTCACCGTCATAAACAAGATGTAGGAGAAACTCAACAATAGTCCTATTCCGATATTTAGTCCCATGCCTCCGCGTACCTTGCGTGATGAGAGCGACATGCCAATTATTGTCAGGATAAATGCTGCCGCAGTCATTGCGAAGCGTTTTTCGTACTCGATTTCAAAGTTCTTGATGTTGGCTACCCCGCGTGCGTGTTGTCGGTCGATATACTCCTTCAATTCTGGTGTGGTTAGGGTTTGTTCGTCATTCTTAGAAATCAAGAAGTCGCGCGGTTCAATACCTAGCAGGGTGTCCATTGTGGTTCCCTTTGTCAAGGTTTCTTTCAACCCGTCAAACATGCGCAAAGTCCATGAGTTCAGCCTCCAGCGCCCATTTTCCTCATAGTGGATATTGTCGGCGGTGAGTTTGGATTTCAAAGACTTACCGTCGTATTGGTCTAGAGAGAATCTGAATCCGCTTTTAGATATATTGTCGTATCGTGAAATATATGCCATGACTCCGTCCTTTACTTGCAGTTGTATGTTGTCGCCATAGACCACGGCTTTGTTCTTTACCCAGCGATTTGTGTATGCTATACGCTGAACTGTTGCAGGGGGAATAATGTATGCCGATAGCACATAACTGCTTGCAGCAATCACGGAGGCACTCACCATGTATGGGATGAGCAGACGTCTGAAACTTATACCACTAGAAAGCATAGCAATAATTTCGCTGCGGTCGGCAAGCCGTGAAGTAAAGAAAATCACTGCGATGAATGTGAATAGCGGGCTAAACTGGCTCATCACAAACGGCAGGAAATTCATGAAATATTGGAAGACCGTTGCTTTGAGCGGTGCCGTGAGCACGGCATCAAGTTTCTCGTTTATGTCAAACATGATGACGATTGCAAGCAGCAACAGAATAGCAAAGATGTATGTGCCCAAGAAGTTCTTAATTATGTACCAATCAAACTTCTTGACCAACGGCTTCCGCAAATTCTTTTCTTTAGGCTTTTGCTCAGGTGTGTTTTCGGTTGCCTGTACGTCTTTTATGTTGTCTTCCAGTTCCACTTTCTTTACAATCTTCGTGTAACTCGTTCAATCATATCGGCTTTCCAAGTGGGAAAATCGCCATTGATAATATGTTTGCGTGCTTCTCTCATAAGCCACAGGTAGAATGCCAGGTTGTGAATGCTGGCAATTTGCAGTGCCAACAGTTCCTGTGCTATGAATAAATGTCTCAGATATGCACGTGAGTAGATTTGATCAACGATTGAGGCTCCGTCTTCCTGGATAGGGGAGAAGTCATCGGCCCATTTTTTGTTGCGCATGTTCATGATGCCATGTTGTGTGAAAAGCATTCCGTTTCGCCCGTTTCGTGTAGGCATCACACAGTCCATCATATCAACACCTCGGTCAATTGCTTCAAGCATGTTTGCGGGTGTACCTACACCCATAAGGTATCGAGGTCTGTCTTTTGGTAGGATGTCGTTAACCACTTCAATCATTTCGTACATTACCTCGGTGGGTTCACCTACGGCAAGTCCACCAATGGCATTTCCTTCTGCACCCAGGTCAGCAACGTGGTGTGCGGCATCTTGCCGTAAATCTTTATACACACAGCCTTGAACTATGGGGAAGAATTCTTTGCGGTGGCCGTATAGTGGTTTGGTTTCGTTGAAATTCTTCCATCCACGGTCAAGCCACTTTTTCGTGAGTTTTAGTGATTTGGT
>JAGCCU010000038.1 GCA_017651515.1 Muribaculaceae bacterium | reverse complement strand
TGAAGGCTTTAGATGAATATATAGACTACTATAACAATAAAAGAATTAAATCCAGGTTAAAAGGAAAGAGCCCGGTGCAATACCGAACTCTTTCTCTTAGACAATAATATTTAACCCGTCCAACTTTTGGGGGTCACTTCAGAGTCTGAGGCGGTTCGTGTTTTATGGTCTTAACTCAGTGTTATAGCTGGTTTCGTCCGTGGCACTGCTTATACTTCTTGCCACTTCCGCAAGGACATGGGTCATTGCGACCGACCTTCGGCCCTGCTACGATTGGTGCCGTTGGCCCTTGTGGGGCATGAGATGCACCCCGAGATGCCTGCTGGTTGGCACGAGCAGCCTGTTCATTCACGCCTTCTCCGCCTCGGCTTTCACGATACATCTGTCGTCTACGAGGCATTTCGCGGTGCTGCACAGGCCTCTGCGGCTCTTCCTGAACGGGTATCTGTCCACGCATAAGTATTGAGAGGGTCTTTGCATTCATTGTACCTACCATCGACTTGAAGATATTGAACGATTCAACCTTGTAGATTACAAGAGGATCTTTCTGCTCATAGCTGGCATTCTGCACACTCTGTCGCAACTGGTCCATCTCACGCAAGTGCTCTTTCCAACTCTCATCGATAGTGAGCAGCATCACCGCTTTCTGCCATGCCTTGGGCAGGTTCTTGCAGTGAGCTTCTGCCGTCTCGTTGATGTCAACAACGATACCGAACATTCGCTTTCCATCGGTAATTGGGATTCGTATGAGTCCTTGTGGATCTACACCTTCACTACGCTGGTTCTCGACAATGTTCTGAATGATTGGGTCAGCAATCTCGGCCATGCGTTCCATCTTGCGGTTGAAAGCCGCCAGAGCCTCATCATAAAGCTTGGTAATTTTCTTATTATCGTCGAGACGCTTGTATTCCTCCTCATCATAAGGCGGTTCAATAGCATAGGTCTTGAGCACCTGCATCTTAAAGTCTTCGTAGTCATATACACCATGACGTTCCACAACGTCCTCTACGCTGTCGTAAAGAGTGTTGATTAAGTCAATACCGATACGCTCACCGATGAGAGCATGGTGACGGCGAGTGTAAATCACCTTACGCTGCGCGTTCATCACGTCATCGTACTCAAGCAGATGCTTACGCACACCGAAGTTGTTTTCCTCAACTCGTTTCTGAGCATTTTCGATGGCGTTTGTCACGCGGCGGTCCTCAATTGCCTCACCGTCTTTCAGTCCGAGGAAGTCGAGCATCTTCACAATCTTTTCGCTTGCGAACAGACGCATCACCTTGTCCTCAAATGACACGAAGAACACACTCGAGCCCGGGTCACCTTGACGTCCAGAACGACCACGCAGCTGACGGTCGACGCGACGGGATTCGTGACGCTCAGTACCGATGATTGCCAAACCTCCTGCGGCCTTAACCTCTGGCGAAAGTTTAATATCGGTACCACGACCTGCCATGTTGGTTGCAATGGTCACAACACCCTTGCCTTCCACTTGGCGACCAGCCTGTGCCACAATGTCGGCCTCCTTCTGGTGCAGCTTAGCATTCAGTACCTGATGCGGAATTCTCCTCATCTGCAACATACGGCTAAGCACTTCACTGATATCCACCGAAGTAGTACCCACGAGCACCGGTCGTCCGCTGTTACGCATCTTTTCGATTTCCTCAATCACCGCATTGAACTTCTCCTTCTGGGTCTTATAAACACGGTCGGGCATGTCGTTACGAATTACCGGCTTGTTGGTCGGGATAGTGACCACGTCAAGCTTATAGATATCCATAAACTCACCCGCCTCGGTCTCGGCGGTACCGGTCATACCGGCGAGTTTGTGATACATACGGAAGTAATTCTGTAGAGTGATTGTTGCAAAGGTCTGTGTTGCAGCCTCCACATTCACACCTTCCTTAGCCTCGATAGCCTGGTGCAGACCATCGCTGTAGCGACGTCCTTCCATGATACGTCCTGTCTGCTCATCTACGATTTTCACCTTGCCTTCCTCGTCAACGATATATTCCTCGTTAATTGAGAAAAGTGTATAGGCCTTGAGCAGCTGGGTTACTGTATGTACACGTTCAGCCTTTACGCTGTAGTTCTGCAACAGTTCGTCCTTGCGGTTAATCTTCTCTTCATCACTTATAGGCTCGTTGGTGACAGCCGAAAGCTGAGATGCGATATCGGGCAATACGAAGAACTGCGGGTCGTCGGTACCCTGTGTGAGCACGTCGATACCCTTGTCGGTCAGCTCGACAGTATTGTTCTGCTCCTCAATGATGAAATAGAGAGGATCGGTAACGACAGGCATCTCACGGTTGTTGTCCTGCATATAGTAAGCCTCGGTCTTTAACATAGCAGCCTTGACACCTTCCTCACTGAGGAACTTGATAAGCGGCTTGTACTTTGGCAGACCCTTGAATGCCCTGAAAAGGTAAAGCGTACCTTCCTTCACCGTATTCTCGTCATCACTTGCCATCATTCGCTTTGCATCAGCAAGCAGCTGGGTGACGAGACGTCGCTGAGCGTTATAGACGCGTTCAACGTTTGGCTTGAATTCATTGAACATCTGGTCTTCGCCCTTGGGTACCGGACCAGAGATAATGAGAGGCGTACGGGCATCGTCAATGAGCACCGAGTCTACCTCATCGACAATGGCATAGTTATGCTTGCGCTGAACCATGTCTTCGGGCCTCATCGCCATATTGTCACGGAGGTAGTCGAAACCGAATTCACTGTTTGTACCGAAAGTGATGTCACACTCATATGCCTGACGGCGTTCTTCGGAATTAGGTTGAGTCTTATCGATACAAGCCACGCTC
Source organism: Muribaculaceae bacterium (assembly GCA_017651515.1). Taxonomy (GTDB): domain Bacteria; phylum Bacteroidota; class Bacteroidia; order Bacteroidales; family Muribaculaceae; genus Sodaliphilus. The sequence goes on along the minus strand of JAGCCU010000038.1, from coordinate 73,288 downwards.
AATCCATGGAACATATAAAGCGGTCCCATCCACTCCGAGTCACGCTTAGCGAGGTAATCGTTGACGGTAACGACATGCACGCCGTTTCCTGTGAGAGCATTTAGGAATACTGGAAGGGTTGCCACCAGAGTCTTACCTTCACCAGTAGCCATCTCAGCAATCTTACCCTGATGCAAAACGGTACCACCAATGAGCTGTACGTCGTAGTGCACCATGTCCCAAGTCATCTCATTACCACCAGCTATCCAATGGTTGTGATAAATCGCCTTTTCTCCGTCAATCTCAACGAAGTCCTTTCCTTCTGCCGCCAAGTCGCGGTCCATCTGCGTAGCATTAACAACGATTGTTTCGTTGTTGGCGAAACGCTTAGCAGTTTCCTTTACAATTGAGAATACGACAGGCAGCACCTCGTCAAGCTGCTGCTCAAAGATGTCGAGTATTTCTTTTTCTATCTTGTCAACCTTTTCCCAATGCGACTCGCGCTTATCATAGTCGATAGATTCGATTTCGGTCTTAATGGCAGCAATCTCGTCGCGTTTTTCCTTTACAGCATCCTGGAGTTGCTGTCTAATGCCGGCAGTTCGCTGTCGGAGCTCGTCATCGCTGAGCTGTTCAATTTCGGGGTAAGCAGCCTTAATTTTTTCTACTATTGGCAGTAGCTTCTTGAGGTCACGGTCCGACTTAGTGCCGAAAAATTTCTTCAAAAAATCATTAAATCCCATTATATTCAGTGTTTTATAATTAACATATTTGCATGATGCAAATCTGCATCACCATTGTTATTTTTCTATCAAACTGCAAAGTTAGCAATTAATTAATAATTAACAATTAGTAATTAACAATTGGCGATTAATAATTAACAATTTATACGACAGAAATCTTTATTAGCAATATTATAAATCAAAATTGATTATTTAATCGTGCTATAGAATTCAAAATAAATATCGTACATTTGCAAACAAAATCGTCAAATTGCTTTTACATCAAAAAACAAACAACTTCACAATGAGAGCATTCCTTCTGGCTGCTGCTGTCACAGCAATTTACCCACTTATAACAAGCGCCGCACCGACACCGACTTTCACCGAATGGCAAGACATGCAGGTGAACGAGATAAATCGTTACCCAATGCACACCAGCTTTTTTGCCTACGAAAACGAAGCAATGGCGTTGCAAGGCGAACGCGAGGCCTCGAAACGATTCCTGTCGCTTGACGGACAGTGGAGGTTCAAATGGGTTGCCGATGCTGACCAACAGCCTACCGACTTTTTCCGCACCGACTATGATGACAGCCAGTGGAGCAACATTGCCGTCCCTGGAATATGGGAACTTAACGGCTGGGGCGAACCTGTGTATGTCAACATCGGCTTTGCATGGCGCGGCAAGTTCCGCAACGACCCACCGCGAGTGCCCATCAAGGAAAATCACGTTGGCTCGTACCGCCGCACGATAAACATCCCCAATGACTGGGACGGGAAACAAGTCATTGCTCATTTTGGCTCGGTCACTTCGTGCATCTACCTATGGGTGAACGGAAAATTCGTTGGATATGCCGAAGACTCGAAAGTTGCTGCCGAGTTTGACATTACACCCTATATCCGCAAGGGCGACAACCTCATTGCATTCCAGACGATGCGTTGGTGTGACGGCTCTTACTGTGAAGACCAGGACTTCTGGCGGCTGAGCGGTGTAGGACGCAACTGCTACCTCTATTGCAAGCCTCGCGAAGCCCAACTGGTGGATCTGCGCCTTACGCCATCACTTACCGACGACTACATTGACGGAACGCTGAACATTACCGCCACTATAAGCGGCAAGGGAGCAATCGTACATCACACACTGCTCGATGCACAGCACAATGTAGTGGCTACCGTCAACGGAACTCATGCCAATATCAAGGTTACATCACCGCACAAGTGGACTGCAGAAACGCCATATCTTTACACACTCATCACCACTGTCGAGCATAGTGGCAAAGTCACTGAAGTTATACCGCAGCGAGTAGGATTCAGGCGTGTGGAAATAAAGAATTCGCAACTGCTGGTGAATGGCCAGCCAATCCTGATCAAGGGAGCCAATCGTCATGAGATGGATCCTGATGGAGGCTATGTTGTGAGCCGAGAACGCATGTTACAAGACATCCGCATCATGAAAGAGTATAACATCAATGCAGTACGCACTTGCCACTATCCCGATGACCCATACTGGTATGACTTATGCGACGAATATGGCATCTACGTTTGCGCCGAAGCAAACCAAGAGAGCCATGGATTCGGCTACAATCCTGACGCCATCAGCGCAACGCCGCTCTTTGCCAAGCAAATTCTGCAGCGCAACCAGCATAACGTCGCCATTCACTTCAACCATCCGAGTGTGATAATCTGGTCGCTGGGCAACGAAACGGTTGACGGACAGAACTTCACCGCTGCCTACCGCTGGATAAAGAGCCAGGATGAAAGCCGTCCAGTTCATTATGAGCGCGCCGGCATTAACGAGAACACCGACATATTCTGCCCCATGTACTGTTCTCTTGAGCAATGCGAACGCTACTGCAACAACGACTCATACACAAAACCACTTATACAGTGCGAATATAACCACGCAATGGGTAACTCTGGAGGCGTAATTGACGACTATTGGAAACTCATCCGCAAGTATCCAAAGTATCAAGGTGGATTTATCTGGGATTTCGTCGATCAGGCACTCCGCGGTACCGACAAGGAAGGACGCAAGATATTCACATACGGCGGTGACTATGACCCCAATGATCCAAGTGACAACAACTTCAACTGCAACGGATTGTTCAGTCCTGACCGCAAGCCAAATCCTCATGCCCACGAGACCCGATACCAGTATCAGAACGTGTGGGTGAAGTTAGCCGATGCCAATAAAGGCATCATCAACGTATCTAATGAAAATTTCTTCTCCGACCTAAGCAGGTATGCCCTCAGCTGGTCTGTTCTAAAAAATGGCGAGAAAGTCCAGGACGGCACAATCGAACACCTTGATGTACAGCCGCAACACGGCAAGGATTACACTCTGCCCTACTCCATTGCCCAGACTGGCGATGAATATCTTCTCAATGTAGAAATAGTGCTTAAGTCCGATGAGCCATTGCTGCCAGCGGGACACGTTGTCGCTCATGAGCAGTTGCCACTATCGGATTATACTTTCACCCAACCAACCATGGCTACTGGCACGTTAAGCACTGCCCACAAAAAAGGGAACCTGTATGTAATCGGAGACAATTGTAATATCGCCTTCGATGAGACCACTGGATTGATTACAGTTTATGAGGTGAACAGACATTCAATCTTGGGGCAACAAGGGACGATAAAGCCTAATTTCTGGCGCGCCCCGACCGATAATGACATGGGCTCTGGTGTGCACCGCATATTAAGTGCCTGGCGCAATCCTACTCTGGAGTTACTGTCGTTCTCTGCTTCAAAGCCCACCGACAAAGGCATCACCGTCACTGCCACTTATTTGTTGCCTGAGGTTCACACCTCACTAACAATGGAATACAACATCGATGCAAGCGGACAGATGGCCATCGACATGGACATGGATGCCGTGCCATACGCGCCCGAATCAGGAATCTTCCGCTACGGAATAGTGATGCAACTGCCCTACGACATGGACAAAAGTACATTCTATGGTCGCGGACCAATTGAGAACTATGCCGACCGTAAGGCATCGCAACATCTTGGCATCTACACCCTCAATGCCGACGAACAGTTCTACCCTTACATCCGTCCACAGGAAACCGGCACTAAGAGCGATATGCGATGGTGGCGACAATACAGCAGCAATGGCTATGGCTTCACAGTCACATCCGATCTGCCATTCTACGCAGGTGCACTTCATTACGACATAGCAACACTTGACGAAGGTCAGGAAAAGCACCAACGACACCCAGAACAGCTGCAGAAATCGAAGTTCACCGTGCTCTCACTCGACAGCCAGCATGCAGGTGTGGGCGGTGTTGACAGTTGGAGTATGTGGGGCTATGCACAACCACCCTATCGTGTGCCGACCAGTGCACACCATCTCCATTTTGTCATCAGTCCTCTATAATAACAAAACATAAGACCCAAGAAGTCTTTTCTAAATAAAAGTTTCGAGATTATTTTGTACTTTTGCCAAACAAAAAGTATAATATGTCCACAGTGTTTCTGATCGGGTTTCCTGGATGCGGGAAAACGACGCTTGGCGTTGAACTGGCTCGTGTGATGAACTGTGCGTTCATTGATTTGGACGACTACATCGAGCGACTTGCCGGTCAAAGTATCGTAAACATTTTTGCCGACAATGGTGAAGATTATTTCCGCCGTCTGGAAAAAAAGGCACTTCGAGACCTCTCCACATTCGATGGCATCGTAGCATGTGGTGGCGGCACTCCATGCCATGACGACAACATGGAGTTGATGAACTCAATGGGTACGACTGTCTGGCTCACGACTAGCGAAGAGCGGATAATCTCCCGTTTGTGTCTTCCTGAGCATCGTGCCAAACGCCCACAGTTTGCCACACTTACCGATGAAGAGATTGCAACGTACGTCCACAACGCCGTTGCACAACGGTCGCCATATTATGCCCAAGCACAGTTGCAATTTGACTCCACCGACATAGAAACTGCAGCCGAGACCAGCGTCACAGCTCGCCGTTTGTCTAAAGTACTTGACACCAATCTCCATCAATCTATCCCTTCTAATAATAGGAAATTAGGTAAAAAATAGCTAACTTTGCAACAATTATTATTCACATTAGTATAAACTGATAACCTTAACATTTATGTTCAGTAAAGAGACTTATATCAATCGCCGTTCAAAGCTGAAAGAACTTGTAGGCGAAGGCGTGATTCTCCTGTTTGGCAACAACGAGTCGCCATGTAACTATCCCAATAACGGCTACTATCCGTTCCGTCAGGATTCCACTTTCCTGTATTACTTCGGCCAGCAACGCGACGGACTCGTAGGTGTGATAGACGTTGACAACAACCGTGAGACACTGGTGGGCAATGATATTGACATCGAGGACATCGTGTGGTACGGTTCGGTTGACAGTGTTGCCGACATGGCAGCACAAGTGGGTGTGGCACACACGGCTCCGATGGCCGAACTGCAGAAAATATGTGACGAAGCCCGTCGTCAAGGACGCACCATTCACTTCCTGCCGCCTTATCGCCATGACACCATGATACAGATCATGGACCTACTTGGCATACATCCACGCGACCAACGTGCAGCCGTATCACACAAACTGCGCATGGCTGTCATCAATATGCGCAGCGTGAAAGAGCCTCAGGAAATCGAAGAGATGGAACGCGCCGCACACATCGGCTACCTGATGCATACCACTGCTATGCGTCTGATCAAGCCAGGTGTGACCGAAAAGTTCATCGGCGGCCAAGTTGACGGCATAGCTCACAGTTATGGCGCTCATGAGAGTTTTGCCACCATTTTCTCTCAACATGGTGAAATCATGCACGGAAATCCATCGCTGGCAGTGCTTGAAGCCGGCCGCCTGGCACTGTGCGATGCCGGTGCCGAGACGGTGAACAACTACTGCAGTGACAACACACGCACAATGCCTGTGAGCGGCAAGTTCACACAACGTCAACTGGAAATATACTCCATAGTCGAAGAATGCCATGACCATGCACTGGCAATCTCAAAGCCTGGCGTGAAATATATGGACGTACACATGAATGTGTGCCGCTTGATGACCGAACGACTGAAAGAGCTGGGACTTATGCGAGGCGATGTAGATGAAGCCGTAGCAGCCGGTGCACACGCGATGTTCCTGCCTCACGGCTTGGGTCACATGATGGGCATGGACGTTCACGACATGGAAGGCCTGGAACAGATATACGTTGGCTTTGATGAGGAAACACGTCCTAATCTAGAACAGTTCGGCACAAACTGCCTGCGCATGGGCCGAAGGTTGCAGGAAGGATTCGTTGTAACCGACGAACCGGGCATCTACTTCATCCCTGCATTGATTGACGACTGGCGTGCAAGCGGCCATTGCGCTGAATTCCTGAACTTCGACCTGCTTGAGACCTACAAGGACTTCGGAGGTATCCGTCTGGAAGACGACATTCTCATTACCGCTGACGGCTGCCGGTTCTTAGGCGAAGAACGGATCCCGTATCATCCAGCCGATGTGGAAGCTTTTATGGCTGACAATTAATTACTTTTCAATCGGGCTTTTCGGTCATTTCGAAGAGTCCGATTTTTTCAAAATATAATTAAATGTAAAACTCAGTTTAGCGTTTTGCTATTTAAAAAAGGTATAGTAATTTTGTAGCATTATAATAATATTTTTCACTGTTTTATTAATCTAATTAAAAACCAAATCAAGATGAAGAAATTTTTATCTCTTTTGATGATGACCCTGCTCACAATCACCGCTTGGGCAGGGACAGTAACGCTTGACCTTGCTGCGCAGGGTTATGCCAATGCTGAAGACGTGACAACAGTTACCGGTAACGGCGCGACCTTAACATTTGCGAAAGCCACAGGATCAAATGCTCCAAAGTACTACACTACTGGCACTGCTGTGCGCATGTACAATGGTAATACACTAACCATTGAAGCAAGCAACAATATTACAGCAATAGAATTCACTTGTGTCAGTGGTTATGATTGCACTGGTACTTTCGATTGCGGCAGTTATACATCACCCAACTGGGAATGCGGTGAAGCTACCACTTCAACTGTTGTTTATACTTGTGGTTCTAGCCAAACTCGTATTCAAAAAATCGTTGTAACAGTTGATGATGGTGCTCAGCAGTTGGCTGCTCCAACTGTTCTGCTGAATGGCGAAGCTCCCAAGAGCACTTATTCGACAGAAGAGCTTCCTTTGACTCTGACCATCACCAGCAACAATGGCACAGAGAGCCCCAAGATGGTTTACTCTCTCTCCAGCAACTATGAGGATGCCCAGTCTGGAATTGTATCTTCTGCTACACTTGAACTTGGCGACGATGCTGTTTATGGTCTGAAAGTAGGCGACAACAGCCTCCATGTGCAGGAAGTAATCGGTACTGGCGAAGATGCTCAGGAATCTTTATGGACGACTGTAAACTTCACCATCACCGAGCCAGCCCAAGCTATAACTTCATTAGCAGTTGTAAATGCACTTGCCGACAATACTGAGTTTACCTATGGTGCAACCGTTACCGTTGTTGGACAAACAGGCCAATATCTCTATGTGCAGGACGATAACGCAGGCACTCTGATTTATGGCTCTGCAGGCCAGTCCTACAACTTCGGCGATATTATTCCCGCAGGCTGGAACGGCAAGAAAGTTACCTTTAAGGGTGCTCCTGAGGTAACCAACCCCGCTAATCTTGCAGCCGCTACCGAAAACGTCGCTCCCACAGCTATCGAACTCACCCCCGCTCAGGTTACTCTCGAAAACTTCGGCCGTTACGCAGTGATTCGTGGCGCTACCATCAACGGCAATAATATTGTCGTGGGTGATCAGACTGTGGCTTCTTACAATCGCTTTGGTGTAAATGCTCCCACCACAGGAACAGTATTCGACATCTATGGCGTTTGCGGTTATTACAACAATGTACAGTTCATGCCTCTGGAATATGTTGATGTGACTCCTGTTAGCGAGGAACTGATAATCACAATGACTCCCGGCGGCACATTCTACAAACCTGTAGAGGTAACCATCAGCGTAAACAATGAAGACGCACTGATCAGCTACAAGCTGAACGGTGGTGAAGACATCGATTACGAAGGACCATTCACTCTGAACGAAACCACTACAGTTTCTGTATATGCCACCGACGGCGACCAGGAAGCAATTGCAGAGGAAACCTATACAATCGACATTCCTACTTCTTTAGCCGTTGTCAATGCATTTGAAAACAACACTGAGTTCACTTATGGAGCTCAGACCGTGGTAATGGGCTCGAGGGGCAAAAACATGTACATCGTGATGCCAGACAACACCGCCGGAGCTATGATTTATGATGCCAGTGCCAACTGGGCCGATGACTATACTTTCGGTAAAGTTATCAACGCAGGATGGAGTGGCAAGAAAGCAACTTACAGAACCAAGCCCGAAGTAGCTAATCCTGTCGGATTCGAACTTAGTGACCAGACTGCTGAGGTGACACCAATCGAAATTACAGCTGCTGACCTTACACTTGCCAACTTTGGCCGTTATGCAGTAGTAAAGAATGCCGAAGTAATCGATGGTGGAACAATCACAGACGTCACAACATATGATCAGTTCAATGCAACAACCGACATCACTGCTGGAACTTATGACGTTTACGGTGTTATTGGTTGGGACAACAATGCAGGTCAATTCATGCCACTGGAATATGTTGAAGCAACAACTCTTGCCAAGAATATCATCAGCTACTTCGTTCCTGAGAACTGCGAGATGGCAGTAACTGCTGCCGATGGCTCGGCCATCGTATCTGGCGAGACTGAGGTTACCGAAGGCGATGTTGTGACCATCACTATCATTCCCGATGCCGACTACTCGATCAAGGAAGTTAAGGTAACTGAATTTGAACTTCGTGCCGACGGCGACAACGTACCTGTAACCGAAGGTGAAACTGAAGGTGTTTACACATTCGTCATGCCCGCTAATCCAGTCAGCATTCAGGTGACCCTTGAAGAAATCATTAATACTGCAATCAGCGACATCAATGCAGCAAGCAATGGTGCCGTGAAGTATGTAAGTCCTACTGGCCAGGTGAGCAACCGTCCATTCGAGGGCATCAACATCGTGATTGAGGGCAACAAAGTTACCAAGATGGTTAAATAGAACCAAGAATCATTAAGCGAGAAAGTTTCTCGATAACAACAGCTGGTGCAGGTATAATTCCTGTACCAGCGTTTTTTTATAGCAACTGAAAGAGCGTGTTGAAATGTTTCACGGAAGCAGATTTAGTTATTAACAATCAGGTCGAGTTATTCACATTTCAGTGATTTTAACACACTTCTGTGACTGTTAGTTGGTCAAAAAGCATTACCTTTGCAGTCTGGTTTTTTAGCGTGAAACATTTTATTATAATCTAATGGGAAAAACAATAGCAATAGCCAACCAGAAAGGCGGTGTGGGCAAGACCACCACTGCCATCAATCTGGCTGCCTCACTAGCAACAAATCGCAAGCGTGTGTTGCTTATCGACGCCGACCCCCAGGCAAATGCCACATCGGGGTTAGGTGTTGACCCCAAGCAACTCACCGCTTCTATATATGAATGCCTCGTTGATGACTATCCCATGCACAGTTGTGCTGTGGATACATGCATCGAGAATCTGAAGATTATAGGTTCCCGCATCGACCTCGTTGGTGCAGAACTGGAACTTGTCAGCAAGGAAGATCGCGAGAACGTTCTTCGCCATGCCATCGATGATATCAAGAAAGACTACGACTACGTGCTGATTGACTGCAGTCCGTCTCTTGGACTCATAACCGTTAATGCACTCACCGCGGCCGACAGCGTCAACATCCCAGTACAGGCAGAGTATTTTGCATTGGAAGGCATCAGCAAGTTGCTGAATACCATTCGCATCATCAAGGGTCGCCTGAACCCATCACTAAAGATTGAGGGATTCCTGCTCACAATGTATGATGCACGCCTGCGACTTGCCAACCAGATTTTTGAAGAACTTAAGAGTCATTTCGGCGACATGGTGTTCAACACCGTCATTCCGCGCAACATCAAGCTGAGCGAAGCTCCCAGCCACGGTCTGCCGGCAATCCTTTATGACCCTACGAGCCGTGGAGCCACGAGCCACATGCAGCTTGCAAAGGAACTCGGCATTCGCGAGCGTGCGAAAGTCATGGGCTAAGAACTGAAAACAATCACATATATAACAATTCATCATAATGAAACGCAAGGCATTAGGACGAGGATTAGACTCGCTCATCTCGATGGACGACATCCAGACTGGCGGCTCATCGGCAATCAACGAGATACCCATCAGCCAAATCACTCCCAACCCCGAACAGCCACGTACGACTTTCGACGAGACTGCCCTTGAGGAGTTGGCAATGAGCATCCGCGAGCTGGGAATAGTACAGCCTCTCACCGTGCGCAGCATGGGTCCACAATCATACCAGATAATTTCGGGCGAACGCCGTTACAGGGCAGCTAAACTTGCCGGGCTTACCAGCGTACCTGCCTATGTACGCACTGCTAACGACAGCGAGCTAACTGAGATGGCTCTGATTGAGAACATTCAGCGCGAAGACCTGAATGCCATTGAGATTGCTCTCACTTTCCGCAAACTGATAGACCAGTATCGTCTGACTCAAGAACGCCTCAGCGAGCGCATTGGCAAGAACCGTGCCACGATTGCTAACTTCCTGCGACTGCTCAAGCTGCCCGCAGAAGTACAGTTAGGCCTTCGTGACAAATTGCTCGACATGGGTCATGCCCGTGCGTTGCTTGCCATCGAGAAACCGTCAGCACAGCTCAAGCTTTACAACCAGATAATAGATAATGGGCTGTCGGTGCGGCAGGTGGAGCAACTCGTAAAGCAATATAATGCTGAGCACAGCGGTGACAACAGCAATGCAAAACGTCCTGCTAGCAATGTCAATCGTGACTATCGCTTCCTTCAGCAGCACCTGACATCATCATTCGGTGTGCCAGTGAAGTTCGCCTGCGACCTCAGCGGAAAAGGCAAAATCACCTTCCCATTCAAGAACGAATCGGAACTGGAGAAAATCATCACAATCTTTGACCAGCTTAAAAACAAGTAATACGACACATCAAAACACATACAGACTTTTGATAATATCAGTCCTATTGCTGATATTCATTGCCGTTCCCATAGACGTGGAGTCTCAGTCATTGACCGACAGCACTGAGTTCTACGTTCCCGCTGATGTTGACGTAAAGCCTCAGCACAACAAACGCATGAGTCGCAGGCCTGTCGTATTACCAGACGAAAAAAAGAAAGAGAATACCACTGCCACATCACCTGTACGTGTGGTGAATATGGCAGGCGACACCCTCCAGTTTGCTTCACTCGACTCAATAGGCACACTGGAAGGCGTTGAGATTCTAACTGCCCCCGATTCCCTTGCAATCGCCGCACTGGGCAAGAAACGCGAGTTCAACCCCGACCCCACCCGAGCATTGTGGCTATCGGTGCTGTGTCCCGGACTTGGGCAGATATACAACCGCCGTTACTGGAAACTGCCGATTGTTGTAGGTGCATTTGTGGGCATGACTTATGGCACGTCATGGAACAACCGCATGTACAACGACTATACCAAGGCCTACCGTGATGCCATGGACGATGACCCCGAGACTCGCAGCTACATGAATTTCTACCCTCCTACAACTCAGGAGAGCGACCTTGACATGGAATGGCTCAAGAAAGCCTTGAAAAACAAGAAAAATTACTATCGCCGTTACCGCGATATCTGCATAATAGGCATGGTGGCTGTCTATGCCCTTTGTATCATCGACGCATACGTTGATGCCCAACTGGCTCACTTTGACATTTCACCCGACCTGAGCATGAAGGTAAAGCCTGCGGTCATCGACCCTGGCATACTGACACGCACGCCCACGCTGGGATTGCAGTGTGCATTTAACTTTTAACGAAAAATATAAACAAATGACGATATGAGACGACTGAAAATGATTTTAATCCTCGCGACAGTAGCCCTGACAATAGTGGCTGCTCCACGCGAGCGCAAGAACATCCTGTCGATAAAGGAATCAATCACCGACAACGACATCGTGTTCCCTGAGAGTTTCGAGACCGACACTCGCGAATTAATGAAAAACTGGTATCTCCAGAACTATACTGTGCTGGATACCGACGTCGAGAACCGCTCTACCGGCGAGGTGAGCGAAGATGAATACATCAAGCGTCTGAAAGCAATGCCCACCATCATTGAGATGCCGTACAACCAGGTTGTTCGTTCCTACATTGACCGCTATGTCAAGCGCAACCGCACGCTGGTTGAGGAAATGCTGGGCATGAGCCTTTATTACATGCCAATCTTTGAGCAGGCTCTTGAGAGAGAGAACCTTCCACTAGAATTGAAATATCTTCCTGTTATCGAGAGCGCACTGGATCCCAATGCCGTGTCACGCGCCGGAGCTGCCGGTCTGTGGCAATTCATGGTGGGAACAGGCAAAGGCCTTGGACTGGAGATCAATTCACTGGTAGATGAACGCCGCGACCCTTACAAGTCGAGCGAAAAAGCTGCCACATATTTAAAAAATCTACACAGCATCTATAATGACTGGTCACTCGCCATAGCCGCCTACAACTGTGGTCCTGGCAACGTGAACAAGGCCCTTCGCCGTGCTGGTGGCGAGAACAAGGACTTCTGGGAGATTTACAGCTACCTTCCTCGTGAGACACGTGGCTATGTGCCAGCATTCATCGCCGCCAACTACATCATGACCTATTTCAAGCGTCACAACATCAGCCCCAGTCTTGCAAGTAAGCCGCTGATTACCGACACCGTAGGCGTTAGTCGACGTATTAACTTCAATCAGATTTCGAACGTACTCAATATTCCATTAGACGAAATACGTGCCTTGAACCCTCAATACCGCCATGACATTATTCCTGGCACGAGCGAACGCAGCTACACACTGGTGTTGCCGTCACAGCAGGTGTATAGCTATATAATGAGCGAAGACTCCATATCAAACTACCGCAATGACCTTTATGCCCAGCGAGAGGTTGTAGAACCAGTTGGTGCCTCTCAGAACGTTAGCAGCAGCAACAGCAACGTTGAATACACCTACGAGAACAAGACCGTGACCGAATATCATAAGATTCGTCGCGGAGAGACCTATTCAAGCATTGCCTCTCACTATGGCATGAGTCTGAACTCGCTGTTATCGCTCAACGGACTGAAAAACGGCAAAGCCCGCCGTGGTCAGGTGGTAAAGGTTCAGACCACCAAGAAGGTACGCGTTGCAAAACCGGCATCGTATGTTTCAGACGATGATGACATCCGCGTTGTCCACGGAGACGACTACAGCCTTGACCAGAACGACTATGAGAGTTCTACCGAAGAACAGGAACAGATCGAAGAAGTGCGCCAGATAGAAAAGGCTGCAGCATCGTCTCGCCACATCCAAAAGGTGGACGTTCCCCCTGCCAAGCCTCAGCCCAAAGCTGCACCACAACATACTGCCGACAGCAAGCAGATGCACCAGCGCAATAGCCGCCATGCCGACCATAACGCTTCGCGCAAGACAAGCCGTGAAGAGAACTACAAGAACACCCGCAGTAGCGGCAAACGTGGCGACAAACGCCACCATAAGCAAGTTGCCGAACAACCTGCCAAGCCCACTGAACATACAATCAAGAAAGGTGAGACTCTGAGCGAGATTTCTGAACGTACCGGTGTATCGGTCAAGGAACTCAAGGCTGCCAACGGCATCAAGAATGATGACAATATTAAGGCTGGTGACAACCTAAAGATACCTTCGAAGGGCGGCAAGACATCCAAAGCTGCAGCCAAAACTTCATCAAAGGGCAGCAAAGCCACAACAAAATCATCGAAAGGCAGCAAGGCCTCGAAGGGTTCATCAAAATCCTCTGGCAAAAGCACCTCATCAGGCAAGAAATCTCGCCGCAAGAAATAAGTTTTAACCCCACCATAGCGACTATGCGACCACTTATATTAATCAGCAACGACGATGGACTGGAGTATCCAGGCATACAGACTCTAATTGACATAGCCAAACCTCTTGGCGATGTTGTTGTCGTGTCGCCACTTCGACATCAGAGCGGCATGTCAAACGCCATTACCATTGTCACCCCCTTGAGAGCATACAAAAGCATTGACGAGGAAGGCTATACCGTATGGCAAGTTGACGGCACCCCTACTGACTGCATGAAGCTTGCTCTGGACCAGTTGCTGGGTGGTCGCCGCCCTGACCTAGTTCTCTCGGGCATCAATCACGGCTACAATGCCGGGGTGAGTACCATATACAGTGGAACAATAGGCGTAATACTCGAGGCCGTTGCCCGCCACATCCCTGCCATAGCTTTTTCCAGTGGCAGCATAGAGCGCGACATTGATTTCACTCCATGCCTAAGCATCATTGACGGAATTATACGTAACGCACTGTCGAACCTTGAAGCTTTGCGCGACGTGTGCCTTAATGTCAATATGCCAGCCGGTATCGCCCATTTCGAGGGTGTCAAACTCACCACCACGGCAATCGGCCACTGGGAGAAAGAATATGACCATCGCGTAGACCCTCATGGAGGTGATTACTATTGGCTTCAGGGCAGCTATGTGAGTGACGACCCCGAAGATGACAAGAACGACCTTTACTGGCTCAAACGAGGATGGGTGTCGGTAACGCCTCTTCACGTTGACCAAACGGCTTTCGAAGCGTTTTCCGCCATGTCTTCACTGCTAAAGATATAATAATATGTCAACACTGACAATTGCTATAATAATCACATTCGTTACAGGATATTTTTTCATTGCCATCGAAAGTGTCACAAAGGTCAACAAGGCTGCCATTGCGCTGCTGATGTTTGTTGGCTGCTGGACACTATACATGATTGACCCGGGTCAGTACATGCCTGGCCTGTCGGGAGAAGATCTTTACACGGCAGTCACCAAAGTCATGGAAAAGTATTTGGGAGAAACCGGCACTACCCTGTTTTTCCTGATGGGCGCAATGACCATTGTCGAAGTAGTTGACCAGAATGGCGGATTCAACTTCGTACGACGCTGGCTGCGCACCAAGAGCAAGCGCACGCTGCTATGGCGTATAGCGTTTCTCTCGTTCTTTATGAGTGCCATACTTGACAATCTAACCACGAGCATAGTGATGATCATGCTCCTCCGCAAACTCGTCGAGGATAGAGAAGACCGCCTGATTTACGCTACGCTGGTAATCATCGCATCCAATTCGGGTGGAGCATTTTCTCCCATTGGAGACGTCACCACTATCATGCTGTGGAACAATGGATTCGTCTCCTCGACAGGTGTAATCACTCAAATCTTCCTCCCTTCTCTTATCTCAATGATAATACCGGCATTATTCATGCAAAAGTGGTTCAAGGGCAACCTACTCACAACCGGCATTGTAACGGATAAAGCCGATGAAGTAACCGAACTGGAGCGACGAACGGTATTCGCCATAGGCGTAGGCGGACTGATATTTGTACCCATCTTTCACTCGCTCACTCATCTGCCACCATTTGTGGGCATATTACTTGTGTTGGGCATTCTATGGACAATTACTGAATTGTTCTATGGCACAAAGCGCCTGAAATCAAAGTTCTCCGCCAAGAGACGCGTCACCAATCTGCTGTCACGCATCGATATGGGTACCATCTTGTTCTTCTTAGGCATATTAATGGCTGTAAGTTGCCTTCAGGAGATAGGAGTGCTGACCAAACTTGGCGAATGGCTTAACCGCGTGAGTGCCGGCAACCACTATATCGTCACCGGACTTATAGGTATCATTTCCGGCATCGTTGACAACGTGCCGTTGGTAGCAGGCTGCATGGGTATGTATCCCGTAGCGCCTGTCGGCGACATGGCCGTTGACGGCATTTTCTGGCAGTTGCTTGCCTACTGTGCCGGCGTGGGAGGCTCGATGCTCATCATTGGCAGTGCTGCCGGTGTAGTTGTCATGGGTCTGGAAAAAATCACCTTTGGGTGGTATCTTAAGCGCATCACAGGAGTGGCATTTCTAGGATACGCTGCAGGCATAATCTGCTATTGGCTTATGAACACATTTATCTTTGCATAACTGAAATAAAATATAATCATGGAAAGACAAGTAAGAGTGCGATTTGCACCATCACCTACAGGCCCGCTCCACATTGGTGGAGTGCGCACTGCGTTATACAACTATCTCTTTGCACGCCAGCACAACGGTGCAATGATTCTCCGAATTGAAGATACCGACTCCACGCGCTTTGTCCCAGGAGCCGAAGACTATATCAATGAGGCACTACACTGGTTAGGCATCGGCATTGATGAAGGCGTGCGCGAGGGAGGCTCCTATGGTCCTTACAAGCAGAGTGAGCGTCGCGACATCTACCGTAAATACGTTAAGCAGTTGCTCGACAACGGCAAGGCATACATAGCCTTCGACACACCCGAAGAACTCGATGCCAAACGTCAGGAGATTAAGAACTTCCAGTATGACGCTTCGACACGCGGCATGATGCGCAACTCACTCACCTTGCCCGCCGATGAGGTGAAACGGCTCATTGACAGCGGTACCAAACATGTAGTGCGCTTTCTGATTGAGCCTGACCGACAAGTAATCGTCAACGACTTGATTCGTGGCACTGTGACGGTCAACTCCAGCACTCTCGATGACAAGGTGCTATATAAGAGTGCCGATGACTTACCAACCTATCATCTCGCCAACATCGTTGATGATCACCTAATGGAAGTGTCACACGTAATCCGCGGTGAGGAATGGCTGCCCAGCGCTCCACTTCACGTTCTGCTTTACGAAGCTTTAGGGTGGAGCGAGACGATGCCTCAATTCGTTCATCTCCCATTGCTGCTCAAGCCAGACGGCAAGGGCAAGCTCAGCAAACGTGACGGCGACCGCCTTGGTTTCCCTGTCTTCCCATTGGAATGGCACGACCCTGTCAGCGGTGAGGTGTCGAGCGGCTATCGCGAACGAGGCTATCTGCCCGAAGCAGTGGTCAACTTCCTGGCTCTGCTGGGCTGGAACCCTGGTGACGACCGCGAAATGTTCACCATGGATGAACTCATCAAAGAATTCTCTTTTGAGCATTGTTCGAAGAAAGGTGCGAAATTCGACTTCGAGAAAGGCAAATGGTTCAACCACGAATACATTATGAATATGGCCGACGACAAGCTGGCTCAAATTTTCAAGCCAATTCTCGCAGATCATGTCGATGTCACT
This sequence comes from Muribaculaceae bacterium, assembly GCA_017651515.1. Classification (GTDB taxonomy): domain Bacteria; phylum Bacteroidota; class Bacteroidia; order Bacteroidales; family Muribaculaceae; genus Sodaliphilus. Next base: position 56,395 of record JAGCCU010000038.1, on the reverse strand, counting down.
GCCTTTAGCGATGATTACATTGCCCGCGCCGTAGGACTGGTAAAAGGCCGCGTCAACTTCGTATCGGAACTATGGGATCAAGCCAAATTCTTCTTTGTTGCTCCTAAGGAATATGTAGAGAAGGACGTACGCAAACGTTGGAAACCCGAAACACCGGCTATCATGCGGGAACTCATTGAGGTCCTTCGCTCGATAGACGATTTCTCGAGCAAGAACAGCGAGGAAATAGTACTCGGCTGGATCAAGGAGCATGATTATCACATGGGTAACGTGATGAACGCGTTCCGTCTGACCGTGGTGGGCGAATGCAAAGGTCCTCACATGTTCGACATCACTGAGCTGCTAGGTCGCGATGAGACCATTGAACGCATTGAACGTGGAATAAACAACATACAGCCCATCGATGCCTAGACTCCTGCTGTCAATATTGCTCTTAGTCGCCTTATGTCCTGCAACTCAAGCCCAAGAAGTGTTGTGGAGCGTGGATTTCAACACCGTGCTCAATAATCGCGAGGGTGGAGATCCGTTGTGTCCCGATCACACATTTGTATTCACAAGACTCGCTCCCGAGGTAGGACTGACTCTCGATGAAGGGCGCAACAGCATCATGGGCGGTGTGGCATGGTTCCAGCCAATGAACGACCACTGTACTGGCTATAAGGTGTTGCCTACGGTATATTATCGGTTCAACAATGACCGTTTCAACGTTGAACTTGGAATGTTTCCTCGTGCACATATGCGTGAGCGGTTGCCACGTTACCTGTGGAGCGATTCCTTGAACTACTGCCAGCCCAACGTGCGTGGAGCCATGTTCCAATGGCAGCATCAACGTGGCGGATGGCTTCAGGCGGTTTTTGACTGGCGACTGATGCAGACCGAGACACGTCGCGAAGCATTCAATTTCACGCTGAGCGGAGCTGTACCAGTCTATAAGCATTTGTGGGCAGAAGGTCACTTGTATTACAACCATCTGGCAAAGCGCAAGAATGCTCCCGAGGATGAAGGGGTGATAGACGATGCCACCGTCAACCCCATGCTTGCTCTTCACACAGCATTGGGAAATACAGCCCTCAACATCCGTGCCGGTGCAATAATTCAATTTCAGCAGTTGCGCAAGGAACACCGCTGGCGTAAACCTGCGGCATTTACATCGACCGTCAATGCCCAATGGCGATGGCTGGAAATCGAGGAATCATTTACAGCTGGAAAGAATCTATTCCCCCATTATTACCGCTTTGGTTCTGAACTCAACCTGGGCGACCCATACTATTGCAGCAAGGTATATAGCCGCACTGACTTAACAGTCCATGCCGTGCGCAACAATTTTGTAGATCTCACTGCCACACTAACTTACCATGCCAGTGACCGCTGCACAGGCTTCTGGCAGCAAGTGGCCTGCAGATTCTACATAGACTCCAGCATTTGGAAAAACAAATCAGAAAAACGTCCACCACTCAAATCTCTTTTCTAACCTTTTCATTAACACCAATACCATACAATGGACCCAATTTATAATTTTGGCATTAGAGCCTATAGAGCAGCAGTACGTCTTGCGTCGTGTAAAAACAGAAAAGCCCGACTGATGCTTCAAGGTCAATCGCAGACATTTGAAATCTTGCGTGAAAAACTTGACCCGAAGCAACAGTACATTTGGATTCACTCGTCATCGCTCGGCGAGTTTGAGCAAGCCCGTCCATTAATTGAGATGATAAAAGAGAAACAGCCTGAGTCACGAATCGTCCTGTCGTTCTTCTCCCCATCGGGCTATGAGGTCCGCAAGGACTACAATCTTGCCGATGCGGTGTGTTACCTGCCATTCGATTTGTCGGGCAATGTGAAGCGGTTTCTTGATATCGTTCGTCCAAAGATGGCAATCTTCGTGAAATACGAGTTTTGGGGCAACTATCTCATGGAATTGCATCGCCGCAACATACCCACATATATCATTTCCGCAATCTTTCGCGAGAATCAGGTTTTCTTCAAGCCGTGGGGCGGAATGTTCCGCCAGATGCTAGGCTGCTTCGATACACTGTTCGTTCAAAATGAGGAGTCGTGCAAATTGCTTGACGGCATAGGCATTAAGAATGTTGTCGTTACTGGCGACACCCGTTTTGACCGAGTAGCAACCGTTCGTGCCGCTACACGCGAGTTTCCTCTCATAGAGCAAATGGTTTCAGATGCCAAGTTCACGTTTGTGATGGGCAGTTCGTGGCAACCCGACGAGGATATTGTCATCCCATATTTCAATTCTCACCCCGAGATGAAGCTGATATTAGCTCCTCATGAGTTTGACCGTGAGCGCCTGCTTGAACTGATGGGTCGCATCAATAGGAAATCTGTGCTGTATTCACAGGCGCATATCAACGACATGACGGAAGTGGACTGCTTAATTATTGACAGCTTCGGACTGCTGTCGTCTCTCTACCGTTATGGTCAGGCAGCTTACGTGGGCGGTGGCTTCGGATCCGGCATCCATAACATCAACGAGGCGGCGGTATATGGCATTCCAGTGATATTCGGTCCGCGCTACCAGAAATTCCGTGAGGCATGCGACCTGGTGGCACGCGAAGGATCTTTCAGCATAACCAATGCGGAGGAATTTGCCAACCACATGGACCGCCTGCTGTCCGATGCCGATTATCTGCGCCACACCGGAGAAATAGCCGCAGGCTATATAAAGGAAAACCTTGGTGCCACCCAGCGCATCTACGACCGCATCTTTTAACCAGCAAGCCTTTTCTATATCGGCAACAAAGAACAATTGCGGCGGGAGTTTTTCCGCCGCAATTGTTATTACTTGTAGTCGCTAATCACTTGTCTGCTCGTTTACTTGTCTACTCGTCTACTTGTTTACTTTCAATATTATATTGATGATGGCATTTACATCCTCCACGTCGATGATGCCATCTTCTGTAATATCGGCATTACCCGAATAATCGCTCTGGGTCTTCTTGTTGAGAATTATGTTGATTACAGCATTGACATCTTCCACATCAACAAAGCCATCACAGTTTGTGTCGCCATTATCAGCAGTATAAGCCTTGCCATAATAAATAATGTTGCCGTCGGCATCCTCAATATGGTGAAGACCGACTTCACTCCTGAACACACAATCACAGAATGCTCCTTGGTAGAATGGAGTCAACAAGTCACCATAAATGTCACTGTCAAAACCTACGCCTTCAACAAAGACTCCGCAACCAGTCCCATAACCATTATAATAATAAACCTCACTATTCTGATCTAAAAATGGTATGCAGCCTTCAAACTTGAAGTACTCATCCTCATCGAATTTATAAAGCATAATATCCTGTTTGCCATTTCCCGACCAGTCATACCAAGGAAATCCCATAAGAGATTGTGAAACATTCAAATAGAAGTTATCGTAATTATAAGCATATAATGCTCGTCTCTCTTCACGCAGCAGGGCTAACGGCTTGGTATTCGAGCAAATCATCACATCTTCATTACTCCAATCTACGTCGGAGTAGCGATAGCATTTCTTATAGGTCGTGCCATCTATCACTGTATCGCCTTTTATCTCAATAGTATAGAAACGAGGAATTGCATAATCATCGCCGGCATCGCCATAAATACCATACTTAGTCTCAAGACATACCCACTTCACACCTTCACGCAACAGCGGAACATATTCATCAGGTAATTGATCGGAGCCGTCATAGATGGTTTCTCCATTAACTTCGCAACTTAACAAGAATCTGACATTACCAACAGCACCAAATCCACAAGTGTTAAATGGCCCCAATTCAGAGCCTATGCCTTCAATCCACCAACCCGAATAAAAATCCTCGTCATTATTGGAATCCATGAGTTTTACGCGATAAACTTGTCTGTCTATGCCGTGAATATGGGCTTTATTTTTCGCAATAATTTTCAAATTGACATACCTCGGATTATTGTTGATTACTCCTGCTACTGACACCACATCACCAGTAGTTCCATTGAAATCATAGAGTACATACTGCTGCTCCGATCCAGGTGCAATGAAAAATACTTTCCTGTCTTCTTCACGAAGTGCCATCTTATAGACTACAGCACCAGTATTATCTTCGTTTATACTGTAAACCTTCTTGGCTTCTAATCCAGCTATCACCGTATCACCCTGAATAATGTAATCAAAGTTCCACTCAGGCTCATCAATTGGGGCTTCAGTTTGTAAAAGCATGTGCCATGTTTTGCCCTCTTCAACAAACGGGCGGTAGCCGTCCTGCGCCGTGGCGATACCACTCCAGACTATCGCCATCAGAATTATTATGTAAATCTTTTTCATAGCTTTATTGTTTTAGGTTAATAATCGATTTAACTACTGCAAATGTACAAATTTATAGAATGTCTTGTTTCACCCCCCCAATTTTTAACTTTAATTAACAACAACTCTTTCGGAATAAGGCCCCCAACGCCGGATGAGATTTCGCTTGTGCGTGTTGTGTATGTGGCAACTTTGGTCTCCGAAGCAGTGCATTTGCGCCGACTATAAGCGTGCAATATGAATCGTATCGGCGGGTCCAAACCCCAATAAAGCCTGCTAGAAAGTAAAACTTTTTGAGAATTTTGTAGTAATTGTCAATTTAAATTATGAGAATTTTGTGTTTTTGTGTTGAAAACATTTTGAGGGAAAGTGATTATTTGCTATTTTTGCGCCTAAAATATAGCAAGTTATGGAACCTAAAAAACTTTTCAGACGAAAAATCTACGACCATATGCTCAAATGGAAGCGTGAGAGCAATGGACATAGTGCTCTTCTCATAGAGGGTGCACGACGCATAGGCAAATCAACCATTGTCCAAACTTTTGCCCAAGACGAGTACGAATCCTTCATCCTCATTGATTTCACCAAATGCTCACAGGAAGTTAAAAACCTCTTCAATGATGTATCTGACCTCAATTACATTTTCTTGAGGCTTCAGCTGGTTTATGGTGTACAATTAGTTGAACGAAAATCCCTCATAGTATTTGACGAAGTTCAGTTTCAACCTCTTGCTCGTCAGGCCATTAAGTCATTAGTTGAAGACCATCGTTACGATTATATCGAAACAGGTTCTCTCATTTCTATCCGAAAGAATACAGAAAACATACTCATTCCAAGTGAAGAGGAACGCATTTGCATGTATCCGATGGATTACGAAGAGTTCCGTTGGGCATTGGGTGATAAAGCTACCATTCCTTTGCTCCGCAGCGTCTGGGAACACCCACAACCACTGAAAGAAGCACACCGCAAACTGATGCGTGATTTTCGTCTCTACATGCTAGTGGGTGGCATGCCACAAGTAGTGGAGGCCTATTTGGAATCCAACAACTTCGAGGTGGTCGACCGTGCCAAAAGACTTATTCTGGATTTGTATGACGAGGATTTTGGAAAAATTGATCCCTCGGGAAAAGCGGCACGTTTATTTGCCGCTATTCCGGCCCAATTGAACAGCAATGCCTCTCGCTACCAGATTTCCAGCGTTATTCCCAAGGCAAGGAGCGAAGACTACATCGAACTTATCTCAGAGATGGAAAAGTCCAGAACGGTAAATATCTCCCATCATTGTGATGATCCGAATGTTGGACTTGGTAGCACTGAGGATCTGGAACAGTATAAAATATTTGTCGGCGACACAGGTCTTTTCGTCACACTGGCATTTCGTGATAAAATGTTCACTGAGAATATTATATATGAACGTCTTCTCAGCGACAAGCTTGCTTCCAATCTTGGGTATTTGTATGAAAACATCGTCGCTCAGATGCTCACGGCGTCTGGCAATAAGCTTTTCTACCATTCGTGGCCTACGGAGAGCAAGAAACACAATTATGAGGTTGACTTCCTTTTGTCTCGCGGAGCAAAGATTCTGCCTATTGAGGTGAAATCGTCTTCCTACAAAACACACGCATCCTTAGATGCATTTTGCAAGAAGTTCTCATCACGCATAACTAACGAACGCTACTTAATCTATACGAAGGATTATGCTAGAGAGGAAGCAATGAGGTATATGCCTGCTTATATGGCATTTTTCCTATAACAGTTTAACCCAATTGGGTTAAATTTTTCCATTAGACTACATGTCAGGGAACTTGAGTGCGGCGACTTCCATCATGCGTTTGACGTCGAAGTAGAACCCTTGTGTACTTTTTCCTTCACGAGGTTCAACAGAGACATATTCTATGCCGTCGCCGAGTTCCTTGTGGTCGGTAGCCACATATCCCAGCAAGTTGACGATGTTGTATTCGTGTTCGGGTGCGATGACCACCCAAGGCTCTTCCTTGGTGCCCTTACCGCTCGACATGATTGCCGCCACGATGCGGTTGAGTCGGAACTGTCGTATTGCTACTCGTGTATGTTTCTTCTTTTCCTTAAGCACGAAGATGTAATATTGCATCTGGTTAAGGTCGAAGATATTGTCCTTGAGAGCCAGTGCAGCATACTTGTCAATGCTGTCACACTCAGCACGTGAGTGTGGTTGTTTGTAATACAGCTGCTCCACTACGTTGCTGTAGACGCTCTCGCGGAAAGGATCATAATCTTCCTGGAAAGTGTATCCGTAATATAGATTACGATAAGCCTCGATGCTCATGGTAGTGTCGTTGCTCTCGAACGACTGCAACAGCTTGGGATAGTAATATATGGATTTGGGGTTTTCAATCACTTCCTTTACGTGCTTGAAATCCACCTTGTTAACCTTGCTGGCGGTATTTTGTGCCGACACACCCATAGCAATGGTAAGTGCGGCAAGCAATATTATGATTGTGATATGTTTCATTCAGTAGTTAGTATAAATAATGGAGTCGTTAGTAATGTTAAAACGTCTTTTTTCGTCTATTATTGTAAGCACGAATGTTTTTAACGCTCCTTAAACCTGTAGTTTATAGTTTGTATTGTAAACTTGAATTACAGTAAAAAACCTTCGATAGCGATACCGATTATAGACACTGCAACGATAGCCGGCAGGCACTTGGCACAGAAGTACTGGAAAAATATGGAAGGTGACTTTGTCAGCCACTTACCATGTGGTGTACGGCTGTAGGCAAGCTGTCCGACAAAAGCACCGAGAATCACACCCAGCACCATGATTCGCGGATCAACAATCATGCCGAGCAATGCACCTGCAATCGCCGAGGCGCCCACATATAGGTTACTTGATTTCTTTCCATCTATTTCACCTTGTGGCGACATATAGATTATACCCCAGACCATGAGTGCTGCTGCACCCCAGAATAAGAAAGTACCAAGCGGCACAGCAATGAAGTAGCTCCAATGCAATAACAACAGACCCACGAATGCCGGAACCGCAGCCGGCACCCATCTGGGATAAAACAGCATTATCAACGATGCAAACAGGCACAATATGCCCAGTACTAGAAGAGTGATTTGGAGAATCATTGCTATAATCAGAATTCCTTGAAACTCAATGGCAACAACGCTGAGATGCTATCAACACGATAGACCTGTTCCCTGCCAACGAGCAACACTTGAATTGGCTTCTTGGTGTTTTTCTCAAACTCGAGCATAGCCTGTCTGCACATTCCACAAGGCGAGCAGGGGTCTTCAACGAATTCTCCGTTATGGAAAGCTGCAATAGCCACCATCACTATATCCACACCAGGATAATTGGCACCTGCATTGTAGAAAGCACTCCTTTCGGCACAAATGCCGGCAAATGCAGCGTTTTCCTGATTGGAACCCTTGATCATCTCACCGTTTTCAAGCAGCAGAGCAGCCCCTACGTTGAAATGGCTGTAAGGGGTATAGCTATTCTGAGTGGCCTCTTTTGACAATTCTACAAGTTTTTTTTCTGTTTCAGTTAGTTCAGTGTAATTTATTACTTGTATCTTTGTAGTGATTTTTTTCTCGACCATAATTATCCAGATAATATGATTAATCCATGCAAAATTATTGATAAATTTTTTAGCAGCAAACAAAAAGCGACGTTTTGCCTGTTTTTGTATGTTTTTTTCACATTTAATGGCTATAGTCAGGCCGTTAGAGCCGATTATCAAGCATATATCGAACAATATCGAGCCACAGCGTTACAACATCAGCAGGTATTCGGAATTCCCGCCAGCATAACCTTGGCACAAGGACTTTTGGAAAGTCGAGCTGGCAAAAGTGGGCTCGCGAAAAATGGTAACAACCACTTCGGCATAAAGGACTTCAACTGGAAAGGCGAGGTACTGTGCTACGGCGACTCGACCAACATGTCGTGTTATCGTAAATACGGAGCACCCGAAGACTCATTCCTGGACCATGCACGTTTCCTGAAGAGCAAGCGCTACGGCAAGCTATATGAGTTGGAAATCACCGACTACCGCGGCTGGGCTGAAGGCCTTCGTGAATGCGGTTATGCCGAAGACCCTGCCTATCCGCAGAAACTTATTGGCATTATCGAACAGTATCGTCTGCACGAGTTAGATGCGTCGTTTGCATCCGCTTCAACTGTCGCTGCTACCGGAGGCGGCATGAGCGAGAAACCACCGAAGAATTCAGAGTCGAAAGCCGAGAAACGTGCACGTGAAAAGGCAGAGAAAGAAGCACTAAAGCAAGCGAAGAAGGAGGCTCGTGAAAGAGAAAAGCTTCAACGCGAGCAAGAGAAAAAAGCACGTGAAAAAGAAAAGAAATTGCGGGAACAGGCAAAGATGTCGGATAGAACCAACGGCCGTACAGTAAACTTCGGCAATGCCAGTGCCGACAACGACTGATGAAAAGGAATCCTGCATTTTGTATCTATCACAATTAATTCGTAACTTTGCAAACTAAAGACAACAGCTCAACATTGAATATATGTCACAGGATAAATACATAGTATCGGCACGCAAATACCGCCCTTCAACATTCAACACCGTGGTAGGCCAAGAGGCTCTCACCCACACGCTTAAGACATCTATTGCCAGTGGTCGTCTGGCACATGCTTACCTGTTCTGCGGACCTCGCGGCGTGGGTAAGACTACATGCGCCCGCATCTTTGCGAAGACAATCAACTGCACGAACATTACTGCTGACGGTGAGGCCTGCAATGAGTGTGAATCGTGCCGTGCTTTCAATGAACAGAGTTCGTTCAACATCGTAGAGCTGGACGCCGCGAGCAACAATGGCGTGGATGACATCCGAGAACTTAACGGTCAAGTTCTCATTCCGCCCCACACAGGTAAGTACAAGGTATATATCATCGATGAGGTTCACATGCTGTCTCAGGCAGCGTTCAACGCATTTCTGAAGACTCTTGAGGAGCCGCCTGAATATGCAATCTTCATCCTGGCTACTACCGAGAAGCAGAAAATAATCCCTACTATTCTGTCGCGCTGCCAGATTTACGACTTCACCCGCATCACCGTTCCCGACATAGTAAAGCAATTGGAACGCATATGTGAGGTGGAGAATATCAAGGCTGAACCTGCCGCACTGAACATCATCGCCCAGAAAGCAGACGGCGGTATGCGTGATGCCTTGTCAATATTCGACCAGGTGACGGCATCAAGCGAAGGCAACATCACATACCAGAGTACGATTGAAAACCTGAACGTGCTTGACTATGACTACTATTTCCGAGTGGTGGAATGCTGCCTGACAGGTGATGTGCCCCAATCTTTGCTTATTTATAAGGAAATACGAGATAAGGGCTTCGACTCGCAGTTTTTCATCAACGGCCTTGCCCAGCACCTACGCGACCTGATGGTGGCCAGTACTCCTTCGACCAAGACATTGCTTGAGATGAACGAGGAAGTGAGCGAACGCTATGTGCAACAAGCAGCGAAGTTGCCAGCTGGATTTTTCTACCGTGCATTAGACCTCTGCAACACCTGCGACCTAAACTACCGCAATGCTACAAACAAGCAGCTTATAGTGGAACTGACACTGGTGAAGCTTTGCCAGATAATGGTTCCCACTCCGGCACCAGTTGCTACCCCTTCCACTCCTCCACTGCGGAAGATTACGCCACCTGCGTCGCAGCCGACCCCTGCACAAGCCGCTCCTGCACAAGCCGCTCCTGCGCCTACGCCCACATCTACATACGCACAAAGTATACCACAGCCCCAGGTGGTTTCAGAGCCTCAGCCTAGAGTGATGGCTTCAGAACATCGAGTAAAGCCTCAAGCTCAGGCCATAAGTTCACGGATATACGTCAACAAGAAAGTTTCTCCTGCCAACGAAGACAAACGGCCTGAAACGGCAGATACGAAAGGCGTGCGGCGTGAGCCATTCACCAAAGAACAGGTACTGGTTGCCTGGAAACAGTATATAAAGGATCATCCTCACGAGAAATTGGTAGTGAGCGCGATGACCTCGTCAGAACCACAGAACGAGAGCGACACTCAGTATTTCATTGAGCTGACTAGCCAAGCACAGGTGACGTTCATGGAAGGCAGCAAACCTGCAATCATGGAATATCTGCGCAATGCCGTGAAAAATGACATGCTAGCCTTGGAAATCAGGTTAAATGAGTCGAAACCTGAGAAGAAAATATATACTCCCCGTGAGATAGTTGAGGAAATCAAGCAACACAATCCCCAGTTCAAGTCATTTATCAAAGATTTCCAACTGGGATTGGCATAAAACGGAATGTGATCAGTACTGTTCGTTCTCGTTTGGGAAGTCGCCACGCTTGACATCGATGATGTAGTTCCCTACACTATCTACGATTTGCTCCCCAAGGTTGTTATAAAGACGCAGGAACTTAGGTTTAAAAGCTGTGTTCAGTCCTAGCATGTCGTGAACGACCAGTACCTGTCCATCGGTCGCAGGTCCCGCTCCTATTCCAATAGTGGGAATATTGATTGTATCGGTCACCTTTGCTGCAAGTGTAGCAGGGATTTTCTCCAGCACGACGGCAAAACATCCAACTTCCTCAAGCACGCGTGCATCGCTGATAAGCCGCAACGCCTCGGTCTCACCAGTTGCACGAGTGGCATAAGTGCCGAACTTGTTGATTGACTGTGGTGTTAGTCCCAGGTGTCCCATGACCGGTATTCCTGCACGCAGAATCATCTCGATGGCACCACGCATTTCCCGTCCGCCCTCGAGCTTGACACCGTCGGCACCAGTCTCGCGCATGATGCGCACTGCATTCTGCTGAGCCTCAATGGGGTCGCCCTGATAGGTGCCGAAAGGCATGTCCACAATCACCATTGCGCGTTTTGCGGCACGAGCCACAGTACGTCCATAGACAATCATGTCATCTATAGTGATTGGTATGGTAGTAGCATTACCTTGCATAACATTTGATGCGCTGTCTCCCACCAAAATGATGTCGATTCCAGCCTGGTCGACGAGTGACGCCATTGTGTAGTCATATGACGTGAGCATGGCAATCTTCTCTCCTGCCTGCATCATATCGGTGATTCTCTTAGTGGTAACTTTCTTTGGGTCGGTAACGGTATAGGTTGACATTTCTAAGTTTGTGTTTAGTTAAACGGCACGAAATTACAATAAAAAACTCACTAAAGTGCAAATGTAGTAGGCAATTTTCGTGCCATAATTCACTTTTTGCTTATTTTTTGCTGCCGATTAGCGTTTTAGAACCTAAAAAAACGTAATTTTGCGACGCCTAATCAAATACAAGAAAGTAAAATGGCTCTCAAGAAATACTTTTTCATTATTGCCGTAATAATACTGTCGAACTTCGACTGCGGTGCAGTGCTCAAAGAACAAGACATGGGAAATGCACTGAGCGTTCTATGCTCCGAGCTCACCATGACTCACAACGAACAGGTAGAGCGCATGTCGCGATTCAACGACATGAGCAAGCGCTATGATAAGATGATGATTCAGGTGATGGACCGAAGTCACCAGATAGAGCTGATGCTCTACTCACAGAAAAGTGACTATGTGTTTGATCTTGCATATGCGTGCAGCGAGGCGACGGCTCTCCACGACAACATGCAAAGCCGAATGCTTCCTTTTGAGGTCTTTGCCAAGAAATATAACGACCAGGTAAAGCAATATCTGCAACTCGTCAACTCTTTGGAAAAAATTCCAGACGTTCTCCTCACCACCCCTCAGGCTGTGATCGACCGTGACAGCTGTATATTGCTGGCCAACCAGATTGCGCACGACATGGCGGTGCAGCAAATACAAATTGAAAAGACTCAAGAACGTTCAAAACAAGTTCTTGCAAAGGCAAAAGAACTGAACAGCTTCGCTCTCAAAGCCTATGATGACATTCGCCGCAGCGTGTTCATCAACGGTGACCAGTCGTACTTTTCCATTTTGTCGGCGTTGCCACGATACTGGCATCAGGCGCAAATCGACCTTAACAACAAGTATATCCCGACAGGTAAGACCCGCAGTGAATGGCGAGGCAACCTGGTGTTATTCCTGTTTTTGTTCATCATATTTTACATTGTATTGTCTGGCATTCTCAGTACGGTGGTAGTGCGATTCCTGATTCCACGTAAGTATGTTACAGAAGAATTCAAGAAGAAGCGTACTTGCATCATCATTGCAACCAGCGCAGCAGTATTTGCCATTGCCACTCTCATTATCTCGCTCACGCTAAAAGACCACAACTTCATGATAATGGCCTCACGCCTGCTGAGTGAATATGCATGGCTGCTTGTAGCCATCATGCTGTCGCTTATCATTCGACTGGATGGAGACAGCGTGAAAAGCGGCTTGATTCTTTACACACCCATCACAGTAGTGGGCCTAGTGGTGTTCATCTATCGCATCACATTCATGCCCAACACAATAGTAAATATCACCTTCCCCATCATTCTGCTTGTGTGCACAATCTGGCAGTGGTGGGTCATCAAACGCCACAACAGCCGCATGCCTCGCAGCGACCAATTCTACACCTGGATATCGCTGCTTGCCATGGTAGTGGCGCTCATCATGGCTTGGTTCGGATATACGTTGATGAGCGTTCAAGTTCTGATCTGGTGGATTATCCAGTTAACGATGATTCAGGGAATCACGTTCCTCTACGACTTGCTCCATCGCTATGAGTCGAACCACATTTCCGCTGAAGCCGACATCCGCCATACGTGGTTCTATGATGCCATTTACAAGATGGTGATTCCCATTGCTGCTACAATCAGCGTTGCCGCATCAATATACTGGGCAGCACGAGTGTTTGACCTTACGGAATGGTGCGAGACACTTTTCACCCACAAATTCGTCAACATTCCCGATGTCATAGTAATATCTCTGGAACGTATCATTGCACTCGTTGCACTGGGATTTGTCTTCCACTATCTTATCTATCTGTGCATACACAGCTACATCCTGTGGAAGGAGCACAAGACAAAAACCAAGAATAAAGCCGTGTCACTGAGCATGAACCTGATGAAATACCTAGGATGGGGTATTTACATCTATATCGTACTGGTGACACTTCACGTTAACCGTGCAGGAATCACGCTTATTCTGACAGGTTTGTCAACCGGTATTGGTTTCGCTATGAAAGACACTCTGGAAAACTTGTTCTACGGCCTGTCGCTGATGAGCGGACGTGTGAAGATAGGTGACATGATTGAGTGCGACGGTATCCGTGGCCGAGTGACGAACATCAACTACCAAAGTACGATGGTGGAGACGCTTGACGGCTCGATAATTGCCTTCCTGAATAGCCAGTTATTCAGCAAGAATTTCAAAAACATGACTAAAAACCACGGCTACGAGCTCGCCCAGGTTAGTGTGGGCATCGCCTACGGTTCGCACGTTGACAAGGTGCGAAACTTGATTATTGAGAAAGTCGGCGCACTCAACTGCTACGACAAGAAGAAAGGCATCCAGGTTCTGTTTGACAACTTTGGCGACAACAGCGTAGACCTGCAAGTAGTGCTGTGGACTCCCGTCGCCACTCGTCTTACCGACATTGCCCGCATCAAAGAAGCAATCTACGAAGTACTGAACGAGAACGGTGTAGCAATTCCATTCCCACAACGTGACATACACATCATCAGCGACCAGCCCATAGAAATCGCAGCACCGTCAGCCGAGCCTGCCAACACTCAAGTTGCACAGTAGTTTGGGTGAAGTACTTTTTTAGTGAATGGCTTGTGTGCAATAAGCATTTTTACTAATTTTGCAGAGTTTTTTGAAAACAGCAAGGCTATTAGTCTGAATAGGCCTCACAACCCTGCTGCTCAGAATTGACTTAATAACTTAAAAAAGTATAAGGAAATGATTTATCCTATTCTTACAGCCGAAGAGGCTGCCGAATTTGTACAGAATGGCTATACCATTGGTGTATCAGGATTCACCGCACCTGGTTGCCCAAAGAAGGTGCCCGCCGCCATCGCCGAGAAAGCTCGCCGCGAACATGAGGCAGGCCGTGAGTTCAAAGTGAACATTTTCAGTGGTGCATCGACCAATGACCCCACCGACGGTGAACTTTCGCGCGCCGGAGCTCTCAACTATCGCACACCCTATCAATCGCTAGGCGAACTTCGCAACCGCATCAACGCCGGCGAGGTGCACTATAATGACCGTCACCTGAGTGAGCTCTCGCAGGAGTTCCGTTATGGATATTACGGCAAGATGCACGTTGCCATCGTTGAGGTACAAAGCATTACCGATGACGGTGAACTCGTCCTAGGTACCGCCGTTGGCAACACCCCCACTTGGCTGCAGGTTGCCGATAAGGTAATCATCGAAATCAACGACCAGCTGCCTGAAAGCATCCATGGCCTGCACGACATCTATGTGCCACTGGATCCTCCCACCCGCCGCGAGATACCCATCTACAAAGCCAGCGACCGTGCCGGAAAGCCAACTGCACATGTCGACCCCAAGAAGGTGATTGGCGTGGTTCGCACCTCCGAACCTTTAGGCCTTGTAAGTAAGTTTACGCCCGTAGATGACGTGACACGCAAAATCGGTGAGAACGTGTGCGAATTCCTCGTTAACGAGATGCGCCAGGGTCGTATGCCAAAGTCGTTCCTTCCTATCCAGAGCGGTGTGGGCAACATCGCCAACGCCGTGCTCGATGCACTGGAACACAGTGACGAAATTCCTCCCTTCGAGATGTACACTGAAGTCGTGCAAGACAGCGTTCTCAAACTGCTTGAGAGCGGACACTGCAAGTTCGCCTCTACTTGCTCTATGACATTCTCTCGCGAAGCAATGATGGAGTTCTTCAACAAACCAGAACTTCATGACCGTCTGCTCATGCGCCCCAGCGAAATCAGCAATAATCCAGAGGTTATTCGCCGTATCGGCGTGGTATCAATGAATACCGCAATCGAGGCCGATATCTTCGGCAACATCAACTCTTCGCACGTGAGCGGCACACGCCTGATGAACGGCATCGGCGGCAGCGGCGACTTCACCCGCAACGCCTACACTAGCATCTTCCTGTGCCCAAGCATCAAGAAAGATGACTGCATCAGCACCATCGTGCCTATGGTAAGCCACGTTGACCACACCTGTCACTCGGTGGACATTATCGTTACCGACCAGGGCGTGGCCGACCTCCGCTTCAAAGACCCAATCCAGGGTGCCGAGGAAATCATCGAGCATGCCGCACACCCAGTATATCGCCCATTGCTGCGCGAATATCTGAAGATGTGCAAGAGCGGCGGTCACATCCTTATGAATCCCGATATTGCACTCGCATTCCACAGCGCACTCGCCAAGACTGGCGACATGCGCAAGACCGACTTTGCGAAGATATTGGGCTAAACTACAGTAAACACACATCAATACATGCCGGTACTCGGAACGTCTTCCTCAGTACCGGCATTTTCTGCCTCTCATGCAATGCGTCAAATTATTATACTGTGATATGGATACTTTGAGAAATAAATAGTATTTTTGCATCAAAATTTACAGACATGAAAGCGATTTCACGAATACTTATATGTGCCTTGCTAGTTACCTGCCTTGCTGCATGCAACAGCAGCGACGAATATAGCTATCACGCAAAATACCTGCCGGTTCAACTCGTAGGTAGCCAGAAATGGAGCATACTGGACCTTGAAACGGGCGAGATCGTTGCCCGCGATGCCTATACTAACGCCCCGAGTGCAGTTGTCAGCGACATGTATTATGTAATGAACGACAATGGTACCTATGATTTCTACAACGTATCAAATCCCAAGACTCCTGTGAACAAAGAGAGCTATGGCTCTGTGACCTCGTTTGCAGACAATGGTCTTGCCGTGGTGAGTCTCAGGGGTGAGCCTCTCATGGTGATAAACACCAAGTGTGAAGTGGTGAACACGCTTCCTCGCAACATAGCCCAATGTTCCATGTTCAGCAACGGACGGGCAGCATATCAGACCGATGACGGCCTGTGGGGCTATATCGACGAACGCGGCGACACTGTAATTTCGGCACGTTATGCGAACGCAAATGCTTTCCTTCACGGCAGCTTTGCCGTGGTAGTCGATGCAAACCAATCGAGTGACTCGACTATAAACTTCTCAATCATAGACAAGAAAGGCACAGAGCTTTTCCATGCAAGCACTAAGGACTACCGCATTATCCAGCCCTTCTTCGTCAGCGGCGTTCTTCCTGTTCTAAAGGGAGACTCTATCGTGTGCCTGAACGAGAAAGGCAAAGAAGTGCCTAATCCCAACAACGACCACGAAGCGGTTGACAAGGCGGGCTATAGCGACTATATCCGTACCGCTGCCAACTTCTTCATAGTGAACAAAGACGGCAAGATGGGACTTGTTGACAACAAGAGCCAAGTGCTCATCCCAATAAAATGGGACCGCCTAGTCGACATCTCAGCCGACCGTTACATCGCCGTCACCGACTCGGTGTGCCAGATTGTTGACCGAAAAGGACAGTTGGTCGGGAAAGAGAAGTTCATCCACGTTCACGGAAGCATCGAAGCGCTTCAAGCCGCCCGTGGATTCATTGACACCGACCTTGCGGCAGCATCCCTGCTGATGATGGTTAGTCCAGATGAGTGCTGCGGCGCATCGCCCAAGACGACCTTGATGGACATGAATTCACTTGTAGGAGATGACCCCAACGAATATAACGGCATGAACTCGCTGACGATACCGCAAGACCCGTTCCGGGTACGTTATTCATTCAATAACTATATTGCCTCATCACCATCTGCCGAAGAAATGCCGACATTCAATCTTGATGCCCGCGTAATGGCAGTCAATATTGGGCTGAACGTATCGCATTGTGGATTAAAGACCGAACAGGAAATCATAGATAAAGTGAGTGCTACCTTAGGTACACGTGGCTTCGTTCTTGAAGGCAACGACATCTTTATCAGCGAGGCCGGCCCTGCAATATCGATGGGTTACAACCAGGGCATTGTCAACCTTATCTATTTCATGAACCGTTCCTATGCACAACCCATTACCAGAGTTCCAAGAAAATAATCAAAACAACCTTTTTCAGAAGCACTAATGATAGAAGAAGAACTTAAAATTTATTGCAAAAATACAGAGGAATACATTCCCGTTGATGGCGGAGAAGCTCTGGGTAGCATCTACCGCAGCCTTAAAGCCCGTATTCCCATCAATCCACTATGTGCCCTAGTCAACAACAAGGTCGAAGACCTGACTTACCGTGTCTATGGCCCAAAGCACGTTGAATTTATAGGCATTGAGAACGTGTTTGGCCAGCGTGCCTACGTGCGCTCGCTGTGCATGGTGCTATACAAGGCCATCAACGACCTGTATCCCGGCAAACGTCTTCGCATCGAGCACTCCATCTCAGGAGGATTCTATTGTCAGCTCAAGCACAACGAAGACATGCTCAACAAGAAAACAATTGCCGCCATCAAAAAGCGCATGCAAGAGATTGTGGAGATGGACATCCCTTTCAAGCGCCGCGAGCGCCTCACCACCGACGTGATTGAGATGTTCCGCCAACAAGGACTCGAAGACAAGGTGCGACTGCTGAGTACTGTCAAGGAACTCTATACCGTCTTTTACAAGCTCGATGACATTATCGATAGTTTCTATGGCCCATTGGTGCCTCGTACCGGAATGCTTCAGGTCTTTGACTTGATTCCTTACGAGACCGGAATGCTCTTGCTGCCACCGTCATCCAACGATCCGTCGGTCGTTAACCCACTCATCAAAATGCCCAAGATGTTCAAGGCATTTACCGACCACAAGGTGTTTAACGACGTGATTGGCATTGATGACGTTGGCAAACTTAACCAAGTAGTAAACAGCAAGGGTGTCCCACTGCTTATTAACGTGGCCGAAGCACTGCATAACAAAATGTTTGATAGCATAGCCAGCGACATCGCCAAGCGTTTCCACAAGGGTGGTGCCCGCATCGTGCTCATTGCCGGTCCGTCGTCAAGCGGCAAAACCACTTCGAGTAAACGCCTAGCCATTCAGTTGGTAACCAATTATATATTCCCGAAGGTAATAGAACTGGATAATTATTTCGTGAATCGTGACCGCACGCCTCGCGACGAGACTGGTGACTACGATTACGAATCGCTTTACGCCCTCGACCTGGAGCAGTTCAACAAGGATCTTAATGACCTTATTGCCGGCAAGGAAGTGGAGATGCCTACCTATAACTTCACTACTGGGCAACGCGAATATCGAGGCAACAAACTTCAACTCAAAGAAAATGAAATCTTGCTTATCGAAGGCATTCATGGGTTGAACCCCGAACTCACTAAGCAGATTCCTGAAAAGTTGAAGTTCCGTCTCTATGTGAGTGCTCTCACCACTCTCAACATTGACGACCACAACTGGGTGCCAACTACTGACAACCGATTGCTGCGCCGTATTATCCGTGATGCAAAGTATCGTGGCTCCGATGCCAAAAGCACTATTGCTCGCTGGGGCAGCGTGCGCCGTGGTGAATCTAAGTGGATATTCCCATATCAAGAAAACGCCGATGCTACGTTTAACTCATCGTTGATTTTTGAATTGGCAGCTATAAAGGCCGAAGCGGTGCCTCTGTTACGTCAAGTGCCGTCGAATGCACCCGAATATTCCGAGGCTAATCGGTTACTGCGTTTTTTGAATTACTTTGAGCCGCTTGCTGAAACCGACATTCCAAGTACCAGTCTTCTGCGTGAGTTCCTGGGTGGCAGCAGCTTCAATTATTGATTCCGTTTCATCTATGAGTAATAAATAATCTTACGTAAATTAATAATTTGAGAATATGAAAAGACAGTCTTTATTCAAGTTTGTAAGTGTTATCTTTACACTAATTGTTATTGTTATTTTTTCTAGTTGTGGTAATGACGAACCCGAATATAAAGACTATTATATTAAATATGAAGTTCGCGGTATTTATGGAAGTTTATCAACCGTAACGCTAATAGATGAGAATAACAACGAAGTACAACTTCAAACTGGAAATATTGGAACGTTATTAACAAGAACTATAGGTCCTGTAGCAAAAGGTTTCAAAGCACACTGTAATGCATCCGCAGGTAATGCAATTACAATTTATTGTTGTAGAGGACAGGAGCCGTTTGTAACAAAGGCTTCTGGATATGGAGACGTTTCGTACACTATTGACTTTTAACAACTGGGATTGACTTTTACAGGCAGTCGATTTGGCAAGGGGTGTATCATAGTTATAATTTATTGATTGACTTCTTAATACATAATACTACTAATAAAGTTACTTTTTAAAGTTATTTTCGGACACCCTTCTAACTACTGTCAAAGACCATGTAAATACCTTGAGAAGGTTGTTTACATGGTCTTCGACACTTCCAACATATTCAAGATAGTTAAGTTAAACACTTCCAGGCATTTCAATATAATTGAATATAAACTTGTTGCCCACACATTTTTACGATTGAGAAATGAGTATAATAAGTTTATGGTTAATTATGGATGAAATGGATAAGGGCGTCAAGGCGTGAAAGAGCGTGTTGGCGCCCTTGATCGTATGTACGCTGAAGCACGTCACAGTCGTCACAAACATGCCCAATTTCAAGCGGAGGATTTGGGCGGAACACGAAAGCCCTACCTGCCGCTTCTTCCTGTGCCACATATTCTAATTGGGCATTATACATCTCATGGCGATGCGCCACAGCATTCACCAGATTGGGATAGCGCCGATACATTATCCGCACCAGATGCGTGATTGACGACGGACCTTTTACATATCCTTCAGGCCTCGTGAGAATCACTACATTTTTGCCATAACCAAGATTCTGGAAATATTGCAGTGGGACGGAATCGGATATGCCGCCATCAAGCAGTTTATACCCGCCCACATTCACTATGCGAGCCACCAGTGGCAATGATGACGAAGCCCTGATCCATTCCAGACAGTCATAATCGGCTTCAGTGCATTGGTGATAGACCGGTTTACCCGTAAGTACATCTGTGCACACCAAAGTAAATTCGATGGGACTTGAGGCAAATGCCTCGGCATCAAAGATGTCATACTGTGTGGGAACGATGTGATAGGCAAACTTTGCATTATAGTAGTCGCCCGTGGTGAGCAGCGACCATACGCCCGAATAGCGGCGGTCGCCGGCAAAACGCAGGTTGTAGCGAAGGGCACGACCAGCCTGCCCCGACTTGTAGTTACAGCCGAATGCAGCACCGGCCGACACGCCCACAATGCCGTCGGGCACGATGCCGGCTTCCATCATCACGTCCATTATTCCGCAGGTGTACATGCCACGCATGGCACCGCCTTCGAGTACCAATCCTTTCTTCATGGCAGCGAAGTTAGCTAAAAACATTCTCAACTCCACCACCATTAGTTTTTTTTAGCATAAAAAATAATTGCATTTATATGTACATTGAGTGAAAATACTCACTCATTTTTGTAACTTTGCATCCTAAATTAACCCTACACTATTAATCGTACTTATTCATGAAACAGATTGACATTCAAATTGCCGAACGACTATTACGCATAAGTGCCATCAAATTGCAGCCCGACAACCCCTTTGTGTGGGCTTCGGGTTGGAATTCACCCATATATACCGACATGCGACTCACGCTGTCGTACCCCGACATACGTAATTTCATCAAGGTGGAGCTGTCGCGCCTGATAATGGAGAACTACGGTGACGTAGAGCTGATTGCCAGCGTAGCCACCGGAGCTATTGCACAAGGTGCACTCGTGGCCGACACTTTGGGTCTTCCGTTCGTCTATGTACGCGACACCCCAAAAGACCACGGTCTGGAAAACCTCATTGAAGGAGACATCAAGCTTGGACAAAAAGTTGTAGTGGTTGAAGACCTGATTTCAACAGGCTCCAACTGCCTGAAGGCTTCACAGGCAATTGCCGAAGCTGGTGGCGAGGTGCTGGGTATGGTAGTAATGTTTGACTACCAATTCCCCATGGCTGCCGAAGCATTCAAGAAGGCTGGAATCCCATTGTTGTCGATATGCAACTACTCGGCAATGATCAAGGCCGCCGTCGACAGTCAGTACATCAAGGAAAGCGACATCATCACCTTGCAGCAATGGCACAAAGAACCAGCGCATTGGACGGCCTCCAATAAAATTGACTAACACACGATTAAAACCACACAAAATGGAAACCTATAAAAGTAAAGCACAACGCATAGCCTGTGACATAAATACTATTTATTCCAAACTTTCATCACCGACAGTCTTCAAGGCACACATAGATGCCAACCGAGACAAGCTGCCCGAAGAAGCACTCGCCAACATGGACAAGGTGCAGCTCGAAGACGATGCCATCGCCATTGAGTCGCCCATGGGTCAGTTGCGACTCGTTGTTGACCACGAAAAATGCAGTATACCCAATCGCATTGTATATACCGCTGCCCAGTCGCCTGTGGGATTCAACATGTGCATCAATCTGGCCGACTTGGGAAATGGCGAAACTGAGAGCGTTGCTGAGCTGGATCTGGATCTGCCGCCTTTCCTGCGTGCCATGGTGAACAAGCAGCTTAAAGAGGCCGCCGATAAGTTCGGCGAGATGCTTGCACAACTGCCCTACGCTGCACTCTAAACCCAAACTCTTGAATATGGACCGCCAAAAAGCACTGAGCCGGGCAGCCACACTGTGCAGTCGCAGCGAGCAGTGCGAGAGTGACGTGCGCGCCAAGCTCGCCACGTGGCTCGACTTGCCCGAGCAAGCCGATGAAATTATCGCGCACTTGAAGCGCGAAGGGTTCATCAATGAACAGCGCTATGCTAATGCATACGTTCACGACAAGTTCCTATATAACGGCTGGGGGCGCTTAAAGCTACGCGCTATGCTCCGCGGCAAGGGCATTGCCGATGATGCCATTGCCCAAGCTATGGAACAGATATGCGATGATGACTACCACGACATGCTCATTCGCTTGCTGCAAGGCAAGTGGCGTTACGTGAAGAGCAGAGAACGACAGCTCGCACGTGCAGCAATGCTTAGGTTTGCTGCCAGTCGTGGATTTGAAGCCGACTTGTCTTATCGCTGTACCGATGAAGTCATGAACAACAATGGCGAAGATTAGACAACTGCTGCAAGCCGCACTCGATGTGGTAATGCCGCGTACATGTCCAGTGTGCGGCAAAGCACTCACTGCCAGTGAGCAATGGCTGTGCATAGGTTGTCTTTCTGATTTACCCCGTACCGACTTACATAGCATAGACGGGAATGAAATGGAGCAACTTTTCTATGGCAAAACCCCTGCTCCGATTGAACATGCTTCAGGTTTTATATGGTATGAGAAAGGCAGTAATTATTCAAATATCATCCACGACATCAAGTACCGCCATATGCCTCAAATGGGACAATGGCTGGCAGCAATGGCAGCGAAAGAGATGCCTGAACTCATGTCTGGAATCGATGCAGTAGTACCCGTTCCACTTCATGCCACTAAGTTAGCTAAGCGTGGGTATAACCAAAGCGATTTCATAGCACAAGGAGTGGCACAGGTGAGCGGAGCCACTGTGGTTCATGCACTCAAAGCTATACGCAGTCACTCAACGCAGACACACAAGAGTGCACTCGAGCGTTGGGAGAACATAAAGGGGGCATATGCCCTTGTGCCGGGTATGGAACGAGAACTCGAAGGGAAGCACATCTTGATCGTTGATGATGTTGCTACTACAGGAAGTACTCTTGAAGCCTGTGTGGCACAGATACAAGCCGTGCCACAGGTCAAAGTGAGTCTGTTCACCCTCGCTGTGGCACGGTTAAGCTAATACAAGTTTTCAGTCTTCAGTTATCAGTTTTCATCAACTCACCTTCTAAAGAGGCGATTGGTGAAACTATGACCCTCCGAGTTGCCGAGTTATTCAAGCAAACCGAGTTACTTATTCAAAATGATATTGATGAGCGCATTCACATCGCTCACGTCAATAGTTCCTTCTCCAGTAATGTCGGCATTGCCGGGATAATCATCTTGAGTCTTCTTGTTCAAGATAATGTTGATGATTGCGTTCACGTCACTCACGTCAACGTCACCTTCACCGGTCACGTCACCTATGATACCGGCATTCAGTCCCTGGAAGTTGAAAGAAATGATACCAGCATTCTCAGTAATGTTGGTAAGTTCGCCCTCACAAGGTACTCCTGCCCAGGTGACCAAAGCCGCCGGAGTAGTAGTTGCCGATAGGCTTGTGACTTCACAGGGACCTGGGAAGGCTGTCTCATCCTGACCACCACCAGCGCGCAACAGTTCGTAGTAGTTATGTGCAGCGTTACAGTTCACCTCGTTAGCGCTCCAAACATCAAGATCAGAGTAGTCGACTCGCGTTACCAACATTCCGTGGCCAGGCAAACAGCTGTCCCACTTGTTATTCTGTCTGTTCTCAAACAGGAAAAACTCTTCCTCAACCGGCGAATGCATGATGAGACCGGCATTGCTCTGATCGAGGGGTTGCATTACATGATTCCCGTTGGACATTTCTACGGGTTCTGTCCATCCTAATTCCCAACGTTCCCACAGACTGTAGCCCACAGGGGTGCGGCCAATATTGCCATAGCTGCCGCCAGCCATCACGTCCCAACCTCCGGGATGATCACTCTGTCCATTTTCTGCATAGTTGGTGTCGTACAGGTCGGGCAAACCCAGCACATGGCTGAACTCATGACATATCGTACCAATGCCATTTGGCATAGTGTCTCCAAAAGATTCCCATCCATAAATCTCGACGGAGGAGGCATAACGCCCCATATACTTATTATCATACATCAGATAATACCAACCATAATCAGGTGAGTAGCCATACAGATATGACATGTGAGGCCACAGGTAGTTTCCGCTGTTGCCACTATAGTTGGCTCCATAGCCAGCCACAAGGAAGAATACCATGTCAATCATGTCATCGTTATTGGAATCATATTGAGAAAAATCAACATAATCGTCAACTAAATCCAGAGCATACCTGAAAATTTCGCTGTACTGACTGCCGCCCTGAGTCACCGAATAAGGCACCGGGACAGGACCCACCACGTCAAATGTGGGGTTGAATTGTCCCATCGAGTTATCAGAGAAATAGTCACGCACACTGCCCGTGCATTCGTTGAAGTTGCCGTCGAAATTAAAACCTTGGTAGTTCTCAGTATTCATCATACTATCGTAGAACTCGTTGGCACCTGACATCTGGAATTCCTTGTCGGTGAAATTGATAAGCACAATCAGGCCACGGAAAGTGGAATAGTCCACGACAGGCTCTTTGCTCGACGACAGTTTACTGTCACGTTTAGCGCGATCCTGACGCGCCTTTGTTACAGCTTCACGGTCGGTAATGCTTTTCTGCAATGCATTAACAAATGCGCGTTCTTCAGCCGAACGATGCATGGCATCGTGTGCCAGCATGCCCGTGGGCGCCAGACGATTGCTCTTGAGTGTGGCATACTCCCAACGGCCTTGGTTGTTGACTACGGTATATCCGTCTAATGTGGTAGTGAAATGATAGAACTCATCACCTACCAGTTTCAAGGTAACGGTTTTGCCATCAGGCTGGGTCACCTGTACTGGTGTAGGGTCGGCTGGTACTGCCTTAGCGACCAAAAGAATCGCTACGCAAAATAGTAAAAATAAAACTCTTTTCATTTCAATTCCTGAATTATACTACAATTTAAGAATAATATTAATTATAGCGTTCACATCTTCAACGTCGATGTAACCGTTACCATCCATATCGCCGTTACCGGGATAGTCGCTCATGTTCTTGATCTTGAGGATGATGTTGATGGCTGCATTCACGTCTTCAACATCGATGATACCGCTGTTGTCAATGTCTCCAAGGAGACCTTCGGCGATTGGTCTAAGCTCGCCAGTGTAGTGGATAGTAAAGTCGTCAACTATCAGCGGCACGTTCTTGTTGCCAGAAATACGTGTAATACGGTAACGGGCCGGCTTTTCCATGTTGATGCGCCACCTGATTTCTTCAGTTGTATTTCCTTTCACCGCGATGGCCGAAACAGTTTTCCATGTTCCGCCCTTATCAAGAGAGTAATACAGTTGCAGTTTAGATTCCTGAGATGATTCGTTGCGAGCCTGAATTGAAATCATATAGATATCGGCATCTATATCGTCTACCATGTTTATTGCACCTGGCATACCCATCGAGCAAGAATTATCTCCGAAGATGACATTATTCTGCATTACGTTGGAATTGATAAAGTCCCAGTTGGCAAAGCGACCTTCAATGCCCTTTTCACTCAAATTATCAGTAACAGGCATTATTTCGAAGTCTTCAACAATCGACTTTGTCGGCTCTCCTTCCTGACAGTTGAAAGTAATGACTCTATCATTCTCGGCAATGTTCTTAATAGCCCACTCACAAGGCACACCTGCCCAGGTAATCAAAGCCGGATTAGTGGTTGCCGTCAGGCTGGTTGCTCCAGTAGGGCCGGGGAATGCGGTAGCTTCGGCACCGCCCCCTGCACGCACCAGTTCATAGTAGTTGTGAGATGGGTTACAGTTTACAGAGTTGTCGCGCCATACACGGGGGTTGGAGTAATCCACACGAGTAACCAACATTCCATGGCCAGGCAGCGACCTGTCCCACTTGTTTCTCTGGCGATTCTCAAAAAGGAAAAACTCTTCATCGACCGGCGACTGCATGATAATACCTGTATTGCTTTGGTCAATTGCATGTAGTTCATGCTCACCCAGTGTCATTTGTTCCGGTTCTGTCCATCCCAGTTCCCAACGCTCCCAGAGACTGTAGCCTACCGGAGTACGTCCCATGTTTCCATAGCTGCCACCAGCCATCACGTCCCATTCGCCCGGGTCATTGCTCTGTCCATGCTCCTCGTAATCGGTGTCGTATAGGTCAGGAAGACCCAGCACGTGGCTGAACTCATGACACACAGTACCTATACCGTTTGGCATAGTCATACCATAAGATTCCCAACCGTAAATCTCGGTTGAAGAAGCATAGCGGCCCATCATCATGCTATCGTAGAACAACGGACTCCACCATCCTGTCTGTTCATCAAATGTAAAGAGAAACGACATGTGCGGCCACAGATAGTCTTCGCTGTTTCCTTGGTAGCTTGCAGCATATCCTGCCACAAGGAAGAATACCATGTCTACACCGCCATCGTTATCGGAGTCATACTGTGTAAAGTCGACAAAACTATCGATGGAATCGAGTGCCGCCTTGAACACTTGGTCATAGTGTTCTCCGCACTCACGCACCGAGAATGGCACGGTCACCGGTCCTGCAACATCGAAAACAGGGTCAAACTGCCCCATTGATTGATCATGGAAGTAGTCGCGCACACTACCTGTGCAAGGGTTAAAGCGTCCATCGAAATTGAAGCCCTCATAGTTCTGAGTGTTCATCATATCATCGTAGAACGCATGGGCATCTTCCATCTGGAATTCCTTGTCGGTGAAATTGATGAGCACGATGAGTCCGCGGAAACTCGAGTAATCCACTACCGGCTCTTTGCTTGGAGCCAGTTTGCGGTCACGATTAGTGCGGTTTATCTTTGCTGTTGAAACGGCCTGCCGATCGGTAGTGTATCTCTTCAACTGAGCCACGAAGGCCAGCTCATTGGCCGAGCGTCTCACGGCATCATGAGCCAAAACGCCCGAAGGAGCCAAGCGGTTGTTCTTCAAAGTAGCATACTCCCATCGTCCGTTATAATTTACTACTGTATATCCATCGGTAGTAATGTTATAGTGATAGAATTCGTCGCCCACCAGTTTCAAGGTGACGGTTTCGCCATCAGGCTGAGTTACTTGCACTGGTGTCGGGTCGGCCGGTACTGCCTTGGCCACCAGCAGCGCTGCAGCGCTCAACAGAAAAAATAATATTCTTTTCATTTTACTTATCAATAACAATTACAATTTAAGGATGATATTAATAATAGCGTTGACGTCTTCAACATCGATGATGCCGTTGCCGTCCATGTCGCCGTTACCGGGATAGTCGCTAACGCTCTTGAGCTTCAGGATGATGTTGATGGCCGCATTAACGTCTTCAACATCAATGATGCCGTTATTGTCGAAGTCACCCAGTATACCTTCTTGTGGACCGGGGCCTCCAGGCTCTCCACTATAATAGACTGTGAAGTTATCGATGTTACATGGTGCCGTCTTGCTTCCTCCAGTCATTGTGATGCGGAACATTGCAGGCTGGGTGTTATCTAATTCAACATTCCAGTATGATATTAAATTCGCCAGCCTACCTACTGAATGAGTAGCAGATCCCGAAGTGGTCTTAGCAGCAGTCCATTTACTACCATTGTCGGTTGAATACAGGAGTCCGAGTTTAGCTGTTTCAGTCGATGTGTTGGTGACGTTGAAAGCTACCTGATATATGTTATAATAGATGGGAGTCATCATCTGTATCACGCTTGGGTTCTTCATTGCCACGGCGAGGTTTGTGCCCTCGATCGTGTCGGTCTGGCACTGAGCCAGTCTCCAGGTGGCAATGTCACCTTCGGCGATATACGGCGACTCGGTTGAAGGCGCAATCTTGTCGAAAGTCTCGATGACTGCCTGTTCTTCACCCGCAACAACCACATTGAAAGAGATTATGCCATTGGTTTCAGTGATGCTCATAATAGAGTAGTTGTTGTTGGTGCCGTTCCAGGTCTGGAGACTTGGGATTGATGTATTGGTGATATTTGGAGTTCCGTTAGTTCCAGGGAACGGGTCGCTGGCCTGGGCACCATAGGTGGAGTTTCCAGCTCTCAACAGTTCGTAGCAGTTATGGCTTGCATAGTTGTTGACCTTATTGGTCACCCATCTTACCGGGATGGTAGAATCCACACGAGCAACAATCATTCCATGGCCAGGAAGATACCTGTCCCACTTAGATGTTTTCTGTCGGTTTTCAAACATGAAATATTCCTTGTTGACTGGTGTGCGAAGTATGTAGCCTTCATTGCTTTCAGCAAGAGGATTCAAAGTATAAGAGCCTTCACCTGAAATGCGTACGGGAGAAGCAAATCCGAGTGCATAACGTTGGAAAATGCTGTAACCGGCCGGCGTACGTGAATTGTTGAGATAGCTGCCACCTGCCATGATATCCCATTCACCCGGGTCATGTGACTGTCCGTTTTCTTCATAGTCGGCATCATAGAAGTCGGGAAGTCCAAGCACGTGGGTGAACTCATGGCAGAACGTGCCGATTCCATCCACCTGGGCCCATCCGTAGGAACCGCCCATCTCGGTTGAGCAGGAATACTTGTCGATGCGCTTTCCATCGTAGGTGCCCTGACCAATTCCAGTGCTCTCGTGAGGCCACAACAGTCCTGAAGGATTACCCTGCACGTGTGAGCCATAACCTGCCACCACGAAGCATACATTATCCACATAACCGTCGTTGTTGCCATCATACAAAGCATAGTTAATGGTGCTGTTCAGCTTCGACAACGCTTCGCGGAAAGCCTTGCGGCCTTCGGATTTGAACTCCTGGGCATTGTAGGACACTTCCACAGGACCGTAGATGTCGAACTGAGGCTCGAACTGTCCCATCGAGTTGTCATAGAAATAGTCACGCACGCTACCGGTCCAGTTGCCATAGCTGCCGAAACTCACTTTAGTGAAGTTCGGGGTGTTAACTATTTCGTCATAGAACTGTGGGGTATTGTCTCCCATGCTGAATGGGGTGTCCTTAGGCTTAATGAGAATGATGAGACCACGGAACTGTGACAGGTCGAATCCTGAAGCAAACGCGGGTCCCTGTGCAACGATGCGTGCACGCTTTGACGAAGCCACAGCAGCCCTGTTGGTCAGTCTCTTTGGGGTGGAATCCAACAATGCAATTTCCTCGGCAGAGCGTTGTCCGGCATCATGTGCCAGGACCGATGAAGCAACGAGGTTGTCACCGTCCTTGATGGCATACACCCATGCTCCGCTTGTATTCTGGACAATGGTGTAATTGTCCAAAGTAGTACTGAAACTGTAGAATTCGTCGCCACACAGTCTTGCTGTGACCTTAGTCCCATCGGGCTGAGTCATGACTACGGGCATTGGATTGGCTGGTACAGCCATAGCTGCCAGTGTCATAGCAGCGCCACACAACAAAGTTACTAATCTTTTCATCATATTATAATATTTTACGTTAATAATCATATATGGGTTCATTACCTCATAGAAATGCAAAATTCCGAAAAAAAACTCACATTGCCAACAAAATGATACTATTTAACTAATTTTGCAACGCCAGAATCGTTTTACAGCAAATTCCGCATCCTTAATTCACTGTCACTAATATTTCTATTAGTGTTCAAGTTTGTTTAGATTATCAAATTCGATTGTCTATTATCAATTAAATTAGTAACTTTGCACCAACAAGTGAAATTTAGACTAACATCTCCATAAATATGAATACCGACATCAGCTCACGCATCAAGCTGGACCAGGTTGCCAGCCGCTATTATTGTCCTGAGAGTGAGATAGAACTGGCCTCGCTCACCCGTTGCGAGAAGGTCAACACACAAGTCACCAAGACACGTGCCGAAGGTGCCGCCAGTGCCGCCAAAGACATTGCTCAGATCATTGAGCAGACGGTACGTGAGCGCGGCCGCTGCGTGATAGGCTTCGGTGCCGGAAAATGCGCCCTGGATGTATATGACGAGCTTGTAAAGCTGTATTTTGCCGACAAAGTGAGCTTTGCCGACGTCATTGCCTACAGCATCAGCGAGTTGGGTCTGGGCGACGTCGATTATGACAGCGAACAGAGCACCATGTCACGTTTGCAGCGACGCCTGTTCAGCAAGGTTGACATCGAGCCTGGCAACGTGCACACTTTCAGCCGCGAAGCGACAAAGGAGAACGTACACAGACTGTGCAAGGCCTATGAGGCCGAAATAATCGAGAACGGTGGCCTTGACCTGGTGGTTTGCGAGCTTACGAAGAACGGCTCGTTGGCCTTCAACGAGCCTGGTTCGGCTATGAACACCACTTGTCGCCTTATGTTGCTGGGAAATGAGTCTCGCACACGTGTTGCCGAGGCCTTCCAGTGCGATGACACACCTGTGACCGCCGTGACGTTGGGTATAGGCAACCTCATGTCTGCCCGTCACATCATAAGCGTGGCATGGGGCGAAGACAGTGCTCCAGCCGTGTTCAACACTACCGAAGGCCGCGTCACCGACGTTGTGCCGGCATCGTTCCTCCAGATGCATCATGATGCCAAGCTGGTTGTCGATCTCGAGGCTGCCTCGCGTCTTACACGCATCAGCTATCCGTGGAAAGTCACTTCGTGCGAATGGACACCATATCTCATCCGCCGTGCAATAGTATGGCTGTGCAAACAGACTAAAAAGCCCATTCTCAAGCTCACCAACAAGGATTACAACGACTATGGTTTGAGCGAGCTTGTTGCGCTATACGGTTCGGCCTATAACGTGAACATCATCATTTTCAACGACCTCCAGCACACCATCACTGGCTGGCCAGGCGGCAAGCCCAACGCCGACGACACTTACCGGCCAGAGCGCGCCACACCTCATCCCAAGCGCGTGCTTGCCTTCAGTCCTCACCCCGACGACGTAGTAGTGTCGATGGGCGGCACACTGCGCCGATTGGTTCAGCAGGGTCACGACGTGCATGTGTCATTCCTTACCAGCGGTGACGTTGCCGTAAGCGACGAAGACCTGATGCGCACCATCATGCTCAATGAAAAGCTATCTACCCTATACGACAACAAGACCAAGGAGCAGCAGCGCATCAACGATGACATACAGACGGCCATGGCTCGCAAGAATGCCGGCGATGCCGATGCTCCCTACATGCGTTTCATCAAGGGACAGATATTCTGCTGCGAAGGCATCATGGCGTGCAGCTACATGGGAGTGTCGCATGACAACATCCATGAAATGAACATGCCCTTCTTCTCCAGCGACCCATACGGCTGCGGGCGCATTACCGAAGAAGACGTGAATCAGGTTGCCAAGCTGATCGAACGCATCGAGCCGCACCAGATTTTCATTGCCGACGACACCACCGACCCATACGGCACTCGCCTGCCTGCCATCAGTGCCGTGCTGATGGCGATAAAGAATCTTTCTGACAAGCCGTTCATGCGCGACTGCCGCGTATGGCTCTATCGTGGACAGTGGGGACAGTGGGACGTCGACCATGTGGAGATGGCTGTGCCGATGAGTCCCGAGGAGTTCCGCGTGAAGCGTGACGCAATCCTTAAATATCAGTCTCAAATCCATGACGCTCCATTCCGCGACTATGCCGACGGCCGCCTGAGCTGGCAACGCAGCATCGACCGCAACAAGGATATGGCCGAGCAGTACAGCAAGCTTGGATTGGCAAGCTACGAAGCCATTGAGGCTTTTGTCAAATGGCAGGTATAGAGGGCGTTAATAGTTAATAGTTAAGTTTACACTTCCCAATAAAGTGCTGAAACACAGTTGCTCCTCTAAGTATAGAGGAGCTGTCGCTTAACGACTGAGGAGTATCCCTTGCGTAGAGTGGGAGTCGTGCTTCATCTTCTTACTTTCATAGAACTCACGCTAACTTGCTGTTGGTTAGCTACGATTATGAATTAACATAAGATTTTAACATTATTTAGCGGCAAAATCTGCAACTTTCGGCACAACTATTGCGTCTATTATACAGAAAACATCAAACAAAACGTACAAACTATGCAACGAAAATTATTACTGCTTATTACAGCATTATCTTTAACCGCCACAGCACAGGAAGTGACGGAAGTACCCGACAGTATAGACGACATCCAGCTCAGCGTGGAGCTTAGCGACCTTGAAGTGGTTGCTCAGCGCCAGCTGGTGAAAACCGAGATAGACCGCATTTCTTATGACGTACAGGCCGACTCAGAGAGCAAGACCAAGACAGCGATGGACATGCTGCGCAAAGTGCCTCTGGTAAGCGTCGATGGCGAGGAGAACATCCGCGTCAAGGGGGGCACGGCATTCAAGATATATAAGAATGGTCATCCCGACCCAGGCATCTCTCAGAATCCCAAGGAAGTGCTCAAGGCAATCCCGGCCAGCATGATCAAGCGCATCGAGGTGATTACCGAGCCCGGAGCGAAATATGATGCCGAGGGCGTTACTGCCATCCTCAACATCGTTATGAAGGATGCCAGCGGCATGAGCGGTGCCACAGGTACCGTGAGCGCAGGCATCGACATCTATGGCAGCCCGAATGCCAACACCTATGTCACCGCACAGCACGGCAAACTGGTTACCAGCCTCAACTACGGCATGATGCATCGTGGCCACAATGCCAACAAGCAGATTCAGGACATGACTCAAATCTATACTCTTTCAGGCGACACTCTGCACACAATGAGTGGAGGCGATGCATCAGTGAACGTGCACTATGGCAATCTTGAAGCAAGCTACGAGGCCGACACGCTCAACCTGATCACTGCATCGGTAGGTGGATTCTATTATAACTATGGCGGCTTCAGCGACGCCTTGACCACGATGACAGCTGCCGGAGGTGAGCCTATCTATCGTTTCGGACAGCACCTGAACACTGAGGGCAACCATTATTATAATATAAACGGACGTCTTGACTACCAGCACCGCACCCAGCGTAAAAACGAGGTGATAACCGCTAGCTACATGCTCTCCAGTACCCTGAACAAGACAAATCAAGAGACGCAATACACCGACGGATGGAACTCGCCCATGCCATACGACTTCATGAAACAGAAAGGCAATGAGCGTTTCTGGGAGCACACCTGGCAGCTCGACTGGACACGTCCCATCGCCCTGGGCCACAAGATAGAGACTGGATTGAAGTATATCTATCGTTCCAACACAAGCCACACTACCATGAACTACGCTAGCGGCAATGCCACTCTCGATGAACTGGACTCGCGCTTCAAGCACCTCACACAGGTAGGTGCTGCCTATCTCAGCTACACCTATACTCATGACAAGTGGACGGCACGTGCCGGTCTGCGCTATGAGTGGAGTTACCTGAAGGCCAGCTATCCCGACGGTTCGCAGGAGTCGTTCCACCGCACACTCAACGACTGGGTGCCAAGCGCCAGCTTGAACTACCAGATTGACTTTGCACGCAGCCTGAAGTGGGCATTCTCCACCAGCATCAACCGCCCAGGTATCAGTTATCTGAACCCGGCAGTGATCGAGGGTCCCACGAGCATCCACTACGGCAACGCTCACCTGGGAAGTGCGCGCAACTACTCCACCAGCATCACATACATGCAGATCGGTCCGAAGTTCACGTTCAACGTGGCACCGAACTTCTCGTGGAGCAACAACGAAATCACCGGCGTCCGATGGAGGGAAGACGGCAAGGACATCGACACCTACCAGAACACGCTCACCCGTCGCCATGTAGGCCTGAACGGCTTCTTCCAATGGCAGATTGCCGCCAAAACGAGCATGATGTTCAACGGTGACATCGGTCACGACTATTACCACAGTGACGCACTGGGACTGACCAACAAGGGATACTGGGCTTCGTTCTTCTATACCCAGGTCACTCAGCAGCTGCCTTGGAAACTGCGCCTTACAGCTCATGGCGGCAAGTGGGGCGGCGGCGCCGAAGACCTATATAGCCACGAAGGCCACGCATGGTTCTATGGATTCAGTCTGCAACGCAGCTTCCTAAAAGAGGACCGCCTGACTATCAACATCAGCGCCCAGAGGCCGTTCTCACCGAAATATAGCAGTTACAACCAATACACTACGCAGGGAGATTACACGGGGCGTGGCCACTATGAGTTCATGCAACGTAGCTTCAACCTGAGAATCAGTTACCGTTTCGGTTCGCTCAATGCCCGAGTCAAAAAGACCGACAAAACCATTGAGAACGACGATGTGGTGGGCGGCAGCAGTGCCGGCGAAGGCCAGGGCAACCAAGGTGGTGGCCAGGGAAGCCAAGGAGGTTATTAAGCCAACCAAAGCCAAAAGCCGAGAGGGCTATTTTCTGTCAAATAAAAGCCCGTTAGGGCTGGACAGGGCATAGGCAGGGGTGAAACGAAGTGCAACCATCGTGCAAGTCGAATGCAATGTCAAGCAAACTTGAACATTGCTGAGGCGCAGCCGATGTTGCACGAGAGTGAACCCCTGTAAAATATATTGAAACGAAAATAGTAGCCCCATCGGGGCGGCAGACTGTCAGGCTTCTAACTGTCGCCCCGATGGGGCTATTGCCTATATTTGGCTAATTGATGCAGGAGTTCCGCCTTTGGCTCCACTCCTGCCTATACTCTTATCAGCCCTACGGGCTTCAAAGTGAGTCTAGGAAAACCAGTAAATAGTTTATAGAGAATAGTGAAAAGTCAAGTCGTTAGACTTGAAGTTGTGCGAAACACATTGTGGGTTCCACCTCGAATGTGTGTGGAGCCCACTGTGTGATAAGGATGTACTCTCAATGTAGGCACTTCGTAGATGTGCCGTAGTAGTGATAGTATCCAACTTTCGGATCTCTTCAGCTTAAGGAGATAATGAGAGCCGAGCCTCGATTAACGGGGCTCGGCTCATCAATTTACCATACGAGGGTCAATTCTCTTATATCAAATGAGGCTTGATTCTCGGTTCTTGGCTCTTGAAGCTTACAGCTTGAGGATGATGTTGATCATTGCATTGACGTCCTCAACGTCGATGTAACCGTTGCCGTCCATGTCGCCGTTGCCGGGATAGTCGGCCATAGTCTTCTTCTTGAGTAGAATGTTGATAGCAGCGTTCACGTCTTCAACGTCAACATAGCCGTTGCCATTCAGGTCGCCAAGCACACCACTAGATTCGGGGATGTCCACCCATGTTGTGTTACCATTGGAATCAACAATAGCTTCCTTCGGCATCCAGCGTTTTGCACGTGCAGCTTTCACCTGCTCGGTTGTAATTTCATTATATTCTGGAGAACCAGAGTTCTTGGCAATTACTCCGAAGAGACCTTCTGACTCTGTTTCTGGTATGTTGCGCATGCTGTTAATCAGAGCCGTCATCGCATTGCCATTGATTCTGTTTCTGGTGATATATAAATAACGAAGTTTATTGCAACCCTGCACCGATAGCGAGGCCAGATTGTTGTGTTGCAAATAGAGTTCGCTCAAGGCACTGCAACCCGAAACATTGACCGAGGTCAAGGCGTTGTCCCTGGCACTGAGCGATGTCAGCGATGCATTGTTGCTGACGTCCAGAGTATTCAGCGCACTTCTGCCTGTGATTGTCAAGCTGGTGAACTTGTTGTTTCCGCAATTGACCGAAGTTACTGAAGATGGCAGACTGAGCGAAGTGAGCTGATTATTATGGCAATCCAGTAAACTCAGTTTGGTCTGACTGGTCAAGTTAAGGCTTGTAAACTTATTGTTGGAGCAATACAGGGTCGTCACGTTGTCTGAAGAATAAAGATCGAGTCCTGAACTGGAGCCGTTGACGAGTTGATTGCTTGAGCAGTCCACTGTTTGTAGCGCAGGACATTGAGAGGCATAAAGCCTGACAAGGGCGTTGCCGCTTGCAGTGAGCGAGGTAAGCGAAGCATTGTTCTGACAGTAGAGTTCATATAAGGCGCCCTTGCCTGTAATTGTCAAGCTGGTGAACTTGTTGTTCTTGCAGTTGATTGACTGGATGGAGTTAGGCAAATTACTGAGCGAGGTGAGCTGGTTGTCATCGCACCACAAGGTCTTCAGTGACGGGCAGCCGCTCATGTTGAGCGAAGTGAGCTGGTTGTTGTAGCAGCTCAACGTTTCCAGTTTTGTGAAATAGTTAGTCAAGTCCAAGGATGTAAGCTTGTTGCCGTAACATTCTAAGGTCTTGAGGTTAGGCATAGGCCCGCTAAGTGATGTGAGCTGGTTGCTGCCGCAGTACAGCTCCTCCAGATGGTTCGTAGTGCCGCCACTGAGGTCAAGCGAAGAAAGCTTGTTGTTTCTGCAATCGAGTATTTTTATATTGGCACTCTTTACGAGAAGTGACGTGAGATTGCTGTTATCGTGGACATAGACACTTGCGTAATTACCATTATTATAACCGGCATACATAAAATCTACTGTGGTCAATTGTGGGCAGTAACGGATGGAAACTGTGGCTATAGGACAGTACTGCAGCTTTACTGACTTCAAATACGAGAAAGACACCGCCTGGAAAGTGCCGAAATTATTGCTCGAGCCGGAAAGATCCACTTCAACCAGCTTTGTATTGGAAGAGTTGATATTCGAAAGCGAAGTGATCTTGTTGCCATTTGCATACAGGTACTGCAGTTGACCATTGCCAGAGACATCGAGCGCAGTCAACTTACAGTTGGCGCAGTTAAGCGTTTTAAGATTGCTGAGCTTGGAGATGTTAAACGAAGTCAAGTTAGTATTGGAGCAATTCAGATAGGTGAGTGCGGTGAAGTAGTTGATACCTGTCAGGTCGGTGACACCAGTGCTACTGACATCGAGTGAGGTGAAAGAGGAGATGTCGCTGTCAGTAAGATATCCTTTATGGAAATACCGTGAATAAAGAACATCGCGGAAGTTAACGTTAGGAAAGTAATTTGAGTTGAGGATAACGGCATACTGGTCGCTGATGTAGATATCCTGATCATTTATGGCACCGCCTGTGGTGTAATAAATGATGGTATTGCTGCTGCTGGAATATTCAGCTCTATACGGTGAGAGAACCGCAGGAATCTTGCCGCCGGAAGTGTAGAACGACATGCTGACATTGTTCACGCTCGCCTTCTTGCTGTTGGCTTTGATTGTCACGTCGCTGTTCTTCTCGAAATTGGCCTTGAACGAGTTCAGACCATATCCATAGGCACTTTGAATTATCACTTTCGCACCTCTAAAATAGACCGTTGTGGAGCCAGTACCGTTGCCGTGGAGGCAGTCGGGTGAGTCGGTACCCAGTGTTTTTACTGTGAATTCCTGAGCATTGCTGCCTTGGATGTAGTAAGAGTAACTACCCATCTCAATGGCACTTTTGTGACTGCTGCTGATCACAGTCTTGGTGTAGCCGTTCTCAAGTGTGGTGGATTTCTCGAGTTTCAAAGCAGGTGCATCGTATGAATTGATGTAACAGTTGTAACCTTCAAAAATAATCTTCAATCCCGAGCAATCCCTGTTATGGACACCATATTTGCCACTACCCTCACGGCTGATATAGATGTTGCGGAGCGTAAGGGTGTTAGTACTTGGATCATATTTTACATATGCATCATAATATTGTGTTGAAGTCACAGTGCCATCATGGGTATAGTACTTGATGTCACCACCCTTGACGTTGTCCTTGTTATCACTGGTGACTTCCACGTTACCCACGTTGATTTGATACTTCGTGGCTGCTTGGATGCTGAATGCCGCCATGGCGACCATCAGCAGAAGGAGTAGTTTTTTAATCATAGTCGTAATGTATAAAAGTTATTAATTAATTAGTTATCAGGTTAATATATAGGCTTTACTTATTTTAATAAAGCAATAAAAAACTGTAGCGATACGGAAAACAATATTCCATAATGCTGCAAAGTTAATAATAATCCTTAATTATTTGCATGGTTTTTCAAAAAAAATGCCAAAAAATTTCATTTTCGTAATATAAATGTGTTTTGGCAATTAACAACACACAATTAATAATGAGAACCGAGAACCGAGAACCAAGAACCAAAAGTACTGTCAAACAAAAGCCCGTTAGGGCTGGCCAGGGCATAGGCAGGGGTGGAACGAAGTGCAACCATCGTGCAAGCCGAATGCAATGTCAAGTAACTTGAACATTGCTGAGGTACAGCCGATGTTGCACAAGAGTGAACCCCTGTAAAATATATTGACAAGTAGAATAGTAGCCCCATCGGGGCGACAGACTGTCAGGCTTTAACTGCCGCCCCGATGGGGCTATGGCCGATATTTGCCTTATTGATACAGGAGTTTCGCCTTTGGCTCCACTCCTGCCTATACTCTTATCAGCCCTACGGGCTTCAAAGTACCCACAATTGGAGCCGCCCACAAGAGGTGAAAATTCAGAGTAGGAGATGGATGATGGTGCCGGAGGCGGCAGTGCCGGTGATGTGGCGGCGGACCGTGCGCAGTGGCGGCGGGAAGAGCGGCACGACAAGAGGTGCCGCGATACGCCCGTTAACTGTCATCCTGTTCACGAGGAAGCCGTGGCAGCTCAGTCCGCGCTCGCCAAGCAGGTCGAGCCTCAGATGCACGTCGTCGCCATAAATCTGCCAAACGGCCTGCCTGGGAGGCTTGCGGCACACTTCGGGCTGCGTGAGCAGTTCCACTTCCATCATCGCCTGCTGCTCGTCGGTAAGGTCGAGTATTTCGCCATCAGCATTGACCGCCAAAGCTTGCGTGAGATCGTTGAAGAGATGCGATGCACCAATGGTGCGCTTGACAAGCATTTCTCCGGCGACCAATGCCCATAGCGTGCCGTCGGTGGTCAGGCACCAGAGTTCATCGTGCACGTCGTCCCATGCCGTGTGACGCACATTGGCTCCATTCGCCACTACACTTACATTGCTGGCACGTAACCGGCACAGATGTCCATGCACCGAGGTGAAGTAGATGTCTCGATTGCCCTCTACCGGAAGGCATGCAGCATCAAGGATGGTGCGGTCAAGCAGACGGGGTTCTCCATAGACGCCCTGCGCAGTGAGCGGCACGGCAAAGATGCCCTCGGTGGTGAACAGATAGACGGGATAACGCCCGAATCCACCAGAATAGAGTGAGCGTGGCACTGGAGCGAGTCCGAGAAGCCCAGCGCCTGTCACCACGCACGAGCGTTCCACGACAAGCGCATTGGCAGGCCGGCTGGTAGTCATCAGTCCGTCGGCATCGGCAAGATAGAGGCGTCCGTTGCACACCAGCGAGGCTACCAAGGGCCGTTGGGCAGGCAGCGTTGCGGCATTGCACTGTGCGGCGGTTAGGGTGATGGAATCAGTGACGGCTGCTGGCGTCCACTGTCCCTGTGCGAGTGCATCGAGGTCGGTACAGGAAACCACTACAGTCCACTGTGAACGAGCCATCTGCCCTGCGGCCTGAGAAGCCGACTGCTGAGTGAAGCCGTAGTTGAGCACCGGATGCCGTCCACCAACGTTGCTGGTGAGGCATCGGTAGAAGATGCTCTCGGTGGAAAGCACAGGTGAAGCCTGTGAGGTGACG
The DNA here is from genome assembly GCA_017651515.1 of Muribaculaceae bacterium. Lineage (GTDB taxonomy): Bacteria > Bacteroidota > Bacteroidia > Bacteroidales > Muribaculaceae > Sodaliphilus. The sequence goes on along the minus strand of JAGCCU010000038.1, from coordinate 17,058 downwards.
AGAATGTCCACGGCTTTGACCATGCTGTGCCAGTGCGCTGCCACACCGCTGGTGACGCCGATACCGAGGGTGAAGGTGGAGAGTGTGAGCGATGAGGCCTGCGTGCCGGTAAAGCGGCTGTTTACCACATCGACATCTACGGTGACGTCGGGAGCGTTGGAGAGTAATGCCTCGCCCAACGTGACGGGCTGGCTTATCCACAGGTAGCTGTCGTCCCACAGTCGGACGCCGTAACGCGCCTGAATCGGGCCGTAGTAGAGCCCCTGTGCATTTGCCTGCCCTGTGACTACTCGCCAAGCATTGCGAAGCGTTGTGGTAAGTGCGTTCACATCGGCCTGCTGCAGCGGAGACTGCCAGGTGTCGTAAGGCTGGGCAAAGGCGATAGCTGGCAGCGAAGCAGTGAGCGGCGTCGAAGCCTGCTGGCTGAAAATGATGACAGGCAAGGCTTCGGTGGGAGCCACCGGCTGCCATGTGTCACCGTTCTGGGCAAGGTAGGTAATGCCTTGCGTGGTAACTGCTACCAGCATGGCACCTACACGGTGGATGTTTACCAATGAGCCTGTCAGGGTGGTGATGGCTGTGCCGTCGCAATAGAGTGTGCTGCTACTGATGGTGATGTAGTGACCGCCGTCGATGAACACGAGTCGGTGTCCTTCGGGGATGGTGGCGACGTGCCGTGGAAGGCCGGTGACCGTCCAGGCGTCGCCATGGTCATTCATTCTCAGGTTTTTCAAGGTATCAAATTTTGGTTTCATGAGATAGTCATATAAGTGTTCCTCTTCGAGGAACGGTTATTAGATTCGGTCTTTTCCCCAGCATTCGCTTCGCATCATGCTGAGGTTTTCTGTTTAGTGATCGCCTGCGGCGATATGACGAGGGGCTGACGCGAATGGTGGCCGTGACAAGTCACGGCACACGGAATCGACGGGAAAGGGCTAGGGGTAGTGGTTGTTTGGTGAAATTAATGCTTTCTTGTCGGCATCGGTGATGGTGGTGCGCTGTAAAGCGCAGTGCTTTCGTGCTACCCATAGTGCGATGGCGCGAGTCATGAGGATGTCATCGTGATGCCCTTTGCGCGCTCTATAGGCAGCACCATGCTGCTCGTAGGTCATCATCTCGTTCACTGCCTCATGGTCGTGCTCAATATATGCTTCATCGCGCACGTCGGCAATCAGCCGACCTATGATTTCGGGTTTAGTGTGCGTGTTCGTGTGGAATCCCATTTTGTCGCAGTCTCTCCAGTAAACATTACGGTAATAACGTGACACCTCATCAAGGACGAACCTCGCAGGAGCATATTCCGAGGCGGCATCTTTGATGAAAGTGTTGGCCTCGACCACCAGCAGCGCCTTGTTGTAGAAAGCCGCTACCTGTGCTGCTTCCCATGCCAGCAGGTCGTGGTCTATGTGTCCTCTCCACTGAGCAACCACCTCTATGGGTCGGTTCCTAATATCTGTCACGTCAAACACGGCGATTACCGAGTAGTCGGCCTTTGGTGTCCGTCCACCCACGTCAACGGCAACGATGTACTTCGTTCCTGGCTTTGGAAATTCCCAGATGTTCATCTTTCCTTGGGCAACGGGTTGAAAGTGCAGGTTCTTCAGAGTCTTGAACACTGCCGCCATCTCTCCCACAGCCCGTGGCGGGCGGCAATTCCGACGCAGCTGGTCGAGCTGTTTCGAGTCGAAAACCGAGAAACCTGAGCAGATAAACGCCTCAGAAGAGTTGGTTGGGAATTCCGCCATCATGGCGGCATGTGATGAAGTTTCCCTTCGTTTGTCATGATACCACTGAATCATCTCGAGAGTGAGTCCATCATACCACAACGTGCGCTCATACTCGTCCATTGAATCCCAAAGCTTTTTCGGGTCACGTACCGCCGAACGATAAATCTCGATTTCGTGCCAAGGAACGAAGACGGGAATCTTGTCGCTGTCGCCCGCCTGTGCCCTGATCCATTCGTCGTGGAAGAATTGACCTACTCCATTGGCAGTAGATTCGAGCACTATGACCGATTCGGGCATCCGCGTTATGGTGCCGTTTACGCTTCGCATGACATCTTCGGGCGAGTGTTGCGGCGTATCGGGCCAGAAGGCGACCTCGGTGAGGTGAGCCATTGCAAGGTTGTAGCCTCGTACGGCATCATCGCTGACCGCAGTGCCCGTTATCACAAGGCAGTCACGCGACTCGAGAGACTGCACTTCGCGGCTGCCTTCGAAGTTCTTGAACTTCAGTTTTTCATCTTCGTCAAGCATTTCCTGCGGGTAGTTTCGCAGCAAAAGTGAGTACATGCCTTTTATGGCACGTGCGCTCTGTTTGAGGTGTCCGCAAATGAGGCTGTTCCATCCCTTGTGCCGCACTATCTGCATCCACGCCATGTACATCTGCACGAGCGTAGAACCACCCCACTGGCGCGCCTTGAGAAGTATTATGCGCACCGGCAGGCCCGCTATGCGCTGTTCCTCCATGATGGCAAGCAGCCGCCTTTGCGGCTTGTTGAGATGGAAGTTCATGGGTCTTCCGGTCAACTTGTCTCTTATTATGACGCATGTAGCGCACCAGTACTCGAAGTCATGGATGATGCGCAGCCGTCGCTGGTCCAGGTCGGAAAGTGCCGAAAAGTGAGGACATTCGTCGAGCAACGTACGCGGCAGCCAGACGCCATCACGGCAAAGGCGTTCGCCGCAGCACCCTTCACCTGTTAGCGGATCATAGGGCTGCTGGGCGAGCAGTTTGTTGCGGCGTTTGTTTTCGGCAATGATTTCCTGGATATTCATGCCGCAAAGGTATGCCGCAGCATCCACTATTGCAATGTCAATAGCGGACATGGCTGAGTACTGAAAACTGAAGACTGAAAGCTGAGAACCAAGGATTCATACTCCCCCCAACCCCCTCTATCTTAGAGGGGGCACTACCGGCGATAACCGATAACTGAAAACTGAAGGCTGAGGGCTGAGGACCTTATTGGGCTGGCTTTTTGATGCGCCAGCCGATGGCGGCGATGGTGAGGGTCATGAGTGGGCAGAGCAGGTTGAAGAAGCAGTAAGGAAGATAGGTTAGAGTAGGCACTCCGAGCACAGTGGCTTGCGTCATACCGCAAGTGTTCCAATGCACGAGCACCGAAGTGACTGTTGCGGCGTCTTCGGTGGTGCGGCTCAACAGACGGCGTTCGTAGCCTTTACGGTCATAGAGGTCCTTGAAGACATCGGAGGTGAGTACGATGGAGATGAACTGGTCGCCGGTGGTGATATTCAGGAATATGCCTGTAAACACTGTTGAAGCCACCAGACTAAGCCGCGTGCGTACCCAATTGATGACAACCCTCATGATGCTCTCTATCATTCCGCTTGCTACCATGGCAGCTCCGAAACACATGGCACATATGATGAGCCATATAGTGTTCAGCATCCCCGCCATGCCGCCTGTGGAGACCAAGTCGTTAAGTGCTTCGGAACCCGTCTGCACGGCAGTAGAGCCAAAGAACGTCATCGCGAGTCCACGAGTAAGCGCCGCAGATGTGCTCAGCGAAGAATCGGCTGCAATCTGAGTGAGAATGTGCGGTTGGAGGATGAGTGCAATTATGCCCGCCACGACGCTTGACAGGAAGAGAACGATGAGCGAAGGCACTCGCCGTGCAATGAGAATACCGGTGAACACGGGCACCAAGAGCGTCCATAACGAGATGTGAAAAGTAGAGGCTAGTCCCTGCGTGTATTCCTCTACATGCATGGAGGCGTTGTTGCCAAACCCCAGCCCGGCAATCAGGAAAATGATGAGCGAGATGGTCATCGCCGGCACGGTGGAGTGCATCATGTAGCGTATGTGGTCGAAGATGTCCACCCCTGTTGTGGAAGAAGCCAGTATAGTAGTGTCGCTCAACGGTGACATCTTGTCGCCGAAATATGCGCCCGAAATAATGGCGCCCGCCGTCCATGCCGTGCTTATGCCGAGAGCCGTACCAACGCCCAGAAGTGCGACGCCAATGGTGGCAACGGTGGTCCAAGAGCTTCCAGAGAGCAGTGACACCAAAGCGCAGATGGCACAAGCGCTGACGAGGAAGAAGCGAGGTGAGAGAATCTGTATTCCGTAATAGATGAGCGTGGGTACGACTCCGCTTATCATCCACGAACCTGAGAGCATGCCCACGGAGAGCAGAATCAGAAGTGTGATGAAGATTCCTCCCATGGTCTTCTCCATCTGCTTCTCGAAGGTCTTCCAAGGCACGCGATAGAAGATCATGGAGATGAAAATACACACTGCCATGCCCATAATGAGCGCAATCTGACTGCCGCCGGTGAGTGAGTCGCTGCCGAAGAGCCTAATCACTACTGCGAGGAGTAAAATCAGGATTATTATGGGGATTAAAGCAACTAGTGGATGAGGAAGTCGTCTATCGGTCATAACTGAAAATGCTTTATAGTCTGCAAACATACGAAAAAGTTTTCAGTTTTGAGTTATCAGAAGGCAGTTTTTTAATGCCAGCGTGCCGCTGGAGACCAGAAGCGAGAGCCAAGAAGCGAGGACTGAGGATTCATACTCCCCCAACCCCCTCTAGTCTTAGAGGGGGAGCTGACGGCAAGGGCCGAGAACCAAGAAGCGAGGGCCAAGGATTCATACTCCCCCCAACCCCCTCTAGCTTAGAGGGGGAACCGACAGCGAGAACTAATAACTGAAGACTGAAAACTAGAAAGAAGAGGTGGCTTTCACAGCCACCCCTTCTCAGGAGAAAAATATGTTAAGAAACTGCTATTTCTAAATCATATTTTCGGACGTCATGATTAGACGAGCTTGAGGATGATGTTGATGATTGCGTTCACATCTTCCACGTCGATGTAACCGTTGCCGTCCATGTCGCCATTGCCTGGATAGTCGCTCATGCTCTTAATCTTGAGGATGATGTTGATTGCAGCATTCACATCCTCAACGTCGATGATACCGCTGTTGTCGAAGTCGCCAAGGAGACCTTGAGCAGCCTTTGGAGCGATAACGAGAGTCATGTTCTCGCGGTCAACAGTGAGAGTGTATTCGCCAGCAGCGATCTTGAATGCTGTTTCACCAGCCTGGAGATCAAGTTCCTTGTTGAGTTGTTCCTCAGTCACCCAGAAGTCACCATCGCTGACAGCACCGAAGCGATAATCCTTGATAGCATCCCAGTCGCCAGAAGTCTCAGCGAGCAAAGTGGTGAAGCTGAAGTAGTTGAAGCCATCGTTGCGTCCGTCGAATGTCACGTCGGCAGTGTAGGTATTGCCATCCTGAGCCATCTGTACGCCAACAGAGGGATCCCAACCATTCTCGTTAACCTCACCGAGGATGTAAGTATCATCTGGCCAAGTAACACCATTGATATCGCCCTGGATGAAGTGATAGTCAAGGTAAGCACCGTTGATAGCGAAGCGTACCATAGCTTCACGTCCGCTCATGCCAACGGGCAGAGCAGCAGCAGTAACGTGTGCATTGACAACACCAGAGAACTCACCAGCATATTCACCTTCGGTAATCATCAAGTCTTCGAGCTCGATTGTCAACCAATCGGGTACTTCGCCACCGTCAACAGTTGTAACGGTATAGTCGCTCTTTGGAGCATCAGCATAGATCTGGATACCTTCGATTTGTTCAGTATCGAAGTCGTAAACGAGCTGTCCACCCTCGTTGGGGAATGTGTATTCACCAGTTTCGAATGAATAGTTGTAAACCATGAACGGACGAGTAACGTCAATCATGATAGAAGAACCTGACTTGAGGGTAAGTGGTCCACTGAAGAAGTTGTTCAGACCATAAACATCAGTGATAACACCATCTTCCTGGTGTCCGATGAAGGTAAGCTCACCAACTTGTTCATCTTCCTCATCACTTGTAATCAGACCAGACATAGAAGTAATAGTTTCCTGATCCATACCAAGGATTAAGATTACAATAGCATCGTCAATCATAGGAGTGGTCTCGTACTCGATGCCGAGATCTGGATCGGTCTCATAGAGAGTGAACTCAAGAATGGGTTGGCCATCCTCGTTCATGTCGGTAGTGATGGTAGTGCGGCCGGTAGCGATGAGAGCATCCTCGGTGAGAAGTTCAGCATCGATTTCAGCATTGGTAGTATCACCGTACTGAGGCAGGTCGCTCAGGCGATAGATGCGGCACTCGAGGTCGGTATCAGCAGTTACAACCACATCGACAGCCCAGAAATATACGTTGTTGAGCACATAAGGTGAAACTGGCTTTTCAAAGCCGCAACCAAAGACGTTGTAGCCACCATAGTTCTTACCGAACCAGTAGCCAGAACGGTCCTGCTCCTCTTCTGGAGCATCGGGATCATAGTCGGGGCCTGGGGCACCAGAATAGTAAGTCCAGCCATAGCGCTCAGTACCGAAACGGTTGCTGCTGCCATAGTAGTGAGCCGAACCAAGGAAGTTGGTCTCCTGACCTTCGTAGATCTCCCTTGAATTGATAACCGAAGCCACACCACTGTTAGCCTCTGCTTCAACAGCAAGAGCATCATTCACACGATATCCCGAAAGAGTATAAGGACCAATTTTACCCATCATAAGATAAGGGCAGTCCTCATATTCATAACCATAGGTAACGGTGAGGTCACGCTCACTGCTGGTCAACGAGTCACGACCACCATCAGTATAGAGCCAGTAGCCCCATGAAGGAGAACCGCCTGCGGTAGAGAAGTTACGCCATGTCACCTCGTCATAAGGCTTGGTGTTGACGAACGGCATGATAAAGCCTGAGCCTTCCTTGTCCCAGTTGACATACATGGTGCCTTTTGGGCGTACATAGTAAGCCGAACGACCAGGAACGGCATTTTGCGGCCGAACTGAAGTTCCATTCATGCCAATGTTACGATCAGCAACACGGTGATCAATCTTAGCATTTTTCATCTGCTGAGCGGCAATGGCTTTAACGGTCTTGCCACCAGCATGGCTGCGAGCCACCTGAGCATTAGCAGTTACTGCCAGTGCCAGGACAGCTGCAAAAAGTAAACTCTTTTTCATTGCAATAAAAAGTTAAGTTAATAAAAAGGTGAATTTTAGTCGTATGTAATAATCGGGAGTGCCGCTTTAGGGCGGCACTCCCTAAATATTCAAATTTACCAGCGCTTGATTTCCGCAATAATCACATCGTCGGCCTTTGTGGTCGAAGTGAGAGTCATTCGGTTGGGCGCGAGCAAAGAAGCAGCACTGAGCTTGTAAGATCCCAAGACAGCCTCAATGAGATGCATCATACCACTGTAATTATCGATATATGCCTGTGTAGTTGTCTGTCCGTCGCTCTCAATGTAGTTCATCTTCAACTGGTCAGCACCTGTAAATTCAGGTGTATAGTAGAACTTGCAAGTGAGAGTACTGGACTGAGTAACCTTTATATCAATAAGTAGCATGTATTTCTGCATTGGATATCCCATATAGCAGAACTTGACAGCACTGACAAAGTTCTTGAAACTGCCACGCTTAGGCAGCTGGCTATTCAGCTCTTCAAGAGCCGCCTTAACAGCACCCGTAGTGAGGTTCTGGTTGATTTCCCAATAATTGGTCTTCTTCGTTGCATCACTGATTTTTTCGGCCTTGACATTCTCGCAGGCTGCAGCTATTGCCTCTGGCGAATCGCCTGAAGGCTGACTCTTCGGTCGAAGCATGTTGAGCGAGTCGCAGAAGCAATCCTTTGCAAGGTCGCCAGCAGAGATTGTAGAAGTCTTGTCCTCAAAACAGATGAGCGAACCGTCTTCACGAGGAGTGAAGTGCTGAACTGTGTATTCGTCAATCGTAAGAGGATTCATGAATCCAAATGAATCGTGACCGATGATACCGTTGCTTGAGAAAGTAGAGGTAAGAATATCCTCGGCAAACTCATCATAGATTGTCATGTTAAGACTTGATCCTCCGGTGATGACGTAACGTTTTCCATTGGGAAGGGTAAGGAATGCCCTCGGAATGACGCTGCTGAAGTATCTGCCTGAATTAGCGACCACTTCGTCGAGGTAATCCTTGTCGTCGGTATCTGACGGCAGACGCGTCATGAGCATTTCCATTTCACGTTTCTTGCCCTTGATGTAAAGTGTATCGCCACTGTACTTGAGCAGAGTGAACTCATAGTCTCCTTCCAGACCGCGTCCATTGTTACCATTACCATTGCTGGTATTCAAGAAGTCGTCAGGTCTTGAGAAGAGGTGGAAATACTTGTTATAAGTACTGAACGAGAGTACTGGGCCATTGTCGGTAATGACATCCCACTGAGAGTCGGCAGTACCGAACTTCATCTCAGTTTTACCATTATTCAGGTCAACGCCACCGATGTACTCATTCTCACCCGAGATGGTTACGGTACCATCCTTGCGGAAAGTCATGAGATAGACAAATCCTTGCATTTCGGAATTGGCAAAATACTCCATCTGCCACTTACCGCCTTTATCGGTCAGGATGTCCTCATATTCACCAGCCATCTCAGTCAGTCGTTCTGCCGCACTCTTGTCGAAGATGTCATCTTCTTCAAGTTTGAAGCATGAAGTTGCTACAATTGGTAACAACATCAGCAATGCTGTAATTCTATATATCTTTTTCATTTTCGTACACATTAAGAATTAGAAATTAGCTTCTTGACGCAGACGGTTGAGTACTCCGGCTGGATCGGCCTGGAATTCATTCTGTCGTTTCTGCACTTCCCTACGGAGTTCCTCGAGATCGACGTGCCACTGGTTCTTGAGCCAACGAGAAGCGATGCTGAGTTTCTGTTCGATAGCAGTCTTGCCATCAACTTCGTCCTCATCGTCAACTGCATAAACCCAAATAGGAGTGAATCTACCCTCTCCATCGACAACATACATATTGCCATCGCTACCTTCTTTGACCTGATTACCATTGGCATCAGTGTAGCTGGTTCTCACCAGATTACCGTTCTTGTCATAGATGTCTTCGCTTGTAATAGGATCGACACCATACTGGAACTGTTCTTCACCATATCGCAAGAGAGTGAGAGTATCACCCTTCTCATTGCTCTTGACACTATAACCCAACTTATCGGTAACATAAGCCTTATTGTCGTCACCCGACTTGTTGTTGTTGAAGAAGAAATGTGAACAATAGACAGCACCTGTCTGTAGTGCATATTCATGCCATCCTTTCGAAGCGCGGTCGAGGGTCTTCGCCCAATCCTCATCGCTCATAGTAATGTACTGAGCAATGACCTCGGCAAAGTCCTCACGAGTTTCGCTGCAAGCAAACTTAGTCACGAATCCCTTAGAATTGACGACACAACTGTCAAGAGAATTCCAATTAATGAGGTCGTAGCTAGTGTTTGTAATCTCATTAAACTCCTTAGGATAGGTAATCTTCTGGTGCAGGATGTGTGCATAGACACGGTGCATGGTAGCGAAGTAGTAAATGTTCATGGTCTTGAAGTCGTTAATGTTCATATTATTGACCTTGAACAAACTCACTTTTATACCACCTTCAGAAAGTCCGAAAGACTCATAACCACTGTTAGGGTTCATAGACGGAGAACCAATGATGTGAATCATGCGCGGAGCATTCTGTTTCAGGAAGTCTTCACCAGCCACCTTAGCATAAGCATCAAACCAGAGATACTTGAGCAACAATGCCAAGTCCTGTGCCTTGGTGTAGTCGGCCGGCACGAGATTGTAGTTCATATTGGTGCTGATATCCTGCATCTTGTACAGGAACTGGATGTTGTATGGCTTGCGATAGTTATCCTCGAGCCACTTGTCGAACTGATAGGTCAACGAATTTGGATCCAGCGTCTGTTCACTATCGGGGAAAATGGATTCTCCCAAATCATCTTCGCTGCAAGACGCCAGGGGCAACAATGCCAATCCGCCCATCAGTAAAGCTATGAAATATAATCTTATCTTATTCATGTTCATTACGATTTAATGATTTTCATGTTTACTTATTAAAACGCAGCCTCGGTAGGCGTTGGCATAGGATCAAGATCGGAAATGTCTCGCTCGTTCTTCTCAAGACCTGCGATCCACACCTCGTAAGGCAACTGGATTGCCCAGCGCTTGTCACCCACTGTGAGCGTCTCGGAGCGAGTTGCACCAATGCGGTGAGTGATTTCGATACCGTAGCGCTTGAGGTCGAAGAAGCGGTCACCCTTGTGTACAGTCTCGATGCGGCGGAAGTGCTGCACGCACTGCAACCAAGGTTTCATTTCCTCGTTCACCGAATACTTGTCGCTCGGGCAAACCTCATCGATGTGCATGGGTTTGTTGATTTCGAAGTTGGTCTTCGGGTCACGGTTGTAGAAGCGTTCGATAGTACCTGCGGAGAGCGGTGTGATTACGTTAGCCTTGTTGATGCACTCATCACGATTATCCACCCACATCTTGAGGTCGGCAAGGGCCTTGTCATATTCCTCGAGGAAGATTTCGGCCTCAGCACGCACGAGAAGCGATTTCTCGATACAGAATTCGTTACGCAGCATGTGCACATATCCGATACCGGCCAGCTTGTCGGTATATTCGAAGAGCTCCCACCATGTGCCAATGAAAAATACTCCATATTCCTGTGAACCCACAATAAATATATTATTACGGAAGCAGTTATGTCCACTGTTTCCCCAAGTCGGGCCAGGGCCACTGATAGTGCCACTTGCAGCATTGTCCTTGCATCCGTAGCGGTCACCGATACGACGACTCCAAGTTGTGTTGGTTGCAATCGTCATAAAGATTGACGGATTACTGATACCACTGTAGGCGCGGACATCATCCTCACCACGGTTGTAGAGGTCGTCACGGCGCCAGAAGTTGTTCATATTAGCAGCAGGATTGTCTCCGAGCGCGAGAGTGGCATAGTGCTTAGCCTTCTCATAATCGCGAACCCAAAGATAGAACTTTGCTGCGAATGCGTTGGCCGCATTGACGTTGAAATGGTAGCGTGGTACTGAATAGAACTGATCGCTGACAAACTTGAGACCTAACTTAAGGTCGTTCTCGATGTTTTCGTAGAACTCCTGGAGATTACCACGTTCGTACATAGGACTTACGGTCTTTTCTGTATGAGTCATATAGGGCAGACCCTGCTGGCTTGAAGCCTTGGTCGGGCCACCGTAAGGCATACAGAAGACGTTAGCCAGAATGAAGTGGTGATAAGCACGAATAAGGTATGCCTCGCCCTTGACGGCCATGAGCTTGAGCGAGTCGTTATAGCTCAGAGGTCCGTTTTCGTCGGACATAGTCTCTTCAAACTCGGCAGCCTTCTCCAGAACGGCGTTAGCGACTGCAATAGCCGAATAGCATGAGTTCCAGATACCGTAAGGAGTATCTTCACCCGAACCGAGCGTTACGTCCTCAAAAGCGAAGAGCTGGTTGTCGGTAATGTCGTATGCAGTCAAGTTGTAACGGTTACCACTCTTGTCGGGTGCCGTGTTATCAACCATATTATCTGTCGCGAGCTCCACACAAGCGTAATCTTGACTCATATATCCATCAACCAGCAGTTTCTGTAGCTGATCGACGCTTTCAAGATAAACGCGCGTATCGGGAGTCTTGTCGAGAAAATCGTTGCAAGAAGACAGGGCCAACAGGCCAAGTCCTGCAATCATTGATACATATTTTAATTTCATATTATATGGATGCTGTTAAAGGTTCAACATTAGAGTCCGAAACGCAGTGTGAAAGTGAACTGCTTTGGGTTAGGCGAAGCCACACCACCAGTATTGAAGAACTCGGGATCCTCACCATTGAGTTTCTTGTCGGCATAGAGCAGACAGATGTTGGTAGCAGCGAGCTTGAGCGAAGCACTGCTGAGACGCAGGTGACGGAGGAACGAGGTTGGGAGGTCGTAAGTGAGCGACACCTCTTTCAGGCGGATGAAACCACCGTCGGCGAGGCGTGCAGTACTGTAGTTATAGGCATTGTAACCATAGCCGATATAGGAGTTGTTATAAACCTGTCGGCGAGAAGCAATACCTGGGATATCGGTGTAGTTCTCATCACCTGGCACTACCCAACGGTTCTTGAATTCCTTAGGCATAGCTGTCTGGTCGCTGTAGCTCGAAGAGAATCGCGGCGTGAGACGAAGCTTGTTGCCGAATGAGTAGGTCATGAAGATGTTGAGGTGGAATCCCTTCCATCCGAACATGTTACCGAAACCACCAGTGTAGAGAGGATCTACTGGACCTTCATACTTGAGGAAGTCGAGTTTCTCATATTCCTGGAAGTTGATGTCGTCACAAGAAACTTCGCCCTTCTCATTGATAATCTCGGGAACACCTTGATTGTTCAGACCCACGAATGGGATTGAGAAGATTGCGCGGTGAGGATAGCCTTCCAATGGGAAACCGGTACCCTGAACGAGGCCGATTACGTTAGAACGCGAATCAAGCTTTGTAATCTTGGTGGTTGCATAAGAGAATGTGAAGTCGGTGGTCCAGCTCAAGCCGTCGGGAGTGACTGGATCAAGGTTCTTGGTGGTGAGTGTGAACTCGACACCGTGCGACTTCATCTCAGCAACGTTGGCGTACTTGCTGATGACGCCACCGACACCAGTGGTGTTGATGCGACCGATAAGGTCGAAGTTGTTACGCTTGTACCAGTCGAAGACGAGGTTGATGCGGTTGTGATAGAAACCAAGGTCAACACCGACGTCGAACTCGTGCTTCTTCTCATAAGACAACTCGTTGTTGGCGATACCGCTAAGTCCGATACCAAGCTCCTTGGTTTCGGTCTCGGGACGCCAAGGCTGAGAAGGATAGTAAAGAGCCTCGGCATTGGCATAGCTAGTTGGGCCGCTCTCACCGGTCAGTGAGTAAGAGAGACGCAGCTTAGCATAGCTCCACCACTTGTTGAACGCAGCCTCCTGGAAGAATGTCTCTTCGAAGAGGTTCCAAGCACCTGAGATGTTCCATGTTGGCAGCCATCGGCTCTGAGTGGTGCGTCCCATGAGGTTAGAGCCCTCGTAACGTACGGTACCATTGAGGATGTACTTGCCAAGGAGACTATAGTTTGCGTTAGCGAAGAAAGCGGCGTTGCGGCGATAGCCCTTTGCATCGCTGAAGTAATTACCGTTCTCCTCTTCTTTCTGCTTGAAGAGCTTGCTGGTCACAGAAGTAAGGTGACCACTGTACTCGATGCCCCAGCCTTCGAAGCTCTGGGCGTAACGGTCAACGCGGCTTGCCTCGGCACCAGCGAAGATCTGGAAGAGGTGCTTGTCGTTGAAGTTCTTCATGTACTGTGCCGTAGCGCGGAAGTCAATCTGCGTGATGGCGTACTTGGAGTAGAACAACATACCGCCCTGTGGCAATACTGTCTCTGGGAGAGCATTGGGATCATCGGGGTCGGTGTAGAGGTAAGTGTTGCTTGAACGCACGATAGCGTCTTCGGGGTCGATACCGGCACGGTAGGCCTTAGCCTGGTTACTGTTGTCGGTAACGTAGTGGTTCTGCTCGGAGTTGCTGTAACGGTAGCTGGCGAGCAGGTTGACCTCGAGGCTCTGGTCTTGCTTGATGATGGGCTTGATTTGAAGTTCACCCTGGAACTTGACGTCGAGCACGTTTACATCAATGTAGTTGTTCTCCAACTCATGGAAGATGTTGAAGTCGGTATAGTTACGACGATAAGTCTGGTTTGGATCCAGAGCGCGGCTCGTATTGAGCGAGAAGCTATAGGGGTTGATATCGAACGAACGGCTGACGTTACCGGAAACGACGTCGACGTTCTGGCTAAGAGTACCAGGAGCGCGCTGACGACGGTAGCTGTCGCTGTTGAGGATCTTCACGCGGATCTTGTCGGTGAGCTGGTAGATAGCGTTGCTGTTGAACGTGTAGCGCTCAACGGAGCTGCTCTTGTACCAACCTGGGTCATTGAGCAATGACACTGAAGTGTAGAACGAGCCCTTGTCGGTACCGCCAGTGATGCTGACTGCGTGGTTCTGCATGATGTTGTCGTTGAACAACAGGTCGAACCAGTCGGTGTTACGCATCTCAGCCTGACGCAGGTAATTGTTCATTGCATCACGGGTGTTCTCAAGACCATAGGCACCGTTGGTGGCATTGTACTGGTTCATCAACTGGTACATGAGTCCGTAAGTACCCGACGAGGAGCCGTTGATAAGGTTAGCCATCTCGAGCCAGCCTTTCTGCTCCATTTCGCGATAGATACCGATCTGTTCCTGTGAGTTACAGATGTTGAAGTCGCGATAGCTGGGCTTCAGACGATAGGTAAACTCACCGGTGTAGTTGATAGCAGTGTGTCCCTTGCGACCTGTCTTGGTGGTGATCACAATCACACCGGCGTTAGCCTTAGCACCATAGATAGAGGTTGCGGAACCGTCCTTAAGGATCTGGAAGCTCTCGATGTCGTCGGCATTCAGACCAGCGACAGCCGAAGCGATCAGCGTAGTTGCGTCACCCGACGAGAGGTCATCGGCGCTGATGTCGACGTTATCCTCGAGGATCACACCATCGACCACCCACAGAGGCTTGCTGCTACCGTAGATAGAAGTAGCACCACGCACACGGATCTTGGGAGCTGTACCGAAGGTACCCGACACGTTCTGGACCTGCACACCAGCTGCACGTCCTTCGAGTGCACGGCTGACGTCGGCCACACCATCGAGCTTAGCCTTCGAAGCATCGACGCTCGTAGTAGCACCGGTGAAGAGTCGCTTATCGACCTTCTGGTAACCGGTAACGACCACCTCGTTAAGGTTAATACCACCATCACTCTTTGGTTTAAGAGTGATCTTCATTCCGCTGGAAGCGACCATGTCCACTTCCTCATAACCCACGTAAGTAACGAGGATGTGGGCACCAGCCGGTACTGTCAGCGTAAAGTTTCCGTCAAAATCGGTAGCTGCACCATTCTTCGGGTTACCCTTTTGAATTACAGTAGCTCCGATTACCGGCTCGTTGTTCTCATCATAAATCGTACCCGACGCCTTTACCTGAGCGTTGATGGTAAGAGTTACGATGGAGAGTACAAAGAGCGTAAGCAATTTCTTAAAACTCATAAGCACTGTTTTTAATTATGTATTTTTTATAATATATGTCCAAGCGGTTAAGATCGGTGCATACCTTATAACATTGTAGATAACATCAGAGGCCTTCACTTCAATTGTGAAAGTCACTGATTTTCATTATCTTGGTTGTTACATAGATTAGCAGGTTCTTAACATTAAGCATTTTTCAACTCGCAAAGTTAAATAATTTTTCTCAAAAATCAAACACATCATGTTAAAAAACAGCATTTGGTTGGCAAAAATGCGATTTGGCAGACAAAATTGCAATTTTGTAGATAAAAATAGCGCATAAGGCGCTTTTATGTATTTTTAAGTTTACGGACAGAGAAGCAAGAACTGAAAGGCGAGAAGCAAGAGCGGAGGGTTAAAAGGGGATTCACACATTTTGGATGATAGATTGTGATTTTTTTAGTACTTTTGCAGAGGAAACAATAACTATCACCTTATTATTATAATATGGAAGTAGTCTATGAGGACAACCACATAATAATCGTCAACAAGGCAGCCGGCGAGATCGTGCAGGGTGACCGCACTGGCGACGAGCCGCTTGTGGAGACGCTGAAGAAGTGGATTAAGGAAAAATACAACAAGCCGGGGAACGTGTTCTGCGGCGTCACCCACCGCATCGACCGTCCGACGTGCGGTCTGGTGGTGTTTGCCCGCACCAGCAAGGGCCTGTCGCGCATGAACGAGCTGTTCCGTCGCGGCGATGTGGAAAAGACCTACTGGGCAATTGTGGGCAAACGTCCGCCTCAGGACAGCGGCACTCTCACCCACTGGCTCACCAGCGTGGAGAAGAACAACAAGACATACGTCAGCAACACTCCTCGCGAGGGGGCGGTGAAGGCTGTGCTGAACTATCGCGTGATTGCCAGTACCGAGCGCTACCACCTGCTGGAAGTGCAGCTCATCACGGGTCGGAAGCACCAAATACGCTGCCAACTTGCTGCCATAGGTTGCCCCATCAAGGGCGACCTGAAATACGGTGCCCCACGCAGCAATCCCGACGGCGGGATTTCACTTCAGAGCCACCGCATCCGCTTCACTCACCCTGTGAGCGGCATCGAGGTAGATGTGACGGCTCCTGTGCCGGAGGACAATCTCTGGCAGGCACTGGCCAAGCAAGTTGATTTTGAAGCTAATTTGTAGAGAACTGAGAAATTTTCAGTATATTTGCAGTCTGAAGCGAAAAGTCACATCATACTCCCCCGGCACTTCGTGCCACCCCCTCTAGTCTTAGAGGGGGAGCTCGGAGAACTCTGAGAACTCAGATGACTTAGAGGGGGAGCTACTAACGCCAGCGTGCCGCTGGGCCCAAATGGCCAACGCAAGTCTTCATACAGTTAACTGAATAATGTAATTAAAATAACAATCTACTATGGCTAATAATCCAGAATTCAAGTATGCCCCCATGTTCCAACTGGGCGAAGACAAAACTGAATATTATCTGCTTACCGACAAATATGTAAGCGTTGGCGAATTTGAAGGCAAACCTATCCTGAAGGTGGAGCCCGAAGCATTGACGTTGCTCTCGCAGCACGCTTTCCGCGACGTGTCGTTCCTGCTGCGCCGCTCACATAACGAGCAAGTTGCGAAAATCCTCAGCGACCCCGAAGCAAGCGAGAACGACAAATATGTTGCCCTGACCTTCCTGCGTAATGCCGAGGTCAGCGCAAAAGGCAAACTCCCTTTGTGCCAGGATACCGGCACCGCTATCATCCACGGCGAAAAAGGGCAGCAAGTGTGGACCGGCTTCTGCGACGAGGAGGCACTCTCACGCGGCGTTTACAACACCTACACACAGGAGAACCTGCGTTACTCACAGAACGCTCCCCTGACCATGTATGACGAGGTGAACACACGTTGCAACCTTCCGGCACAAATCGACCTCGAGGCCACCGAAGGCATGGAGTATCACTTCCTGTGCGTCACCAAAGGCGGCGGCAGCGCCAACAAGACATATCTCTATCAAGAGACCAAGGCCCGCATCCAGAACCCCGGCACGCTCATTCCTTTCCTCGTGGAGAAGATGAAGTCACTGGGCACAGCAGCCTGCCCACCCTACCACATTGCCGTGGTG
>JAGCCU010000037.1 GCA_017651515.1 Muribaculaceae bacterium | reverse complement strand
TTTTGACAGCGATATATGTGGAGATTTACTGACCCCATACTATAGTCGATCACTATATCTGAGCAACTACAGCCATATTGGTCTGCATCATATTGAGGATGCCGACGGCAATATCATCTACTATGGCAAAGCCTACAAGAGTAATGCTGTGAGTGGCGACGTTGACGGCAACGGCATGGTAGATGTTGAAGACGTTAACGCCGCCATCAACATCATCCTGAAGCTGAAGACCGTGGGTGACTATCTCGGCAACGGTGACATGGATGGCAACGGTATCATCGATGTGGAGGACGTAAATGCAATAATCAATATCATTTTGAAAGTAAACAAGTAAACGAGTTAACGAGTAGACAAGTAAACGAGCTACGAGTGACTGACATATTCAAACATTAACAGATAAAAATTTTACAGCTATGAAGAAGATTGTATTATTATTGGTTGCGTTGCTGAGTTTTGGCATCATGCAAGCTGATGAGTATGTTCCATTGCTGCGTGAAGGCGTGAAATGGGTATGCGTTGAGACAAAATCAGTTACTGATTATAATCATCCAGAATTTTATCCTGATGTTTATACTCGCTTCTATACAATAGAGTTGATTGGTGACACCGTTGTTGAAGGTATGACCTACAAGAAGTGCTATCGTTACTCAGATGTTGATTGGAATGAAACTTTGACATTTCCATGTTCGAGAACCGAACCAATTGCACTTTTACGCGAAGAAGGCCGGGTTGTGTATGCATATAATCGTGATGATTACTTTTACACCTCATCGGGTAGCATGACAGATTTCTTATACTGGTCTACATATGATTGGTATTATGACGGAGAAAAGGATATGAAATTATATGAGTTTGATGAAAATGGACACTTTAAGCTTGAAGGCTACAAGCCATTTCTCAATCAAGAAAGTGAGGTTTATTCATATATTCACCCATATCTTGGAGCTGAACAAGGACTGTTCATAGAAGGTGTCGGTTTCGACAGCGATATATTTGGAGACCTGCTGATGCCATACTACGAACGTGCATTATTTGCGAGCAACTACAGATATCTTGGTCTGCATCACATAGAGGATGCCGACGGCAACATCATCTACTATGGCAAAGCCTACAGGAGCGATAACGCGAATGGAGACATTGACGGCAGTGGCATGGTGGATGTTGAAGACGTTAACGCCGCCATCAACATCATCCTGAAGCTGAAGACCGTGGGTGACTATCCCGGCAACGGTGACATGGATGGCAACGGTATCATCGATGTGGAGGACGTAAATGCAATAATCAATATCATTTTGAAGCTTTAATTTTGGGGCTTATATACTTGCTGTCCCTTCTGATGAAGTTCCTCATCGATGCACTACCATTGCTTTCGTCTTTTGAAACACGTAACGAGGGGTGTGAACTATAAATAACTATGATGTACAACAATATATTATGATGCCGGGCGTTTATAAAAAACTATTTTAACTTGAATAATAGATAGAACTCATGAACAGAAAAATTATTACGCTGTTATTTGCAATAGCTCTTACCATAGCTTTTACCACAATCACGGTTGCAGGTAATTTTTTCCCTGCCGGAATGATTTGGAAGGAGGTGCATTGCGAGCCTGATTATGCACCATTGGATACCACATACTCATTTTTGTATGAGATAGGAGAAGATACTATCGTAAGAAGTATTACATGCAAGAGGGTTTTATTAAACAAAACACCTCTCAACCGATGGATACACGAAGATGGAAGTAAGGTGTGGCTTTTAACAGATGATTACCCTGAACCAATTATGATTTATGACTTTGATTGGCATGGGGATGCACCAGTCTATTACGAGTATCTCACTGGAGAAAGCTCATTAATCAAGGAACGCACCTATTTGGATGTCAACGGTATACAAGAGATATGGCTGGGTGGTAAGCAAATGGAGTTTATCATGAATGATAGTGGGGCTATAATCAAGGATATAGGCAGGGTTTCAGAACTGTATAGAGGCTGCTGTTTATTAGGGTATAAAATAGAAGAGCCCATTCTACCTGGAATTATCTATTCAAAAGTACTATGGATATTCCGTGATGGTGATGAAATCTTCCGATCTGAAAGCGCAGAAGAATGGATTACTACTATTCCTCATGATGATATTTTCGACGATGGTGACATTGACGGCAGTGGAATCGTGGACGTGGAAGACGTTAATGCCGCCATCAACATCATCCTGAAGCTGAAGTCCGTGAGTGACTATCCCGGCAAAGGTGACATAGACGGCAACGGAATCATCGACGTGGAGGACGTGAATGCCATCATCAATATCATCCTAAAATTATAGTAAACAATTAAATAAATAATAAGTGTTGCGGTGGGGTTTCAAAACTCCACCGCAACTGTTTTGTTCATAGAACTCAGAGTTCACTGTGACCTCTGAGTGCCAAGAGATATGTAATTCGTGGCGTAAATTACATCTTTGCAGCAATGGCTGCTGCGATAGCCTGCATTTCCTCGGCTGGCAATGTGAGCTTCTGCTTGGCAAAGTTCAGGTCGCCCTCGGTATTCAGCGGCACAAGATGGATGTGGCAATGAGGTACTTCCATGCCGAGCACGGCAACGCCGATGCGCTTGCAAGGCACTGCAGCTTCAAGAGCCTTAGCCACTTTACGTGCAAATGCCCACAAACCAAGATATTCGTCTTCATCGAGTTCAAAGAGATAGTTCACTTCACGCTTGGGAATCACAAGCGTGTGTCCCTTAGCCACGGGATTGATGTCGAGAAATGCATAGTAATTCTCGTCCTCTGCTACTTTGTAGCTGGGAATTTCACCAGCCACGATTCTGCTGAAAATAGTCATAATTAATCGGGTTTAAAAAAAACGCGAATTTTGCCTATTCAGTAAAGAACTCACAAAATTCGCGGTAAAATTCATTATTGTCATGAAAAGCTTATACTGCTATATCGATAATCTCGAATTGCATCACACCAGCCGGAGCATTGACATCAACGACGTCGCCCACCTTGTGGCCTAAAAGACCTTTAGCAATCGGGGTGGTGATTGAGATTTTTCCTTCACGCAGATTAGATTCTGTCTCAGTAACAATCGTGTAGGTCATCTGTGCACCGTTTTTCACGTTCTTAATGGTAACTTTGTTAAGCAACTGAACCTCATCGGTAGTTATCTTGCTTTCATCGATAATGCGTGCTGTCGCGACCAGATTCTTCAGTTCTGAAATCTTTGCTTCGAGCATTCCCTGACGTTCCTTTGCGGCATCATATTCGGCATTTTCCGAAAGATCGCCTTTGTCACGAGCCTCAGCTATGGCGCGCACCACCTCGGGCCGCTCAACGTTTTCCAGGTGAGCCAGCTCAGCCATCTTTTTATCGAAGCCTTCTTTAGTCATGTAGCTAATAGCCATGGTTTTTCTTTTTGTTTTTCGTTAAAAAATTGAAGAATTCCAGACATACGCTTGGAATCCCTCCTAATACTGCTTTCTTGTTTTATGTTGCAAAATTACACCTATTTTCTAAATCATGCAATATATAGACACCACAAAGTGTTAATTTTTCAGTTTTATTAACCTAACGACGCCATAAATCACGCAATTGCAATAAAGAAAACAGCACGACTACAGCAGCTAATACCGCCGTGAGAATCAGCATGCCATGTTCCATGAACAGCATTGCCACTGCAGTTGCAACAAGTGCCCACAAAGTGTTAAGAATGGAACCGCGACTCAACGTCAGGCCATAACGCCACACATAGACCACTGCCACCATTACGGCATAAAACACATATGACAGCAAGAAAGCTATGCCTAAGCCTGTCAGCCCCCACTTCAGGTAGCACAGTACGTTGAACACGACTGTTGCCACTGCGCTGAGCACCTCGGTAATAACATAGGTGCGGCCATCGCCACGTGCCAGTATCACAAACGCAATGCACCATGAAAGGGCTCTCAACACTATGCCCACCATTCCCCATGCCACATAGCTGTGAATGACACTAAACTCGGAAGTATAGAGCAACCACACTATGGGTTCGCGAAGCAAGATGAACAGCACCGCTACAGGCGCAAGCACCATCATGGCCACGTTCACCTCCTGTGAAACGAAGACACGCAAACGAGTGCGGCTTTCTGCCACACGGGCAAGACGTGGATAATATTCCATGCCGAGGGCTGTGAATATCAGTCCGGTATATTTGTTCACAAGCGTATAACCTGCCTGATAGAAACCCACCTCGCCGGTACCTGCATAATTGTTCAGCCAGGCATTGAAGACATAGCCTGCGAGTATCGAGGCAAAACTGCCTATGGTCATATAGATGCCCAACTTCACAAATCCAGCACCCATGGTCATTGTCTCACGAGTTGAAACCTTGACTGGAGGGAACTCACGGTTACGCAGCAACCATGCAGCCAACGCATTACAAGCAGCATAGGCAATTATCGACGGAACCACACTGCGTTCGCGCCATAGGTAGAACATTGGAATTGAAACCACCAGTCCGCCTAGAGTACCCCACAAAGTCGATAATGCCAATCTTCGCAGCCGCTGCGAGCCTTGCATGATGGCCTGTTCGCCGTTGGTGATTGCCATCAGCAGAACGGCGATGCTGAGTGCCACGAATCCCCAGATGTAGTTTTCATTGCCAAAAGTAAGGCGGCTCAGCAGCGGTGACAATGCCAATGTCACAAGTGCCCCTCCTAGGCCGAGCCACAACGACCAACGGCGTACTACTGCCATGATGCGGGCCACTAGGTCATTACGTCCCGTGTCGGCAGCCTGCGAGATGTCACGCACACTGCTGCTTCGCACACCCAAGTTGGTGCCAGTATTCAACATCTCAAGGACATTGTTGAAGATGCCGAACAATCCCACACCCACAGGGCCAATCCAAAGAGCTACAAGCTTTGTACGGATAATGGAGCATATAATGCCCATCACCTGCACACCGCCGAAAAGCCCCATGGCTTTTACTGCCATCTGCGATATGTTACTGCGGGATTTTGTCAATTCAACTATTGTCTAACAATTCAATTCGAGTACTTGGGTGAGGGTGCCGCGACCTCCAAGACGCGACTTCTGCTGGAGAAGGCCCTCGTTGAGGACACGGCCGCCGTCTTCGGTCGATATGCCGAAATCAAGATATCGGCAGCAACGATTCGTAGCCACTTCGCGCAGATGAGCGAATAGCAATGACAATGCATGCATATCACGCCCTTCGGCACTTGAAGCAATATACTGCGCATGAGCCACCATCGGAGTGAAGAACATCACCACCCCTGCCACTACGCGATCGTTATGACGAGCGGTGTAAAGCCTAATATTTTCAGGGAAGCGACTATGCAGGAGCAAGATTTCATCGAGGGTATGCACCGGCCGTGTGTCATGCCGTGCAGCAAGCACCTCAGTGAGTATCTGCCAATAGTCATCCCAACGGATATCCTCACCCACTGTAATTCCTGCTCGCTCGGCAACACGCTGACCACTCTTGTTGCCACGATTCATAGGCAATGGGTATGCAAGGTCGATTGTCGAAGATATGCTGCAACTATCCACCTTGGCACCAGCACGCCACATGGCATAGATGTCATCATCGGCTGGATAGCGGTGGTAGATATGCGGCACAGGCTTATAAATCAATCGTTTGAAGCCGTTCTCAACCATCCACTGTCGTAATGCTTCCACCACCATTAACATCACGGAAGCATCACAGTGCTTGGCAGCCATCAGCCATCCGCCGTAAGAGAGTCCACGGTGTGAGCATAGAGTATCACCTTCACGGTTTGCAGGCAATACCGCCACCAGATGCCCGGTTTCGTCTCGCGCTATCAGCGAGCAATCGACAAAACGATCGCTGTGATAATCCATAAATGCGCGCTCATGCAGGAACGTGCCGTTGCGCGAAATGCGGACGTGGTTATCCCACTCAGCCTGCATCGTAGGCTCATATCTTACAATAGTAATCATCGTCTCGTTATAATCTATGGCAAAAGTACAAACAATTTGGAAAAAAATACGATTTTGGGACAGCTATTATAAAATTTATGGCTAATTTTGTCGTTTAGGAATTGTGATGGCACGATTATTGCCATTAGTGGATTCCGGTTAAACAACAGCTTTTCTAAATGATCTATTTTGCTTATTTATGAAACGTTTTCTCCTACTCTCTTTGACAATACTGCTATTCAGCATGTTAGTCACAGCAAAACAAATAGCTAAAAATGACAAATTCTTCAACGGCACTACTCTCTATACCGTTTCAGAGATACGGATGGGAAGCATTATCTACTTTACCGGTAATGACATTTATGGAGAAAGTTACGAATTGACTTTAGAAAAAGTCAAGGGCAAAACCAACGAATTTAAGCTTATTCCTAGCCGCCAGGCCGAAGAGCCCCCATTCAATTGTGAGTGGAACAGCCCCGTCAAGTATATCAACCAAGACGGCATGCACTTTCTAGCCATATATAATGGCGACATGATAACTGAGACACTTGTCCTCACTCCCGATGACCTCACTCAATGCCACAACCAGATGGCCACTGCGCTCAAGCAACCACTCAGCGAATTGGTTTCAAACTATCTGATGAACCATTATGCAGTGAATAACTTCAATAGCGATGACTTGAGAACACAGATGGAGAAACTTGGCAGCAAGAAAAAAAACTCTTTGATTGAAGATACCAACCTTCAGTTAATAGAATTGGAACTTGCAAAGCGCTGGGAACTTTCCAATAATGTTGAGGTTGATGAAGACATAATTGAAGAAGATGATGCTCCAATATTTAATGAGACTATCTCAGATGCCATTACAAACCAACTGAAAGCCATCTATGCACATGTGAGCAGGGCTTTTGACCTAAATTCAAACGAATACGTTGACCTCGATAAAATGTACTGCAGCCGTGACTGGCAGGAGACCTATGCCGCAGTTGAGGAAATCGACAATCAGAAAGAAACAGCCGAAGAGATGTTCTTCGTGGAAGACATGCACTGGACCAGCGGCATGGAAGTGCCACTGACAGTAAAAAACGTCGAAATCAAAACCGATGATGACGACACCGTCTGGGTTTATTTCGACCTATGCGACAAGAATGACGACTGCATGCGCCAATGCGTGACCATGGTATTTGAGGACGGAGAGTGGAAGATCGACTCGTGGGTAAGTCCATGGGGCGACTGGAACATGCTCGAAGACATGAAGAACTATGTCATCAATGGCGGCAGAATGACTATTGACCAATAATTAATTCACTTTATACTAACTTTTTAAATTATTTACATCAAACAAAAAAATGAAGAAATTACTTATGAACCTAGCAATCATCATGGCTGCAACTGCACTGTTCAGCTGCGCTGGCAATGCCGAGAGCACTGCCGACGGTACCGACAGCTCTGCTACCGAACAAGCTACCTCAAGTGTAAACCCTTGGCCATGGGACTTTCCACAGAACGTGAAGCTTGAAGCCGAACCCGACCAAATGATTCTCGCTCCTTACACCTTCTATCCAGGTGCCCTTGAGGACGGCAAGAACCCTGCTGAGCAAACTCTGATTTTCTACAGCACCAAGATGACCGAAGTAGGCGAAAGCAAATCTAAAGTCAACACTGATGTTGAGTTGCCCAACGCACTCATCATCCCACTGGCTAAGGAGGCACAGGCAAAGAAGGGTGACATCGTGCTCACATGGTGGCAGAGCGGCAGCGGCCTGAAACGTGCCATCGTAAAGGATGCCAGCGATCCCTCTGCTCCTAAGGTGGACTATCTGGACATGGAATATGGCGATGACCCAGAGAATCCAGGTTTCGCTCAGAAGTTTGCTGATGATCCATTGAAGCCCGGTACGTTCAACATCATCACCGACGGCGAATGGCAGCCCGGTGCCCAGGTTGCCTGCAAGAACGACCGTGATGGTTGGGATGCAGCTACTCTTATCCGCGAACAGGACGGCAAGGTGCTTGTGATTGGTTTCAGCAGCAAGGTGAAAGCCTACAAGAAAGAGGATGTAAAACTCATTCCTTTCAAAGAGGACCTCAAAGTTGGCGACGATGTGCGTGCAATATGGGTAACAGGTTACCAAGATGGCTACAAGATTACCAAGATTGACAAGAATCTCGGCCGCATCTGGGTTGAGAGAGATGGCAAGACCGAAGTAAAGGCCTTCGGTGAAGTCACCAAAGTTCTAAATTAATTTTTGATTCCAGTAACACGAATCGAGCCGCTGCAATCGCAACGGCTCGATTTGTATATATGACAGCAATACTAGTAACGTGTCACTCGTATACTATTTTTTAAGTATTATATTTATTATACTATTTACGTCTATCACATCTACGATGTTATCGCCACTCAGGTCGGCATTACCAGGATAGTCACTTGTAGATTTAACCTTCAGAATAATGTTAATGACGGCATTAACATCCTCAACATCCACCAAGCCATCTCCATTCACGTCACCAGTGATGGGATTGTTATTCCCCTGCTTCATAATGAGTTCGCAGTCGAAATAAGCACCGCCCCAATTCTGCTCAATCCACACTACAAGTATATTATCTCCACTTTGAAATAAAGATGCTGGCAACTCGAATGTTTCATAGCTGTTTTCCCAGTTGCATCCATCGGGTGTTTCAGTCCATCCATTCTGGTTAATAGCTTCATGTCCATTTACAAAAACTTTCATGTTATCGTCATGGATGCAGTGGAAATAATAAGTTGCATTAGGATCTACAACAGAAATGTTGAATGGGCGACGAATAAAATATAAATTGTACTCACCATACCAATTAGAGTTATACATCAAACCGTTAAACGGACCATTAGAATGGCCTGGGCTTGCAATAGGTAAAGTCAAATCCATCCAACTACTGTCATCATAGTCTACTTGAAGCCATATTTCTTCCAAAGAATACTCCGTCGTATTGAAATGCTGCGACTTTGCATTATAAGGTAAAGACTGTCCGTTATGAAGCAACACTGTCACGCCCTCTTCCAAGCCACACACCGCACACACGCCATTTACATAGTTATGTTCTCCTGTAGGTGGAAGCAAATCCATTCTACGGGCATGACAATCGGTGCACTCGCTCCAATTTGTTCCTTGTGTGCCGCAAGTTGAATTGGTGATTGTAGGAGAATCCCATATGTGCGTCTGGCCGTTAATCCACAACTCGCTCAATTGCAGCAACGATCCTGTACCTGCTAGGGTCACCAGCTTGAAGTAGCGATACTTGTGAGTGTCGTTGACAGTAAACACCACCTCTTGTTGATCGGCGAACGGCATAGGGTAATCGCTGCGCTGGTCAATGTCAGTCCAGTTGACGTTGTCGTTAGAACCTTGCAACTTCCAGCTGCGTATTGTGCGATCGTAGCACCTACGCGAGTCGTTAGCAGTTACTAGACTGTACTGCTTGACAGCCACATCAGTACTTGCCTCAATAGTAACCCAGTAGCTTCCTGGCGTGCCAAGATACTTTGTCGATGCGTTGCCGTCACAAAGATTGGAGGCAATTTCCGCTGTATTGGAACTAGTTCCACCCTCTACGAACCTGTATCCAACGCCGTCAGTGTCGTAGCGTGTCCACGAGAGCTCTTCCGGTTGATCAGAACCCTTTATTGCTTCAATTGCACTAAACACCCCTCTATTATTGGGATCGGCAGCCATGTAGTCCATAAAACCGTATTGGTCGCTATAGGTTTCTTGATACAGGTAGTGCCATTGATTAGGAATATAGAAACGAAGGTAGAATGTAGATTCATCTATCGCTTCATAGTAAGTGTATCTACTATTGGGATCTTCAGTTGGGAAAAAAGTATCTTCAACAATATACTTGCCGAGACCCTTATTGTAAACTCTATAACCATCGTTCTCAGTACCCACGAAGCACCACAACTGCATTTCGTTGTTTACATTTGCCGTTGTCGAGAACGTAATCTCATAGTTAGAACTACCGCCAATATACTTATCGTTGGTTTTGATAAAATACCAATAATTTGTTGATAAGTTTGGATTAGTGGTAGGTACAAATGGCAAAGCCTTTACAGTGCATGGCAACATAAACATAAGCACAACCATCACAAGGGATAAGATGTTGAACTGTTTCATATAATTAATGAATTGATTTGTCATTTCCTTGAATATATTAACCCAATGACCAATTTGCCTAAAGCCTAATTATTCAATGAGTTATTATAACGTAATAAATTTTGCATGCAAAATTACACGAAATATAGGATAAAACAGGCCAATATTTGGCGGTTTTATGAATTAAGCATAAGTTTTTAATAATTTTAACTAGTAAACGCGCAAGGGTAAGGTTAATCGAGATATTCAAATTAATAACACTTGAATACGATTATGATTACATGTTGGCGTGGGTGAAGGCTTTGTGGAAGAACAGGACTTGATAGTCTAGGGCATTTACCCAATAGTCCCAAGAATGGTTGCCAGGTCTGACTATAAAGTCATGTGCTATGCCATGTTGCTGTAATGCTTTATGCAAATTGAGGTTCACCTCAAGGAAGAAGTCTTCATTTCCATCGTCAATGATGATGTTCTGTCCTTTCTTCAACGCAGGAACAAGGTTAATAACCGAATGTGCAGCCCATACGTCCTTGTTGTCGTCATAGTTGCCTAAGCGTTTATCAATGTTCCATCTGCCTGGGAAAGGAACTATATCCACGCCACCACTCATGCTTCCGCACGAGCCAAATACATCAGGATGCCTCCAGGCATTCCACAAAGCTCCATGTCCGCCCATACTAAGGCCGGTTATTGCACGCGTTGACCTGTCGGCAACAGTACGATAGTTTCGGTCGATATATTCAACCAGTTCCTTACTGATAAACGTCTCAAACTGGAATGCAGGGTCGATGGGCGAATCGAAGTACCAACTGTCTTGTCCATCGGGACACACAATAATCATCGAGTACTGGCTGGCTATTGCATCGAGATTTGCTATCTTGGGCCAGTTATTATAGCATCCAGAAGCTCCGTGCAACAGATATAGCACCGGAAAACGATTTGCCAACTTCTCGGGTGCGAAATACTGCTCAGGGACAATGACCACAGTCGTTATGTCGCGTGCCATCTTTGCCGAATGGATTTTTACCGTATCGGCCTGTGGCAACCCTAAGCCAGTCAGGTTCTGCGCTTCAGCAGGCAATGCGCCGCTCATCAACACGACAAACAGCGACAATATTAGCAAGTATCTTTTCATTATCGTTTTGTTTTGAAATAATCTTTCATCAGTTGGGCACACTCATCGGCAAGGACACCACCCTCGACTTCAGTCTTTTTATGGAAGGGATTCTCGCACTGGGTGTGATAGCCACGCTTGTCATCGTCGGCGCCAAAGACGACTCGTGAAATCTGACTCCATGCCAAGGCTCCTGCGCACATCAGGCATGGCTCGACGGTTACGTAGAGTGTGCAGTCGGTGAGATACTTACCTCCCAACGTGCCAGCCGCTGCTGTTATGGCTTGCATCTCTGCATGGGCAGTGACATCGGTTAGAGTCTCGGTAAGGTTGTGGCCTCGCGCAATGATGCGTCCCCGGCTAACCACGACAGCGCCAATAGGCACCTCGTCGCGCTCAAAGGCCTTGTGTGCCTCGTCGAGGGCTATGCGCATATATTTGACATCTTCGTCGGTCATCACGTAGTACTAAAGAGCCACTTTTACCACTTGATTGCCAACAATAACCACATAGACCCGTCCTGCCGGCAAATTGTCGATAAAACACTCCATGGTGGGATGACGATAGTATATCCTGCCATAGATATCGCAAATAGATGTCCATGTGCCGTTACGATCTCCATTCACATATATAGAGCCGCCATTGGCAATGATAGTCGGTTGCTCCCACCATGGCAACTCGTCGTAAATGCCAGTGGTGACAGGAGGAGTCAACCGGCATGGCCACACGTCTTCGCTCTCAGTTATGAGATTTGTTGCAGCAATGGCATAATCGGTTGCCACCAAAGGAGTGGGTAAGAAATAATCATCTGCAGCCGTTACAGCCATCAAGTAGCCATCGGGGCCGTAGATGCTGAATGCGATGTTGTTGCCAAGTGCCACGCGAGATATGCCATTGTCGAGAGTCTCGATTTCAAGTGAGGGGCGATCGAGCAAGATGTCATCGTTGGTCCATAACGAGAATATATCGGTGTTGCCCCAGAGAGTATCTGCCGAATACTCTTTCAGCGCGTGACCATTTTCCAAAACCAGATCTACCCCACTGAGGGCCAGAAAGTTGGTTTCGCCTTTCACTTCTGGAGGCATCTGTGCAGCCGAATACACCTCAAACAGGTTGAAGCAGTCTTCAAATGCGCCATCCTCGATAGTGAGCAGAGTTGAGGGCAGGTAGACAGTACGCAGGTTCACACATTCGTAGAAAGCGCCCTCGCCTATGGTTTCCACGCCTTCGGGGATTGCTATTCCCTTGACGGCCGTTCCTGCAAGCATCCCCGTGGGTAAATAATTTATATATAACGGCAGAGTGATGCTTGTGAGCTTGTCACAGCCAGCAAAGGCATACTCACCGATATCAAAAATTGTGTTGGGAAGTTGCACCTGAGTTATTGCCGAACCGGCAAACGCAGCGTCGGCAATAGTCGAGACGCGGTAGTTCTTGCCGTCGAAATACACCTCCTCGGGAATAATCACAGTTCCTTCGTACACGTTTGCGATTCCCTCAATAGCTGGTGCAACAGCCACTTCTTCGTCGGAAATGATGTCGTAACAGAAACCTCCGCTGGTAAAATCCCATGCATTGGCCATCATGGGAATCAACGCTATGGCAATTAATAATCTCTTTATCATAAGTCTATAACGATTATCTATTGAAATTATTGTCATTCACGGAAATAGACACGCTTGACACGTGGCGATATGCTGGTGAGAATCTCATAGCCAATCGTGCCACGAGCATCGCTCAGCTGCTCAATTGGGACGTGATTTCCGAAAATCTCGACTTGGTCACCAACATGGCAATCGATATCGGTGACATCAATCATCACTGCGTCCATGCACACATTGCCAACAGTGGGACAAAGCTTGCCATCGACCCACATACTCACTCGCCCGTTGCCAAAGTGCCTATCAAAGCCATCGGCATATCCAATTGTCACAGTGGCAATGCGTGAGTCACGCTCGAGCACGCCTTTGCGTCCGTAGCCAATTGTCGTTCCAGCAGGCCATTCTTTAATTGAGATTATGACCGAGTGCAGCGATGCTACCGTCTGCAGTGGTGCCTCTGCATCACCTGGGACAGTAGCGACACCATATAGGCCTATGCCTATGCGGACCATGTCGCACTGCCACTCTGGGAAACGCACAATGCCACTGGTGTTGAGCACATGTCGCAACAAATAGTGGTCGAAATTTTGCTGGAGCCATTCGGCACACTCCGCAAAAAGCTCAAACTGATGATGAGTGTACGCGTCTTGCGTCGGGTCGTCGGCTACACTCAAGTGTGTAAATACCGATGCCGGACGAAGTACATCCTGATTTTTCAGCAGTTCAACCAATGCCGGTAATTCTTCGCGTGTAAATCCCAGACGGTGCATACCAGTGTCGATTTTTATATGAACAGGAAAATCGTGTGCACCATACTTGCCACCTTCCTTTATCAGTCCTTCACACTCGGCAAGACTATAGACTTCGGGTTCCAGACGATGCACAAACATCGCCTTGTAGTTCACAACGCTGGGATTGAGTACTATGATAGGCATGGTGATGCCAGCCTTTCGCAAGTCCACCCCTTCATCCTGCACTGCCACAGCCAGATAATCGGCGCCACGATCCTGAAGAGTCTTAGCCACTTCGTAGCTGCCTGTACCATAGCCACTGGCCTTTACCATCGCCACCGTGCGTGTAGTGGGCTTCACCATCGACTTGAAGAACTTGAAATTATATGCCAGAGCATTGAGGTCGATTTCCATCACAGTCTGGTGGCGTTTTGCCTCTAACCTTTCAATAATCTGGTCAAACTCATATTCTGGAGAGCCTTTCAGCAACAGAGTCTCGTCTTCAAAATCACCAGGTGTCATCGCATCGATAAACTCCTGTGTCGTAGTGTAGAAATGCGTGATTTGTACGCCATTGAACAGACTGGCATAGCTGCACATGTCGGGACCGATGCCCACCAGGCGATGCACGCCCTTGCTACGCAGAAGTTCGTTTGTACGCAGATAAAGCTCGTCGCCATAATAAGTGTCGGGCTTCAAGTCACTCAATATCACAGTGCCCGAATGATTTCCAGCACGACGCATCATGAAGTTAAGTGCAGGGGTGAGCGAATTGTAGTCACTGGTGTATCCGTCGTGGATAATAGTGCAGTTGTTCACACCCTCAATAACCTTAATACGCGTGCCTACGGGCGTGAGTGTGCGCATACGTTCCTCTATTATTTCAGGCTCAATGCCCATCATCAGCAGCACAGCCAGACAGGTGATGGCGTTCTCCACGTCGCGGTCGGCATCAAACGGCACAGTCACCAACTGTTCAGCGCCACAGTAAGTATAGTTGATGACCGTACTGTCGTCGTTTCGCTGTACAGAAGTGACTTGCAATGCCGCAGGGTTGCCCTTGGCACTCCATGCCAGCTCCTGTGCCACGTCGGCCTCAAGCAGAGGGGCAATGGTCTTTGTCACCAGGTGATAGTCGGCACCATATACTATATTCTCGCAACTGCTCAGGATTTTCGCTTTTTCCTGTGCCTTTTCGGTCATCGAGGCAAAGCCGTCGTCGTGTTCCGAGCCGATATTTGTGATCACGCCAATAGTTGGGCGAATCATGGCTTGCAGTCGCGCCATCTCTCCCACCGTAGAGATGCCTGCCTCGATAATAGCCAGCGTGGTATCGTCTTCGATGTCCCACAACGACAACGGTACACCAATCTGCGAATTATAGCTGCGTGGTGAGCGTACGATGCGGTAATCATCTTTTAGCAACTGATACAGCCACTCCTTGACGGTAGTCTTGCCACGACTGCCTGTGATTCCAATCACCGGTATGTCGAAACGCTGGCGATGGTATCCAGCCAACGTCTGCAACGCTTCTAACGTATCCTCGACGACGAAGAAGTTGGCCTTTGCCAGCACTTCACGCGGCACTTCGGCCATGTCGTCGACTACGAAGTTGCGCACGCCCTGCTCGAAGAGGTGCCCCACATAGTGATGCCCATCGTCATTGGCAGTGCGCAAGGCGAAGAATAGCGTTTCCTGTGGATAGGTCAACGATCGCGAGTCGGTGAGCAGCTCGCTCACCATTGCGTCGGGGAAGAAGAGCCACGCATCGGATGTGCGCAGTGCATCGGCTATTTCCTTTACATTATATTTCATATATGGTGTGGGCTAAAGGTTGTTAACAAAGTCTTCAAGATAAGGGTATTCACTCACCAGGTTGCGAAGCACTGCCTGTGTGTCGGCGTTGAAACGTTCGATCAGCTCACGCGAAGCTCCCATGTGGCGGTGCTGCAGTCGCTTGCTCACACGTTCACATCGCGCAATGGCCTGCGCCGAGCGATCGTCGAAGTATGTCGCCTGGAACGCCTGCCAGATGTATTCTATAGCCACGTCGCTGGGATGCACCATGTCGGCAGCATAGAAACGGTAGTCGCGCAAGTCATCCATCACAATCTCGTAGGCTGGGAAATAATCTACCAGCTGAGGGAAACGCTGCTGCACATTATTAATAGTCACACGCAGCATAGCTTTGCTGAGAGAGTTCACGTCCAGCCCGTCGGCAATGTGACGAATTGGGCTCACGGTGAATATCACCCTTGCCTTTGGATTGAACTTGTGGAAACGCTCAACCATGCTGGTTAATACTTGAGTCATTTCATCGACGCTCGCCATCTGCCGCGTGAACTCGTGCTGGGGCACTTTGTGGCAGTTTGCCACCACTTCGCCGGTACTCTTGAGGCGATAGACCATGGCAGTGCCCAGTGTGACGATGAGTGCCTGGCAAGTCTTGAGTCGTGCCTGTCCTTCAACAATGCGTGCGTTCATGCCATTGAGTGTGGCTTGTTTGTCGGCAAGCGAATAACGTGAGTGGAAGCAATAGCTGTTCCACACACCGTTGAGTGAAAAGAGTGTATTGCCTGGAATGGCATCACCATCGATGAGACGCTGTATGCCTGCAGCAATGCTCAGAGGATTATATAATGTGCCAAAGGGGTTCACCATAGCGTTCATCATTGCTGATTGCATCTTGGCTCCGATGTTGTCGCTGAAGCACGACCCTATCAGTACCACGGCATCGCTGTGGTGCAACACGCCTTGGTTCTCTCCCATCCTTATCGTAGTCCTAAATTCCATATCACATAGATATAAGCAAGCAAAGTTACGAATAAGCGAGCGCAAAACAAAATGAAAAACAAAGTTTTTTATTTTTTTTGCCGAGTGAGAGTACTGCTTAGAGTACTGATTTTACATAAGCACAAAGGCTGCAGAAGCAAAAACGACATTAATGGACAATTGGACAATGGATAATTGGGCTAACGCGAAAGGGGCCGCCTGACGGCGGGAAATTATTCAAAAATATTTAAAGTTGAGCACGAGGAATGACCACAGCGCCATAGCTATTGTGCTTGCGAGCATGGCTATGCCGAGGCGCCGCCGACTTAAGCGGTTATTATTTTACCGCAAAAGTAGATTGAGGAACTTATACCAAAGTTATAAAACCCGTGAACAATAGCGCAGGACGATTATCAGCGGCTGATGAGCAACAAATCCCCGAAAAACAGACGTAGGTAGAGAAATTTACGATAAACTTAATTTTTAAGTTAATTTGTTTGGTGCATTGAATTCTTTGGCTTAACTTTGCAGCGAGATAACTTATAAGTTAAGAACAAGACAGCATTATCACAATAGTTTTGGTTGATAAAGAAATTGTCGGAAACTTAAACTTCAGCAGAGATGAAACGGAGTAAGATAATAGAAGAACGTCGCCGCCACATAAATCCCGAAGTGAAGGAACGCGTAAGCCTTTCATTTCAGATTGTTGACCGCATTCATCAGATTCTTGCGGAGCGCAACCTGCGGCAAAAAGACCTTGCGCTCATGCTTGGAAAGAGCGAGGCAGAGATAAGCAAATGGATGCGTGGAACTCACAATTTCACGATTGACACGGTTGTTGCTATTGAAGAAGCTTTGCAGGCTCCGGTGCTTCAAGTATATCACGAAGTGGCAACGGTGTGAGACATAGTCATATTATCGATTTCTACTAAACTAAAAATCGACATGATTAAGATGAGAATTATTATCATAGTTCTACTTGCTTTTCTTGGAATTGCAGTGCAAGCACAGACCATAGTCAAAGGCCACGTCATCAACGAACAAGGTGGCGATGTCGGGTACGTCAGCATCGGCATCGAGGAGGACAGTGTTGGCGTTATCTCTGATGCGAAGGGGCAATTTACGCTGACAGTACCCGCAGGGCGCAAAGACAATCTGACCTTTACCCATGTTTCCTATCAGACTGAGACTATTCCCTATGCGTCTTACGCCGATGGACGGGAACTGACCGTAACGCTACGAGAAAAGTCCGTCGAACTTGCAGAAGTCATAGTTGACGACAAAAAAAACAAGCCGCAAACGTTGTCTGGTAAGTCATGGATAAGTGTGGGTAAGGCCGCTTTCGAAGGCGACAGCAAGGGTGACTTGGAGTGGGGGCCAATCTTTAAGAAAAAGAAAGACTATCTGCTGACTGACATCATTGTAAGTATCGATAGGTGCGAGTATGAGGAATGCTTGTTGAGTTTCAACTGCTACGAGGTTCGAGACAAAGAATTTGTCAATGTACTAAACAAACCCATCTACAAGTGTGTCACCCCTGCCGACAATGGGAAACAAATATATGTCAGACCAGAGGAGCTCATAGTGCTTAAGGGGAAAAACAAATATTGTATCACAATAAGCGTTGTTGACATCAAGGGAAAAGGTAGGCTCTCTTTCCCTGTCAACTTCAAAAGCTACTATGCCCGCAACAATGTGAAAGGGAAGATGAAAAAAATCCCTGCCGGTCCTATGATTGTTGTGAAAGGCTATTCTTTAGAGTAAAGTCCTATGTGTTGGCTACGTCTTTTAAGGGAATACGCGGTTGATTGATAGTTTGGGCAAAAGACACAACTATTAGGCAAAAATGTTGTACCTTTGCAATCGCATTGAGATAGATAAATCATATTTTCTCACATATAAAGCTATTTAAAAATGAACAAACTAGCATTGTTTTTGATAGCGTTATTGGCAGTCATGACCGCCAATGCACAGCAGAAAGGCTACGTGTGCACAGGTAATCACGTGAATATCCGCACCGGAGCAGGAGTCAGATATGCCGTCATGGATGATGGTGCCGGCCAAAAACGACAGATGTCAAAAGGTGACGTTGTGATGGATTGTGGGCAGAAGAAAAATGGCTTTTGCCTTGTCGTTGGTCCATTGGAATGGGGCGGCGACGAAAGAGAAGGGTGGGTATCACAGAAATATCTGCGCCCGGTAACGCTTTGCCCAACATGTAAAGGGACAAAAGATGAAAACATCGCTGAAGTGGATATTGAACTAGCCACTTGTCGCAAGTGCAAAGGCAAAGGCTACATAAAATTAGGGCACTGAAGAAATGATAGATAAGAAAGCGAAACCAAATGATTTCGCTTTTTTAGTGATTGCGCCCGAAGTTTTTGCCGAGGATGTTGCTGATTTTACAAAAGCACAAAGGCTGCAGAAGCACAAAACTATAATAATGGACAATTGATAATTGGGCTGGCGCCAGAAGGGCCGCCTGACGGCGGGAAATTGAATAAATAAAAAAGATGCGATTTTAATCAGGTGGTAATCAATGCGTTATAAAAAATAGTGATTTTTTTTCAAAAAAAATGCGAAAAAAATTTGGTGGATAAAAATATTGTATCTACTTTTGCAGTGTACTATTGTAGTGGTACACTAATAAACAATCGCATCTAAAATTAATATAGTTATGTTACACGTTGAAAATCTGAGTTTTAGTTATCGCAATCCACACCGCGAGCTGTTCCACGACTTCTCGTTGGACATAAACGCTGGCGGTGTTTATGGTTTGCTTGGGCGTAATGGAGCTGGCAAAAGTACGCTCATCGCCCTTATGACTGGGCTTCTCACTCCCGATGGTGGCCGAGTAATCTTCAACGGCGATGAAGTTCGTCTTCGTCTGCCGCGCACACTTTGCGACTTCTTCCTGGTCCCTGAAGAGTTTGAATTGCCTAATCTCTCACTGAATCAGTTTGTCAAGCTCAACGCACCTTTCTACCCTAAGTTCAGCACTGAAGACATGAATCGCTACCTTGACCTGTTTGAGATGGAACGTAATTCCCAACTCAAATCACTGTCAATGGGCCAACGCAAGAAAGTTTTCATGAGCTTTGCACTAGCCACCAACACCAGCCTACTGCTGATGGACGAGCCGACCAACGGGCTCGATATCCCCGGCAAGAGCCAGTTCCGCAAGTTCATTGCCCAGGGCATGACCGATGAGAAAGCCATAGTAATCAGCACTCACCAAGTGCGCGACATCGACTCAATCCTTGACCATGTAGTGATTATTGACAACAGCCGCGTACTACTGAACACCGACCTTGGTGAGGTGGGCAGCAAACTTGCCTTCCGCCCCACCCGTCAGGGTGATCAACCACTATACATCCAGCAGAACGTAATGGGTGCTTTGGGTGTTATGCCCAACAACGGCACCGAAGAGACCAACGTGGATCTGGAAATGCTCTTCAACGCCACCCTGCATCAGCCCGAGATCATCAACCAATTGTTTAACCAAAAAGGAACAGAGTCATGAAAAATCAAGTATTCGACTGGAGCCGCTTCATGCTGGCCCTGCGCAAAGAAATAGTTGAGAACTGGCGTCAACTCGTTCTCGCACTGGTAGTGCTATATGCCGTTCTGAGCATTATAATGATTATTGGCAACTGGATGACACAAGGCCGCAATGATCAAGAGTTGATCAACTTAAGATACATCATAGCCATGATGGCATTCAGCTTCTCGACAATCATCATGGCCTCGCTTTCATTCCGTGGTCTTATGACCAAGACAAGCCGTACGGAACTGCTCACATCGCCGTCGTCGATGACCGAGAAATTCTGTGTGAACACCCTGATTTACGTCGTGGGTTACATAGTGTCATTCTTTGTTATTATTCAGCTTGCCGACCTCACCCGTATTGTGGTATTATGGCCTGCACAGAGCGACAGCCTAATTGTCCCCGGCCCGATATGTTTCCTGAATTTTGTCGAAGGCTTCCATGACAGTTTAACTCCACAAATAGGACATTTGGGAATCTTTAAATTGTCACTTTACATTGGATTCCTTGCAAGTCCAGGCCTATATTTGCTTGGTAGCGTGTTATGGCCTCGCCTATCATTCCTAAAGACATTTGCCGCCGTCTATGTCATCGAGTTTGTAGTGTTCTTATTTGGAATGTTTATTATTCGTGGCTTTGGCTCATTCCAGGAATTTGCAATGAGATTAGTCAATAATATAGAAGACGGCACTTTCTCGATTATAATACTGGTTGCCGCCGCCGTACAATTGGTTCTCTACTGGGTGCTTGCCTGGATAGTATTCCGCCGCAAGGATATTGTTTCAAGAGGAGTTTTTCACTAATTAAAATCATAGAGTTATGGTAATCGTAAGTTTAATCGTGGCCGCTGCCGCCGCAAGTGCTTCGGCAATCGCCATCACCAAAAAGTGATCAAGTCATGAATTTCAAGGATAACAAAGCCATTTATCTGCAGATAGCCGACCGCATAGGCGACGACATTCTCTCGGGTGCCCTCACTCCAGACGGCAAGATACCGAGCGTTCGCGAACTCGCCGCTCAGGTTGAGGTGAATGCCAACACCGTGGCACGCACCTATGACCACCTGCAGCAGAGCGGGATTATCTATACCAAGCGCGGATTAGGCTACTTTGTATCACCTGAAGCCCACGACATAATCGTTCGTCAGCGCCGTCAGCTACTCATGCAGGGCGAGATGGACTACTTCCTGGGCCAACTTCGAGCCGTTGGTGTCTCCCCAGACGAACTACGAGACCTCTACGCTGATTTTATAGCACGTTAGGTCATCGATCAGATACGCTTCGCTAAAGTGCGAACACATTTACAAGACCCTTTGACGGTTCTCATTTTTGCCTCTATTGCAAACTTGAGAACCGTCGGCCATTTTCAGTAGTTTCTTTCCATGCTCAAAAAATATTATTTTGTAGTTTCAATTTTCTGTACTACCTTTGCAGCCGATTTTTCAAAATGCAATATATATAAGGTGTAAAAAACGGCATTTGACACAAGAAAAAGGAAGGCTGGCGAGTCTTTCAAAAAAGTGTCGCAACGCACCTAAATAGTTAATTTACAGAATAATACAAGGATATTTATGCCAGACAATCTCGTTATCGTTGAGTCGCCTGCGAAGGCAAAGACTATTGAGAAGTTCCTGGGAGAGGACTACAAAGTCATGTCGAGTTACGGTCACATTCGTGACCTCCACAAAAAGGATTTCAGTATTGATATTGAAGACGGTTTCAAGCCAATATATGAAATTCCTGAAGATAAAGCCGACATTGTAAAATCTCTCAAAACGGCAGCCAAGAAAGCCAAGACCGTATGGCTGGCAAGTGATGAAGACCGCGAAGGAGAAGCCATTGCCTGGCACTTGTTTGAAGTGCTGAATCTAAAGCCTGAAAACACCAAGCGCATCGTGTTCCACGAGATCACGAAGACGGCTATTCTCGAAGCAATTGACAATCCTCGTGACATCGACATCAATCTGGTGGATGCCCAACAGGCCCGTCGCGTGCTTGATCGCATCGTGGGCTTTGAGTTGTCGCCCGTGCTGTGGAAGAAAATCAAGCCTTCTCTGTCGGCCGGCCGAGTTCAGAGCGTAGCAGTGCGCCTGATTGCCGAACGCGAAAAA
This sequence comes from Muribaculaceae bacterium, assembly GCA_017651515.1. Taxonomy (GTDB): domain Bacteria; phylum Bacteroidota; class Bacteroidia; order Bacteroidales; family Muribaculaceae; genus Sodaliphilus. Next base: position 10,268 of record JAGCCU010000037.1, on the reverse strand, counting down.
GAAATCAAGAACTTCAAAAGCGAGCCATATTATCGCATCACAGCCCAGATGAATGCGACCGGCACTGAAGCATCGGTCACTGCCGAGCTTAACAAGCGTCTGTCGTCACGAGATCAGGCACAAGATTTTCTGGAACACTGCAAGACAGCCGAGTTCAAGGTTTCTGACATCACTGTCAAGCCAGTTAAAAAGACTCCAGCACCTCCATTCACCACTTCCACGCTGCAGCAGGAAGCATCGCGCAAACTTGGCTTCTCTGTGAGTCAGACCATGCGTGTCGCTCAGTCGCTCTACGAGAGCGGCCATATCACCTATATGCGTACCGACTCGGTGAACCTGAGTGCGCTGGCTATGGGTACGATCAAGAAAGAGATAAACGACAACATTGGCGCAAATTACTACAAAGGCCGTCGTTATCACACCACAAGCAAAGGAGCTCAAGAGGCCCACGAGGCTATCCGCCCCACCTTCATTAGCAATCATGACATCAGCGGCAGTTCACAAGAGAAGAAGCTCTACAACTTAATCTGGAAGCGCACCATAGCTTCTCAGATGGCCGACGCCGAACTGGAACGCACGACCATTGACATCGCCGTAAGCCACCGTCAAGAGATGTTTGTTGCTACAGGCGAAACAGTGAAGTTTGACGGTTTCCTGAAAGTGTACATGGAGGGTAGTGACGACGAAAACGTCACCGACGACATCGTTATCTTGCCCACATTGTCAAAAAACCAGGAGATGACAGCCAACGAAGTGGTGGCAACCCAACGCTTCACCCAGCAGCCCGTCCGCTACACCGAGGCATCACTTGTGCGTCGCCTTGAGGAGCTGGGCATTGGCCGTCCCTCGACCTACGCCCCCACCATCTCCACTATCCAGGCACGTGAATATGTTCAAAAAGGCGAGAACAAGGGCGAAAAGCGTGAATATGAAATTCTCACGCTCAAAAAGGGCAAGATCACCAATCGCAAGAAGAGCGAGACCGTGGGCGCCGAGAAGGGCAAACTTATTCCTACCGACATCGGCATGGTTGTGAACGATTTCCTGATGAAATATTTCCCATCCATCATGGACTACAACTTCACTGCTCGTGTAGAAAGCACTTTTGATGAGATAGCCGCCGGCAAAGAGCGCTGGAACGACGATATCTCCAAATTCTACAAGGATTTCCACCCGACGATTGAATCGGTAGCATCACTCAGGCTCGACCATAAAGTGGGTGAGCGTGTGCTGGGCAACGACCCCAAGACAGGCAAACCTGTGTCGGTTAAGATAGGTCGTTACGGACCACTGGTTCAGCTGGGTAGTTCGGATGATAAAGAAAAGCCTCGTTTCGCGTCACTGCTGAAAGATCAAAGCGTGGCATCGCTTACCCTTGATGAAGCCCTGAAACTGTTTGACCTGCCTCGTGACCTGGGTGAGATCGACGGCGAGACGGTAACCGTGGCCGTTGGACGTTTCGGTCCATATGTCAAGCACGGCAAGAAATTCGTCTCAATCCCCAAGGACATTGCTCCTCTGGAGATAACGTTGGAACAGGCCGCCGAGCTCTTTGCCGCAAAAGAACAGGCCGACGCACAGAAGGTCATCAAGACATTTGCCGAAGAGCCAGAGTTGCAGGTTCTCAACGGCCGCTTCGGGCCATATATCAGCTACAACAAGCAAAACTATAAGATTCCACGCAAGATAGACGCTTCGGCCATCACTCTGGAAGAGTGCAAGGCAATCATCGAGGCCGGCCCGGCTCCCAAAGCCGCTAAACGTGCCCGTGCGACTAAGAAATAGAAATACCAACATAAGATTTTACATGAGCGAGCGAAACGACATTTCGCTCGCTTTTTTTGCGCTATTTAGTTTTCGCCAAAGTTACTTTTTCTCTGAAATTCCATATAAATTCAGATAAAAGATAATGCGGTTCAGCAATACTTAAACTTTGTTTAATAATACTCTCACCTTGTGATTTATTTGGCATTTCGCCTGCTTATTAGTAAATTTGCAGCTATGAATTCGTCGTTAGTAAGCCAACTATATCTAAAAGACACTGCGTTCAACAGCCTGATGCAGGAACGCATATTCAACGTACTGCTCATAGCAAGCACGTATGATGCCTTTATGCTTGAGGAGGACGGACGTATCGAGGAACAGATTTTCCTTGAGTATATGTCACTCAACCTGAGTTCACCACCCCGTGTGACTCTGGTGAATGACTACGATCAATCCGATGCCATGTTGGCTGATAAACACTTTGACCTTGTCATAGCCATGCCTGGCGGCGATGTCACCATGACATTCTCGCGTGCATCAGAAATCAAGGCTCAGTACCCCGACATACCATTTGTCGTGCTCACCCCCTTCTCTCGCGAGGTGTCGCGACGTCTTTCCGGGGAAGATTTCAGCGGCGTGGATTACGTGTTCAGTTGGCTGGGCAACGTCGAGTTACTGGTTGCTATCATCAAGCTTCTTGAGGACAAGATGAACGCTGCTCACGACGTTCTAGAAGTGGGTGTACAGATGATTCTTCTTGTTGAGGACTCTGTGCGATTCTACTCATCGGTGCTTCCTGCAATATACAAATTTGTGCTCAACCAGTCACGCATATTCTCTACCGAAGCGCTCAATGCCCACGAAGCCATGCTGCGCATGCGCGGCCGTCCGAAGGTGATGCTTGCGCGTGACTATGAAGAGGCTCTTGCTCTGTATGAGAAATACCACGACAACATGCTCGGTGTGATCAGTGACGTATCCTTCAAGCACAATGGCGTGAAGGACCGCTCGGCAGGCATTACCTTGGCTCAAGAGCTGCGCCGACGCGACCCCTACCTGCCCATCATCATCGAATCGAGCGAGAGCGAGAACCGTGACCGTGTGGCCAGCTTCGGCGGCGTGTTTCTCGACAAGAACTCTAAGAAACTGCCTGTTGACCTAGGTAAGACAATCACACAATTATTCGGCTTCGGCGACTTTATAGTGCGCAATCCTCACACACATGAGGAGATCTTGCGTCTGCGCAATCTCAAGGACTTCCAGTACCGTTTCTCAGAAATCCCTGATGACTCACTGCTCTACCACGGGCAGCGTAACGACATATCTCGATGGCTGTACTCGCGTGCACTGTTCCCGATTGCACAAGTAGCAAAAACCCATCGCATGGACAGTATCCACGAGGCCGACGAGGTGCGGCAAATCCTCACCGAACTCATTGTGCGATACCGCAAGATGAAGAACCAAGGTGTGGTGGCAGAATTCCGTGCCGACCGCTATGACAAATTCTCGAGTTTTGCCCGCATCGGTCAAGGTTCGCTGGGCGGTAAAGGCCGCGGCCTTGCTTTCATCGACACCATCATTAAGCACAACCCCGAGTGTGAGAATTTCATGGGCGTGGATGTGCGCATACCACATACCATCGTGTTGTGTACCGACATTTTTGATGAATTCATGGAGATGAATGGGTTGTACCCGCTTGCACTGTCGGATGCTCCCGATGAAGAGATTCTCGAGGCCTTCCTGAAAGCCAAGCTGCCAGAACGGCTTGCTGCCGACTTCAGCACCATATACGACGTGATTGAATCTCCGCTAGCAATTCGCAGCAGCAGTCTTCTCGAAGACAGTCACTACCAACCGTTTGCCGGAATCTATGCGACATACATGGTACCGCACCTTTCCGAAAAAGCAAATTCAATCGCCCTACTTGAGACCGCTGTCAAGGCAGTTTATGCCTCGGTGTTCTATCGCGACAGCAAGGCCTACATGGTGGCAACAAGCAATGTAATTGACCAGGAAAAGATGGCGGTCATCATTCAGGAAGTGGTAGGCCGTCAACACGGGCAATACTATTATCCTCACTTTGCCGGCGTGGGAAGGTCGCTGAACTACTACCCCACCGGTGAAGAACTGGCCACTGATGGCGTGTGTGAGGTAGCAATAGGACTGGGCAAGCACATCGTGGATGGCGAAAGGTCGCTGCGTTTCTCTCCTCGACACCCCAAACATGTGCTGCAGACCAGCACCTTGCAACTGGCTCTGCGTGACACCCAGACCACGTTCTGCGCACTTGACACCAACCTATGCGAGAAAGCCAACTTCTCCATCGACGAAGGCTTCAATATTGCCCGATTGCCAATTCAACAAGCTGCCGACAGAGGTGAGCTACACTACATGGTATCCACATTCGACTATCAAAATGAAAGGCTGGTAGATACCGATGCCATGCCAGGACGAAAGGTAGTCACTTTTGCCAACATACTTCGGCATGATGCATTTCCACTGGCTCCAATCATCAATTTCATGCTCACCACTGGGCAGACGCAGATGGGACGGCCTGTGGAAGTGGAATTCGCGGCTGTCATGAACAACGACTCTTCCAGTGACAAACGTGGAACGCTTTACTGGCTGCAAATCAGGCCTATGGTGGATCGTTGCGAGATGCTGAACGAGGACGTACTCAGCGTGCCGCATGACAAGGCTCTAATAATCAGCACCCAAGCCCTTGGTCATGGAGCAACCGACGGTATTCATGACATCGTGTGGGTTAAGCCCGAAGCATTTTCTTTTGCAAATAATGTCACTATTGCAACCGAAATTGAAAAAATAAATAGTAACTTTACCGCCAGAAATGAGAATTATATTCTCATTGGGCCAGGACGATGGGGGTCGAGCGACGAAGCTCTGGGAATACCTGTCAAATGGACTCACATTTCGGCGGCAAGGCTTATCGTAGAGACTGCAGTAGAGGGTAATAGAATTGAGCCCAGTCAGGGCACTCATTTCTTCCAGAACCTCACGTCGTTCGGAGTGGGATATTTTACTGTCGACGGTATTGATGGCGACAATTGGCTTGACATTGAATTCATCAAGAATCAGGAGCCGGTATATGAAAGCGACTATCTGCGAATAGTCCACTTCGATCAGACATTGCCAATCGCCATCAATGGCCCACGCGGTTACGGAATAGTTCTCAAACCCGGTATGGAACTGATTCCGCCTCAAGACAGCAATGACGATGATGACATTTAACGTCACTGATTTTGACTTAAGAAACAACGAATAGAATACATGGCCTTTAACTTCAATAAACTAAAGCACGCCTTCGGCTTCAACGAAAATGGCGATGACCTGGATGATGAACTCGACTATGACATGTCGAGTGCACCTTACGTCAACCCATTCCGACGAGACAAGCAAAGCGAGCCTTCATCCGAGGAGCCAACCGTCAGCGACTCCGATACTGAGCAACAAGAGACTGTTTCCACGGCACCTACAGTTTCAGTTACTCAAGCCGACTCACAGAGTGATGCTGAACACCGTGTGCAAGTGGCTCAACATCGTGCCAACATGCTTGCACAGCGGGTTGCCGACATGGAAAACAGCATGCATAAGCAGGAGGTGGAACTCACTCAGGCCCTTGAAGATGCCCGGAGCACCCATCAGCGAGAAATAAAGGCCATGCAGGAAGCTCTCAACAAAGCCAAATCAGAAGCCGCACGCATCGGCGAAGTGGAGAAAACCTGGCAGCAGAAGCTGGAAGAACAAAAAAGCGAAACCCAGGCACTGCGTGAACGATATGAACAACTCATCAAAGAACGCAATCAACTGGAAAGCGAGCTCGACTCAAGAGTGAAGGAGGCGATTGCGAACGTTGAGCAGCAAAAAGACTCCAACGCCGCCGAGGTCGCAAGGCTAAAACAGGTTTTAGAGCAGCGTGAAGCTCAGGAAAGTGCCACTTCACTTAAATACAGGAACGCCATTACCGACCTCAACAACCGAATCAATGACCTGAAACGGCAGATGGCTACGGCTGCCACTCTTGCCGATGACTACAGGGAGGAAATGAGCTCGTTGCGAAAAACCGCATCGGCAGCCACCGACAAGCACGAAGACCTGCTCAATGAAATTGAAGAATACAAGCAATTGCTACATACTTCACAGGCAGCCGAAATGACTGCACTCAAGGAACAGGAACGTCTGAAGAAGGAAACTGACAGCGCTTTGAGAGCAAAAAACAATGCCGAGTCAAAACTTGAAGCACTGCAACGAGACCAAAGCAGCATTACCGATAATCTCAAGGCCGAATATGAGCAGAGATTAGCGACTGTCACTTCGGAGGCCGAAAAGGCAAAAGATGAGGTTCAGCAACTCAGAAAACAAATTGCCTCAAGAGAGGAAAAACTCACAAAGGCTTCAATCAGAATACAGGCCCTGGAAAAAACCGATGAGGAACGTATGGCCCATGTGATTGAAGTGGAGCAGGAACTCAAGGCAAGTAAAGAGCAAATCGAAACACTGACCAAGAAAACAAAGAGCAACAGTGAGATTGCAGAACAGCACATTGAGGCTGTGCGACAACTTGAAGCCGCCCGTCATGAGCTTGAAAAGCAACAAAAGCTAAATGTGGCAGCGCAAAGTGAAATCCAGCAACTGTCCGACGATCTCGCCGTTGCAAAGGCCGAACTTGTATTGCGCAACGACCATATTGCCGAACTAAAGCAAGAACAGAAGCAAGAGCCTAAAGAAACAGGCCACAAGCGTAATCTGATTGAATTCGACGTTGCTGTTGATGACGAGCCTGACAAACTGATTATTCAAACACCTCAAGAACCCCGGCATGAGGCACAACCAGAGCCATTAATCTCGGAAATCTCAGAGCCTAATCTTGAGCCGGAACCTGAGCCCCAACCTGAGCCAGAACCGGAACCAAAGCCTCAACCAGAGCCAGAACCGGAACCTGTGAGAGCACCTGAGCCTGAACTGGAAATCGAACCTATTCACGGGCCCGAGCCCGAGTTCAAGCCAGCCATGCACTCGCCCACCCTTGACGACCTCGATGACCTAGACTGGCTGATGCCTGAAAGTGAACCAGAAACCGAGATTCAAGAACCAGAATCAGAAATCTCTGAGAATCCTGAGCCACAGCCAAAACCCGAACCCAAGCCCGAGCCTCTACCCGAGCCAAAGCCCGATGGAACTGGACAGCTCTCACTATTCTAGTCCAAATATAGACCACTGTATGATTCTATAAAAAGTTTTTTTGCACAAGTGATGTTTATTTTGTAATTTTGCATGATGACGTAGAATGAAACGAGTGTTGGCAATATTGGTAACCATCATTGCACTGACTGTGAGCAACATGGCCAGCGCGCAACTCGCTTGGCGTGAAACGAATCGCGAAATACAGGGACGCAGCCTGACCGACCCACGTGCTACCGATGGCGTGGAGCTTTATGGCAACAATGGTGTAATTTCAATCAAGACCACTCGGCGCATCAACGTCAGGGTATTCACTATCTTGGGACAGAGCGTCTCGCAAGCCACGTTGAACCCAGGCTCCTACGAGCTGAAAGTTGGCACACGAGGCATTTTCATCGTCAAGATAGGAAACCTCACACAAAAAGTAGCATTATAAAAACCAAACCATAAACTAATTAACTAATAAAATTCCAATTGCATTATGGCAATGAATGAAACAATCGACTGGAGCAACCTTTCGTTCTCCTACATGAAAACCGACTACAACGTGCGCTGCACATTCCGTGATGGCAAATGGGGCGAAATCGAAGTTTGCACCGATGAAAACATCACCCTGCACATGGCAGCCAGCTGTCTGCACTACGGACAGGAAATTTTCGAAGGACAAAAAGCTTTCCGCGGCAAGGACGGCAAGGTGCGTCTGTTCCGTATCGAGGAGAATGCCAAACGTATGCGCAACAGCGCCATCGGCATCAAGATGGAACCAATTCCCATCGACCTCTTTGTGGAAATGTCAAAGAAAGTGGTTGAGCTCAATGCTCGCTTCATCCCGCCTTACGGCAGTGGCAGCTCGCTCTACCTGCGTCCACTCGAGATTGGCATTACGCCACGCGTGGGTGTGAATCCCGCTACTGAGTACACTTTCATCATCTTCGTGACACCAGTTGGCCCCTACTTCAAGGAAGGCTTCAAGCCAACCAAGGTGGCCATCTACCGCGAGTTTGACCGCGCTGCTCCATTAGGCACAGGACGTTGGAAAGTTGGTGGCAACTACGCATGCGGCATGGGCGCTACTGCCAAGGCAAAGGCCAATGGCTTCAGCGCAGCCCTGTTCTTGGATCCCAAGGAAAAGAAATACCTCGACGAGTGCGGTCCAGCAAACTTCTTCGCTATCAAGGACGGTGTTTACATTACCCCAAAGAGTGGAAGTATCCTGCCTTCAATCACCAACATGAGTCTGCAGCAGATAGCTATGGACATGGGCCTGAAGGTTGAATGCCGCCCCATACCTGTTGAAGAACTTGACGAAGTGCAGGAAGCAGCCGAGTGCGGTACTGCAGCCGTTACTACTCCAATCGCCGAAATCTACGACGAAGGAATGGACAAGACCTACAAGATTTCGAAGGACGGCAACCCTGGCCCCATCACTACGGAGCTTTACAACCGCCTGCGCGGAATACAGTTAGGTGAGCTGCCCGACACTCACAACTGGACAACAATTATCAACGTATAACACACTCCTGTGTTCCAATAAAGACTGAGCCGGTGCACGGGGCAACTCTTGCAACGGCTCTCTCTTTCTCATCAATAACAACATGCTCGACTATAACGCCATAATCGAACAATACTACACACCTGGTTATCCCGACCACACCTTGCTCACGACTCACAGCAAGCAAGTGGCCGAACTTGCCACACGCCTGTCACAGCGATATATGGAACAGCATCCGGAAGAAGTCATCGACCTTGACTTTGTCTATGAAGCTGCCATGCTGCACGACATAGGCATTGTGATGACCAATGCGCCCGGCATAGGCTGCTACGGCGATGAACCATACATACGCCATGGCATCATAGGGCGTGAAATGCTGGAAAAACACGGGCTGCCCCGCCATGCCATGGTGTGTGAGCGACACACAGGCTCAGGAATCTCAATGAAAGACATCATCGAGCAAAAGCTCAAGCTACCGTTGCGTGACATGCTACCAATCACCCTTGAAGAAAAGGTGATATGCTATGCCGACAAGTTCTACAGCAAGTCGCACGTGCATCGCATAAAGACAATGGAACGTACCATCAAGTCACTGTCAAAATTCGGTCCAGACACCGTAGCGCGGTTCAACGAGCTTCGTGAACTCTTCGGTGACCCCACTTCACTAAAAGAATAGACTCTAGATTACATCAAAACACATAAGGCAGAGGCCGTCGTGTCGGTATAAATGCACGGCATTTATAGCAAAAAGGGAATTTTTGTGGCATTCTTGAAGGAATTTCACAAAAATTCATTATATTTGCAGTCGTATAATAAATTGCTTTTTATGTCTATGATGCTATGCAATAATAAATAGAGACCCCCGAAAAATGAATAACTTAATAACTGATAACCAAAGAATATTAACTAAAAGATATACAACTATGAAAAGAGTTTTACTCACGATGATGCTGGTGGCCATAGCGGCACTGAGCATCAATGCCGCATCGAAGTATGAAATCAACGTCGCCGGCGTGGAAGTCACCAGTTCCAACTGCAACAATGTAACTGGTGGCGATATCTTAGGCGGTACGGTGAAGTACGATCCAACTAGCAACACACTGACACTCACAAATGTGACAATCTCGCGCAGCGGCGGCAGCAACTATGGCATCCACAACCGCGACTGTGCTGGATTGAAGATGAAATTTGTGGGTACTTGCAACATCTCGTGCACCACCGCCAATGCGATCCATCTGGACAAAACCACCACCATCGAGATTACCAGCAGTAGCACGCTTAATGCCAAGATGACAGCCGGCGAGAATTATGGCAGAGGTGTAATATACGTCAATGGTAGTGCGGGAGCCTCCTTCCTAGGCCCCGGAACATTGAACGTGTCGGGCCAGATGAAATCAGGTGGAAGCACGAGCAGTTGCGCCACCTGTGGCTTTGAAGGGAAGGGCAAATCGAACAGCTGTTATGTGGCTATTAGTGATGACCTCAACGTTGTTATGAATGTCACCCATGATGGATTCTATAAATTTGACTATGTTCACATCTATACTGGCGATGTGAAGATCAACTTTAATTATGGTTTCCGGGCACTCGATCAAATAGGCGAGTTAAACCTTTGGAATGACATGGCTTGTGTGACGCCTGCCGATGCCACATTTAACGCGAATAGCGGTTATTTTGGCGGCAATGACTACTATACCCATTTCACCAACGATTACGGCGAGATAATCACTACCGAAAAATTCCCCGATGCCAACTTCCGCTCATCTTTACGCTCGTTGGTGAGCCCTGAGGAATACTTCACCAAAGCTCAACT
>JAGCCU010000036.1 GCA_017651515.1 Muribaculaceae bacterium | reverse complement strand
TGGGGTCGTTGGTTCAAGTCCATCTTGAAGCGCTCAAAGTCCCGGGCACAGGACTATAAAAGGCTCATTATTGCTTCAATAGCTCAGTTGGTTAGAGCACATGACTGTTAATCATGGGGTCGTTGGTTCAAGTCCATCTTGAAGCGCTCAAAGTCCCGGGCACAGGACTATAAAAGGCTCAATTATTGCTTCAATAGCTCAGTTGGTTAGAGCACATGACTGTTAATCATGGGGTCGTTGGTTCAAGTCCATCTTGAAGCGCAAGAAAGTCCTGAAGGCAAATTGTCTTCGGGACTTTTTTCGTTTACAGGAGCCAAGAACCAAGCTTCGTTGACTCAAAGGTCGCAGAGTCTATAGAAGTGTGGTGAGGATGTTGCCGCGGGCTATTACATGGTAGTTGCGGTCTTGGGTCTCGTCACGTACTGGATCGTAATATCCTAGAATGTGGTAATTGCGGTCTTTCAGAGTCTGGCGACCATCGTAATCTACGTCGATGTAACCAATAATGTGAGAGTTACGGTCTCTTAATGTATGTCTAGTCATAATCCTATGTAATTTATATTTAAAAATTTGGAGTGAGTCCTTTTGGCCCGGCGATTCGCTGGTCAGAGTATTGAAACTTCACCACGCAGATCACGGTTGAGTTCGCGCAGCACCGCGTCACGGTCCAGCCCCAATCCGAAGAGGAACATCAACTTGGTGATGGCGGCTTCGCTGGTCATGTCGTGTCCGCTCACCACGCCGGCAGCCGAGAGCGTATTGCCCGTTTCGTAGAGCGTGTCGTTGACGCCGCCGTTCACGCACTGTGTGACGTTGAGCACAACGATTCCGCGTTCTACAGCATCGCGTATGGCCCCGATGAACCATGCATCGCTCGGGGCATTTCCTGCACCGTAGGTCTTTAGCACTACACCTTTTATATAAGGAGTGTTAAGCATATGCCGCAGAGTAGCCTCACACAATCCGGGGTACAGTTCGATAAAAATCACACTGGGATCGAGGACTTTGTGCACTTTCAGCGGCTCGTTGTTTGTCTGTCGGTATAGGTTTTTCTCCATGAAAGTAATCGACAGACCTATGCGTGCCAACTCAGGGTAGTTGTTGCTCTTGAAGGCATTGAAGTTGTCGGCACTCATCTTTGTGCTTCGATTACCGCGCCACAGTGAGTCATTGAATAGAATCGCTACCTCTTGAATCATCGGCTCGCCGTCTCGACCTATGGCGGCTGCCACTTGCAGGGCGGTGATGAGGTTTTCTTCACCGTCGGTGCGCACTTCGCCGATGGGCAGCTGCGACCCTGTGATGATTACCGGCTTGCGCAGGTTCTCTAGCATGAAACTCAGTGCCGAGGCAGTGAACGACATCGTGTCGGTGCCGTGCAGTACCACGAAGCCGTCGTAGTCGTCATAGTGCTGCTCGATGGCGGTTGCCATGTCGCGCCAGTGCTCCAGACTCATGTTGGAACTGTCGATGGGCGGGTTAAACTGGATATGGTCAATGTCGTAGCCCAGCATCTTCACCTTGGGGACATTATCTATAAGGTGTGAGAAGTCGAACGGTTGCAGCGCATGGGTCACAGGGTTCTCAATCATGCCGATGGTGCCGCCGGTATAGATGATGAGCAGGCGTGGTCGTTGTTTGGTCGTCATAGTTGATAGAGGTTTCATCAGTTAGTGTTTGCAAAGTTACGTTTTTTGGCTGACCTGTGCAAGACGTGACCATCAACTGACTTCAGAGTCGGAGCCAACGGCATGCATGACAATAATAAATATTAATTTTTACTCTGAAAATTAGTAGCCGATTGTAAAAAATATTTAAATTCAGGCGTGTTTTATAGAGCAACACGTGTGAAATTAGTAAAAATGTCATTTCTTTGCACTAGATTTATGCTTGGCTGACAGGTTTAAACAAAAACAGGTTTAAAAGTGTGAATCCTTAAACTACGGTTTTTAATAGGTTAATGGCTATTACTGGAACTATTATCAAGTGAGTGTTTTTGCTATGATTCGATGTTTCTAGTTTCATTTCGAGGTAATATTCGTTTAACCGCATGACATTGCAGCTATATGTTTGTGCAGTAAGAGATTGTATATTATATAAAGCAAGATTTGGCAATGGGCTGATTCTTGCACTACTGTTGAAAACAATAAACATTTATTAATTTAATATTCATTCAAAATGAAACATTTACTGAAGTTATTTTTGATTGTTGTCGTGGCTATGGCTTACTCGCAATATGCCGCGGCACAAGATGTTACTAAGGTTGATGGCGACAAGGCACTCATGGCTAAAGATAATGCTGCCTTGATCAACATCATCAAGGCACGGCTAGATGCTGAACCATATAAGGTGGTTCCTAACCGCGCTTCGGTTCCTGAAGGTTACGCTAGAGTCACCCTTGCAGTTGGTATTCGCTGGGTTGATGGCTATGGCTATCAAATGCTCCTCGATAAAGATCATTCGGCGTATACTTTTCGTTTATCTAATTATAGTAATCAATTAGGTGGATATCTGACAACAGCTAATTATGGTTCAATAAATAATTATAACAATTATAATAGGGCTGCTTATGGCAGTGATTTTCTCAATAATTTTTATAATGAGTTTGAGTATAAGATACCAGAGCTAGCCAATGCTGCGCAGGGAACCTCGAATGTTGTTTTAGACGAGCCGGGTTCAATCTTGATCCCTGCGGGCACTTATGACTTTGCGATTACTGTTCCTGCCACATATCTCCTTATGGCTTCAAATCACGGCCAAGTTCAGCGATCCGAATGGAACGACTTTGAGTTTGAGAGTGGCAAATCATACGTTTTTAATGTGCTGGGTGTACAAGAAAACGGTACCAGTTACGATGCAGTCTTCTTGGAGATTTCTGCTCCCTATATGGCATTACTCAGTGGTGATGGCGCCTTTGGCGACGTTAAAATCGGCGAAGCTAAGACAGTCACGATAACCGTGATGAACACTGGTGAGGAGGCATTTACTCCAGTGGTGAATTGTGACAATCCCGCGTTTACCATCTCGAGTACAAGTAGCGGCAAGCTGGCTAGCGGTGCATCGCGCAGCTATGTAGTGACCTTTGCTCCCACCGAACTTCAGTCATATAGTGGTACGTTTACTCTCAATGCCCAGGAACTCACATCAATGGATTTTGAGTACACAACACAACTAAGTGGTGTCGGTGTTGGCGAAGAACATCAAGGTGATCCTTCAGGCGGAAATAACCAATCATCGATGTTCCCAGTCTATGGTGAATATTTCACCACGCAAGGTACGACTTCGCAGATGATTTATCCAGCATCAATGCTCACAGCGCAAGGCATTAAAGCGGGTGATGCAATCACTGCTCTCACGTTCTATGTTCAAGGTAATGGTACTGTTCCAACTCAGCTTGGCAATGCTACAGTGGCTATGAGTCTTGGCAATACCGATGCAACTACAGTGACCAGCCAGAGTGGAATGGAGACAAACCGCAGTAACAGTACGCAGGTATTCAATGGCAACCTCACCACAGGTCAAAACACACTCACAATCAACCTTAGTGCTCCATATCAGTATCTAGGTGACAACCTGATTGTTGACTTCGTTGTTGGTAGTAGTAATACATCTCAAAGTTGCTCATGGGTTGGTGAAAATAATCATTCAAATGCAAGTTATTGCACTTATTATAGATACTGGACTAGAACATCTCAAGGTTCTTTCTTGCCAAAGATATCGATAGCTTATTCTACTATGCCAGAGTTGGAAGCTACCACTTCACTTGATTTCGGCACGGTAAGCGTAGGTGACGGAGAGGCAAAGACTGCGATAGTTAAGAATGAGGGTAATGCAGATGTTCAGGCTACAATTACCGTAAACGACAATCCTCCTTTCTCAGTGGCAAGCAGCGCGATTACCATTGGTGCAAACTCATTTGCTATTATTCCTGTGACATTCATGCCTAATGCAGAGGACGACTATACTGGCACTCTCACTATAGTTGCTGGTAACGAGACAATAAATATTCCACTCACTGGAAAGGGTGTTTATACAGGTCCCGAAGCAATACGTGATAATAATTTCTTTGATGGTATCACATATAAGTGGCCAATCAATGCAGATGAGGAAGACCAAACCGAGTCAACGCTGGCAGAGATTGCTACCGATCCTGAGCAGATTATCGCTATGCTCCGCGAGGTATATACTAATAAGGATATTCCTGGCAACTACTATCGTGGCCACACTGCAACAGGAGGAAAAGATCATGACAACGAAGTGCCTTATACTGGTGTTGGTATGATTACCTCAAATTCAAGTACTGTATGCGAAGACTCTTATGGTTGGGATATCCCAGGTGATGTGCTTGACGGCAGCAACTACAGGTATATGGATCCCAATCAATATAAGCCAAATGAGGAGGGTGTTACGTTATTGTTGATTGAAATGGTTGATGACTTTAAGAAACCTTCAAACATGACACAAGCTACCACCACCTATGAGGAATTGAAGGATTATATTGGCATGTCTATTAAGTCAGCTCGCATCATTTCAGAGGCTCGTCGTACTGGAGAAGGTATAGAAAGAGGTACTTTGTTCAAGATTGACTGCGACAAGATGAACAAGTTCTATCTTCTTGCCAAGGGACAATTATTGTGGTTTGATAACCAGAAATCTACTATAGGTTATGGCAACCCCGCATATTATAATGGCACTTATTATGATGAAGGTCTTGCTTTTGATTATTTGAATGGTCCGGCTCTCTTGTGCCACATGTTTGAGCAATTCAGTCCAACTGTGGGCAATGCAGAAGAAGCTGAAGCTGACCTTTATTGGGATTTGATCGACATGAAGTCCTTCGGTGTGATTCATGACTGCCCCAATGTGCCATTCGTCCAGAACGGTCACCATTTCATGATGTATGGAGAGGACAGCCAGTCGGCTGACTGCCAGGACGTACGTGACATGATGTTCTTCGTACCTGATTTCCGTATGTTGGAGCATTTGAATCGTGGCTCTGGTGGTTTAAGCGAGAACCGTTCTCAGGATTACTTCAGGTATAATACCAAGCATCAGCCCACTATGGGTCTGTTCGTGATTCACCAGGATGAAATTCCTGATGGTACAATTGTCAAGGAAAACGCTGATATGACAGGTCTTTACAAGCATCAGTTGGCTTGGAAGAGCAACCTTGATGATTTCCTGCCAGGCGAATATCAGTATTATGAACTGTGGGAGCTTGTCGTTGACGAGTTTGGTATCGAGAGCTATGTTCCTGTTTATTACCGCAACGCCAATGGTGAATATACCGATGCCGCAGGCAGTGTGGTCAGCACACCAGTGCCCATCATTCTCCCACGAATTAAACTTGCTGTTGGAGAAGAAGGATTCACATGGCCTGACGTGTATGTAGATATGACTGCAGGTAGTCAGACAAGGACTTATGTGATCCGTGGACGCGACAGCGATGGCTTCCTCACCTTGCAGATGAGTAATCCGGAAGAAATCTTCATCCCGGGTCTCGATCCAAATGAGAAAGCCCGTATGATCGGTGCTACCTACTATAGCCGTTACAACCCCGACAACGAGAAGAACTGCTATAGCAACAGGCTTGAGCTGAGCAACAACGGTATGACTCTTACTTCGACTGATTTGAGCAAAGGCCTTAAATTCTATCGTTCGAGCCGTGCTGCACAGGTTGATGAAAACGGCAATGCTGTTACCGATGCTAATGGTAACATCCAATATTTGGCCACTGTTAACAAGGAACTTGTTGCAACTGGTGCTGTAGAAGGATCGAATATTCGCATTACTCTTTCAAATCAGAGTCAATCAACTGACTATCCTAACGGTAAGACTAGTGGAACTGCCGCTGGCTACCATACCAACGCGACTCTGTCGTTCCCATTTACCACCAGTGAAGGTGTTGTCAACTTGACTAATGGTTTGCGCTTCTGGGATAACTTCACCGTAGAGGTGTCTAAGAATGCTCATCCACTGCAGTATATGTACAAGATGGAAGTTGGTGAAGAAGGTCAAGAAGGATATGCTTACAGTAACGAGGTGCGTGTGCCTATCTATAAGACAGATTCTAAGATCAACGGCTCGTTCACCAAAGCACAGGTGGATGGGGAAACAGGAAACGTTCCTACAGTAGAAGTCGTTGAGGACGTTGAGTTCCAAGAGAAGGTCCAGTTCAGCAGTAAGCAAGACATTCTGCGTTATGACGCTTATCGTTGGAGTGCTAAAGCAGCTAATGAACACTACTTCATTGTCAATACAGTAGATGGTGATGATGAAGGTGACTTACCACCTGATGGTATCGCCGGTAACCAGGGTGAGTACTATACCGTCACTATGAATGATGATGATGATGCCCTGAACTATTATGTAGCTCCTACTTCAGCCCAACCTAGGGTGAACGAGCAGAATACCACCAACTGGGCTAACTTCATCGACTATTATCCCAAGAATCAGACAAGTGCGATAGACTATGTCTATGCTCCTGTTGTTGAGCTTTTCTCAAGGGGTTACCAAGAACAACTTGATGAAAACGGCAATAAGGTTGCCCGTATAGACTACAACACCTATGGCGGTCCTCAGCAGAGCAAGGCCGTTGGTAAGTTCCCATTGGCCACACCGTCTTATGCGAAGAGTGCTTACACTTGGCCAGGCGACAAGACCAAGCCCCAGTACTGCTATTACGATGTGAAACTGCAGTTCAGCAATGCTGCAGTGCCTGCTGGATATGAGCTGTACAAGGTTCGTGCATGGCGTCAGATTCCGACCAAGTATGTAGGTGAGGAAGAGGATGATTACCAGTATCGTCTTGGAGCTGAAATTGATGGTGGTATGAATTCATTCAAATTCGATGAAATCACCTATACCGGAGAAGCCAGTAACCCATGCCATATCGGTACGTCTTCATCTGACCTCGGTGTGATGGGTTATACGCTTGGTCAAAACAAGGATAGTAATAATGTGTATAACTACACCTTCGGTGCACGCAAGGTTGGTACTGGCGATAATGTCACCAACGGAATCGATATTGCTTCGTTGCCAGTGAAGTTCATTGTCCGTGCTTATTTCACCAAGACTAATAACCTGAACGGCAGCAAGGCCGGTGGCGATGACAAGTTCTACATCGTTGAGACGGTAATCGAAGATGAAATTAAGGATACTGAAAATGTGATCACCGAGGTCAATGACCTAAGCGCTATCAAGGTGGTTAGCGATGTGATCTACTTCGACACTATGGGCCGTGCTTCAAGTCGTCCTCACAATGGTGTGAACATTGTAGTTACCCGTTACACCGACGGAACTACTTCGACAACTAAAGTTGTTAAATAATAGCCAAACATAATTATATTTAACCTGTAAATGTTTGTTAGGGGTGCCGGCACGCGATGTGTAGGCACCCCGATTTTTTATGCCGAGTCGGCGGTCACAAAGTGGAGTTTAGGCTATAAGCTACAAAAGAATACATAAGGCTGACGTCAGTAGTAGCTGTCAGTTGTCAGCCAACGAGGCGCTAGGACTAAAGGTGCTGACGCTTTGATAATTAATAATGGGGATTATATATCTGTTTTCCTTCTGATGAAGTTCCTCAATGTTGAGAAAAGTTTCAATGCCCATGGGCAACGCACACCGTGCTAAGCACGACTTGTGCTTTGAAATTTTCTCGAGCACTGCGTGGTTCGAGGCACTTTCATTGCTTCGACCTTGGACCAAGCTGCGAGGGTCTTTGACCCTCTGGCATGGTCTTAAACATAGAATCGAGTCTCCGACTCGCTTGACCTTTTCAAGGTCTGACTTGGGAGCAACAAGTATATAATAGCCTTAATAATACACAATTCACTATTAACAATTAGGTCGACCCGCACACTCATTCCCATACAATGGACTATAAGTAATATAAGAGGCATAAAAAGGAGGGGGGCGCGTTGCGCTGCCCCCCTGCCTGTGATGTGTCGCCCTTTCATGGCTATATTACTCGTGCTTTGTAGCTTTGTAACTAAATGCTCGACTACTATAGTTTCAGGATGATGTTGATTATGGCATTCACATCCTCCACGTCGATGTATCCATTACCATCCATGTCGCCGTTGCCAGGGTAGTCACTCATGGTCTTTATTTTCAAGATGATGTTGATGGCCGCGTTCACGTCCTCAACGTCGATTATGCCGCTGTTGTCGAGGTCGCCAACAAGAAATTCTTGTGTGTTGGTCCACAAGTCAAGTTGCACGGGAGATGTGTAGTCGCCTCCCAGGAGCGTCTTGTCGACTGCCAGATAGGCAATGCCACCAGTAAGTGCCATGAACAGATCAATGTCATTCTGGAACAGACGCCACTCCTTGGTGCTGGTGCCTATGTTGGCAAGGAAGTAAGCCTTGGTGTCGTCGGGGTTAGCGGCATAAGGCTCATATGGGATGTCATTGGCTGTTAGGAACGAATGGAGCCAATTGTCGCCCAAAGCTGGAGCCGATGATACGGTTGGCAACAGGAAGCGTGTGTCTGGTTCACCTTTAAGAATCACACCATTCTTGCTGGGAATGTTCGGGGTATTGATTTTGGTTGTGGTTGCCATGCGCCGGCCAGTGTCGAATCCCGACACGCGGTAGGCTGTCAATTCGCTTGGCAGATTAACGTGGCGCGCGCATGAAAATGTGAGCCAGCCCTCGTCGTTGGTCTTTACCCACGGCATTAAATTAATGGATGAATAGTTCTGCATCCATGCGAGTAGTATCGAGTTCTTCACATAGCATGCAAATCCCGAGGCGTTGTTGCCCACGAAGTTGTCGCCCAGCAGGGTATACTTGTTTGGCAGCTTGTCGGAGTTTAGCACCAAGGTCTTCAGATTTTTAGCTCCATAGAATGCCTTATTGTCTATGCTTGAGACGCTTGCTGGAACATCTACGCTTGTAACGGATGTTCCCATGAAAGCACACGTATCAATCTTGGTTACCGACCATACCTGGTTGTTCTTGATAAGTGGATAAGGTATGACCACGTCACCAGTGTAGTTATCACCCCGTTGCGGTTCGATGAGCTGCAAGGTGTTAGTAGCGATTTGCTCATACCAAAGTCCGTTGTGCTTGAAGCCTCGCGCAGGGGCACCGGTGATGAACACCGAGGTGTTGTATAGCTCATTGCCGTAGGCATCAACCAGCACACCGCCTTCGTTACTCCAGTAGAATCTACTAAAAGACGTACCTGTGGGTTTGGCGATGTACAGGCCGTCGTTCAGCGTGAGGGTGGAGCGGAGCAGGTGCTTGGCACTGTTGATACGCAGCTCGGTTCCTGAACCCTCAAGGGTGAGGTAGGCATGATTATTGTCGCTTTGGCCAAAATGGTCGATGGCATAGTCATAACCAGTGCCAGTAGGGGTTATTGTTACCTTAGTACCCCCATTGATAGTGAGGTTGTGTCCCGAGTACAGCGGCCGGAACATGTTCAGTGTGCCACCGCCCGTGATGGTGGAGGTGTCGTACCAGTTACCCTGAAGCCAAATGCCTTTGATGGTGTTTGTGCCGGTGACATTGATAGTGATGCCTTCGTTGGAGTTGATTGAAACATTGCCACCGCTGATAGTGGCGTTTTTCAGTGTAAGTACGTGAGTCGAGGGGTTGTAAGCAACCTGCTCACCGCTCACGCCGTTGAGTACTGTCAGGTCGCCGCAGTTCTCGCTGGTTACCTGGTAGGTGTTGACTTTCAGGTTATAGGGTTCGTAGATGCCGTCGAAGTAGATGAGCTCACTTCCGTCGGCATTATATTGCATATATGCTCTTCCACTTGCTTCTGAACCCGATTTCCAGCGCCTGAAATAGCGGTAATCGTTACTATAAGCATAAAGGTTGGATGTGTAGGTTTCTGGCGTATAATAACTGCCGGAAACGCCCTTGAGCTTGTTGCTGGCATAGTAGGTTCCTGAACTGGCCACGTTCAGGCGATAGATGGTGCCTGGCGTGGCCTTCATCATCATGCCGGTGCAGGCGGCGACATTGCCAATGATCCTCTTCTTGTTGGCAATATAAAATTCGCCCGATGTGGTGACGTTCTCCACAATATAAAACTCTGCGTTGCTGGGTAATTCTATTGGGCGGTAGCACGAGATGGGCGTCCACTCGTTCACGGGTCTGATGATGGCATGCATCTTCTGCACATCCGAACTACTCATGCCGATGCCGTTGCAAATATTGTAATACACTTTGAGTGGCACGTAGCACTTGAAATCGTCGGGGGTGCCTTCAAACTCGCCGCCCACATATACGCTTACTCCGCTGTTGGTCAGCATGATTTCGTGCAGGTTGGTGCAACCCTTAAAAGCCCTGGAGTAAATCGTATTGACTCCATTGTCCAAGTCGTACGTGGAATAGAGTTGCACCTCGGCGAGTGCCGTGCAGCCCACAAACGCATTCTCTTGAATTTTGCCGCGCGGGATGCACGCAAACGTGAGTGCCGTGCAACCATAGAAAGCCGAGGTACCCACTTCTTCAAATCGGGTGTACGCTCCAAGGTCGTGCCGGCCAATGCTCGTAAGCTTGGTGTTGTGCTCGCAAGCGAAGGGTGCGATTTTCGTCACGTTCACGGTATAGCCGCTCGTGCAGCCGCCGTATGTCACCGGCATGTTGTCGGTCACGCTGGTGATGGGGATATAGGTCACCGACTCGTTCACGCCAATCAGTGTGGCATTTCCGCTATAGTTGCTCTCGGTGCGGTCGGTGTGGATTATGTAGTAGCGTCCGCTTTCGCTAAAGTCGTGTGCGAGATGTGGCGAGCGCGACACATTGCCGTCGCTGTCGATGCCCGTCCATGTGGAATTGCTGACGTAAGCTGTCCGTGCATTGGAGGTTGACACATGTACATCGCATTTATTCATACGTGCGAAACTGGTGCTTGTCGTTGTAGGAGGAGTGGTTGCGGCAATGCCGAACACCCTCATTGACGTGCAGTCGGCAAAGGCGTTTTCCTTGATGCTGGCCAAGGTACTCGGCAGGCGCACGCTGTAGAGTGCCGAGCAGCCGTTGAAAGCCTGCTGGCCAATCTCGACGATTCCCCAGTCCACATACACATATTTCAGACTGGAACAGTATTTGAAAGCAATGGCAGCAATCCTATATACCCTGTATTCAGTGCCGCTGTAGGTGACACGGCCAGGAATATTGGCCGTGGTGGGGTTTTGTGCCAATGCGGCACTGGTGAAGCCAGTACATTCCACTTCACCATTGCCTATGGCACTGTAATTGAGCTGACCGACAGAAAATGTCAACTCGGCATTGGCGGCAATGGCCATCAATGCACTCATCAGGAAAAATACTACTTTTTTCATGTCGTCTATGGTTGTTTTGTTATTGTTTGCATTAAGATGTATGATAGTTTTCAATTGATAATCTGATGGCTATCGACTGCAAAGATAATCAAAATATTATGTATTCAGTTAATTGTGTTGTGTTTTTAATCAAATTTTCGTCTTGAGGTGGATTAATAAGTGTTTGTTTGGCAGTGGTTTTTATGGCTTTTAGCATTTTTTGTGTGTCGCGCTGAGCGGTGTGTCGAAGTTTTGGCGTACATTTGCAAATTATTTCGACTATAACTATCGACAGATGAAAAAGTATAAGATTATCAACAATGCGATGGGCTGGCTCATGTTTGTTGTGGCTGCAATAACCTATCTGCTCACAATCGAGCCAACGGCAAGTTTTTGGGATTGCCCCGAGTTTATAGCACAAGGTTTCAAAAGTGAAATAGGCCATCCCCCTGGCAACCCTATTTTCATCTTGGCTGCTCGTTTTGCATCCTTATTTGCAGGTGGTGACATAACGTTGGTATCGAAGTGCGTGAATGCAATGTCGGCACTGTTCAGTGCTGCCACAATCCTATTGCTCTTCTGGACCATCACCCACTTGGTGAAGCGCCTGCTCGTGGAACGTGGTGAGGAAGACAACATGACGCTTGCACAATATTTGGTAATCATGGGTAGCGGCGTAGCCGGAGCTCTTGCCTACACTTGGAGCGACACCTTCTGGTTCTCTGCCGTGGAAGCCGAGGTGTATGCCTTCTCATCTTTTTGTACTGCATTGGTGTTCTGGTTGATTCTCAAGTGGGAAGACCAGGCTGATGATCCGCGCAGCGACCGTTGGATAATCTTGATTGCCTACATCTTCGGTTTATCGCTGGGTGTGCATCTGCTCAATTTGCTTTGCATCCCTGCTATCGCGTTGGTGTTTTACTATCGCAAATTCAAGAACACAACTGCCAAAGGCTCGCTCATTACGCTGGCTGTCTCGTTTGCTATCATCGTAGCAATTCTTTATGGTTTGGAGCCTGGTTTTGTGGAGATGGGTCAGTATTTCGACCTGTTTGCAGTGAACACTTTGGGAATGTCGTTCAACAGTGGCGTTCTGATTTATGCCATCTTGCTTGTGGCCGTGCTGGCATGGAACTTGTGGGAACTCTATACTCGTCGCAGTGAGCTGCGCATGAAGTTGTCATTCTTCGCGTCGATATTCATGTCGGGAATGTTGCTTTTAGGAGATGGTTGGTTCCTGCCTCTGTTGCTTTTAATTGCCCTTGGCGTGTATCTGTTCAAGTTCTGTCAGAAAGTGCCTGTACGTATTTTGAGTAACATATCATTGTCGATACTGGTTATTTTCATTGGTTTTGCATCCTATGCGCTTATCATTATCCGTAGTAATGCCAACACGCCACTTGATGAGAATTCGCCCAACAATACTTTTGCTTTGGCGAAGTATCTGAGCCGTGAGCAATATGGAGAGACACCGCTGCTCTACGGTCGCACGCTGTACAGTGGCATTATCTACAAGAATACAGGCAATGGCACCATGAAGCCTATGGTGAAAGAAGGCCGCACGCTGTATGCTCAGGAAATTAAGCAGAACCCCGATGATCCCGACCGCTACATCGCTGTTGGCAAGAAGCAGGAGTATCAGTACAGTCCTCAGCAGAACATGATATTCCCACGTATCTACAGCGAAGCTCACGCTGCTCAGTACACAGAGTGGCTGGGAATGGAAGGCACACAGGTAGATGCCGTTACGGCAGTTGACGAAGACGGTAATGTCATTGGCACCGAGCCAAAGCTCAAGCCGACAGTGATGGAAAACCTTCGCTGGTTTGTGGATTATCAGCTTAATTACATGTACTGGCGTTACTTCATGTGGAACTTCGTTGGACGCCAGAATGATATTCAGGGCCTGGGTGAGGTTACGCAAGGCAACTGGATTTCGGGAATACCGTTCATCGACAATCCACGTTTGGGCGACCAGAGCCTGTTGCCAGACGATTATGGCAAAGGTAATAAGGGACACAATGTGTTTTATTTGCTTCCATTGCTCCTCGGTATCG
This sequence comes from Muribaculaceae bacterium, assembly GCA_017651515.1. GTDB lineage: Bacteria > Bacteroidota > Bacteroidia > Bacteroidales > Muribaculaceae > Sodaliphilus. The sequence goes on along the minus strand of JAGCCU010000036.1, from coordinate 36,198 downwards.
TAGGCCTTTTGTGGCAGGCTTATCGTGGCAAGCGCGGCATCGAGCAGTTCTGGGTGGTATTCTTCCTGTTCTTCATGACGGGAATTGCCATCGTTATGTATTTGAACCAGACTCCCAGTCAGCCACGTGAGCGTGACTATGCTTACGCCGGTTCGTTCTATGCCTATGCAATATGGATAGGACTGGGTGTTGCCGGATTGTGGCGTCTGGGTTGCTATCTGTTGTCGAAGAAAGATAAGAAGAGCGGCGAACGCGAGGAAATCGGCGGCACGTCGAAAGGACTCGCACTTGCTGGCGTGGCTGCAGTGCTTGGCTTGATTGTTCCTTTGCAGATGGTGAGCCAGACTTGGGACGATCATGACCGCAGTGGTCGCTATGCCGCCCGAGACTTCGGTATGAACTATCTGTCTAGTGTTGATAAGAATGGTATCATCTTTACCAATGGTGACAATGATACCTTCCCGTTGTGGTATTGTCAGGAGGTGGAGAACTATCGCACCGATGTGCGTGTAGTGAACCTAAGTTATCTTGCCACCGACTGGTACATTGCTCAAATGCAACGTGCTTCCTACGACAGTAAGCCTCTGCCGATGCAGGCCGACAAGAATACTTTTGCTTACGAGAACCGTACTTATAATTATTTTGCCGAACCTGACACCAGCGTAGCAATACCTGTGAGCAAGTCGATTGAGCAGGTGTATTCTCCTGATTATAAGAATAACGTCTATGGCGTATCTAATATGCGTTATCCACGCGTGTTTATTCCTATTGATGCCGATAAGGCCATCAAGGCTGGCGTAGTTCCTGAAGAACAACGCGACATGATAGAGGAGACAATCAATATGAATCTACTCAAGCAGGGTTCTGGTCTCACGTCGAGCCAGTTGATGAGTCTTGATATCATCAATTCGAGCATAGCTCAAGGCTGGGAACGTCCATGCTATTTCGCCATGACGGTTCCTGAAAGCTATTATCTGGGACTTACTCCATATCTGCGCAATACTGGTATGGCTTATCAGGTGACACCACTCAGGGGATTGTCGCAAGAGGGAGACATAATGTGCTCAACCGACAAGATGTATGATGTGGTGATGAACAAGTTCCGTTGGGGCGGTATAGACGTTGCCAAACCCGGTGAACTTTACCTCGATGAAACTGTACGCCGTATGGTGACTACCACTCGCACCACGTTGCTTAATCTTGCTACCGACCTTGCATACGAAGGTGCTTTGGCAAAACAGGGTGCCGAAGAGGGCAATGCGACGTTCATGGGCAAAGATGCCAAGACCTATGCGTCTGACCGCTTCGAAAAGGCGTTGAAGGTTCTTGACCTGATGATGGAGAAACTGCCCAATGGCAATGCACCTTATGCCGTGCAAGTGGGAGAGCGGATAGCACAGGCCTATGCTTTCATCGGAGAACAAACCGATAACAAGCAAGCCACAGAGAAGGCAATTAAGGTTCTGGAGAAGGAAATTGAGCGTTATGCCGGCTATGCACGTTACTATCAGTCGCTTTCACCAACCAACTACAGCCGCTTGACCCGCATTGATCAGTTTATCGATCAGCGATACTTGCCGATGCTTCTGCAAGACTATGCTTCTCTCAATGAGTCGGGCTTTGAAGCCATGCTTAAGAAGGTGCAGGCGCGTGGCGTTGACATGGAGCGCTTGATGGGATATCTGCAACCACAAGGTGAGCAACAATAGGAGACCATGTTGGTAGAACGTCCCCCATTGTTGTACCGTATGCTTTTTCCTGAGACGGTATGGCGCATACACAAGCGTGAGCGTACGGTATATCTTACTTTCGATGACGGCCCCATTCCCGAGGTGACGCCATGGGTGCTTGACACGCTTGACCATTATGGCATCAAGGCGACGTTCTTCTGTGTGGGCGAAAACGTACAGCGTAATCCTGAACTATTTGCCGATATCAAGCGTCGTGGTCATAGTGTCGGCAACCACACTATGAATCATGTACAGGGGCGTTTTGTCACTACCCGCAATTATCTTCTTAATGTGTTTCATGCGCACGACTTGATTCAGTCCAACCTCTTCAGGCCACCCCACGGATTGATACGCTGGGGGCAGTCGAAGGTGTTGCGCGAACGATTTGTCATTATCATGTATGATTTGGTAACCCGTGATTATAGCCGCAAACTCACGGGTGAACAGGTATTTGAAAACGTAAAGAGATTTACTCGTAAAGGGTCAATCATCGTTTTCCATGATTCACTGAAGGCAGAGCGCAATATGAAGTATGCCCTTCCACGTTCCATTGAATGGCTTCAAGAGCAGGGATATAAGTTTGCTGCCATACCCGACAATCTCTGACGCATCGTCATAGTCCATAAATATGCCTAGTAGCCCCAATATCGCATCAGCCATCAAAGAGCAAGCCTCAATATTGGGGTTTGATGCGTGCGGTTTTGCCCGTGCTGAAGAAGTGGATGCACAAGCCAGACAGGAATATAGGCAATGGCTTGCCGACGGTCGCAATGGCTGTATGAATTGGGCTGAGCGTTATTGTGATGTACGTGACAATCCTCAGTTGCTTCTTGACAGTGCTCGTACGATTATAATGTTGGCTATGAACTATTATCCACAAGTGAAGCAATCTGCCGATGCACCACAGTTTGCCTATTATGCCTATGGCCGTGATTATCACGAAGTGATGCGAGAACACATGCATGAGCTGGCGGCTTTTATTCAAAATGAGACGGGAGCTTGTTGTCGCTGCTGCGTGGATACAGCTCCGTTGCGCGAACGATATTGGGCCCAGCGAGCTGGAATAGGATTCTTAGGCATGAACAATCAGCTCATATTGCCGGGAAAGGGTTCTTATTTCTTTCTAGGTGCTATAATAACGACGCTTGAGTTGCCCTGTGATGAACCATGCACGTTGTCGTGCGGTGAATGCCGCGCCTGTATAGCTGCCTGTCCTAGTTGTGCCCTGGATGAAGGCGGAGTGGATGCTCGAAGGTGTCTATCATGTCTGACCATCGAGCAGCGAGGAGAACTGCCCCAATGGGTGAATACGGTGATAGGTAATCGTGTCTATGGTTGCGATTCTTGCCAGTTGTGCTGTCCCCATAACAGTTCTCCGAAACCGACGGCAATACAGGATTTCCATCCTAGTGCCGAGTTCATGAGCCTGACAGCAGCAACGATTCAGTCAATGACCGATATTGATTTTAAAAGAGTTTTCGGGCACAGTGCCGTACGTCGCACACGCCTTGAGGGATTAAAAAGAAATGCCTCATTGCTCAAGAATTAATTTCACTTAGAGGCAATGTCTCTTTAAAAACACATCATTTTTAGCTCCTGTTGGTGTTAGTAGTTTTGGGATTGACTTATTGTATTTTGGTATTTGGCTGAACAACTGAGCCTTTTTACTGAAAAAAGTAGGTAATTATTTTTTTAGACGGAATTATTTGCTTAATTTTGCCATGTCAAAATCGAATTGGCAAATAAGATCGTAGCATAAATAGTAATAGTTTAAGAATGAAATAACTGCCCGACTGTGAAGTTAGGCAGTTATTTTTTTAGTTGATGATATACTGAATGAGTTATCGTGGCGATATTGTCCCAGTCGTAACGGCTGAGGTCATAATCTCGCTCATGATATGATTTCGAAAGCTTTTTGTTAATTGCCGCTGAAAGTGCTTCTGTTGAATCAGTATCGAAGAAATCATCATCATTGAGTTCGGGCAAATGATTGGCAGAAATGTTGCTAACCAGTACGTCGCGATGCCATGACATTGCTTCAAGAAGAGCTATAGGCAACCCTTCGTGTGCAGATGGCAATACAAATAGTTTTGCGTTTGCCCAAAGTTGATTTAGCGGCTTTCCAGTAACATATCCTGTGAGAATAACGCCGGTATTTTGGGCTTTTGCTTTCACCATTCGGCTGTATTCATCGTCATGATCAGCATCGCCAGCAATCACAAGCCTGATATTTCCGTGATTACACTGTGCGAATGCATCAATCAGCATATCGAGCCGTTTTTCTGGTACAAAGCGTGCTACGGCTAATACATATTGCTGAGGTTCAATCCCCCAGTTAGTCAATAGGTTATTTTCGACGGCAGATTTGTGTGGCATCTCCACACCGTTAGGAATCACAGTTACGCCACTTGTTCGCTTGTATTGTTTTCGCAATGTCTCGGCAATCGAATCGCTGATAGCTATGATGTGGTGTGCCCATCGTGCCTGGCACCATTCACCAGTCTTTATTGCCCATTTGGCAAATCGGCTCCATTTAGACCGATTGTAGTCAGGACCATGATTTGTGCATACTACGGTGAGTCCAAGCAATCTTGCCACCGGTGTGAGCAACGATGGCCCCACAGTGTGTATGTGCACAATGTCGGCATGCAAGCGCTTTGCTTTGATAGTAGCAAGGAACGTATGCACAATGGCCTCTATGCTCTTGCTTCGTGGGGCATAGACATCAACTAGATGTACGCCTTGATAAGATGTGATGGCATTATTTGATGTTATGTAACAAGAGCGCCGCACAATGGTAACCTGGTCGCCCATTGCCGCAATGCGTGGGTAGAGTTGCTGGCAGTGTGTCTCCACGCCGCCGGGAATGTTGGGAATGCCCCTTGTGCCTATTACTACGATATGCATGGCGTTAGGGTTAATGCTGCTTTATAAGTTTGGCTTCCTTGCCACATAGGGCGCGTAGTTTATTTCGCAACACCCATGCAGTCGGTCGTACTATGTATTTATGCATCACCGGTGAAACTGTGCCAACCATCCAGCACTGTTTGGGGCAGTTTGCTACTAATGAACGGACGTGTTCGGCCTGTTCGCTGTTCCACAGTGTGTCAAAGTCGGTTGCCGTTCGCAAGTTGCCCATGGATTCCATCCAGTATTTTTCTTCTAGTCCGTTGCATGGCCATACTTCACCCCAAGGATCGACAAAAAAGTTCATTGTACCTGCTTCGCATGGCAACAGACGTTTTTCTCCGTTCAAGTAGTTTATCAACCCCATGTTGAAGTAGGCACGGAACCAAGCCTTCGGGTGTTTTTCATGCAACTGCCGGTTGACGAGCGTGGTGAAGTCGGTCGTTACCTGTTGGCGGTTTGTAATTTCGTTGTCATACTTATGGAAGTAAAACGAATTGTGGAAAGCCGCTGTGGCAAACTCCATATTCATTTCTTTTGCCAGTTGGTATAACGCCAGCATGTCGCTGCTGTTGTGATTTGATACCGTGCATCCAAAGCCAATATCTTTTATGCCCATGTCGCGAAGAGCGGTAAGTGTGCGAAGTCCACGGTCGAAGCCGCCCTGTCGCCCACGCAATTCATCATTCTTTTCTGCTAGTCCTTCAATGCTGACTCGTATTCCTATTTGTGGGAATTTTCGCGCCAAATCAATAACGCGGTCACTGAACCATCCCGAAGTGGAGATTACTATGCGTGGGGCACGAGTGTAACATACGCGCACGATGTCGTCAAGGTCGTCGCGCACAAACGGTTCGCCTCCAGTTATATTGATAAACTTCAGGCGAGGAAGTTTCTCCAAGTCTTTAGGGGTTATCTCTTCTTGAGGTGTGGTAGGATGAGCCCAGATGTTGCACATCTGACAATGCATGGGACACCTATAGGTGACAATAATCGATGCATCGGTGGGCTTCACTTGTGAAGGATAATGTTGATGAGAGCGTTGACATCGCTAACGTCAATGGTGTCGTCATCGGTGATGTAGGCGCGACGGTCGTAGTTCTCAGCTTGATCTCTGTTTAAGATGATGTTGATAACAATATTCACGTCTGTAACGTCAACGACACCGTCAAGGTTCACGTCGCCGATCAATTCTACTTGTTCTTCGCTGAATCCTTTTATATACATGAATTCACTCCAAGGGAGGGTCGCGCGATAGAGCTCCACGAGTTCATCATCCACCAGTAGCAGGCAAGTGTCAACGGCAACGCCAGCAAAGGTCTGGAAATTGCCATATTCAGCTTCTTCAGGCTCAAGCAGTCGGGCATAAACCTTCTCCAGGCCGATACAGTCACCAAATGCACGATCGCCAAAGTAGACAATCGTTGCAGGGATATCGGCGGTCTTGAGGTCGGTACACTCACGGAATGCGTAATGGTTGATGGTATTTATGGATTCGGGGATAACGATGTTTTCGACTGGAACTCCGCTGAAACCTTCATATCCTATTGTATTTAAACCTTCGGGGAAAGTCGTTGTCTTGCATGCAGCAATAAGCGAATTGGATGCAATTTCTATAATTGCGTTTGAGCTGTCGGGGGATGCGTATTTCCAGTTACCGTTTTCTACAATGATTCTCGAGAGTGAGTCGCAGTGGGCAAAGGCTCGGTAGCCTATTTCTTCCACTGATGAAGGAATGAAAATTGTCTCCAGGCCAGTGCCCTCAAAAGCCTCGTATCCAATTTTCACAGTCTGGTAAGGGATATCGATGGATTTTAGTCCCGAGGCTCCGCTGAAAGCAAACGCCTCTATGCTTTTGGTATAATAGGGGATGACTGTGGTTGCACAGCCTGCTATAAGTTTTTGAGCCCTTGTTTCGACGATAGCGTTGAAATCATCAGAATGGAAAACAGTGTTGTTGTCGTTCACATTGATAGACTTCAACTGTGGACAGTGTGCCAAAGCGCGGTCACCGATCTCTGAAATGGTGAAAGGCAGACTTATGGATTCGAGCGTCTGACATCCATAAAAGGCAAAGTCTCCTATACCTTTTATTTTGTAGTTTTTGTCATTTACAGTGATGCCAGAAGGAATTATGGCATTGATAAGTCCACTATAGTTGGTAGAGTCAAGTTTTGTATAAGTTATGATGAGCCCAGAGCTGTCGGCATTATAATTATATGCGATATCATCGACCAATAAATCGTAAGCCATGGCAGTCATTGAGCCCATTAATATTGCACACAGTGCGATGAGAAATTTCTTCATATGTCGTAGATTGTTAATAATCAATTATTTGAAAAATGCTTACAACTGTTGATAAAATCTATTCAAACAACAAAATTACTATAATTGATTCATCCCTCCAAGAAAACCACAGTTTTTTTTACTTCACGTCATTTCTATATGATATTTGCAATAGCTTCTGCCATTGCTTTTACGGAATGTCGGCTGAAAAACTGTTTCTTTGAAGAAGCTGAGATACTGTTGTATAGTTCGATATCATTATTCAATCGTTCCACAGCCTGAGTCAAAGCAAGTGAGGTTTTGTCGATTACCAATGCATTGACCCCATCTTGCACATAGTCGGCTATGGCTTGAGAATGAGTGATTATTAGTGGTTTACCTAATGCCATTGCTTGGAGTATCACAAGTTGTCCGCTGCTTATATGATCGTCATTAAGTGCAATTATCACTCCATGGGCTCGACTCATTACTTGCAGCATTTTATTGTCATAACAATTATGTAGCACAGTGATATTTTCTGCACTTGGCTGCTTCAATTCATCGCAAGCAATTAATAGCCGATGTCCATTGTTGGCAAATGCATTTATTAGAAAAGCATAATCACGATTGCTTTTTCCTGTACTGAACCAAAACCCTTCGTCAGTTATATAAGCAATTTCTACGTTGTCAATACCGAGTGGAATAAATTGGAAAAGTTGTTCCTCTACGTCTAATAATTGCGCATAGTAATGTGTCTCATGTTTGCTGTAAACCAGCACCTTGTCAATGTACCCACTAGTGAGTGTACGATGAATCCACCAACGGTAAATGCGTCCGATAATGCCAGGTTTTGGACGATAGATGAAAGCCATCACTAAAAGGCTGGTGTTTTTCTTCACATGAAATAGTTGGCATATAGAGGCGAAAATGAGTCCAAAAAACTGCTGCCAGCAAACAAGCAAATTAATGTGTCGTCGGTGAAAAAAGAGTTTTATCGCAATTGTGACATAAATCATGATGCGTCGCCATCGTGGCACATGTGCCCGTCCATCGGCCCATACTAAATGAAATTGACGGTTTAGCAAATCGCCTAAATGCCTGGCAAAAGTCCATCTTTCATCTACGGGCATATCGACTGCTATGACATGGCTCCAATTATTTGACTTAATTGACGACATGGTGGGCATAAGTTATGGATGATAGACCTCTGTTAAGGCTTGATAATGGACTGTGGGCGAAAACCTTGATGTGGCATGGCGTGCAATGGCGGCATGGTCCCATCGCATGTCCCAAGCTTCCTGCATGGCGTTGGCCAACGCTTTAACGTCACCAGTGGGTACAAGTATTCCGCAACTATTGTCAATCAATTCAGGGATACCTCCTATGTCGGTGCCCACGACAGGAGTACCGGCACATAACGATTCGATAATGCTGAGAGGATTGTTTTCCCACCATTGGCTGGGCATGACAGAAAAACGTGTAAGCCGCAGCAATTTGGTAACGTTGTTGCTGTCAAGAAGTCCCAGAAATTCAATGTTTTTGCAGTGTGCGTATTTTTCCTTTAAAGTTTGGAGCATAGGCCCGTTGCCTGCAACTTTAAGCGTAAACGGTAATGTTGAGGCGGCATCCAGCATTGTCTCTATCCCCTTTTCGTGGGATATTCTTCCGATGTAACAACAGTAATCTGCACGTCCTGTAATGATTGATGAAGTGTCACGTTTGTCATCAGGCAAAAAATTGGTGATTACGGCCAGTTTGTCGCTTGAGATGCCTGCATCTTTCAATTTCTTTGCCATGAACTGGCTTGGACAGATGAATTTGTCAACGTATTGAGCCAACTTGTTGACGTTCCATTTAGTGGATTCAAGAAGTGCGGCGATGCTGGCTATCAGTGAGTCTTTCATGCATCGATTTACTACTACGTCCATAGGATGTTCGATGCAAGAGTCACATGTGGTTCCGTTACGTAAGCAGGAGTAAGATGGACAGAATACTTTGTAGTCATGCATGGTCCAAACCACACGACAGCCATGTTCATGGGCTATCTGTGCCACTAAAGGCGACAGATAGGAGTGAATGTTGTGCAGATGCACTACGTCGGGATGGAAACGCTCAATTGTTGCCGTGAACGAATTACGCACGTTCCTGTCGCTCATTGCGCGTACCATTGCTCTAATCTTTTGTACCAGATTGCCGTCGAAATGAACCTCAGGAGCATAGGTGACGGTGTAGTCGCATTCCACGTTGTTTGGGTGATGCATCGAGAACACCTCGACATCATGCCCCATGCGTCGCAGCAAGTCTACAGTGCCCATTGCCACTACACAGTCGCCACCACGGGCATACCAGAACTTATTGACAATCAGTACTCGCATTAATTAATTATCTAAAAAGACAATCAGACAACGCTTTGGATCAAATGGAGCCAGCTCTTTATTAACTGATTTTCGGCAAGTGTCTTTAGGTTGGACAATTGCCATAATTGGTTCATCGGAGGTCAGTCGCAAGTAAGCTGAAGCATGTTCTGCATCAGGAAGTACGAGCCAACGTTGCTGATCAATGCTTTCGTCTATAGTTTGGGTATATTGCTTGAAGTTTGTGGGTTGTTCCACTTTGACTGTTACTCCTTGTTTTTCAAGTTCCGTAGCAATGTTATTGACAACTGCCGGCTCTTGGGTAAAGTTTGCTACGTGTACCGTAGTGCCAGCTGGGAATTGAAAAAGTGATGATGCCAATGCAGTAACGTCGTCTTTGCCGACAATTATCGAGCGTGGTTCCAATTCTGGTGAAAGGTCGCAGGGCTCCTCAATCAGGTCTTGGTGTTTCATGCGCCAAAGCAAGAACAGTGTGGGCAGTAATAATCCCAAGAGCAGTGCGATGACAAATACGATGATGGCCTTGGTCTTGTCGGTTTTTATGCCGCTGTAAGCATGGTCGAGGATGAATGCTGGTGATGAGTTGGCATTCATCTTCAAAAGGCTGCTTTCTTTTTTCTCCAGCAGGAAAACATATAGGTCATTTTTCAGCTCGCGGTCGCGAAGCAGGTCATAGTACTGCTGCTCGGCTTGGGGCATCTGATTGTAGCGTCCTTGCGCTCGCCCTCCCAGTGCATAGATGGAATTGAGTTTGATGCGTGCGGCATCAATGTTTTTCTCGGCACGCTTGATAATGCTTTCACGAAGAGGCTTAATCTGTTTGTCTAGCGCATCGAGAGCGACATTGCCGGCAGTTGCAGATTGAGCCAACGTGCTGCGTTTGGCTACCAGTTCATTGTATTGCACTACGCTAGGGTCTTTTACACCTTCAAATGCGGGAAGCATGGCGTCTTCGTCAGTCCCTCGCAGCGTGTTGAGTATCATTTCGTAGGTAGTAAGTTCGCCTTGTGCTGCAGCAGCTTCAGCTTGTGCCTCAGCCGACTGCTTGAGCCAACCCTGAGCTTCTAAGATTGGGTTGTTCACATTGTTAGCTTGCTTGAAGCGAGTTACTCGCCCTTCCACATCAGCAAGGTCTTGTTGGAGAAGCGCCAAGCGGTTGTTGACGAAGTCTACTTCAGCCTGAGCCCGCTCGTTGCGGCGCTCATTGCGTTTTTCGTTGTATGCTGCCACCATTGCATTGATAATGTCCAAGCCTCGTTCGCGATTATCTTTCAATGTAAGCTTAATGGCATCACCTTTCTTGGATGGAATGCTGATTTTCACCTGCTTGTGCAAGAACTCTGCAATCTCGTTGTTGCTTGCCACGTTGATGTCCATTTTGATGTCCTTGGCGGGGTCGTAGAGAGCGGTCTTGAGTAGCTGCATTTCGCCGTAAGGTGTCACGACCTTGCATGGAAGTGTGGCGTCTTTAGTCTTCCAAGAAGCACTGGTGAAACGCCCGCGACGTACAGCGATATCAGCTTTACCATCATGTAAGTGGACATTTACTTTTAACGAGTGCGACATGGTGTCGAACACTTCGTCAGGTGCATCAAGTTTGATGGGCGAGTCATGATACATCAGGCAACGAGTAAGCAATCCGGTATGTAGCACGTAGGTGCGGTTTAGTGACAGCGCGCGTGCCACTCGCTCACGCACATCGTGAGAGGCAATTACAGCCATTTCGTTGTCTACGCTCGACGAGAAACCTCCAATTGAGAACGTGCGCATCATCTGTGCCATCCCTCCCATGGCACGTAGCCCGGCGGCACTCTCTTTCTCGTCTTCGATAAGCACGAGACCCTGGATGCGGTATTGTTCCTGCTTGTTAAGGGCATAATAAGTGGCAAGTCCCAGCAATGTCAGCAGGGCTATGAGGTAAAGCCACCAGCCACGTCGTAGTGCACGCCAATGGCGTCGCAGATCAAGCACTTGTGAATTGTCGTTCATTGTATAATGATTTTTTATTGTTTTCAATAATAACAGCATGAGGTTCACTAGCTACAAATGCCATGAGCATCATCGCCAGCATGCCCCACGACTGCATGGGAACGGTACTTGCCACACTTTCCACAAGCAGGAAGCAAATTACCATTAATGCAACAGCCATGAGAGCGCGAAATCGTCCGGCATCAATGCCGGAAAGACTTTTTACCTGCTTGACGGCCCATACAAGATAGATGATGAACAGAGCGATGCCAACAATACCGAATTGAGCCAACAATGGGTAGAATGCATCACAGATGAAGTCGGGCATGGCTTCCGACAAACCATAAATCTTGCTGATGCCGTATTCGTGGTAAAGGCTGGAATAGTTGACCGAAGAGGGGTAGCTGGCAAATGAGGCCAGTCCTGAGCCTAACGGAAAGTGGTCGATGAGAATCAGGCCTCCAGTGGCATACAGCACTGGACGGGCAAACGATTCAGCTACGGTGGGGTCGAACGTTTCACTGTTGCCAGTGATAAAGTAGTATGAGAACTTATTCCAGCTCACCGCTACAACTGCTGCTATAACTACAAGTGAAAGCACCCAATACTGCGGTTTCACTCCCTTGAACATATTTGGTTTGTAGAGCAGGAATAAGAACAACGCCAGCACAGTCTCGGCATAGTATTTAGCACGGGTACAGGCAAGGCCTATGGCAATCATAGTTAGTACCACAGCCAGATGGTGACGAGCAACGTGCCCCTTGTCATCAGTGCTGCAGTAGAAATAAGTCATTGCAGCCACCATGCACGTCGTTCCGATGAACATGATGTGAATATTGAGTGTGTATTCCCTAGTGATGGGCATGAATAGCAACACAAGAGCCTCGAGCACATTAATTACGGCTAGCACCTTAATGATTTGTCGCTCAGTGATGTTCAACTGTGGCTTTATAGCTAATATTACCATAAACGGCACAAACGGTTTGAGCGAGATGATGGCATCCATCATGATATAGGGCAGAGTGTTGAATCCCTTGAAGGTTGAGTAAACAACATAGACCGTCATAATGCCAAGCAGCAGCCATAGCGGCAGGTAGGCACGCCACCTATGATTTATCAAGCAGTCGAGAAAGCCTGTTAGCAAAAGCGTATAGCAGCACAATTCGTCAATCCACTTGACCAGCGATCCGCTCCACATCATCAGGGCGAAGCAGGTGATAAAAGTCCAGATGCATATTTTGTCTAGCCTGATCATGTGTGGTGAGGTGCAGTGCTATTTCACTGCAAGAGCAATTACAAGTGAAGCAACCACGCTCACTGCGCTTGTTATGGTTGATATAACCGAGAGTTTGAATGCGTTGTTCTGGTTATACTTTGAGTTGTCAATCTTTATCTTGTTTGGCTCTACGTATACGACGTCATTCTGTTGCAGATAGAATGCAGGCGATGCCATCAACTGGCTGTCGGCAAGATTCAAGCGATAGTATGTGTTGGCTCCATTGAACGAACGGATTACTATGACCCCCGTGCGCTCACCCCATTCAGTGAGGTCTCCGCACTCCGCAAGCGCATCGAGGACAGTGAATCGTTCGCGGGTCACCGTGAGTCTCTTAGGTTCTTTAACTTCGCCCATCACATCTACATAGAATCCTAGAAATTGAACCTGCACATAGGGGTCTTTTACGCTTTGTGCTACAAGTGACGAGATTTCCTGTTCAAGCTGTGAAGTCGTCATTCCTGCGGCATGCAGGCGACCTATCATGGGCATGGTGATGTAGCCGTCTTTGTCCACCACATGGGTGGCAAGGCGTGGCGATGCGGTGGTGTTCACGTCGCCGCGTTGTGCGCTGTTGTTGAGTGGAGCATTGAACATTGCCGTGGCTTCGGGTACCATCGACGACACGGTAATGCACAGTTCATCGTCGGGCTGAATACGGATTCCAAGGTCTTGAGTCGCAGGAAGTGTACCTGTGGCCTGTTGAGGAAGGTCCTTGAAATACGCAAGGTTGTTATCCTTAACCGTTGTGCAGGACATCATGGTTAAGCACAACACAAAAGCTATATATAATTTCGTTTTCATTAGTTATCTATATATTTATCATAATAACGTCAATGATGCTGTATTATTTTATTTATAGCTGATTTTCGCAGTTGAAGCGGCAGACTAAAGATAATGAAAAAGAGTGCCGTAACATTAATAGAGAGATAAAGCCACCAGGGTAATTGTGCATAGTAGGCAATACCACATAACGCAAGCATGGCAATAGGTGCGAATACTCGTGAGCTGGGTCGAAGGGTGAAGAATCGGCGTGTGTCGATACCGCGGTAAATGGCAAAGACTATGAATGACAAAGTGGATGCAGCGATAACACCCCAGCACCCCCACAAAGGAGCTAGTATTAGATTGAGAACTACGTTGACTATGCAGGTAACAATGCTCGGCGCCAATGCTCGGTGGGTCTGCTGTGAGCACTGATATCCCATTTCAAGGAAGTTGGCTACACTGTAGATGCCGGCAGCTACAGTCATAGGGTAAATATATTGCAGGCTGTCGATGTAGTGGGTGTCCACTAACCAGGGATAGCATATTTTAAGGGCCGTTGTATATGCGATAATGATGGAGCATAAAGCAAAGATGAAGATTGTAAAGATCTGTGAGAAGAAGCTGTCCCGATCCTTGCTTTTGTATTGAAGTATGGCGGTTTCTTGCCATGCCTGAAGAATGATGATGGCAAATGTGTATATGATGCCTGTAAATCGTGCTGCTACAGCATATACACCGTTGGCCTTGGCTCCTACAGCCCAAAGTACGAACCAACGATCGCCGAAAGACAGAACCCACCAAATGATGACGGTGGGAAGCAATGGCAGAGAGTATCGCAGTAGTTGCTTTGCCTGTTCTCGCCATTGAATATTGTGTATGAGGTGGTTAGCAAGTAGACGTTGGCGTAATTCAACAATGATAATAGGACAGATACGTGCCAGAATGTTTGCCCAGAAAACTCCGGTGATACCCATTCCCAGCAATGCTACCATGACTAGACTTAGCACGGTGACAAGAAATGCAGTTGCAATGCCTATGCTTACAAATACTTTGTTTAGTCCGAGTCCGCGTGCGAGTTGTCCATAAACGTCATTTGCCGTAACGCTAAGCATCAATGCCAAAGCAAGCCAGTGGTATTTGATAGTGAAAAAACACGATATAATCAGCAGTATGACTACCGATATTGTCAAAGTGCGTACCAGCATTTGCACAGCGCTTGTAGTGACAACTTGTTTTGTGTTGTTGTCTGGGGCATCAAGCAGATAGCGCAATAATCCGCTGCTAAGATTGAGTGTGATGATTGGCGACAGCAGGAAAGTTGCTGTCAGGCAGATGTCGAAGTAGCCGAATTGTGCTGTGTCGGGAATGAAATACGTGTATATAGGAACCAACAGGAACGTAATTAGCTTCGCTCCTATGTTGCCCACGCTGTAGATGCCAATGTCGTGCACAAACTTATTCCACCGTGCCGTATTTCTGTTGTCCAAGGCTGTTTGTTTTTCGCGCCAAAGTTACACCTTTTTGACTATTGTAACAAGCCTGTTGTTCAAAAACAACCGTCTTTTGCAGTGAATATGTTGAATAATTTACCTACCTTTGCGCCACAAAACTAAATGACTATGGACGTTTCTTCTTTGCCCATGATGACCAAGTGGCAGTTTTATGCTGCGTTTTTGGTGCAATTTGTTGTAGGCCTATTATACTGTTATGCAATGTATAAGCTTAGCGAACGTGATCCACGCTTGGGATGGAAGCCCAATAAGTTTGGCAAATGGATAAAGGACAAACTTTTCGTGATCCTGATAGTGCTCGCTGGAATTGCAAGTTATGAGTTGTTGCCCGACATCTATCATGCACTTGTTGCCGATGTGGTGGATGTCACGGTAGATAGTGTAACTGAAAGTATTGAGAAGGCTGCCGACGGCACTTACACCACACCCGAAATTGAAGGCATTGACTTTAGAAGCGGCAATGCCATTTGGGGACAGATGAACGAACAGCAATACGAAGCCATCATGCTCATGGCTGGCTTTTGGATTTTTATAGGGCTGTTTGTCTATGTGGGCGGATTCAAAGCATCACCGGTTGGTTTTTTCAAAAAGATTATCAAGTTTATCGCCTACAGTTGTCTGACTTTCATACTGCTGTTCATTCCAAAGGATGTCCATTATTTTACGTTGGACGAGATAATGCCTAGTTTAGTAATGCTTGCGATAGGCGTGGTGGGAATACTTGTTACCAATTCCGGAAATAAACTTCCACCGCCATTACCTATTCCCGAACTTGAAAATTATAATAATGATGAAGATGAAAACGATCTTTAGGGTAGTACTGTGTGTGCTGACAGTTATATCGGTCATGTCATGCAAGCAGGATTACATTAAAGTAGATATTAATATTAAAGGTCTTGGCTCCCAGAGTGTTCATTTAATCTATCAAGGTGATTTTGGAGCCGTAGATGATGTCTTGGCAGCAAAAGATGGCAAGATTGAGACCGAATGTGTAAGTAGTCAGTTGACCCTGGTTACGGTAATGGCTTCACGAGGCATGATGTTGGCGCGTTTTGCCGCGCAGAATGGCGACCATATAAAGATTGAAGGAACGATAGATAAGCCAAAGGAAATAAAAGTCAGCGGCAATGAGGCTACCGAACAGTGGATGGCATTCCGTAACTCGCATTCGGCACTTTATGAGAAGTCTCCGAGTGCAGCTCTCGACAAAGAGATAGAAAAATGGGTCAAAGAACACCCCAAGCAGCTGAGTTCCACATTATTACTCCTTTTCGACCACAGTGATTTGGCCAGTGCTCTGGTCAAGGAACCGCTACTCAACCTAATTGCGCCGGAAGCTCGTCCCGAACATCTATTGTCGTCGGTTGAGTGGCTTTCAAATTACTATTCGAATAAGGCAGTGAAAAAAATGACGAATTTGAATCTGTGTGGCGCAAGCGGCGATTTTGAACAGGTTGCTCTGAAAGGTAAACCTGCGCTGCTTTATTTTTGGTCTAACGATCTTGAGAATCGTAATGAGATAATTGCTGCAATAAAAAGAAAACTTGAATCTGCAGGCAGTGACCAATTAATGGTAGCTGATGTGCTTGTTGATCCTGATACTATGCAGTGGAAGGCAAAGTGTCGTGACGACAGTGTCACATGGAAGCATTATTGGGTGCCTGGCGGAGTGATGGATGCCGCGGTACGAGATTTGCGTATCCCTTCAGCACCTTATTTCGTCGCTACAGATTCAATAGGGTACATCCAATATCGTGGATCCTCAGTCACTGCTGCCATCAATTCGCTCCCTTAGACCAATATTTGGTAAGAAGTCTTTTCGATGCCTACACATGAATTAACATTTATTAATGTAATTTTTTGAGGATGATTTGCGTCTAATGGGTGAAATGTGTCGCAAGGATAGCAAAATTATAGGCTGATTGTATTACAGATTGTGAATATTTTTGTAATTTTGTCGCGATTCTAAACTATGCAACGAAACTTTATCATTTAATTAACTAAATAATTAACATTATGTTTATCAGAAAATTCTTGGCAGCAGCCCTTTTACTCACTTCGATGGCTGCCATGGCACAGATGCCTCAGATGCCACCTATCCCAGTTGATCCAGACGTGCGCATCGGCAAACTTGACAACGGACTTACCTATTACGTTCGTCACAACGATTATCCTGAACATCGTGTCAACTTCTACATCGCCCAGCGTGTAGGTTCCATCCAGGAAGAGGAAAGCCAGCGTGGTTTGGCACACTTCTTGGAGCACATGGCTTTTAACGGCACTGAGAACTTCCATGGCGAAGGTAAGGGTGTTATTGATTACACTCGTACTCTAGGTGTGGAATTTGGTAAAGATCTTAATGCTTACACAAGCACCGACCAGACGGTATATAACATTAATGACGTGCCCAGCACACGCCAGAGTGCCCTCGACTCGTGCTTGCTCATCCTGCGCGACTGGTCATGCGGCCTGCTTCTTGAAGACGAGGAGATTGACAAGGAACGTGGTGTGATTCATGAGGAATGGCGTCTGCGTCGCAGTGCCTCGCAGCGTATGTACGAGAACAACCTCGAGACTCTGTATCCTGGATCGAAATATGGCCTTCGCATGCCTATCGGTTTGATGAGCGTTGTTGACGGCTTCAAGTACAATGAACTGCGTGACTATTACCACAAGTGGTATCGTCCTGACAATCAGGCTATCATCGTTGTTGGTGATGTTGATGTGGATTACATGGTAAACAAAATCAATGAAATGTTTGGTCCTATCCCTGCTCCAGCAGCCGATGCCGCACAGGTGGTTGATGAACCAGTACCCGATAACGACACTCCAATCATCGTAGTTGACAAAGACAAGGAACAGCCCTACAGCTTAGTTCAGCTCATGTTCAAGCACGAAAATGAGACTCGCGAAGAGAAGCAGTCTATCATGTACATGATTAGCGAATATATCACCGACATGATTGGCTCTATGTTCAGTCAGCGTTTCACTGAAAAGTCTCAGGAACCCGACTGCCCATTCATCCAGGCTGGCGCATACGATGGTGACTACCTGTTAAGCCGCACCAAAGGTGCCTTCAACATGTATGCACTGCCCAAAGAGGGTAAGACTGAAGAAGCTCTGCAGGCCGTCATGGTCGAGGCATTGCGTGCCAGCAAGTACGGCTTCACGGCCACCGAATATGAACGTGCAAAGTCGGAATACCTCTCAGGCCTTGAAAGGCAGTACAACGAGCGCAATAAAATCAGCAATGAGCGCTATGGACGCAGCTTCGCAGCCAACTATATCGATGGCGAACCCATTGCCAGCATCGAGCAGGAATACCAAATCATGCAGCAACTTGTTCCAAATATCCCAGTTGAACTCATCAACGAGGCTCTCACCGAACTCATTCCACAGGATGAGAAGAACATGGTTGTGATGAACTTCAACCAGGAGAAGGACGGTGCCGTATATCCAACAGTGGCCGGACTCACCAATTCCGTGTCAGATGCACGCAACACCCCGATGGAGGCATACGTTGACAACGTGAAGAACGAGCCCCTTATTGCCGAACTGCCCAAGCCAGGCACAATCCTCGCTGAGTCGAAGAATGACAAATTAGGCTATGACGACCTCATCTTGAGCAATGGCGTGAAGGTTATCCTCAAGAAGACCGACTTCAAGGAGAACGAAGTGCGCCTCTATGCTGAATCGAAGGGAGGCAGCTCACTCTACGACAAGGAAGACTGGGCCAACTGTGAGATGTTTGACTATGCGCTGATGATGAGCGGTCTGGGTGAATTCGACAACACTGAACTCCAGAAGGCCATGGCCGGCAAGCAGGCCAGCGCAAACCTGTCGCTTTCGACCAGCTATGAGCGCCTGAACGGACAATCTACCGTTAAGGACACTGAGACCATGTTCCAGCTTGCCTACCTCACCTTCACCGACATCCGTAAGGACGAAAAGGCATATAACAATCTCATGACTCAGCTCGAAACCGTACTCAAGAACAAGAACCTGCAGCCAGAGGCTGTGTTCAGTGACTCAGTACAGGTGACTCTGAACAACCACAACTGGCGCGACAAGCCATTCAATGCCGAAGACCTGGCCGACGTGAACTACGACCGCATTCTCCAAATGGCTAAGGAGCGTACTGCAAACGCTGCTGATTACATCTTCTACGTAGTGGGTGCTTTCGACAACGACTCAATTCGTAAATATCTCTGCCAGTACATCGCCACATTGCCAACTAATGGCGTGACCGAGAACTGGAAGAATGTTGAAGAGCGTCCCGTGGGTGCAGTTGTGAACAGCTTCACCCGCAAGATGGAAACTCCTAAGGCTATGGCTCGCATGTATTGGTACAACACCGATATGCCTTACTCTCTGGAGAACACCGTTTTGGCCAACATAGCAGGCGAAGTGCTCGACAAGATCTATCTGCAGAAGATTCGCGAAGATGCCGGTGCAGCCTATTCGGCTGGTGCCAGCGGTTCTGTTGGACTTGTGGGCGACCGTGTGTTCTCGACCATCATGGGTGTTGTTCCTATGAAGCCTGAAAAGGCCGACATGGCCCTGTCGATCATGCGTGAAGAGATGCTCAATGCCGGTAAGGTGGTTGACGCAGCTACTCTCGCCGACATCAAGGAGGCTTTGATTAAGAACTATGACACTGCAGCTAAGGAGAATGGTCACTGGCTCAACGTCCTAAGCATGTATGTGGGTCGTGGTTATGACAACTTCACCGAATATAAGAATGTTGTAAATGCAGTTACTCCTGAGAAGGTTACCGCATTCGTTCGCAACGTGCTCGCTTCGGGCAACAGCGTGGAAGTGGTCATGATGCCAGAGGAGTAATCTCCATAAATGCAATTAACCACATCGCAGTGCCATCTGGATTCCCCAGGTGGCACTGCTTGCTTTTTAGCCCTACACAGAAAAAAATATTAATTATCAATTGAAATTTATCAATTTATTTGTACCTTTGTAGCCATCAACCAATAAATCTCTATAGCAATGAAGAAATTAGCTATCATAGCCCTTGCCGCATTGGTGTTGTTGCCAATGATTGCGCAGGACAAGCGCTACAATATGTATGGCGTGATGTTCTACAACCTTGAGAACTTGTTTGATACCATCAACAACAATGGCATTTACGACTTGGAATTCTCGCCCAGCGGCGCCCGCCAGTGGAACCACGAGAAATACATGAAGAAACAGCACAACATGGCTTACGCAATTAGCCAGATTGTTACTCCAGGCACACCCGACGGTCCAGCACTGATAGGTGTGAGTGAGATTGAGAACATCACCGTGCTGCAAGACCTTGTGCGTCAGCCGGAGATTAAGAACCGCCATTACCAGATTGTGCACCACGACAGCCCCGACCGCCGTGGCGTTGACGTTGGTCTGCTCTATAACCCGCGAGTGTTCAAGGTGCTCAATGTCACTAACCAGAGGCTCACTAAGCGCTACTATGACGCGCTGGGCTATGGCGACCTCTTTAACCCTGATTCACGTACCCGCGACCAATTGTGCGTAACAGGTCTGCTTGCTGGAGAGAAGGTGAGTGTGCTTGTCAACCACTGGCCATCGCGACTGGGTGGACAAGAGCAGTCCAGCTATCTGCGTGAAGCTGCGGCTCAGATGGCACGCGAGACAATCGACTCG
Source organism: Muribaculaceae bacterium (assembly GCA_017651515.1). Lineage (GTDB taxonomy): Bacteria > Bacteroidota > Bacteroidia > Bacteroidales > Muribaculaceae > Sodaliphilus. The sequence continues at coordinate 15,743 of JAGCCU010000036.1, read as the reverse complement.
CTGCTGCTTGACGATCCCAATCAGGGTATTTTCTTCATGGGTGACCTTAACGATGATCCACAGGACAACAGTGTGGCTAAGGTGCTTCGTGGACGTCGCGACTGGAAAGATGCAGTTGATTTGGGCGACATTTACAATCCTTGGTGGAAGCTACTTGACAAGGGTATTGGAACTCTAGCCTACAAGGGCGGATGGAACCTCTTCGACCAGATAGTCATGAGCGACTATTTCCTCCGCGACTTTGAGGGAAAAGACAAGAACCGACTCACTTTCTTCCGTGCTGAGGTGCTTAACCGAGAGTTTTTGAAAACCAATGAGGGTGATAGGCAAGGGTATCCTATGCGAACCTTCAGTGCAGGAGTATTCTTGAACGGCTTTAGCGACCACTTCCCCACAATCATCTATTTGGTGAAGGAAGTCCAGCAGTAACCCCGCGCTGCAAATGCAATGATACACTGCCCGAGCGGTTTAAGCCCTCGGGCAGTTTGATATAAAATGGGTACTATAGTCTATTAATTATCATAATTAACTAAATGAACTTCATTTTTCGCTGGTTGCGAAACATATTGATATTTTTCTTTGCATCGACTATTATTGCTGTGGTTTTCTATCGCTTTGTGCCAGTCTATATCACTCCGCTCATGATGATTCGTTGTGTGCAGCAGATGGCCGATGGCGACTATCCCACACTCAAGCATGAGTGGGTGCCGCTGGAGCGCATCAGCAAGCATGCGCCTCATGCAGTGCTAGCAAGTGAAGATCAGTTGTTTCTTGAGCATAACGGCTTCGATTTCAAGCAGATTCATCAGGCACGGCTTGATGCGCTTAACGGCAAGCGTGAACGCGGAGCCAGCACTATAAGTCAGCAGACAGCAAAGAATGTTTTCCTATGGCCTGCACATAACTGGATTCGTAAGGGTCTGGAGGCCTATTTCACCTTCCTTATCGAGAAGATATGGGGCAAGCAGCGCATCATGGAGGTTTATCTCAACAGTATAGAGATGGGGAAAGGAATCTATGGCATCGAAGCGGTAGCACAAGAGAATTTCGGAACTTCTGCCAAGAAACTGACCAAGCAACAGTCGGCGTTGATTGCTGCCTCGCTGCCAAATCCACTCAAGCGAGATTCAGTTCATCCCACGGCTCGTCTCCAACGCCGCAGCCAGCAGATTATGCGTGAAATGTCGCGCACACCACAATTCCCCATGCCCGAGTAGTTTTCAGTTTTCAGTAATCAGTTTTCAGTAAGGCTGATGCCGAGACCATTGGTATAATCGTGAAATAATCGAGGCTTTACTAAAACTTTAATTATATTTTGTCGAGGCCGCGGGTGAATTTTCGCCAGTAGTACTTGAGTGGATTGGAATACTTGAGCTGTTTCCACGGGCGGCTAGCGTGTGGATGGTGCACTACTGGCAGAGTGGTGAACAGATAGTTTTTTAATCCCAGTTTCAAAGATTTGTGCGAGATGGTAACATCGTACCAGCTCTTTGTCTCGTCCAAATCTCCGAAGTCAAATGTCTTGAGCAGGGCGGGTGTAAGCAACGAACAGCAAAAACTGCAGTGCTTGCGGCTGTCAATCACTTTGTTTTCTTGTCCAGCGGCATAGAGGTAGGGATAGTTTATTTTGCCATTGTCATCAACAGTCACAGCGGCTGCAATGCCACATTCTGGATGGGACATGGCACCATCGGCAAGTCGTTGTAATGTATCGGGATGCACTATCACGTCGCTTTCCACAATGAGCAGTCCAGCATCAGCTTCAAGTGCCTTGCGCTGTGCTTCTTGTAGTACGAGCCGATAGTTGGGAGATGGATGATTGGTGATGTCACTTAGGTTAATCAGTGTGAAGCCTTGCCTGTCGGCTTCTGCGATAAGACGACTTGTCGTTTCAGGTGTTGAGAAATCGTTGTATATAGTGTAAGAATGTGGCCATGTGAGTTTTGAGCTCATTATGGCATCAATGGTTTCGAGTGTGGATTCCAAGGAATCTTTTACGGGTGTGATTATGTGCAAGGCTTTCATGAGTACAAAGTTACATACTTTTGAATCAATAGGACGAAAATGATGCTGAAAAATCGTTCTTGAGTGATAAAAATGCAGTGCCGTTTCCCTGCCGCCGAAGTTACTTTCGCTTGGAAAACTGCGATTAAGTGAGGGTCTTTACTGAACTTGTTCGGGTAATACCGAACGTTAGCAGTTTATTTAAATGCTCAAATAAATTTAGATAATAAAGGCTGCGGTTTAGCAATACTTAAACTTTGTTTAATATTGCATTCACCTTGCACTTTATTTGGCATTTCTCTCGCTTATTCGTAACTTTGCAAAATAATAAGTCAAGAGATTATTGTTATTATGAAGACTGTAAAATATTTGTTTACACTGCTGATGCTTAGTGTGATGCTCAGTGGCTGTGGCTGGGACGACAGGGAAGATTTCCTTGGAACGTGGGAAAGCTATGCCTATTGTGACGGCTATGATGAGTATGAGCAATACGACTATGAGCGAGTAACTTATGCGTTCTATGATGATGGAACAGGTTACTACATTCAAGAATCGCTGCGCACCACTTTCTACTGGGATAGGATTGGCAGCAGGCATTTGAGATTGCGTCACAGTGATGGATTGACTGAAGATTTCTACTATCGTTTTGACCGTGGCGACATGTTGATGAGCAGCAACAACTCGTTCCATGAATATTTGGTGTTCCGTTATATTGGGACATGGTAATGAGTTCACGTTTCAGCAAGTATGGACGTCAAGCAGAAAATGAGGGAAATCCTCGATGCTGAGAGTAGGGCGGTGGCACATATCCCGGTTACCGACGGTTATGAGCAGGCTGTGGAGCTGATAGTGGAGCATGTGCATCGCGGCGGGGCAAAGTTGGTGACTTCGGGAATGGGCAAATGTGGTCAGATTGCTGACAACATTGCAACTACGTTCTCTTCAACAGGAATTCCAGCCGTTTTCCTGCATCCCAGTGAGGCTCAGCATGGCGACCTGGGTGTGTTGCAACGTAACGATGTGATGCTGCTGCTGTCCAATTCTGGTCGCACAAGCGAGATTGTGGCACTGGTGGAACTGGCTCAGGGACTATACCCCGACATGAAGTTCATTGTTATCACAGGTAATAAAGACAGTGAGCTTGTACGCCATGCCGATGTGTGCCTGTGGACAGGTGGCGCTCCTGAAGTTTGCCCGTTGGGCCTGACACCCACAACGTCCACTACCATGATGACAGTCATGGGTGATGTACTTGTAGTAAACACAATGCTTGCTACTGGCTTCAACCGCGAGGAATATGGCAAGCGCCATCATGGGGGTTATTTAGGACAGTTGAGTCGTCAGTCAAGATATTAAGAGAAATTTTAGACTAAATAAATACATATAACGCTAATGCGTAAGATAATTGCAATAGGTGAATCGGTACTCGATACGATATTTCGTGGTGGTCAGCCTATCAAAGCCTTTGTGGGTGGGCGTGTGGCCAATGCCGCGGCTTCGTTGGCTGAGGCCGGTGTGCCGTGTTCGATGGTAAGCGAGTGTACAACCGATAGTGTTGGAGATATAATAGTGGATTTCCTTAGCAGGCACGGTGTTGATGTTTCTTCCATTGACCGATATCCCGATGGTTCTACCCGTCTTTCAGCAATTTTTGTCGATGGCGAGAAACCTCTGATAGTCAATTATGGCGAATATCCTGATGAACGTTTCGATGTGGTGTGGCCTCGCATCGATGAGGACGATATAGTACTCATCGGATCACTGTATGCTGTCAATCTGCCACAGCGAAATCGCCTGTTTGACCTGCTTAAGCATGCTATTGACCGAAATGCGATAATTGTCTATCTGCCTGGTTTGCAGCATGGCATCAACTTCCGAATCACTCATGTAATGCCACACATTTTGGAAAACCTGGAAATATCGCAACTCGTGATTGCAACACGTCACGACTTGGACACGATTTTCCCTGGTGAGGAGAGTGGTGAATGTTATCAGAATCATATAAGGTTTTACGACAATACGTTTGTTTTTATTGATGACCAATTGCGTGAAACTGTTTACCGAGGCGACAATACTTTCACGTCGCTAAAATCGGATGCGCCTGATGACGTTAACCTGCTTGGCTGGCAGTCGGGCTTGACGGCGGGAATAGTTTACGAGCTGATAAGTCGTGAAATTACCCATGAGACACTTGGCGACGTCGATAAGGCGACATGGAACAAGATTATTTCTCAGGCGCGTCATTGGGCTTTGAGTGCTGCTCAAAGCGATGAACACTGCATAACGAAAAAGGTATTATAAAGTTCTAAATCAGCACGATGGAACCACTTCTCATAGAAGCTTCATTTCCGCATCTGGCGAACGATATGACTATCGCCAAGGCTCAGATAGAGTCATCGGGACAATTGCCCACCATCGACGGCCTTAGCCGTGAGGTGGTTCTTGACATGACTATGACCTATGTACTTTACCTGATGCTTGACAAGCGCAATGCACAGGCTTCGCAGGTGGTTGACTATCTGGTCTATGGCGATGATGCCGACAAGATGCCTTTGCTCTACAGCTCTTGGTTGTGGCTCGTGCGTATGTGCCTGTTTATTGAGGAGGGTCAGTATTCCATAGCACTCAGTTGCGCTGAGTCGGCATTGATGTTCCTTACTGAATACACCAGCAAACGCGGTGAAGATTTCCTTGCTCTTGTGGCCTCGATTTTATATAATCTTGCACTCACTCACCAGCGTACTGGTGACAACAGTCGTGCTTCCAAAGAACTCACTCACGCACAGAAACTATTTGAGCGACTGACAAAGAAAAATGAGCATCGGTTCTCAGCGATGCTACTCTATTCGGTGCAGGCTTCAACGCTCATCATTCAGTCTCGCAGCAAGCAGATGAGCGTATTGGAACACTATCAACAGGAAGCATCACTCTATATGAGCCAGCTCAGTGGTGGCGATGAAAACGAAACCCGACAGGCGATGAACATGCTCATAGACACTCTCAAGAAGGAAGGTGACATAATGCTGGAAATGGGTGATGGGCGTAATGCCGTGAGATACTACACCAAGGCTCTGCGCTATCAGAAAAAACTCAATGATGCGATGGGGCTGCGCGAAATCAAACTTTCCATTGGCCTTGCAAAGGCATTGATGCGCCTTAATAATCGCAGGGCTGCCGCCGAGCAGTTGCTCACATCATTGTTGCCTTTGGCTCGACGTCTGGGTGCTTCAAGCGAAGTGATTGAGATAGAGAATCTACTTGCCGGAAAGACCCGTAATAACAAAATAATGTCGCTCCTGAAAGGCATTTTCTGACATCGTATTCCAACCTAAGTATTGACCATTTTGAAATAAAATAGTCGGATTGCCATTCAGGCAACCCGACTAGTCTGTGTGGAGTGGGTAGAGATGGATTCGAACCACCGAAGCGATGACGCAGCAGATTTACAGTCTGCCCCATTTGGCCACTCTGGAATCTACCCTTGGGAGCGCAAAATTACAAAATATTTCTAATATACAACACCTGCTCGGCAGATTTTTGCTAATTTCGCGCAAAAATTGCGGTATGAGTATGGTGTCGCCTACATTGGAACTGGCTCGTCAGCGGCAGTTGCTGCAGCTGGAGTGGAACCATGAGCGCGAGGAGTTCAAGCGTCTCACACAGGTGGTGGGAATTGAGCGCCGTGTGCGTCGTGGCGACTGCTGGTACCCTATGATTGTGGGGCGTCACTACTATAACTCACTCAACCAACTGGTGTTGGAGATCCTGCGCACGACCGACGCAACCGCGTCCGAGAATGCCGACGAAGCGTTGGACCACAACTTCGAATACGGCCGCCAAGTGGCATTTTTCCGCAAGAGCGGCATTGACGACATCACCTATTACGACTTTACAGCCACAGTGAGCTATGCCGAGCAAAACCGCATGGTGGTAATTATGCCCGACGAGGGTGCCATAGCCGCTATTGCAAGTGCGGATGCCCCTGGAGTGCAATTGGCTCTTGACGAGACCACTTACCGTCTGATGATGGATGCTTTGACGCGTGTGGCGAATGCCAAGGGCAACCGTCTGGCAGAGTTGCGTGATCTATTCTATAATCGCGGCACGGCACATAAGTTCTCCTTCGACCCTATGCGCTTTCCGTGGCTTAACCCCACGCAGGAACATGCGGTCAACGAGGTGCTGTGGGCGAAGGACGTGGCCATTGTGCATGGCCCTCCCGGCACGGGAAAGACCACGACCCTTGTCGAAGCTATTTATGAGACATTGCGCCGTGAGAATCAGGTGCTGGTATGCGCCCAGAGTAACATGGCTGTGGACTGGATCAGCGAGCAACTGATGGACAGAGGCGTTGATGTATTGAGGGTGGGTAATCCCACTCGAGTTAACGACAAGATGCTGTCGCAGACCTATGAACGACGTTTCGAGGCACATCCCGACTACCCGCAGCTGTGGAGCATGCGTAAGGCGTTGCGCGAGGTACGTGGAAAGCGTGGAGGCAGCGATGCCTACCATCAGAAGGTGGAACGACTTAAGGAGCGCATCACCGAGCTTGAGCTTCGCATTCATAACGAGATATTCGGTCAGGCAAGGGTGTTTGCCTGCACATTGGCCGGCAGCGCCAGCCACGTGCTTGACGGTATGAAGTTTGCCACGCTGTTCATCGACGAGGCAGCACAAGCCTTAGAGGCGGCGTGCTGGATAGCCATCCGCAAGGCCAACAGAGTGTTTTTTGCCGGAGACCATTGTCAGCTCCCGCCAACCATCAAGTGCCTCGAAGCCCTGCAAGGTGGTCTTGGCTATACACTTATGGAGCGCATCGTTGCAAGCAACCCACAGGTGGTCACGCTACTAAAGGTGCAGTATCGCATGAACGATGAGATCATGCAGTTCTCCAGCGACTGGTTCTATGGCGGCGAGGTGAAAAGCGCGCCCGAGGTGCGTCACCGCAGCATCCTCGACCTCGACGTGCCCATTACGTGGGTAGATACGAGCGAATTGGCCGACAGCGTGGAGGAAGTGGTGGGTGATAACGGAGGCCGTATCAATCGTGCCGAGGCAGAGTTCACCCTTGCCACGATAGAAGAATACTTCAATCGGGTGGGGCGACAGCGCATCCTTGACGAGAAGATAGATATGGGTATCATTTCGCCTTATCGCGCGCAGGTGCAGCTATTGCGTCGCATGGTGCGTCGCTCCCCGTTCTTCAAGCCCTATCGACACGCCATCACGATTAATACCGTGGACGGTTTCCAGGGTCAGGAACGTGACATCATAGTAATCAGCATGGTGCGCGCTAATGAAACGGGCCAGATAGGCTTCCTGCGTGACCTGCGGCGAATGAACGTTGCCATTACCCGTGCCCGCATGAAACTCATCATCCTGGGCGATACCGCAACATTGACGCGCCATCCTTTCTATGCCCGACTTTACCGTTACATAACCCACCTACATCAATCATGATTATACAGTAATGAGAACGATAATAACATTTCTGAAAAACTGGACGCTGCCAAGCGCCATCATAACAGGTACAGTGCTGTATCTAATCTTTGCTTACACACCTGCTCTTGACAGCGCTGCACGTTTTTTCGACCCAATATTCGATACTATCTTCCCATTCTTCATGGGAATGATCCTGTTCACCACATTCTGCAAGGTGGATTTCCACAAGATGCGTCCTACGGCGTGGCACTGGTGGATCACGTTGCTTCAAGTGCTTTTGGTAGGATTAGTAGCGGGTCTGATACTGTCGCTGGAAATGGAAGGCAACGACCTGATTCTCATGGAAGGCATCTTGACGTGCATAATAGCTCCTGGAGCAGCAGCGGCAGCAGTGGTGACGGCAAAGTTGGGCGGCAACCTGGAGTCGATGACTACTTACACATTCCTCTCCAACTTCGTGACGGCTCTGCTGGTTCCCACTGTGTTCCCCATGATTGATCGTGGTGTTGACATTTCGTTTATGACGGCATTCTTTACGATACTCTACAAGGTGTGCATGGTGCTGCTTGTGCCTATGGCAGCAGCTTACGTCGTCAAGCATTACTTGCATCGTCTCCATGCTTGGATTGTAAGCATCGAAGACCTGTCGTTCTACATGTGGGGCATCTCCTTGAGTATCGTCACTTGCTCGACGGTGAAGTATATCGTCCATGCAGGCACAACTGTAGGTTTCGTGATGATTATCGCCATTATCTCGCTGGTGCTGTGCTTCGTGCAGTTTGCCCTAGGACGCTATGTGGGCCATTTCTTTAATTCGACCATCGAGAGTGGCCAGGGACTAGGTCAAAAGAATACCGCCTTCGCTGTGTGGATTGCCTATACCTACCTAAACCCTTTGTGCTCTGTTGGTCCCGGGTGCTATATCCTCTGGCAGAATGCCGTCAACAGCATCGAAATCTGGCATGTGCGCAAGCAACACGAGCGTCAAATGAATACTGAAAAATAGTTTGTTTTTATAAATATGATATTATGAAGAAAAAAGTAATGATTATCCTGCTGGCGATGTTTGCCGGCATGAGTATGATGGCCATTGAACCAACTAATGTGAGTGTTAGAGCTGCAAGTGACTATGAAGATGATTCTTATGATGACTGCGACACCTGCGTCAAGAAGTTTGACTTTAACATTTCAGGTATCTACTTTGGCTGGGGAGGTGCCAGCATTAATGACCAGTATTCAGGTATGTTGGGCGCCACTCAGGAAGTGGGTATTCTGATTGCTGCGGGTGTAGAATACAATTTCGGCAACAAAAATCGTCTGACATTTGGCGTGGGTTATCAGGCCAAGTGGTACAACTTGAAGAGTGATTATAGCTTTGTAGGCGACGATAATGGCAATCTTGATATAGTTGATTTTCCCTTAGAATTCAAGAAAACCTCGTCTATGCTTGCTGTACACACATTTCAGTTTCCACTACTCTACAGCAAAGGCATAAATAAGAATTTTGAACTTTGGGCCGGTCCTATCATGAACTGGAATTTCTATGCCAGTTATAAGCGCGATTATAAAGTGGACAAAACCCATATAAACGAGAGCACTAACGGCATCCACCAGCGCAAAATCAGTTTTGACGTGGTGGCAGGCATGAATTTCAAGGCTATTGGACTTTATTTCCGTTATAGCCCTCAGAGTGTACTGAAGGATGGAACTGGTCCTAAGATTGACAATCGCTGGTCGCTGGGCATAATCGCCGGATTCTAACTCAGACGGAATACTATTCGTAACCGACCGTCCTGATAGCGGGTGCTGCTGATGCGGAATGTGCCTATCTCGGCCGTGTGGCTCACATGGTCGCCAGCACAGAGGCACTCGTCATAGTCGCCTACATGGACGATGCGGACTGTGTCGCTGGCTCCTTCGGGCAGTCGCTCCAATGGAAAGCGGTCGGCCACTTCGTCCTGGGTGGCAAACTCTTCGGTCACAGGCAAGTCGGCTGCAATAACCTCATTGACCCGTGCCTCAATGGCGCGGGTCTCTTCGTCGGTAAGTGGCCGTGGAAAGTCGTAGTCGAGCTTAGACTTTGTGCGCTCGACGTGTGCGCTCACATGCCGTCCGCAGCTGAACATCTTCACCATCGTGCCGTTTAAAATGTGCTCGGCTGTGTGCATTGGCCTATTCTCTTTCTTATTGTGTTCGTTCAATTGATGTTCCATAGTGCTGGTTTTTATTTGCAAAAGTACGCAAAAAAAGTGGTCGGCACAAATGCCAACCACCGGGGAGTTAATAATATATGTTCAGATCTTAGAACATCTTGATGAGTTCTTCGTTGGTGTAGGCGTCGGCGCCGTAGCAGGTCTTGAGGTAAGCCAGTCCGCCTTCGTAGTCTTCCTGAGTGAAAGCGTTGGTGGCTTCCTTTGCAACAACAACGTCATATCCCAGACAGTAAGCGTCGGCCGAGGTGTGGCGACAGCACATGTGTGTGTGGAGGCCGGTGATGATAACGGTTTGCACACCGAGTTCGTTCAGCAGAATGTCGAGGTCGGTCTGGAAGAAACCGCTGTAACGGCGTTTTGGTACCACATAGTCTTTGTCGCAGAGGTTGAGCTCTGGAATGACATCGGCACCAGGAGTGCCCTTGATGGCGTGGTCGCCCCACAGTTTCAACTCACGGTCAATACCCTTGATGTGGCAGTCGTTGCAGAAGATGACGGGTACACCGGCTTCGCGAGCTGCATCGAGCAGAGCAGCAGTAGCGGGAACGATTTCACGTGCACGGTCGCAGCCGAGAGCACCAGTTACGAAATCATTGAGCATGTCAACAACAAGGATAGCGGGTTTGTTCAGTTTGTTCATCTCGTAAATTAATTTGTTAAGTTATTAGTTGATTAATTTTTGTTCTCGTTTCAAAAACGGATTGCGTTGGTCATTATTGCAAATAGTGTGCCAATTTTAGAGCAAAAGCTGATCATTGTCGGTAGAATGTAATCCAATTAGTGCGAAACATGCACTTTGGAATCCACGGATGGATTTCGTGAGTGATGCCTTTAGCATCGCGCCACCATGAGTGATTCCATCCGCTGCCCATGTCAAGATACAGGGCCTGTGTGACGCCATAGCGCACTAGTTGCGCCACAAACACATCGTAATCGACGCTTTCTTTTGAATCCACTATGCACAGCTTGCTGTCTTTCTCGCACAATGCGCGATAGTAGTTGTTTCCACTGCGCCACAAAGGAGTGACCGCTTCGCCATCTACGACAATCAGCGCCTGTCCGAATCCCATGCCACCACCTTGTGCCGCCATATCGAGCGCGTCGCTGTAGTTACCGGCGATGAAGTGCCATTTGCCGCCATGCCATGTAAAGGCTCCTGAGTTGTCACGGCATTGTGCGCCTTGGTAACGCTGTCCGGCACTCACATGGTCACCGTCGATGTTGGCATGCTCGAAATGGTCGAGCAAGTCATGAGTAAACGCTGCTTCGGCGCAGAAGATAACGTTTTGGTCGTCTTGCGAAGGCATGGTGTTGCCACACACGAGGTCGATGCGTGAGAATGCCGGGTAATAGGCAATCACTTCCTCGGTGCTGTGGACGCGCACCAGTTCGCTATCGCTGTGACAACTGGTCATCGCTACGACACACATTATAAGCCATAGTGCTTTCTTCACCATCGCAATACATACAATCAATGGTCGCTTTCAGCCACTTCGTCGCGAGTGAGTTTCTTGTGGTCCATAGCCCACCAGCAGTAGGCGATGTAAGCCACAACGAACGGCACTAGAATACTCACGATGCTCATGGCCGTGAGCGTAAACTCGCTCGACGAACTGTTGCGAATAGTGAGCGACGACTGCGTGTCGAGCAGCGAGGGATAGTAGGCAGTGTCGTTGTAACCCAATACCCAGAACAAGCTCATCACAACAAGAATGGTGCCTATTCCCGCATACCAGATGCCGCATTTGTAGTCAGGCTTCAACACCGTCTTGCCAATGCCGAAGAGCACCAGCACTACACCTGCCAAGAATATCAGGAGTACCCACCACATCTGTAGGAAGTTGGTGAGGTATTTGTAGTCTTCCCACATGGCGTTGCCATCGGCATCTACCTGCACGCCATTGTTGGTGAGTATAACTGCCGCTGTAGCAAGGAATAATACGACGAAGATGAGTGCATTCCATTTCAACATATCGTGCTGAACTTTGTTGACGGCTTCGTCATCGATATTATTGATAAAGTAGAGCGAAGCCAGGGTGCGTGCCAAATAGAGCACCATAAAGCCGAACAGCAAGTTCTTCCAGCAGGCTATGGCTTCCAGTCCGTGCAGCGGCCCCCAAGTGCTGATGGTTGCTGCCTGAGTGTTGAGTATGTTGCTCTTAGTTACAGTGAACTCGGTACCGAAGAACATTCCAGCGACAGCTACGCCCAGCAACACTGGCCCCACAATACCGTTGATAAGCAGCAACACATCGTAGAAACGGTGGCCATAGACATTGCCTTGTTTACTGCGGTATTGATAGCTGATGGCTTGAATCACAAAGCTGAACAATATGAGCATCCACAGCCAGTAGGCACCGCCAAAGCTAGTGCTGTAGAACAACGGGAACGAAGCGAAGAATGCGCCACCGAAGGTCACCAATGTGGTGAATGTCAATTCCCACTTGCGGCCCATGGAGTGAATAAGTAGAGAGCGCTCTTCTTCAGTGCGATGACTGATGATCATTGACTGCCCTCCCTGAACAAACAGCAGGAACACCAAGATGGCACCAAGCACCGACATGATGAACCACCAGTAATTTTGAAGTATATAGTAAGTTTCCATTTCCTTTCGTTTTTTATGGGTTCTTTATCCTAAATCTTCTTTCGACTTCTTGCTGATTTGCTTGCAGATGATGCTAATGTCGGCAATAAGCAGTGCAGTGAACACCACAGCGAATATCCAGAAGGTAACTTGAATGCTTGAAGCGCTCAACGCACTCACGGCGACCTTGTTTGGCATCAGGTCTTGGATTGTCCATGGCTGACGTCCTACTTCCGCTACTATCCAGCCGCATGCACTACATAGATAGGTGAGTGGAATGGTGATTATGCACAGCCACCACCACAACTTGCTGCATTTCTTTTCGTTGACCAATTTGGGCTTATAGACAAACAGCAGAGCCAGCAACAGGAATGCCACTAAATATCCGCCAATAGTTACCATGACGTGGAACGTGTAGAATGTCAATGGTACATTGGGAATGGCTTCTTCGGGCGTGTCGAGGTAGGCATAGCCGAAATATTTGAAGTCATCGTTGATTGCCTTGTGCAGGCTATCTTCCATCACATTGTTGCCAGTGCGGTGTGCTACATCGTACTGAACAATAAGTTCCTGGATTTGCTTTCCTCGCTCGATTCGCTCGGCATACGATACGGTATTCAGCTCTTTGCCTTCGTTGTCATAACTCTTGCCGGCAATGATGTCTTCGATTCCAGGCACAAAAGCGTGTGGGTCGTGCGTTGCAAGGAACGACAATCCATATGGAATGGAGATGTCGAACAGGTAAGGATCTTCATCATTGGTAGCTGTCTTTGCGGGGTTGAGTATGCCGGCAGCCACTATCGACTGCTCGTGGTTACCCTTGTAAAGACCTTCCATCGCGGCAAGTTTCATGGGTTGGTATTTAGCCACGGTAACTGCCGAGGTGTCGCCAGTGATGCTTGTAAGAACGATGCCGATGACTCCAACCCAGGCACCCACTTTCATGCTGCGCCAGCAGTGGTCAACATTGCGTTTGCGCAGAAGCATCCATGCACATACGCCCACGACAAATACGCCGCCTAAAGTCCATGCGCTGAGCACGGTATGGAAAAACTTGCTCATTGCCATTGGAGAGCATGCCACAGCCCAGAAACTCGTCATTTCGTTTCGCATGGTGGCGGGGTTGAACTCGCAACCGGTGGGATACTGCATCCATGCGTTGGCAACGAGAATCCACAGTGCTGAAAGTGTTGCCCCTATGGCAGTAAGCCATGTGGCGGCAAGGTTGAACTTCGGGCTGACCTTCTTCCAGCCGAAGAACATCACGGCAATGAAAGTCGATTCCATGAAGAAAGCAAGGATGCCTTCGATGGCAAGCGGTGCTCCAAAGATGTCGCCCACGAACCAACTGTAGTTACTCCAGTTGGTACCGAACTCAAATTCCAGAATGATACCTGTTGCGACGCCGATTGCGAAGTTCACCCCGAACAGTGTCATCCAGAATTTTGTTGTCTTCAGCCATTTCTCTTCGCGTGAACGGTAATAGAGAGTTTCCATTATTGCCACAATGACACCCAGTCCCAGTGTGAGAGGCACGAAGAGCCAGTGATAGATTGCTGTCAGAGCAAATTGCGCCCTTGACCAGTCAACTACTTGTACTAAATCATTCATAGCTCAATATTTTAATGTTTATGTTGCTCAAAGACGTTATTTATTGTCGATTAACTCATGGCGAACGTAGTCGGCCTTTCCTGCATCATCATCGGCTTTTCCTGCCAGGAAATCGGGAAAGAATATCCACTTGATGATTAAGAAAAACAACACGACCTTGATGGCTATTATGGCCCAGAGAGTGCGTCCTACGGTCATGGCTCTGAAGCCATCGACGTAGAACCACCACACTTTGCTTAGCCAGGTGTCGCCCCTGAGTTTTTCGGTTTCGTCATTCATGATTATCTTACAATCTTTATAGCGCAGGGCTTGCCGTCCTTCACTGCCCGTACGATATATATGCCGTGTCCTATGTTGCTCATCGACAGCGTGCTGCCATCGTTCATAGTGGCTATGCAGCGGCCGTTGATGTCATATATGGCAACATTGCTCACACCTTGCATGGCTTTTACGACACCATCATCAATGCTTATCAATTCATTACTCTTTATGGTTATGTCGGCTATTCCTGTGAATTCTTTGTCATAATTCAGGATTGGAGCAATGGCAAGCGAAATGGGATCGTCGGTGTTCTTGTACCACTTTCCGGTTTCGAGATAATTGTAATTCTCGTCCTCATCAAGGACAAACTGATAAGCGGTACACTTTTCACCTTCTCCACGTCGAAGCAGCAAGATGGCGATATCATCGCCGTTGTTATTCGGGAAACCTCCGATACTCACAAAAAATTCATTCTCAACGGGAACGGGATAGTCGAACGTGAACAATGTCTCAACTACATTGTCGGCATCGTATGCAAGTTCTGACGCTTTAAGAGTTGTTGATGCCATAATTTCGCCTGGCATGGCATCGCGGGTTGATGATCTGAGCGACAGGGTTATATCTGCATCGGTGGTTACTGCTGTTGTTTTGCCGAAATACACTGCAACGCTCTCAATTGTTGCCTCGGCTAAAGGTGCATCATAGTGTTCGGCAAATTCTGCCATTCCCAACCAGTTTGTTCCAGCATAGTTACCATACCAACCCATCTCCATCATACCTAGGTTTGAATTTTCCTCAGGTGCAATGTTCCATATATACTGTTCACCGCCGGCCTGCACTGCGTTGATCATGGCATCCTGACTTGAGCCTTTTTCGTTGCTTGCAGTGAGCATAACCGAATAAGTACCTGCATTGTCATATATCACTACAGGATTTTGGTCATTGCTCGTGGCGGGTGAGGCTCCAGGGAACTGCCATTCCCATTGAGTGGGAAAACCTGTCGATTCATCTTGGAACTGAACTTCCACGCCCGTAGGAACGAACGCAGCCACGAAAGGCGACAGATAGGCATTGGCAGGCATGCCGATGCGGGCTATCGGAGCCTGTGCCAAGACTTTAACGAAAGCGTTGCGAATCATAGTTGATGGTGCGGCACCTTCATTATCGGCTACTTCCAGTTTTACTGCATATTCGCCGGCCGTATTGTAGGTCACAACAGGGTCTTTCTCGGTCGAAGAATTGGGATCACCACCATCGAATGTCCAATTGCGTGACACCACATTACCGGTTGAGAGGTCGTGGAAATGAACTTGCTCTCCCTCGAAAATGGTTATTGACGCATCTTCCGACATATCGGCTTGTTTTATTTTGAAACCGTCAATGGCTTCATCTTCACCATAATCACCGACATATACGAAAGAGAATCTCACAGTCTTGCCGGCATAGGCATCAAGGTCGATGTTGTATTTCACCCAACTCGGCCCCTCATAACCGTTGTCTTGAGCCCAATCGAATTGGTCAAGAAGTAGTGTGGACGATTCTCCCTCAATAGCATAGAGTTGCCATGCACCAAAAACTAGATAGATGCCACTGGCATAGCAATAGAACTCCAGCTGACTATTGGG
>JAGCCU010000035.1 GCA_017651515.1 Muribaculaceae bacterium | reverse complement strand
TCGGTGATGAATCGATGGTATGAGATGAATCAAGACTCTCGTAACACACTCGAAACTGGTGAGGATTTAACCGATATTTTCTTCCATGGGCCGCAAATCATGGCGATGATGTCAACTCCAATGGGACTGGAACTTTATGTGCGATGGAACTCAATGGAAGGCATTCATTACGCTATTTGGCGCGAATATTGGGATCAGTGGATTACCATCCAGGACGATTATGAGTATCTTGTGGCATATTAATCCAATCTGATATTCCGCGTTCATAATTAGTGATACGAACTTGAGTTTTCAATTGTTTTTTGGCTAAATCAATAAGATATAAAACTTTTTTTATTCAAACAATTGTAAATTCAAGTTTTTTTAATTAATTTTGCAAAATGTATAAAATATCTTTTGACTTTGTAATAAGCAAGATAATAAGTGATAATCAACAAATTAGATACTAATAACTAACTAAATTTTTCTATTATGGCTTATACCGAAACGACGACCACGGGATATGGAACCCGTGTAGGTAATTCATTCAAGTCAATTGGCTCAGGTTTCCTGATGTTTATCATCGGTACCGTGCTGTTGTTCTGGAACGAAGGTCGCACAGTTAAGACTGGCGATGCAATTGTCGAGGCTCAGAAGGCTACAGTTGAGATGGAGAATCCAGCAAAGATGGATGCTGCGCTCGATGGCCAGATGATTCACGCAACCAGCAAGGCCGTCTCTGAAGACGTGCTGCGCGACGGACAGTATCCCATTGCCGGTAACTACACCGCTCTGAAGCGCGATGTGGAATACTATCAGTGGGTAGAACGTAAGGAAGAGAAGAAGAGAGACAAACTTGGTGGTGGCGAAGAGACTATCACTACCTATTACTATGATCTGAAATGGGTAGATGAACCAGTCAATTCCGGAAGTTTCCACGATCCATCCTATCGCGGACGCAACACTGTACGCATTGAAGTGGACGACCAGACCCAATATGCCGAAAACGTGGCATTTGGCGCCTACAAGCTGCCTGCATTCTTCATCAAACAGGTTGGTAAGTATGCAGACGCCAACGTGGCAGGCAGCAGCGAGGAATTTGCTGCAATGCTAGCCGGTAAGTCAGTGGTAGCCGACAGCACTTCCAAAGAACGTGCTATCGAAGGCGAAGGCGTGGCAGAGATTTCTGAATCACAGATTCAAGAGGCAGAAAATAGCCTAGCCGATACCGATGCATACGTGTTCGGTGGTAACGAAATCTACTATGGTGATCCATCCAACGTGCAGGTTGGTGACGTTCGCATTCGCTTCTCTGCTATCGCACCTGAAAATGAAGTGTCAATCATGGCTAAGGTGCAGGGCAATACCTTCGCAGAGTATGTGGCTAAGAATGGTTATAAATTCTCTCGTCTCGCCAATGGCGCTTCAACTGCAGACGAGATGATTCAAAGTGCAAAGGACGAGAACGACATGATCAAGTGGGCATTGCGCATCCTGGGTGTTCTTCTCGTCGTTGGTGGTCTTAAGGGTATATTCGGATTCCTCTCCACTCTGCTCAAGGTTGTTCCATTCCTGGCAAGTATCATGAACTTCGGTGTGGGTATCATTTGCTGGGTACTCGGTATTGCATGGTCGCTCATCGTTATTGCCGTGGCTTGGATCTTCTACAGGCCGATATTGGGCATCAGCCTACTTGTATTAGCTGCCGGTTTGATTGCGTTCTTGGTTGTCAAAGGCAAGAACAAGAAACCGGCATTGCAGCCTGCAGGCGTTCCAAATCAGCCCAACAACCCGATGCAGCAACCGCAGCAGCCTGGATTCCAGCAACCTCAGCAGCCGATGCAGCAACCGTATCAGGCTCCACAACCACAACAACCT
This sequence comes from Muribaculaceae bacterium, assembly GCA_017651515.1. GTDB lineage: Bacteria > Bacteroidota > Bacteroidia > Bacteroidales > Muribaculaceae > Sodaliphilus. Next base: position 100,853 of record JAGCCU010000035.1, on the reverse strand, counting down.
ATGCAGCCTGAACAGACCGTACAACAGCCTATGCAGCAGCCTTATGGCCAGCCGCAGCAGCCACAGCAACCCTATCAGGCTCCACAGCAGCCCTACGGCCAGCCTTATCAGGGTCAGCCCATGCAGCAGCCATATCAGCAGCCACAGGCTCCTCAGCAGCCATATCAGCAACAACCTTATGGCCAGCAGCCCTACGGACAACCCTATCAGGGTCAGCCTCAGCAGCCACAACAGCCCTACGGCCAACAACCTTACGGTCAGCAGCCCTATGGCCAACAGCCACCTTATGATGAGGCAACAGGCGAATAATATGTGCTGAAATAACTCTAACAAAAATGAGCCGATGCATTGCACCGGCTCATTTTTTAGTACAAATAAAAAACGCAGTGACGAATCACTGCGTTTTGGGTGAAATATGGGATTCGAACCCACGACCTTCGGAACCACAATCCGACGCTCTAACCAGCTGAGCTAATTTCACCATGTTGCTTTAGCGGGTGCAAAATTACGTCAAAGAAATGACCCATGCAACTTTTTCGTTCATTTTTTGAAAAAACTCAGGTTATATAGCATATTGTGACTATAATGACACTTGAATTTTACGCTTTCGACAGCAACTGCTGCGAGCATTAAAAATATTTTTTTTATAGTTAATGATATAAGTTAATTAGGGGATTATATATCTGTTGTCCTTCTGATGAAGTTCCTCTCCGAGGCACTTTCACTGCTTCGTCCTAGGACCAAGCTGCGAGGGTCTACGACCCTCTGGCATGGTCTTTAACATAGAATCGAGTCTCCGACTCGCATGACCTTTTCAAGGTCTGACTTGGGGAACAACAAGTATATAATTGCCGTTAATTATTTATGCAAGATGATGTTGATGATGGCATTGACGTCTTCAACGTCAATCACACCCTCGCCAGTCACGTCGGCGTTGCCTGGATAGTCATCCACCGTCTTTTTCTTCAAGATAATGTTGATTGCAGCATTCACGTCTTCAACGTCAATGATGCTGTCTCCGGTCACGTCACCGACAATAGGTTCGGGATTATTAGTGATGTCAACCCACTGTCCTTGAGCCTCGTTCCATTCACGCAAGATCCAACCTTTATGGTTGGCCATGACCACCAAGTCGTTGTCAGGACGGTAGTTGCCTTCGGTATAGCCATCTTCGGCAGCGTCGTCATAGATCCACAGATAGTATCGGGCAGGCAGTACCGTGGGCAGATGCTCAATGAAGTAGGTCATCTTGGTCTTGTTCAGCTTGTTGATGTACATGTGAAGATTGTATAGCTTCGTGTGGTTCTCCAATGAGAGTTGATTGGAAATCAAGTTGGAATAGGCCACCAACTTCTCAAGGTTGGTATTGTCGCTTAAATAAAGTGCAGTGAGCTGATTCCTTTGGCACTCCAGTTCTTTCAACGCCGTGCAGCCGTGGACATCGAGAGAGGCCAACCGGTTGTTGGGGCAATGGAGTGACGTAAGCATGGTGTTTTGTGACATGTCGAGCGAGGTGAGCTGGTTGTATCCGCAGTTCAGGCTGGTCAGCTCGGTGTTGTTTTTCAACATATTGAGCGTAGTTAGCTGGTTGTTGAAGCAATTGAGTATCTTGAGTTTCCTGAAATACTCTATGCCTTTCAGGTCGGTGATACCCATTGAGTCGACCGACATCGTCGTGACGACTTCCCACTCGTCCTGGTCGAGGTATCCGTCACTGTTGGTGTCGTAGTTGATGCTGACGTATGAGCGGAAGTTGGCATCAGTGAAGCTGGTAGAGCCGATATGCACCACACCGTAGTATTCCTTCCAATCGTTGCCATCAGAGCATTTGAGCACCCAACCCTTATCGTTTGCATTCTGCACCTGCGAAGTGGTCAGCATGTTCTCGTCGGAGTCACTTCGGAAATAGATTTCTTGTGTGATTTCGCTCGTGTTGGCCGGCAAGCCGCTCACTAAGAAGTTGCCGTTATAGATATCAATTTTGTTGTGGTAACACACTATCCAATAGAGATGTGTGTTGTTTTCTAAATCAAGGCGTGTCAGCTTGTTTTCTTGACAGTACAACTGTTCGAGTTGTGTGCAATTCTGCACGTTGAGGCTCGTCAGATTGTTGTTTTCACAATGCAGTAAATAAATTAAGGGGTTATTTGACAGATTTAATGAAGTCAACTGATTGTATGGACATTGCAAGTTTTGGAGCTTGGTGTTATGACTCAAATCGGCTGTAGTCACATTGTTGCGTTGAAAATTGAGTGTTGTCAACTCAGTGAAATATTCAATTCCCTGAATGCTTGATATTCCTTTCGATATCACATCTATTGTTGTACATTCGGCAATTTCTTGTGTTGTGACGAAACCTTTCTGGTATTTGTTAGTGAAATAGTTTCGGAATTTTTCATCGGGAAAATATGTGTTGTTGAACACTGCTCCCACGTTGCGATCGCTGATCAGGATGTCGGTGCCGCACACTATGTTGCCAAAGGAATTCGTAGAATAATTATAATATGCTATGCTCTTGCCGTATTCATAGAATCGTGCATTGCTTGGAGTCTGTATGACTTCCTTGCCTTCGAAGAGCATGAGATCAACATTTTTCACGTTTTGAACGTTGCTGTTGATTGACTTAAGGGTGACGTGGCTGCTAGTTTTGAACGTTACGCTGTAGATGTTGAGCAAGTCACTGCCACCGCCGTAGATTGATGCTGTCACGTTGTTGAACTCCACTGTGTTGGCGGCATCACTTCCTTCGATGCCGCCCTTGCTTGTGGCGGTCACGTTGAGCGTACCGGGGCCGTTGATGGTGAGTTTGTATGCCCCACTGATGTAGATTCCGCCCTCACTGCCGCCTGTGATGGTGGTCGTACCGCTGGCTATGGTGAGCGTTGTGGTTTTCTGGAAGCGTACTGGCGCGGCATCGGTGGCACTCAGCTTGTTGGTGCCAACGAGTTTCACAATTAGACCCGAGTTGCTCTCATTGAAGATTGCGCGGTTGTCATTGCCCGTGCGGGAGATGGTGACATTGGTTAGCGTGACTGTGTTACTTGACAAATCGTACTTCACCGTTCCGCTGATGGTGTTACCTGTGACGTTGTTGCAGTTGTCACTGTTTACGGCCACACCACCAATTTTGAAGCCGTAGTAGGTAGCAGCCTGTACCGACAGCCCAACTAAAATAGCAGCAAATAGGAGAAGTAGATTTCTGTTCATAGTTCTTAAGTTTAATTTATGGTTTTATTTTGCGAAGGTACGAAAGTTATTTAAGATTAGCAAACAATAATGCCTTATAGCTTGCCAATTCATTCTTTCTTAGATTAAAAAAGTTCAATGAGTATCATGGCCGTTGCTGGACTCATGACACTCATTGAACTCAGAGTTGTTTATAGTCAAAAAACTATTTCAATATTACCAGATGATTGCACGGTCGGCAGGGTCGCGCCACATCTTGTCGCCGGGCTTCACGCCAAAGGCATCGAAGAATGTGTCGATATTGCGCAGGGTTGCATTGACGCGCAGACGGCCAATTGAATGCGGATCGCTCTTGGTGATCTGATACAGGTACTCATTGCTGGAGTTCTCGGCCCAGATGCGGCCGTAGCTGAGGTAGAAACGCTGAGTGGGGGTGAAGCCGTCTAATTCCTTGTTGTCCTTGAATTGCTGAGTCTGTTTGAAGGCGTCGTAGGATATACGCAGACCGCCTTGGTCGGCAATGTTCTCACCAAGGGTAAGTTGGCCGTTAGCATGCTGGTCGCCAACGACGATGTATTCGTCGAACTGGGCAGCCAGTTTCTGTGCCTGTTCATTGAAGCGCTCGGCATCGCCTTCGGTCCACCAGTCCACCATGTTACCGGCAGCATCGAATGTGCGGCCCTGGTCATCAAAGCCGTGAGTCATCTCGTGGCCAATCACTACGCCGATAGCACCGTAGTTGGTGGCATCGTCAGCCTCAACATCGAAGAACGGTGCTTGCAGGATGGCTGCAGGGAAACAGATTTCGTTGGTGGTGGGGTTGTAGTATGCGTTCACTGTCTGTGGTGTCATGCCCCATTCGTCCTTATCGACAGGCTTGCCGCACTTGTCCAGGTTACGGCGGGTCTCATAGATGCTGGCCGCCTTGATGTTATCATAAAGCGACTTTTCGGGATCAACTTGCAGACCGCTATAGTCACGCCACTTGTCGGGATAGCCAATCTTAACGGTAAATGCATTGAGCTTCACAAGCGCATTGACCTTGGTGGTGTCGCTCATCCATGTGAGGCCGGCGATATGGGTTGCCAGCGACTTGCGGAGGTTGTTGATGAGCTTCATCATCTTTTCCTTACTGCCGTGTGCAAAGTACTTGTTAACATAGAGTTCGCCAACGGCTTCTCCAAGCAGGCCGTTAGGAACTGCCTGAGCGCGTTTCCAGCGTGCCTGGCGTTCCTGTTGGCCGCTCAAGGTGCGTCCGTAGAATTCAAATGAAGCCTCGCCGATTTCGTCGCTCAAGTAGTTTGATGGACCATTAATGATTAGCCATGTGAAATAGTCACGCATCTGCTGGTCGCTGAGTGTGGTCATGAGTTTTTGTGACACATCCATTACCTTGGGTTGCTCGAGAATCACCCATTCCAGATCTTTTACACCCATCAAGTCGAAATATTTACGCCACTGTACGGCAGGATAGGACTCCTGCAACTGTTCGATTGTGTAGATATTGTAGAGCTTGGTGTAGTCACGAGCTTCGGCACGGCTCATCTTGGCTTCGGCAAATTGGTATTCTATGTCGTAGATGGTCTTTGCGGCCTTGTTGGCAGCAGCCTTCTTGTAACCGGCACACATCGTGAACATCTTTGCGATAAAGTCGCGGTAGGTCTGTTGCAACTTCTTGCTGTCGGCATCGGTGTTGAGGTAGTAGTCACGGTCGGGTAAGCCGCTGGTGCCGGCACTCATCCACATCACATTCATGTCGCTGTTTTTGAGGTCGGTTTCCACTCCTATACCGAAGAATGGGTTACCCAGTGTGAGGTGGGTCTTGGCGAGGAAAGCAGTAAGGTCGCTGCGCTTGAATGCAGCCACGTCGGCAAGGTCTTGCTTCAGTGGTGCAGCACCTTCACGGTTCAGGCGGTCGCTGTCCATTGCTAGGTTGTAGAGGTCGGTCACTTTCTGTCCTACCGAGCCTTTCTCATGCTTCTGCTCTGCGAGACTGGTAAAGAGTTCCTTCAGTTGTTTGCGGTTTTTCTCAGCCAGGTCGTTGAACACGCCGTAACTGGGATATTCTGCCTTCAGGGGATTGGCTTTCATCCATCCTCCACCGGCATACTCATAAAAGTCGTCACCGGGATTCACGTTTAGGTTCATGTCGGCACGATTGAGGCCGTGAGTCTGTGCAGTTGTTGTGGCAGGAGCCATTGCAAACGCCGCCATAGTTGCCATTAACATCAGTTTTTTCATCATTAATACATTATTAGGTTAATCGTTCTTGTTTCTTTTTGGTCTAAAAAATGTGATGTGAGGCATTCCTCGCTTTTGAACTGCAAAATTAAGGAAAAGTAATTGAATCGATGTGCGGTTTCAAGAAAATTATATTAAATTTGTAAACTGAAAACAATATAAATATTTGCTATGAAACATTCTGCATTAGTAGTTTTATTGGTAATAGTCGCTTGTGTTACATTGCCCGCTGTGGCACGTCATTATGTGCCTGAGCGTGGTGATTTCACGTTTAAGTCTCAAGTGTTCCAATCATGTGACGAGGATGAAGATCATTTTTGTCATGCCGACAGCATCCTGGTGTATATCACCGATGGCATGGGACGTACCGAAGTCAGGTCGGTATGGGCCGAACCACTGGACACTGCCGACTGGCGAGGGTTCGGGGACATACTGGAGGAAGACATCAATTTCGATGGCTATTCCGATTTGATGGTGTGTAACGGACCGGTGAATACGTTTGGCAATTTCACCTACACTGCTTTCTTGTGGGATCAGTCGTCACACAGTTTCTTAAAGGATGATGTAAAAGGCTTTGATGAAATCTACGACCCCATAATACATCCTGGTGAAAAACACATAGTTGGTGTGTGGCGCCTTGACAACGACGTGGACATCAGCACCTATGAGTGGCGCGACGGAGAGTTGGTGCTGATTAATTCTGAGCATCTCAACTATAATGAATTGACCGAATAGTTCTACCTGCTTGAGATGCTGAAGATTGTAGCCATCATGTTCGGTGGTATGGCGGTGGGTTTTCTGCTTCGCCGCCGTCGGATGTCGTGGATAATGGCGGTTATCACTATCCTGATATGGCTACTTCTGTTCTTTCTTGGAGTTGACGTAGGGGAGAACGAGAAAATCATTTACGGACTTAAAGACCTCGGGCTGGAAGCATTGTTTCTGGCCTTTGCCGGCATTGCAGGCAGTGTGCTGCTGGCATGGGGGCTGTGGGTGGCATCCCAGAAGAAAGGAGGCGACAGGTGAAAGGTAGCCTCATCATAGTGGGCTTTTTCGTTTTGGGCATCGTGTGTGGCTTATTTCATTGGTTGCCCGACTTGAATAGTTTTGGCAATGTGAGCTACATTGTCTTGTGCGCTCTCATGTTTTGCGTTGGCATCAGCGTGGGGCACAATACCGAGGTCCTAAAAAGTTTCAAGCAACTCAATCCCATTCTTGCTTTGCTGCCGCTGATGACTATCGTTGGAACGCTAGCCGGTTGTAGCATAACCTCTTTGTTTCTGCCGCATCGCTCGCTTGCCGACTGCCTTGCCGTGGGTTCAGGTTTTGGGTATTATTCTTTGTCAAGTGTGTTTATTACACAATACCGGGGGCCTGAACTGGGAACGGTGGCTTTGCTTGCCAATATCGTTCGTGAAGTATTCACACTATTGGGAGCTCCGTTGCTGGTGCGCTATTTTGGGCCGCTGTCGCCCATATCGGTGGGCGGTGCAACTACCATGGACACTACGCTGCCTATCATTACGCAATGTTCAGGCGCGAACTTCGTCATCTTATCTATTTTCCACGGATTCTTAGTGGATTTCTCAGTGCCTTTCCTGGTTACATTCTTCTGTAGCCTGTAGAGCTTGTTCATTGTATGCGACAAAAGAAAGTGTCTTGGAGATGACTTCAACGACATCATTCATAATCGCAAAATCGTTGCCTGTAGACCATAAATGTTAAAAAAATGAATTGATGCAGCAAACCGGCAACATCAGTTGTTAGTAATAATGATGGTCACACCTCAAGAAATCGAAACCACAGTTCTCGTCAAGAGATGCCGTCAAGGTGACATGGATGCCTTGCGTCTGCTGTATTCCGGCTTATACCCTCGTTTGTTGGATACTGCACGCCGCTATGTTGACAACGATACGGCCTATGATGTGGTACACGATTCCATCTTGATGGCACTGACGTCATTAGACTCATTGCATGATGACAGTAAGATTGAAGCATGGCTGACACGCATCGTTCGCAATATGGCGCTCAATCACATCAAGCACGAAAATGTAATTCAAACATTGCCGCTTGAGGCTGTGCAGGACGCTATCCCTGATGAAATGCCCGACGAACCCATCATCCCTCTTGATGTGCTTATGAGCATGGTTAAGCGTCTGCCCAATGGCTATGAGCAGGTGTTCCGCTTGCGGACTATGGCAGGTTTGAGCCACGATGAAATCAGTCACCGTCTGGGCATTAGCAGTAGTACCAGCCGGTCGCAATACACTCACGCCCGCCGTATGCTACAAAGCATGTTGAGGCGTTACTGGGCGTTAGCACTTTTGGTATTACTCGCTCCGCTGACCTATATCTTGATCAATTACCATCACGGTCGGCATCGCACCAGCGAACCGCAACAATCGGCTCAGTATGATGGCAAAGACGACTCGCCTGTTCTTCAATCTGTGCGAGTTGCAGAGCCATTGTGTGCCCCACCCATTGTTGCTGAACGCGACATTCCTGCGCTGCTATCTATGATCGATAAGGGCGACTCGGTTGCTGTCGCCGATTCGTCCATAATTACACTATCGCCCATCATGGCGCAATTCTCTCTGGATCTGCCCTCGTGGAGTTATACGCCAACAGCCGTTCCCTCTTATGTGCCCAATATTAATGTGGTGAAACCTGCCGATGAGAAGCACAAGCGAGGACGCGTGCAACTGCATTTGGCCTATGGCGGAGCACCGACAGCGACATCAACTACAGTTGACAACTTCCTTTCGGTTATTAACTTTGTAGAAGGTGGCACACAGCGTGACATACGCTTATACACATGGAAGGACTATGCCGACTATCTCAAATCTAACTCCACATATATGGATACGCTCGAATCAAAGGTTATGCAACACATTATCGATCAACACACCGACACGATTCCATGTGATATCACAAGTGAAGATGGAGAGGTTATCTACGATTCCACACCATTGAGCGAGGTCAAGCACCATGAACGGCCACGCACCTATATGCTCTCGCTATCCTATCCGCTGAACTCGCGGTGGAGTTTGATGTCTGGACTGGGTGTCACCACCATGCGATCGACTTTTGAGAGCGCAGATAACGGCAACTATATGGCACGGCGCACTCAACGGCTTTATTACCTGACACTGCCGTTAGGGGCTACTTATAATATTTGGAAGCACAAACGCTTGTCAATCTATGCCACAGGCAGCCTGCAACTTGATTTGCCGCTACGGGGGCGTGAAACAACGCGGTATCTGTATACAGGCAACTATGAGCACGCTCCAGGTGACTCGCTTGCCTTCCCCGCAACGCATTCTTCTATTCGGGCGCCATGGCAATGGTCGGTGGGAGCCGGAGTAGGTGTGCAATATCAGTTGTTGCCTCATGTCAACGCCTTCTTCGAGCCCAATTTCCGCTATTATATACCCACTCATAGCCCTGTTGAGAACTATCGTACCGACCATCCTTGGGACATCGCTCTGCCCTTCGGCATCCGATTTGTCCCTTAACCGAATAGATACGTCTTATATGTTAAGATTTACATGGTGATGATGCAGCAAACTTCTTCTCTGGTTTGTCATTAGAGAAAGAAGTTTATTCAAATGGCTCAATCTCACCCCTTCTCACATCAAACCACAGCATTAATGGCATTGATTGCTTTCATGTCATTGACGATGCTGAGCGCAAACGCACAAACCGGCACTTTGCCTATAATGTATATCGAGACCCGAAACCACCAACCTATCACGTCAAAAACAATATATATACCCGGAACGTATTTCATTGTTGACAGTCAGAACTCGGAGTTTAACATTGGCTCCGCCGAAAGTCCTATGTCGCTTGAGATTCGAGGGAGAGGCCATTCGTCGTGGAGAGGTGTCAAGAAACCGTACAAAATCAAGTTGGCCGCAAAAACTCAGTTGCTTGGTATGAAAAAACACAAACACTGGGCTTTGCTCAAATTCTATGAACCTACCGTGGCTGGCATGCAACTGGGCAACATTATGGGTATGGATTGGACACCATCCACACGACCAGTGGAAGTTGTTCTCAATGGCGATTATCTCGGTCTCTACCTGCTCACCGAAACCAACCGAATCAGTAAGAACCGACTCAATATATATGAGCAACCCAACTGGAATGAGGATGAAAACACCATTCCTTACGGCTGGCTCGTGGAAGTGGACAATTACTACGAGACCAACCAGATAAGTATCAGGGAAAACAATTCGTGGAATCTGAGAATCACTTATCATTCTCCAGATTCACTTTCCACGGCACAGAGACAATGGCTGGTGGGAGAGTTTCAGAACATTAACTCTGCCATATATGATGAAGACAAAATCAACAGCACATGGGAACAGATGATTGACGTTGACGCCATGGCACGCTATTTCATCATCCAAGAGGTGCTTGACAATAGCGACGGATTTCATGGCAGTTTCTACCTGCACAAAGACCTTATGGATGATGCACGTTGGGTAGCCGGACCGTTATGGGACTTGTCATGCAATCAACGTGCGAAAACCGACTACACATTCCGGATGAAAACATCTTATGGCTTCACTCCACATTGGATAGGCGAACTGATTAAAGATCCAGACTTCTGCATCGCAGTGAAAGAGGCTTGGGACGAATTCTATCCTCATGAGGTACAATCATGGATGGAATACATCGACGAGCATTTGTTGTTGTGTAGTGACGCATTCGAGCAAGAAAAAGTTCGGTGGAATTATACGAATCAGGAACCCCTTAATGTGAGAGTGGATAGGCTCAAATCAGCTCTGCACGCAAACATTGAATGGTTTAACAACAACCTGCCGTCAACCCCAGACACTAATACTAATGTCGTTTTGGTTAATAAAGAAGTCGTTAAGGTTGAGTATGTCAACATGGCTGGCATGAGCAGTACTTGCCCATGGAACGGTGTCAACATAAAGGTGACAACTTATGATGACGGTAGCACGTCAACCACCAAAGTTGTTGTGAAATAGCAAGTTAATGTGTTTGGTAGAGTTGCTATATAAGTGAAACGAAAATGTCCTATTTATTTTCCACGGATTCTTAGTTGATTTTTCTGTGCCATTCCTTGTAACGTTTTTCTGCAGCCTGTAGGACGTTTGTTATTGGAAAAAAAATAGTACTTTTGCAAAAAAAAATACTATGAAAATGATTTCTTTTTTCAAACTTGCAAAATGCTCCGCAGTGATATTGACTTTGGTCTTGTCGCTGTGCAGTTGCGGTCATGATGATGAACCAGAGATTCCTGAACAACCAGAATTGCCTGAGTATAAGCCTCTGGAGGGGCTTGATCCTACTGTGCCACTTTTAAATGACTATGACAAATTCGTTGGCTATAAGTTGTGGAGTAGCGAAAAAATCCCAGATGGAGACCTCACAGGCGAGGGATTCAGCTATGAATACTGGTATGAGCATAAGGCAGAGGCGAAGTCATTGGAAGAGCTGTTGGCTCTGTGCGAAGTGCCATCGGCACAGCTTGCGGCAATGTCAACTCGCAACCTTGTGCTGACTTGTTTTGTGCATCCATATAATGAGATATATAACGCATATGACAACCAATACTTAGGTATTATGTCTGCGATGAAAGCTAACTGCTGGCAAGAATTGATGAAACGTGAGAGCGGTGCTGCGCAACTGCTTGACCTGTATTGCGAGCTAACATACTCCCTATCACATTCCGGAAATTTCGTCGACTACCTGAGTTACCAAGATTATAAGGAAAAAGCTTCAAATAGCTTTGCACTAAGTGCCCTTACGCTTGTCATGATGACAGCCGTTGACAGCAACGCCTTTACACCCGAGCAGCTCACGCGCATTGCCGGCGAAATTTTCAATAAAATAGATAATATAAACAGTGCCGATGAAGGCACTCACTCTTATGCAGGTACGATGCGCTATCCTTTCTTGCTTGGCGCTTTCATTGCCTATCGTTACGACCGCTCGTTAACTCCTCTTGAGCTGAGCTACCTCTACGACCTGACAGGTTTCTTTGGCATGCCAGGATATGATATTAATACCGACCGATATTTTACAGCACAAGACCTTACGGTGGCACTGAACGTGGTAACCAAGAGCCTTGAGAGAATTGAGCAAGGAAGTTTGCTCACTACCCCATAACCATATTGAGAGCATTTAATACAACAAGTCCCACATTTTTTTACACTTATGGTGACTATCCGTTTTCGTAGCCGAGTTCGACGACCTTGGCCCGGATTGCATCATCGCTGACGTTGCCCTCAACGTAGGCTATGCCTTTAGCCAGATCGACGGTGACACTGGTCACACCTTCAACCGTGGCCAGACCTTTTTCTACGGCTGCCTTGCAGTGGTTGCACATCATCCCTCTCACCTTAAATTCTTTCTTCTTCATGGTCTTATTTTCGTTTTTTAGTTTGTATGATTTCCAGTATTTTGCCGTTATGCCAATGATGAGCAGTGCTAACAACAGCCCGCTGCACAGCCAGTTGAGCCATCCCGTAGTCATGGCGTGGCTCATGGCGTGGCAATTCATGGGCATGGCAGCGATGAATGCCTCGCGCCATCCAGGCCAGTAGTCCACCAGCAGCCCGAACACCATGGCACCGGCTATAATCGAAGCAAGATAGACTGCAGTAGCTTTGCGGCCGAATGACTGTGAAATGACTAACATCGATGCCATATTGGCAGCAGGACCGGCCATGAGCAGCACGAGTGCACATCCTGGCGAGAGGCCTTTCATCATTAGTGCGGCAGCAATGGGTATCGATCCCGTGGCGCACACATACATTGGTACGGCCACCACAAGTATGATGAGCATATTCAGTAGCGGCCAGCGAGCGTAGGTTTGGAAAAAGTCGTCGGGAACAAGCACAGTGATAAGTGTGGCAATGACAAGCCCCAGCACGAGCCATCGGCCTATGTTCTGCATTATCTCGAAAAATCCATATCGTAGCGCCTCGACGGTTTTTGCCCACAGTCCGTGCTTGATGGTGCTGAACTCATAGCTGGAATCATGCGGCACGTCAGGCAAGGCGTTATGTCGTTCAAATCGCCCCACAACTAAACCACCGGCTAGTGCAGTGAATAGTGCCGCAACAGGGCGCAAAATAGCGAAAGGCAGCCCCATCATACTGTAGGTGGCGGCAATGCTGTCGACGCCTGTCTGCGGTGTGGCAATGAGAAACGATGTTGATGCCGCTCGCGACGCGCCGCTTCGACGTAGGCTCACTGCAGTGGGAAGCACTCCACAAGAGCATAAAGGCAGAGGAATGCCAAACAGCGCTGCCGTGCCTACCGACCGCAAACTAGTGCCCGACAGGTAGCGCGAGTAGATGCTTGCAGGCACAAATGCGTGAAGCACACCCGCTATCAGAAATCCCAGCATTAGATAGGGTGACATGCTGTGAAGCATCATTAGAAAGGCATTTATGTAGTTCATCACAGTCTGCTTAATGGCGGTTTTGTGCTGCAAAATTACTAATATTGCTCGTGAAATACACTCAAAACAATATTAAAATCTATGAAAATGAGATTTCCTTCTCCTTTTTCTTAACTAACTAAAAATTACATGACAAAATGATTTTTAAATTCAGAATTATGAGTAAATTTGTAAGGTTTTGGAATTATGATTAGTGTGCAAATTGTCGAGCGCGATAAAAAGCTCAATGATTTAAGATGGCATACCAATCGTTGGAAATTTAGATTTTTCAGCTTTTTCGGTTTTATTTGAACTCCTTTGATGTAAAATAAGCATATGAAAATCAATTAAATAACCTAATTATATTTTTAAATGAAAAAAATACTTTCTCTATTGACTGTGGTGATGGTCGCATTTCAATTGTTGGCAGCTCCCATTGATGCAGCCACTGCCCGAGCCAAGGCTCAACAGTATTTGATTAAGACGTTGTATGCCGGTAAATCAATGGTTCCAGCAGCAATCCGTCCTACACTCATTATGACTGAATACGGTGATGTGAACAAGTCAACTCCTGCGTACTACATTTTCAATACGTCTACTACATTCTTAATCATCAGTGGTGACGATCGTGCCGAAGAAGTGCTCGCTTATGGTGATAAGCCACTGAATCTAGACCGTATGCCCAAGAACATGAAGGCTTGGCTTGACGGCTACAAGAGGCAGATTGACTATCTGCATTCCAATCCCACGATCAAAGTGGAAAAGCCCACCAAATTTAGATCGCCGTTAATTAAGTCTGGGGATACCATCCAACCTCTTCTCACTGCCATGTGGGATCAGGAGGCCCCTTACTGGAATATGTGCAAATTTTCATATAATGGTAGCAATTATCAGTGCTATACCGGCTGTCCTGCAACTTCAGCTGCAATGGTGATGTACTACTGGAAGTACCCCAGCACTCCCGTTGATCCAATTCCTTCTTATACGGGTTTACTCGATATTGGGTACTGGACCACTGTGGAATACACATACCCCGCCTTAAGCGGAACAACCTTTGACTGGGATAATATGCAAGATACCTATTCAACCTATACCACAGCTCAGGCTAATGCCGTAGCCACATTGATGCGCTATGTGGGGCAGGCTGAGCATATGAAGTATGGTACGCCAGCAGCAGGCGGTAGTGGCATAAATAACACAGACACACAGAATATTGCGGATATGTTTATCCTTTTTGGCTATGATGAAGTAACTTGCCGTTTGGTTCTTAAGGATAATTATTCCGAGGACAACTGGGCCGACCTGCTTCAGACAGAACTTGCTGAGGGTCGCCCTGTAGTGTACACGGCTGTTTCCAATACTGCCGGTGGTCATGCTTTCAATGTTGACGGCTATGACTCTAGCACCAACAAATATCATGTAAACTGGGGTTGGAGTGGCGAAGGAAACAATTGGTTTTCCATGAACGCTTTTAAAGACGGCCCAGACACTTTCGACCAAGTTCAGAAAATGATAATTGGCATCCAACCCAGTGTTCCACATACCATTATTACGGCTACACCTAACACGCTGAATTTTAATACTACTTCCACTCTCGAGTCAAAGACTTCGACATTCACAGTCACCGGTGTGAATCTCGAAGACGATATCACTGTTACACTCACCGATGCCAAGGGAGCATTCAGTATCGACACAGAAAGCATCAGCATCGAAGAAGCAACCAATGGTAAGACTGTAACTGTCACATTTGCTCCACAGCAAGCTGGTTCAATGTCAGGAACCATTACCCTGCAGAGTGCTAATGCAAACGATGTAACCATTGCACTTACCGGCTATGCAACCAAGGGTACGTTGCCTGCACCTGTATTGAGTGAGGCCCAGAACCTAACACCCAATTCCTTCACTGCAGCATGGACTCACCCTGTTAACACAGGCATAAGCTATAACCTCAGCGTTTCTACTATGAACGGTGTCATTGTGGCTAATATCAACAACATTGCAGAACAAAACTACACAGTGACCGGTCTTACTGCTGGGACAACCTACATCTATGCTGTCAAGGCTATGCCTGAAAACACAAACCAATATAATCCAAGCGGATGGTCTAATCGCATTAGTGTGACACTGCCTGACCTTCCTGAATTGGAGGATGGGGACATTAATTGTGACGGCGTAGTGGATGTGGGAGATGTGAATATCATTATAAACATCATCCTAGGAGCCGACCATGCTGAAAACTATAGTTCTAAAACTGACCTGAACAATGATGGCACAGTGGATGTGGAAGATGTGAATATCATTATAAACATCATCCTAGGAGCCGACCATGCTGTGCAGCATCATTAAAAAAGCATTTAAGTAACTCATTGTTCCTATGCTTTTGGATGGGTTTTATCTTGACCAAGCTGACGCAATGTGTAGCGCAACACGGGCACGGTAAGAACGAAGGTGCATACGTCGGCAGCAGCCTGGCAGGCCTCCACTCCAGTGATTCCGAAGTAATGCGGCAGTATCATGATAAGTGGGATGAAAAAGATGCCACGTCGGCTGGCAGCGAGCAGGTTGGCACGCTTAGTCATGCCCGCTGTTTGTGTCATCATGTTGCTGTACATGCTCAAGGCACATAGAGGAAGGGTTATAAGCTGCCAACGTAAGGCATCGATGCCTATTGTAATCACCTGTGGGTCATCGCGGAATACGGCAATCAAGCTGTGACTGAATGCGAAGCCAATCACAGTACAAGCCAAAAGGAAAACAGTGCCTACGTGGACGCAGAACCAGAAGCCTTCTTTCACGCGGTTGTAGAGCTTTGCACCGTAGCAGAAGCCACAGAGGGGCTGATAACCTTGTCCAAGCCCTATCACGGTGCTCATGATAAACATCGCGATGCGGTTGACGATGCTCATGGCGGCAATGGCTGCATCGCCGTAAGCTGAGGCCGCTACGTTGAGTAGGATACTGGCTATGCTGCCTAATGACTGTCGCATGAGCGAAGGCGTGCCACCAGTTGCTATCTCTTTTATGAAGTGCCAGCTTGGGTTGAAATCTTTGATGTGGAGGCGAATGTTGCCGCCATGATGGGTTAACGCCATCAAGATGATGAAACTGCTCACCTGTCCGATGACCGTGGCCCATGCGGCTCCTTTCACACCCATTCCCAGCGTGAATATGAGCAGAGGGTCAAGTCCGACATTCATCACTGCACCTACAACTACGCCCAGCATTGCCAGTTCGGCATTGCCTTGAAAACGCATCTGTCCGTTAAGGGTAAACTGTGCAGTCATAAACGGAGCTCCGATCAATATGATACTCATATAGTCAAGGGTGGGCGGCAGCACAGTTGGTGTTGCTCCCAGAGCGATGGCTAATGGCCGCAAGAAGATGAGCCCAGCGATGGTGATTATAATGCCGAAGGCGAAAGCATAGACAAAGCCTGTGGTCGCCATTTGGCGAGCATCGTCGTGACGTTGTGCGCCGAGTGCTCGTGAAATGTAGTTGCCAGAGCCATGCCCGAAGAAGAAGGCTATGCTCTGGATGATAAACATCACCGAGAATACGATGCCCACTGCAGCCGTCGATTGTGTGTCGATTTTTCCCACGAAGAAGGTGTCGGCCATATTGTAGATGGTCGTGATGAGCATGCTGATGATGGTTGGAACCGACAGGGTGCCAATCACCTTTGGAACAGGAGCTTCCGTAAGGAAGTTGAAATTGTCGCGTTTCAGCATGGCTGTCGTGGGTCAAGTTAGGCGTTATTCGTCGAGGAAACGCTTTGTGAGACCGTCGTAATGGTCGATGCGTCGGTCACGCAGGAACGGCCACCAGCGTCGCACGTTCTCGCTGCGCTTCATGTCCACATCGATGATTTGTTCGGCTTCGGCATCGGTAGGAGCAGAGTACTGGATTTCTCCCTGTGGCCCAGTCACGAAGCTGCTGCCCCAGAACTGGATGCCGCGAGTCATGCCCGATGGATCAGGCTCGTGCCCTACGCGGTTGACGGTTACCACCGGTAGCCCGTTTGCCACAGCGTGTCCTCGCTGCACGGTTATCCACGCATCGCGCTGGCGCAGTTGCTCGGCTGGGGTGTCGCTGCTCTCGTATCCTATGGCAGTTGGATATATGAGCATTTTTGCGCCTTGCAGAGCCATCAGTCGTGCTGCTTCGGGATACCACTGGTCCCAGCATACCAGCACGCCAAGTCGTCCGAGTGAAGTATCGATAGGCTTAAATCCTATGTCGCCTGGGGTGAAATAAAATTTTTCGTAGTAGGCGGGGTCGTCGGGGATGTGCATTTTGCGGTAGCGTCCGGCAACTGAGCCGTCAGTATCAAATACGACCGCAGTGTTGTGGTATAATCCTGTGGAACGCTTCTCAAAGAGCGAGGTCACCAGCACGATGCCACACTCGGCAGCCACCTGTGAGTATGCGGCAGTGATGTCACTGGGGATTGTAACGGCAAGGTCAAAGTTGTCAACGCTCTCCACCTGGCAGAAATAAAGCGAGTCATGCAGTTCCTGCAGTACTATCAGTTGCGCTCCTTGTGCAGCCAGCTGCTTTATTTTACCAATCAGTCGCTGGCGGTTGTCGTTGCAATCGGTGGTATTGTGTTGTTGAATGATTCCTATTTTCATTGAAGTTGGATTTTATTTGATGTTATGAAGTTGTCTGGGAATCTGCATTGTGGCGCAGTGCAGCGAACCGTGTTGCTCAATGAGTGGCAGGCAGTCGATGCCTATGGCTTTGCGGTCGGTAAATACGCCTTGTATGATGCGCAGAGCCTCGGCATCGGTCTCTGGGTTGCCGTAGGTTGGTACGAGCACGCTGTGGTTTGTGATTAGGAAGTTGGCGTAAGTGGCCGGCATGCGCTGTCCGTCTTCGTCGGTGAGGACCGGTGGTGCGGGCAGCGCTACGAGCCTATAGGGATTACCGTCGGCATCGGTAAAGGAAGCAAGTTGCTTGATCATCAGTTGCATTTCGGCATACTCCTTTGAGCTTTCGTGTGCGGTAGTGTGCAGAATAACGCCGCCAGGGGCAAAACGGGCGATGGTGTCGATGTGGCTGTCGGTGTCATCACCAGGCACGAAGCCGTGCTCCAGCCATAGTATTTGTCTTGCTCCTAATCGGTGGCACAGTTCCTGCTCGATGCGTATCTTGTTCCACGCCGCGTTTCGATTTGGGGAGAGCAGACACTCGGCGGTAGTCATTATCGTGCCATTGCCGTCACACTCTATTGATCCGCCTTCTAGCACCATGTCGCGATGATTCTCTATGGAGTAGGGAAAGATGCCTTGTTTTGCAAGATTGTTTGTTACCAGATTATCGTGGCTTGCGGCAAACTTCATTCCCCAGGCGTTGAAAGTGAAATCGAGCAATTTAATGCCGTCGGTAGTGAGTGTGGCCAGTGGGCCGTAGTCGCGCGTCCAGGTGTCGTCGGTGTCACATTGCACGATGGTCAGGCGACTATTGTCGATGTGTGCGAGTTGCTGTCGCACGACATCAGGTTCAGGGGTAACTATAATAAGGGGTTCGTCTTCAGCGATGGCCGAGGCAATACGGCGGTAACATTCTTGCACACGGCCGAGCATCGAAGCCCAGTCGGTGCCTGCATGGGGCCAAGCAATCATGACAGCCTGTTGAGGCTCCCACTCGGCAATAAACGTTCGTCCGGTCATGTGGAAATAGGCTCAAATGGGGAGAGTTAACTGTCAAATTCCAGATAGTTGTCCCACACCGAGTCTTGCGACTCCACAATCTCGTTCACAAATTCGCGATAGCCGTTGCTCTTCTTGTAGCCACGCTCTTCGCACCATGCTGCATAGTCACTCTTTAACTGGTCATCATAACGCAGCATGTCTTGAAACTCGTCATCCAATTCCCGAGTATTGCTGTGCTTGTCAAGCAGCGCCCGCAGTATTTCAGAAATGTCGTTCATGATGTCAAGATATTAACCCTAAATCGGCCTAAGCCAACAGGAAATTTTTCACTCACAAAGTTACAAATAATATCTAACTCATCAGTATTATATAGTGTTAAATTTTAATCAGACCGGCAAACATTGTGTTGTAAAACATATGGTGTAACTTTTTTGCAATATTGTTGAAAAATATAGCGTCTTCTTTTGCGATTAGTTTTTATATAAATACTAACTTTGTAGCTCAAATGTTTTATTAAGATGAAAAAGTTATATTTGCTGGTCACACTGTTGTCGTTGTTGTTGACTACAGCGTGCAGTAATGTGAATGAAAACCTTGAGCAGATGATACCTGCCGATGCTACCGGTGTGGTTAGCATCAATATGCCCGAGATACTGAAGAAGGCTCAGTTGCAAGACGGCGACCGCATCGTGCTGCCAGCCGGTTTGCAAGCGGTTATCGACGAGAACGATGCTGCTCCGTTGTGCCAGTTGCTTACCGATCTGCCAGTAATGGGAATCGATACTAAGAGTAAGGCCTATGCGTTCTTCACATTAAAGACATTCGGTCGTGTATTGCTGGTGCCACTCGCTGATGAATCCGCTGCTAAAAAGACCATTGCTCAACGTGCAGGTTCAGATTTCACAACGGTAGAAGGCTTAGACTGTATCTATGTGGAAGATCTTTTCTATGCCATCAATAATAAGACTCTTTTCATCGGAATGGTGAATAAGGCCTTGGAACGTGAGAAGGTGGCACATGCCGCCAGTATCATCATGCAGGGCAAATCACGTAACATCACTGAAGTCAACGAAGTAAAGGAATGTATCGATGCCGATGGAGCTGTGAATGCCTATTTCCAACTTGAAGGCATCAGAGCACTGCTCAAGCGCAGCAAGACCTATAAAGACATTGCACAGCGAATGCCGCTGGTGGAGGTGTTTACCGAGAGCGACATCAAGGCTGTGACTTGTGCCATAAAGATGGAAGACGATAGCGTTTCCATGAATACACACTTTATTGCCGATGCAAACAGCGACTATCTGAAACTGATGAACACCATGATGGCTAAGCCTGATGCTGAGTTCTTGAAGATTATACCCAACTCAATGGACTACATCATGGCAATGAGCGTGAACGGTGAACAGTTTACTCAACTGGCACAAATCAAGCAGTTGCTCAAGGCATTTGCTAATTTGCCATACATAGGTAGCATTGATTTGGCTAAAATGCTTGCCACAATCGACGGACCCGTAGCAGTGGGACTGGCCAGTGACCCGCATCTCGAAGGAGAATGGAACGCAGTGATTGCAGCCCGTAGCATCAACCCAGATGACATAGTCAATACAATTGGCAAGTTTGCCCTGGCATTGGGACAGGCACCGGAATTGTATGACAATGAGTTTGTCTATCAGTATGACAATAAAATGATTCGCGTGGGTTCAACTGGTAGCGTGTTCTACCTGAAGATGTTGAATTACGAGCAGACCGAGGCAAATGCCAGCGATGATGCGAGTCTGGTGAAGGTATTCGATGAAAACCCGTTTGCAGTGGCTATGCGCGCCCGAGTTGGCAATGACCATGCTGACCTGCACTTCGGCCTCACCGACATGATAAATGGAAGAGGCTTGTTCACAACGACGGCCGATATGCCGGCCGCATTGGCTCTGCTGCAAGCTTTATGTGGTATCAAAGGTCCTAAAGCCTTTGACGACATGCTCGAAGAGGAGGACATTCCTACAGGTCTGGGTGATGCCATTGACGGTTTCCACGAACTGAATTAGTTTTCAGTATCGTCAATTATTGCAGATAGCTTGAGTCATATCGTTAAGGGACATACACATCTCACGAGTTAGTTGGATGCGTCTGTTATTGTGTTTCCATGGAGCGAGTAGTAATAGTCGTCCTTCTGCACATGCGTTGTAAAACTGGTGTTCTGGCTTTGAAAAGGTGTTGAATCCCCAAGCTGTAATGAAAATCAGTGGAAATTTGGCATCAAGAGCTGCGCGCATGATTGCTTGCTCACCAGGGGAGATGGCAGGTGAGACTAACACTGAACCTTGTCTTGCTGCTTGTAAAGCATCATCAACGCTTGTCTTGATTTCTTGTTCGGTAAGTGACCGTGAGCACTGCACTTGAATTCTATTTGGATATGAAAGCAGGAATTGGTTGCCTATGGCAGCATATTGCTGGCCTGCTACTTCAAGTCCAAACCGCACGCGGAAAAGGTCTGGGTATTCACGTTTTACTATCAATCTTCGAGGGTTATCATGCAGATAAGAAATCCATCGTTCTAATTGACCTTGCTGTCGCAACAATCGGTCATTGAAGCCTTTTGCGAATAACATGCCTGATGGTTGCGGCTCAGTCGCAACATACGAAACTGTCTCACTACCCATTATTGTTTCTTTCTTGCTACTTAAGCCGAGGATAAGTTCTCGATAATGACGGTTACATCCAGTCTTGAATCCTTTTATGACATGTCCAAGCGGCCGAGGGAGTCTTTCGTGTACGTAAATAATGCCATGCAAAAATGGTCTGGCATCATTTGCACAGCAATTATTTCAATTTGTGGGTAATATAGTGGAATATTCAGAAATTCTTGTTTTACTGCTTCGCCGATTTGAGAAGGCACCATGCGTGGTGCGTCTTTGTCACCCATAGGGACTTCACTGCAGCCAATCACTTCGCCGAAAAGCCGTCGTCGCCCTTCTGTCACCATGGTCACCATGTAAATGCTTCGGCTGCAATAATCATGCCCGATGCATCGGCGTAGCATAGACGGCACGGTCGCACCAGCATATTTCCGCTGCTTTTCAAATGTTGGCCAGTCCATTTCCGTTGTCGGTTTTGTGTGGCTTGACTTGGTCAAGCCTTGTGTTGGCTAAGGGCTTCTACGGCTTGGGCGAGGGTTTCGGGCTTACCGACGTCGAACCAACTGTAGGGTTCCGAAGGTTCGTAACCATTGATGAGCTGTTCGCGGCACACATCAACGTAGAATGGAGTTGTAGAAAATACGGGGCCTACTTTCTTGGCTTCTTTTTCAAGCAGCGGGAAAACGGTTGGCGAAATGACGTGCACCCCTCCGAATGCTCGTTCAATCATCGTTTCGGGATTGTGGATGAAACCTTCGGGTCGTGTCTCGCCGGTTTTCTTGTTGATCCAGCCTTGCAGTCGCATGGCATCGTCAAAGACGAAGTAGCGTTGCGTGACGCGCTCTTTCACCAACAGCGTTGCCAATGCATCGCTGTTGCAGTGATGGTCGTACATGGCGCGCAGGTCAAAGTCGGTGAGGATGTCGGCATTATGCACGAGGAATGGTTCGTCACCATCGAGCCACTGCCGTGCTTTGAGGATGCCACCACCGGTCTCCAACACCAAGTCACGCTCGTCACTGATATGAATGTCCAATCCGAAGTTGTCGTGTTCTTCGAGGAAATCGATGATCTTCTGCCCGAAATGGTGGATGTTGACGGTGATGTCGTCGAAGCCTGCATCGGCCACGCGACGGATGACCCGTTCAAGCATGGTCATACCTGCCACCTCAACGAGAGCCTTAGGACGGTCGTTGGTGAGCGGGCGCAAGCGTGTACCCAGTCCGGCGGCAAAAATCAGGGCTTTCATTCCTGAACGGGGTTAAAAGTGCGGTCATGTCCCGATTGCTCACGGTGCGACAGTTCGACGCGCACGTTGAATTTCTTGTTGATGTGCTCGGCAAGGTGCTGTGCGGCATATACCGAACGGTGCTGGCCTCCCGTACAGCCGAAGCATACCATCAGGTCGGTGAAGTTGCGTTTCTTGTAACGCTCTACCGACTCATCTACCAGTGCATAAACGTGTTCGAGCCACTGGTCGATGGTACTCTCCTTCTGGAGGAACTTGATCACGTTGTCGTCAAGTCCTGTGAATGCTTTGTATTTGTCGTATTTTCCAGGGTTATTAAGTGCGCGGCAGTCGAACACAAAGCCACCACCGTTACCAGACGGGTCGTGTGGAATGCCTTTCTTATATGCGAAGCTCATCACCCTCACGGTGAGTGATTTCTCCTCGCTAGTGAAGTCCTTCATGTTCACCAGTTCGTTGATGATTTCACTCAAATAGGGATACTTGTCGAAAGATGTGGCTGTTACCAGTCGGCGCAGGTTGGCAATTGCCGGCACGATACTGTTTTTCATGAAGTCGGGCTTCTTCTCGAAGTAGCCGCGGAAACCGTAGGCACCCAGCACCTGTAGCGTGCGGAAAAGCACGAACATTCGCAGGTTGTCGAGGAAGATCTTTTCGTCCAAGTCGGGCTGATAGAGCTTGAGCTGTTCCATATAGGCCTCGATGAGTTCTTTTTTCAAGTCTTCGGGATACTTGGCGCGTGATTGCCACACAAACGAAGCCACATCGTAGTAGTACGGGCCACGGCGACCACCCTGGAAGTCGATGTAGGCCAGTCGGCAGTCGGCAGGATGGTCGGCATCACCTACGAGCATCACGTTGCGAGACTGGAAGTCGCGGTACATAAACGTCTTGCTGGGCACTGCCAACAGGTCGTGTGTAAGTCGGTCGAAATCATTCTCCAGCTTATTCTCGTTGAAGATTATGCCAGTGGCCTTCAGGAAACAGTACTTGAAATAGTTCAGATCCCATTTGATTGAACGCTCGTCGAAACACTCGGCAGGGTAGCACTTGCTGTAGTCAAACCTCTGTGTGCCGCGGAACTGGATGTCGCACAGGTCGCGCATGGCTCGACGTAACAAATCCTTTTCCTCGCTGGTGAAAGCATGAGTTATGCTGCTGCGGCGTATCTTGTTCCACAGGATGTTTTCAGGTTTGTTACCAAGGTCTTCCTGGATGTATGCCATGTGGTCATCGCTCACGCCATAGACGGTAGGCACCGACAGCCCTTGCTCCTTGAAGTGCTTTGCAATATAGACGAAAGCATCGTTTTCTTCGCGTGATTCGCCTATTACACCCACTATCGACTTGGCGCCGGAGAGGCGGTAGTAGCTACGGTTGGAGCCGGCCTTGTCCATCAACTTGATTTCGGTAGGCTCGCTGCCCACGTATTCCTTGTATAGCTTAGTTAGTCTTTCCATTATATTGATATTAAATTTTCAAACTTGATTTAGAATTCGCTGGTGAAATGGAACTTGATTTTTGGGAAGTCCTGCTGTGCCATCGAGAGCACGTAGCCCGAGTCGGCCAGGAACACGTCGCGCCCTTCGCGGTCGAGTGCCATGAACTGGTGCTTGCGTTTCTTGAAGGCTTCCAGTGCCTCTTCGTCATCACTTTCTATCCAGCAGGCCTTGTAAAGGTTGATTGGCTCCCAGCGGCATTGTGCACCATATTCGTGCAGCAAGCGGTACTGGATGACCTCGAACTGCAGCTGTCCTACGGTGCCGATAATCTTGCGGCCGTTAAACTGGTTGGTGAACAATTGTGCCACACCTTCGTCCATGAGTTGCTCGATACCCTTGTTGAGCTGCTTGGTCTTCATGGGGTCGCTGTTCTCGATATATTTGAACATCTCGGGCGAGAAACTGGGCAGACCCTTGAAGTGCAGGTCTTCGCCCTCGGTGATTGTATCGCCAATCTTGAAAATGCCGTTGTCGGGTAGGCCCACTATGTCGCCTGGATATACTTCATCGATGATTTCCTTTTTCTGTGCCATGAAGGCTGTTGGGGCCGAGAAACGATAACTCTTACCACTGCGCACGTGTTTGTAGTTTTCACCGCGCAGGAACACACCGCTGCACACTTTCACGAAGGCAATGCAGCTGCGGTGGTTGGGATCCATGTTCGCATGAATCTTGAACACGAACCCTGTGAACTTGTCTTCTTCAGGCTTAACTTCGCGCTCTATTGCTTGGACGGGGCGAGGTGATGGTGCGATACGAACGAAACAGTCGAGCAACTCTTTCACGCCAAAGGTATTCAATGCCGAGCCGAAGAATACCGGTGCCACTTGAGCGTCTAAGTAGTCCTGCACTTCAAATTCTGGATAAACACCGTCAATCAGTTCGATGTCGGCACGGAGTTGTGCGGCATCATCTTCGCCAACAGCCTCGTCGATTGCAGGGTCGTTGATGTCGTTAATCTCCATGCGGTCAGTCACGTGCTGTTTGTCGGGTTTGAACAGGTTTAACGTGTGCTCATAGATGTTGTACACGCCTTTAAATTTCATGCCCATATTTATGGGCCAGCTAAGTGGTCGTACGCTGATTTGAAGTTCTTTCTCGAGTTCATCGAGAATGTCAAAAGGATCGCGTCCCTCTCGGTCGAGCTTGTTGACGAATATGATTACCGGAGTGTTGCGCATACGGCACACCTCCATGAGTTTGCGCGTCTGCGTTTCCACGCCTTTTGCCACGTCCACCACGATGATTACGCTGTCAACAGCGGTTAGGGTGCGATAGGTATCTTCGGCAAAGTCCTGGTGGCCAGGGGTGTCGAGGATGTTGATCTTGTAGTCACCATAGTTGAAACCCATTACTGATGTTGCTACCGAGATGCCACGTTGTTTCTCGATTTCCATCCAGTCGCTGGTGGCGGTTTTCTTTATCTTATTGCTTTTGACGGCTCCTGCCACATGGATTGCGCCACCGAAGAGCAGCAGCTTTTCAGTAAGAGTAGTCTTGCCGGCATCGGGGTGGGAAATGATGGCAAAAGTGCGTCGTCGTGATATTTCGTTGGTAAAAGCCATTTTGTTATTCGTTCATAAGTCGTGATATGCAGTGCTTCAGGCTGTCTTCCCAATATGGAACGGTGATGCCGAAGGTCTGCTTGATTTTAGTCTTGTCGAGTACGCTATAGCTTGGACGATGCGCTGGAGTAAGGTAGTCGGAGCTGTGGCAGGGGTACACGTTGCAAGTGGTAATGCCAGCTAGACGGTGGATGGCTTTGGTGAAGTCATACCATGAAATAACGCCTTCGTTGCTATAGTGATAGATGCCGGGCATCCACTCAGAAGCATCAATGATTGCGATGATAGCTGCAGCGAGGTCGCGGGCATAGGTTGGTGATCCCACTTGGTCGAATACTACCTTCAGCTGCTCGCGTGAACGTCCAAGTTCCATCATCGTCTTGACGAAGTTCTTGCCATGGGGCGAATAAAGCCAGGCAGTGCGGATTATGATGCCGTTACCGTTTGTGGCTGTCATCAATTCGTGTTCACCGGCTAGTTTGGTGCGTCCGTAAGCCGAGACGGGATTTACAGAATCGTTTTCACAGTAGGGGCGACAGTTCTCGCCGTCAAACACGTAATCGGTGCTGATATGCACCATTCTTGCGCCCTTGCGGTTTGCTGCACATGCAAGGTTGCCCACAGCATCGGCATTGATGATCTTGGCAGTAGCTTCATCGGCTTCGGCGCGGTCAACGGCAGTATATGCAGCGCAATTGACAATGTAGTCAACAGCGTTTTCATTAATGAAACTATCTACGGCATCGCTGTTGGTGATGTCAAGCTCCGCAACATCGGTAGGAATTACGTTATACTGATCCTTGCTGGAGAGCAGGTCGAGCAATTCACGGCCCAATTGTCCGTTTGCACCTGTTATTAGTATGTTTTTTATCTGATTCATTCTTCTATCAGTTGTCCTTCTTCATCTTTTTTGAAATAGGCGGCAAGTCGGCCTATGAATTTTGAAATCTGGGTCATTGCCTGCTGTGTTTCGGGACTTATTTCACGTCCTTGCAACTTTAGCATAAGCATGCCATAAAGTGCGTTGAAACATGTTTCCAGTTCACCGACTTGTTGTTCTTGCGAAGTTTTGGCACGCAGCTCCACAATATAAGGCAGAGTGCGATAAAACTCGGCACCATAGTCTGGGTGCTTTGGGTCGTGGAGGAGTTGGAGGTGCAAGTCGGTGAGACGTATCAGCACGTTCTTGTTGATTTGCAGATGGCCTTTCTCCTTCACTCCTTCGGCGTTCATCATCATGATGAGTGACTCCCACCAGTCGCGCTCCTGCTGGCGCTGCTCATCGGTGAGATCATATTGCGATATGATGTTGCGCTCGATTGCTTCCATGTTGCATTGGCTGGCACGCAGTATGTCTTCTACCTGCCACATGTATAGCAGGTATTCGGCTATGTTTTCTCGGCGTTTCTGGTTTGCGATAATCATGACAGATAAGGTATTAACCAAACTTGCTGATATTGCGCAGAAGCTGTTCGTTGAGTATCTTGATGCGTCGGCCGTCAACGGTGATGATGCGTTCTTGTGCGAAAGCCGAAAGAGTGCGGATGGCATTGCTCGTTGTCATGTTCGACAGGTTGGCAAGGTCTTCGCGAGCCATATAGATTTTCAGAGTCTTGCCGTCTTCTTCAAGACCATAGTTGTCGAGCAGAAGTATGAGTGCTTCGGCTAGTCGGCCGCGGATGTGCTTTTGCGTAAGAGTTACGATTTTAGTGTCGCTGCCACCCAGGTTCTTAGACAGTTCTTTGATGAAAAACCATGCCAGGTCGTGGTTCTGGTTGATGAGCTCTTTAACGAGTTTAAGAGGAATGGCACCCAGTGTCGAAGGTTCGAATGCTGCAGCGCTCGACACGTATGACTCACCGGCAAAATATGCACGGTAGCCGAAGTATTGGATTGGGCGATAGAGTCGCAAAATCTGTTGTCGACCACCAATGCCATCCTTGAACAGTTTTACCTTTCCTTTGAGCAGTGTCCAAAGGTATTGTGGCTCGTCTTTCTCGGCATAGATAATTTGGTTTTTCTTGAAATCGTGGATGACAAAATTGTCGGTAATCTGGTGTTTCTCATCCTTGTTGAGGATAGACCAGATTGCCGCCATGTCCTTACTTATTACTTCTTCTATTGTACTCTTCTTTAGCATCGTACAGTGTTGCCTTTTAAACCAATTCGGTTATTAGTTTATATTAAATGGCAAAGTTAGCAAAATTTATGCTATCAGCCAAAATAAACTTGTAGTAATGGCTTAATCAAGAGATGGTGATAAGAAAAATGCGGTGCACAGCCGAGCCGTGCACCGCACAATGCATATGTTGGATGTTACAATCAGATTTTATGCAAAATAATATTAATCAACATGTTGACATCCGAAACATCAACGTTGCCATCGCCTGTCAAGTCGGGGTTAGACGCGCAGTCTGACGCGGCGGTCTTATTGAGGATGACGTTGATGAGCAGGTTTGCATCGCTCACATCGACAGTTCCTTCGCCGGTGAGGTCACCTAATACTGTATCACTGCCCTGAGAGAAGCGGGTCATCTCGTTGTCTACGAAGAGATAAAGCTCAACTTTCTCGTTTTCAACCTTTGCGCCGGTAGCGACATATGCATCGGCATAGTTCTTGGCATCGGTGAGCGTAGTGCCCAAAGTCGTAACCTCGGTAGCTGCGTCAAAACCTTCGGTCACGTCAAGCACTTTCACGCCAGTAACCATGTTGTCGGCAACGGTAGGAACTACCATCATCACGTGATCCAGATAACGGAAGAACGAGATGCCGTTAGATGCTACGTCAACGAGATCGGTGCTGATATTGCCAACACCGGTGCTGTTGGCTTGAGTTGCAGCGAGTGCAAATTCGTGTGGGTTGATCAGATTTCCGTCAAGTACGAAGTTGTTGGCATTGACAATCTTTCCATCCTCACCGATGTGGTTCTCATCGAGAGCTGAAAGTGTGAGACGATAGTCGGGGCCGGCAATACCTGAATTGAATGGATGTGACTCGTTGTAGCTGCTACGTTCTGTATAATAGGTATTTATAACAGCGCCATCATAGAATTTCTGTACCAAGAGGCGTATGTTATTATTGCTGTTATGTTTACCCGTTGTGATGATGGTACAGTTGCTTATGTTACCTGACACTGCAAGAGACTGTCCCATATCGCCTCGGTATAATCCAGCAGAATATTGGGTTGTAATCCAATCTGTTGGAGGCTCATTGAAATTCAACCACTTGTAGAAGTATAGCGTACCGCGCTTATAGCCTGCATCTACATTACCATCACCGCTTTGGCAACGTACGCTGTTGACGCCGATAAGTGTTCCATCGGCAGTGAATGCAATGTCGTTCAGTGGCGAGTAGAAACCTAAATTGTCGGTATCCACATGGAGACCATTAGTATTCACCTGACCGAGGATTTGCTGGGTCTTTGCATTGACGATGTAGATATTAGCAGTCATGCCGTTGTTAACCAGCACATAGGCCGAGTCACCACGCACGATTACACGCTTGACAGTGCCTTGTACCTGGCTGAGTGTGGCATCGTTCTGAGTGAACTCAAACGACTCCGGCATCGTCAAACCTTCATCCTGCACGGGAGCAGGATAGTTCTCGAAGAATGTCTCCGGTTGCAAATATCCTGCTGGCGCGAGATAGAGCTTTTTATAGGCAGTCTGATTGGCTGTCACTTGAATCTCGTCTTGATATTGGACATCAAGGTCTTCATAGCCCTCGCAGCTTGCTTCGAGAGTGTAGGCTCCAGGCTCAAGACCTTCGAAGACGAAGATACCGTTGTAGTTGTTGTCCACCTGATAGGTTTGGACGACTTCACCATTTTTCAACAATCTTACTTCAGCTCCATTGAGCGGCATCCATTGGTCGTCGGTGCCGCCTGAGTATGTGTAGAGAGGGTTGTTTATACGGGTGAATCTGTCCTTGATGGTACCCATTATATAACCTGTGGTCTCTGGGTTGAGGTTGAAGTAATCACACACTCCGCGAGCGAGACGAACACCTTCTTGGCCGCAATAGTCGGGATTCAGTGCACGGTGTCGTGCGGGCTGATAGGTGTGGAAGTAGCCTTCCACGAGGAAGCCCGGAGTTCCATGGCGTAAAACGCCAAGATAGCCAATGAATGTGCCTTGGGAAGTTGTGGTGGAGTAGGTAGAACCATAGAAGTTCCAGTCACCGCGGATATTCTTGTTGGTTAAGCTGTAATAATTCTGTGGGTCAAGTTCTGACATATAGTGAGGTCCCCAACTTGCATCGCACATTTCCCAGCTTCCCTCGTTATGTTCATAGCTACCGCCACCCGCAGGTTTGTCTTCACCACGATAAAGATACAGTGGGTAGTTGGTATTTGTTCCTTCGGTCGCTGCATTGGAGTGGACAGAAACGAACATATCAATATTGTTGTCATCCACTTCACATGCAATTTCACTTAAAGGACGGTTATAGATTTCGGCATCGGGAGCACCAGCAACATAAGGGTACGGGCCGTTTTTCACACGGGAGTACATGATGTTGTTGGGATTAACGCCCATGTTTTCGAGAGCTTGCCCCATGCGGAGCACCTTCCACAGGTTGGTGTTACTCTCGTAGAAACCGCAAGTGTCGGGACGTCCGGTTGAGGGGAGGTTGGGATAGGGTATTGTGGCCATTGGACGGTCATTTGGTCCCCAGCTACCGTGACCTGGATTAAGATATATGCGCACCTGGTCGGGTGTCTGTGCCTGTAATGCGCAGGCTGCGATGATTGCAGCTGCTGCAAGTAGTAATATCTTCTTCATAGCTGTAATCATTTGTTGATGTTAATAATATAGGCTTCGCCTGCAGGAGTAGAAAAGACAATCTTGTCGCCTGCAGCATTGACATGTGGGTACATTGCTACCACATCGTCACCAGTTAGTTCTTGCTGGTTGCCGTTAAGGTCCGAAGCGATGATCTTCGAGGCATAGATGAATTCGCCGTCATCCTGGTCATACATGCCCACGATTACGTTATTGTCAACCCATTGCGGAGCGCGGATAATGCCTATGCGGTGGGCATTCTGGCCGTCGATGTCGCAAACCCATGCGCCATTGCTTGCAATGAAGTAGAGCACCTTAGTGCCGTCGGGCGAAATTGAATGCCACAGGTAGCTGTGGTCGGTTCCATTGGGCGAGAATACGCGTGTTTCGCCGTTCTCGGTGATCATGAGCTGGCGATTCTTGGTAGAGAGCACAGGTCGCTGTGCGATGGCATTGCCACCGTTGAAAGAGCGAAGACTCACTTGGCCATTGTTGACTGCCACTGCAGTTGCTCCCTGGATGGCCATACCTTCAAGGTTGCGAGATGGTGCAACGAGTTGCGTCTGTTCGCCAGTAATCAGGTTTTTGCTGTTTAGCGCAGTGTGACGCAGGTGGTTGGCATTGTAGGATGTCTCGCGGTAAACGATGTTTTCACCATCGTTGCTGATCATCACGTTGTGGCCGGCACCTTCGGCATCGGTCAATCGAGTCGATTGCTGCGTAGCGAGGTCAAACTTAGTGAGACCCTTATTGGAACTTGAAGTGATGAGCAGATAGTCGCCCTGTGGGCTGATGGCTGCCACCACATTGTCGCGATTCTCTGGGATGTTGACTTTTTCAATCGAGCCAACGTTGAGAATCTGGGCCATACCACTAAAAGCAACGCCTACAGCAAGAGCTAATAGTACATTTCTCATAGATGTTTGGTTTTTAAGTTAAACGAATATTGAATTTTTAGGTTTTTAATCGTATGAATGAGCTGTTGTGTTTGATAAATATACACATCAGTTAATCAACTCGTAAAATTACTAAAAATTGATATTCAATTCCCAAAAACCTACGTTAAATTAAGTTATTGGCTGAAAGATATGAGATTCAATAAGCAACAGGAGTGATACTAAGCTCATTGATTCAGCTTAGCGAACTTTCGATTGCGGCACGGGCCTTGCGGCTAACCTGATCAGGGTCGTTGTCGCATATTTCGGGAGCAATAGGTTCGTGCAGGGTGAGGGTGATTGTTCCCGGAGTCACGTTGAAGGTGTTGCGTGGCATGACGCGGTAGCTGCCATCGATGGTAATCGGAACGATAGGCAGTCCGAATTCTAGTGCCAACCTGAATGCACCAGGTTTGAAAACTCCCATTTTGCCAGTGTCGGTCCGTCGTCCTTCGGGGAAGACGACAAGTGACATGCCTTTTCCCAGTTTCTTCTCTGCATCCTCGATAGTGTGTCGAAGTCCGCCTGCACTTTTTGTATCGACAAGGATATGTCCTGCTGCACGGCATGCAGTGCCCACGAGGGGGATATTGGTGATGCCCTTTCGCATCATCCATTTGAACGGGTGTCCGAGATAGCCATAGACTGTGAATATGTCGTAAGCACCTTGATGATTGGCAACGAAGACGTAGGAGGTTTCGCGATCTACTTTTTCACGACCTTGCACTTTGATTCGAACAAAGTGGATTGCGCACCACAGTCTCGACCACCATTTGGCAGGGTAGTATCCCCAGTAGTTGCTGTCGAACAAACATCCCACCATCGTCACGATGGCGGTAATTATGGTTGCCACAAGCATTATGGGCGCGGCAATGAACCATTGATATATAAAGAATAGAATTTTCATGATATGAGTCATATTTACTACTCCACAAAATTACGCAAAAAAAGCGATACATGTTCAAGACTGTAACGCTTTTTCATAAGTTTAACTTTGTCATGGTTGAGCTGTCAATGTTTTGAATCTATTATTCTTCATTTTCAAGGTCGGGGGTCTCTTCTGCTTCATTGATTATGTCGATGATTCCAGTGATGTCTAGAACATTAATCACCCCGTCACCATTTATGTCGGGATTAATCTCAATTGTTGTATTTTCATCATTTGGCTCATAGTAAAGAATGAAGCTAATAGGTTTATTACATGTGATAAACACGGCATTGTCCAAGGTTAAAAATGAAGCTCCGTCAGAATTCCTAATAGAATCTATAGAATGAAGATAATTTGCTCCTGAATAGTTGAAAATTCTGTTGCATGCTCGTTTGGTATCAATATATAGGGATTCTTTCCCATCAATAATGCCAGAATATACGAGCAAGTCGTCATCGTTGATTAATGGTAATGCCCAGGTATAAATACCATGCCAACTCACAGAGTCGTTACAATTTACTGGAAATGAATCCATAATGACGTGATAACACTTGTCAGAACTGCGTGTGAAAATGGGACTGATGGAATCAATTGCATAATGAGTTCCTAAGTCTATTGGTCGCAACCATGAAGATTGGCACCAACCATTGGCATTATGTTCAATATAGCACCCGAAATTAGGATAGTTGTTTTTGTGAAATGTCTTAGCATTAGCTTGTTCAACAAATGTAGGATAGGCACCACCAGGTGTCATGACGGAATCTTCACGGTTGTACATCGACTGCATGCCGTAATATCGTCTTACGGTAAAGTCTTTCAGATAAGTGTGCTTTGCATCAACTGCAATGCTGTTGCCAATTATTGTATAGATAATATCTTCATTTATTAGCGGTGAATCGAGTACCGTTGCAGTAGAGTCTTGTGGTTCGACAAGAGGATCAAAGAGCGTGTTATTTACTGATGCACATATTTGTTCTCCATAGGTAATTACGCCCAGACTAAGAGGTTGTCCATCAATGTCAACGCTATAACTGTTGCAGTTTGCAGTTCGGATTGTGGTATATGGCCCTAGGCTGCCGTTGGCATTTGGTTTTCTCCATCGATGGTTTCCCCCTACAAAGTCGTTATACCCTTGAATAGCAACAGGGCCAATATTGTCGCTGCCGGTAGAGTTCAGCCATGTGATTTCCGAAGAATTTGGAATACCATTGATGTCACTATAATTACGTTCTACTTGACGTTCTCCTACACGAAAAAAAGTAAATAGTTGGTTGTTCATGCATTCCTTAAACCAATAGCACATCTCCGTTCCCATACCGTCATTGGCTGCTATAAAGAGATTGGTGCCATCAAATTTTGCACACATGAGAGGTTTTTGGGTATTGGATTCTAATGAAATATCATGGCTTAATGGTGTTTTACCATAAAGCTGGGATGAAATTCCTCCCCCCAATAACCATTAAGGCAAAAAGTATTATGTTGAAATGCAAGTGCTTGTTAGTGTGTCTCATGTCGGCTGTTTATCTTTTTTGAACGAGGGTCTTTTTGCCGTTGTGGATATAAATTCCGGGGGTTGAGGGTTCAGATAGCAGAATTCGCCCTTGCATGTCATACCAGTTGTCATTTGATGCTTGCTGCTCATAGGTTATATCTTCGACAGCATCAGGGTAGTATTTTTTGATCAATACAACTGAGCTTGAACCACTTGCTGACACCTTAAGAACGTTACCACTAACTGTGGCATTAATGTCACCTGTACGTTCTAGTTTATGTGCCTTAATCCAATAATATGGTATATTGACACAAAAGTTATCCAAATTTTTCCTGACATCAACGTAAATGGCTTCACGGCCATCGATATAACCTGTATATACAATCAAAGAATTATCATAGACTAGCGGTTTCGCCCATGTGTAGACTCCATGCCATTGATATGTGGTATTGGCCATTAGATTCTTATTATTGATTAATACATGGTAGCTCTTGCCTGTTCCTCGAGTAAAAATTACAGAATTGTCACTTAAATATAAGTGTTGCCCAAGTCCAGAGTTCTCTATCCATGAACTCTGGCACCAACCATTGGTATTAAACTCAATGAAACGGTTAAACAGTGGATATTGGCTCTTATTGAACTTTAGATTGTCAGAGGGAGTGATGCCTGAACTGAATTTGCCGTTAGGGGTGAAAAGCTTTGTCTCGTCAACAAACATTGATTGCATACCATAGTAACACCGTACTTTCAGGTCTTTAGCATAGACGTGAGTAAGCCTGACGTCAATGCTATTGCCCACGATGAAATACTCAACTTGTTCACTTATTAGGGGAGAAGATAATATGTAGTCATTTTTCTTAGGCTCAATAAGGGGGTCATAGATTGTGTTGAAAACTTCAATTTTCACGATTCTGCAAGAAGTGTTGCAGCCTTGTGAAATGGGTTGTCCATCAATAGAGATAAAGACGTTATCACATGTGGCTGTCTTGACAGTTGTGTTTTCACCTTTACCCTTGCTTCCGTTAGAATCAGGTTTTTTCCATAGATGATTTCCCCCCACAAAGTCGGCATATCCGTCAATGCTAACTGGGCCTATGTTGTCGCTTTCAGTCTTGTTGAGCCAGACTATGCTTTTGTCATTGGTTATGGCTGCTGCCGAACTGGTTGTGCGGTGGTTCACCATGCGATATCCCACACGGTAGAAGGTGAAGAGTTCATTGTTCATGCATCTCTTGAACCAATAACACATCTCCGTGCCGTTGCCATCGTTAGAGGCTATCAATAATGAACTTCCGTCATAGCGAACATTCATAGGGGTTTGTATGCTGTCAATCAGCATTGATGACATTGCTGTGCTGGAAGATACATGCTGTGCGTCAACAACATAGGAACACACTATCAGCACGATAGTGATGATAAAAGCACGCAGTATGGCATTATCTTGCAGTACAGAACGTTTCATTGTTTGCACATTGATATATGTCATGCAAAGTTACTAATTATTTTCTTTTTGGGTCATATTATCGTGAAAAATGTGCTGAGAGTATAATAAAAGCTGCAAGCGATTTGCCTGCAGCTATATTTAAAACCATAAGTAATTACTTGGTTTCGGGTTCTAGCGCAAAATACAAGTTGAGAAATACTGCTGTCACTATAAAACAGCGATAAATAATAATTCTTTTCTTTATAGAGGCACCCAACCCATTCGAACGGCATAGAGTGTAAGACTTGCCATTGAATGTAACTTGAGTTTATGCAATATGTTTCGGCGATGGGTGATGACAGTATTTACCGACAACCCCAACCGTTGCGATATTTCCTTGTTGTTAAGGCCGTTCACTAAATCAATAACTATTTCTCTCTCACGATTGCTTAGTGATTCGGCATCCGTGGTTGCTGAAGAAGAAGAGACATTAAGCAATGCCACTACCTGAGAG
Organism: Muribaculaceae bacterium; assembly: GCA_017651515.1. Classification (GTDB taxonomy): domain Bacteria; phylum Bacteroidota; class Bacteroidia; order Bacteroidales; family Muribaculaceae; genus Sodaliphilus. The sequence goes on along the minus strand of JAGCCU010000035.1, from coordinate 65,326 downwards.
ATGATGTCCATAGGAGAATCAAAAATAGTGATTGCAGCATCGTAGTCACATAAATCCCCAGTGCTTACTACTGTACTCATCAGTGCCAGCGTCTTACAGCCAGTCTTGCGGCAGTAGGACGTAAGTTCACTATGAATATTAAGAACGGGGGACATTATGAGAAGTTGTGGGGAGACGGCTACCAAGGTCTCTAAAGCTGTATCTTTTGAATCGGTGGTGATGATATGTACACCAGACACATTGTTAGACAATACGGCCGACATACCTTCACGTACTATAGCCGAATCGTCAGCAATCACAATGACTGTAGCTTGCTTATTGATTGTTGAATCATTAATCATCGAAGCAAAATTAGGATTATTCGTGAATCTGTAAAATACCTATAATTGGGTATATGTAGCTATCTTCATACCCCAAAAACGTTATCATGCATAACTGTGCATGCCTCCCAGAAAGAAATTCACACCAAAGTATGTAATAATCACGCTCACAAAGGCACAAATCATGTATATATGAAAAACCATGGGCCGAGACAGATTGTGCAACGATTGTCGATGCAACGGAAATGAATAGATGATGAGCGTAATCAGAGCCCAAGTTTCCTTTGGGTCCCAACTCCAATAGGTTCCCCAGGACATGTTTGCCCACACAGCTCCTATGAGTATTCCGAAGGTCAGAAGCATCACTGCCGGATAAAGCATTAAAATACCCAGCACATATAATCGCTCAACGTTTTCTTTGTCGTTCCTGCGAAACACTGCCATTATTCCTCCCAAACAAAGAAATGCAAGCAGACTATATGCCAGCATTATTGCCATGACATGCACGCTAAGCAATGGAGAGTGCAGCACTGGCATCAAGTGTGTGATATCTGGATTACTCTCGCCAAACGATGCCACCATAAGTGCCAATCCTGAAATCAGTATTCCGTAGGGCAATGCCTGTCTGAATCGACGTACAATGAGTATCGATGTGAATACCATTGTCACCCACGACATGAACTGCATAGTTTCGTAGCCGTTGCTCAATGGCACATGGTTTCCTGCAATCCATCGCAGTGCTATTAACAAAGTGAGATAGGACAAAACAATGCACATTACCACCATGCCGATCTTCCACACAAACTTACGACTTATGAATATGAACAAAACGACACCTAAAGTTATCATGATCATAGGCAATGCAGATGGCATTGCAAGTGCATTATATAGTTTTTCGGCCCTTAGTCGCGTCGAAGAAGGCAACTGCCCCACGCATTCTTTTTGTTGATAACTACAAAGTTTTTCTACAAAAAAGTCAAAGTCATCCCAACGTTGAAAGTCAACCTGCTCCTGAAGATACGTCACGCCTTTACGTATAAATGCCCATTTCCCTTCGTCAATATCTGTAGGCAGATCGAGTGAACTGGGGCTGTACCACTGTGTCGAACCGTGATAGTTAAGCGGGAAAATCTTGAATAAGCGTCCTGTTGCAGCCATCATGGCCAGTTCATATTTCTCGTGGGTATCCTGAATACCACGACTGTCATTAATCTTATCACCGCTCATGATACGCAACAACAACGAGTCTAGCTTATATTGTCTCATGGAATCAGCAAAATCGTCCATTGATGCCCAACGTCCATCGATGCCCAAGGCTTGTCGAGCAGCAGCACTCTTTACCTTAATCATTGGCTCTTTGCTCCAGTCATCAAAATAGAAAAGCCATCCCGTAAGTACTTGTTCGGCTGTATAACCGCCATAAGATGTTTTACCGCAAAGTTTCATTGTGAAATCTCGCGCCAATGTTTGCATCGGGCAAATACGGTCATTATACAGCACGAGCACGTTGTCCATGCGACCAGCAACTTCTTTGGGAAGCACACGAGGAGCCTTAGCGTGTAATGGTATGACAGCCAACATCATTATTGCCAAACATACAGACTTGCGCAACACCGGATGCCGTAACATCCTCCGCCATGTTCCGTCAGGTTTGAGCAATATCCAAAGCATTGTCGCCAACAGCATTGCATAACCTGTATATGTCACACCTATACCCCACACATCTCGGGTCACGCTGAGTATAGCATCGCCATTCTCGTTATAGCCCATCTGATAAAAACGATAGCCTTTGTGCGAAATGATATTGTTCATTGACACCGAAGCTTGGCAACACTTGTTATTACCATCATCGATTTCCAGATTGCTCACGAAATCCATCGGACTGTTTGTTCCAGGATAATAATCGATGTGGAATTCTTTAAGCTTTACCGTAAAAGGCAAAGGCATAATGTCGCCAACATCAGCAATAAATGAATTCACCGAAACACCTGTAGACAACTTCATCTTGCCATTTACAGCTGTCAGCCAAGTGAGTCCAGCACCAAGCAGAATTATCAGTAACGAGACATGGAACAAAAACACTGGTATGCGTTTGTATTGCTTTGCCTTGAACACATATACCAAAGCTGTCACGGCAATCACCCCCCAGAAAACCACAAATGGCACTGAAGCGTAAATCCAGTCGTGTACTCGTGCCGTACCCCACACCTTTTCTAATATTGTGGCAACAGCAAGCACTACCAGCATCAAAGCCAGTAATAAAAATGGAATGTGACGCTTCTTCATTTTATAGGTGATAAAAATCCTATGCGAGTAGGTTATGTTTCTCCGATCTACCTACTCGCATTAGAATATATGGTTATGTCAAATTAAATGGACTCAATGAACTTTACAACGGCATCACGGTCGCTCTTGTTGAGCTTGCGGAAATTCTCTACGCTTTTGCGGGCATCACTATTAGTTGAGCCATGCCACATGATTGCTTCAATCACCGTCCGCGCACGACAATCATGGAGACGCTCGCTGGCCCCCGTGCATTTTGCACTCAGACCACGCCCCCACAATGGGGTTGTGCGGCACCAACCTGTGCGGATATCATTTTTCATGAACAGGCGATGCTGTATCATATCGGTATATGGCCATATCTTTTGGTTGGGATAACGCGGCAACAACTTAGAACGGTTTCCTACGAAGAAGTTGTTCGGGTCTCGTATCTCATCTTTGCCTGTAGTCCACGATGGACGGTGACAATATGCACATCCCAATTCGGTAAATATTGTCTTTCCGCGTTGAAAGTCAGCACTATTGACATCACGCGCCGCTGGAACGGCCAGTCCACGATGCCAAGCCATGAGGTCAATATATTCATCATCGGTCATCTCAGCTGGAAGTTCATTGCTCATCAAATAATTGTAGATATCAACTTCCACATTACCGGTTTTATTCCACTGAGGATAATATTTGTAAAACAGAGCCTGAACATCAGGATCTTTGGAGGCCACGCTGGCATATGCCGCAGTCATATAATGGTAACGACGGTCACCACGTGTGACATTTGTTATGTTCCATATGGCATTGGCACCAGGCCCATCCTGTATCGAACCACGAGAGAGAGCATAAGTGAAGCGTCTCACATATTTTGTTCCGTCACCTTGCAATGTGTTAGTATAGTAACTGCTGAAGTCCCCGTTATTCCAAATGGCAGGGTTCAGACTCACGCCGGCTTTTTCCTCAGCCATGTACTGTGCGCGAATGTCGGCATCATCGATGGCATCCAAGAGTCCTGTTCCGTATAGTCCGATAGTGTTTTCCAAACGCACGCGAAGCCGTGAGTAGTCCATATCCTTACCGCCAACCTGAAGAGGCACGTAGAAAGCATCCAGCGGAATAGTCACTTCAGGATAGATGAGTGAGTAGGTCTCTCCGTCGTCAAAACGGTTGTTCCATTCGTCAGTATAACTTAACCAGTTGATTTGAATTTTTTTCTCGTCAAGCGGTGCCTTGAATGGCGGAGCAGCCTGTGTTTGTGGCATTCCAGTGAGTGATGACAAATAGGTGTCATTTTCATCGGTAAGCACAAGCAGGTAACCATTACCTATTGTATTGGAATTATAACTGTTCTGACGAGCTCCATGACCATAACCTGGGTGACAGGCAATACAGCTTTCACGTATCCAAAGTGGGCCAAGTCCCCGCATTGGGGTTGTTTCATCGCTGCTGATATCGAATGGACTTTCGAATATTCTCTCACCACGCTTGAACGATGCTACCAGCCCTTGATTCTCAATGGCTGCGGTAAACTGTTCGTAGGCCGATGCTGTGGTGTTGCTGGTTGTACCAAGCTCGCCACCCGTGTAGTAATCTTCAGGCATTGTGACATCTGAGGGGTCGGGAGAACTACCATTACCATCGTTGTCACTGCAAGATGTGACTATCAATCCTCCTACGGCTATCAGTGCAATAATACTCTTCTTAATCATGATTTTTTCTTTTTTCAAATTCCAATTGTTTACTGAATTGCCTCAATGGCCAAGTCAAGTTCCTTGAGCAATGCATTGCAAGCGTCCTGTGCCTCCTTATTGTAAGCAGCATCAAGGTGGTTACGGAAAGGCTCATTCTTGTCGGCAGATAATGCCTCCATGGCACTTATAGCCTCGCCGAGGGCTTTACGCACGGCATTATCCTGACTGGGATAATTCTTAGCCATGAATGAAGCTATAGAATTACTGTTCACCGATCCGTTGATGCTGCCGTAGTAAGCATTGCGAACACTTCTTAGGTTGTCGGTAAAGTCGGCATATGAGTTCCAACTGTACCATGATTCCACGTCAAGAACATTCTGCGAGTCAATAGGATCCTGCATTTTAGTATTGGCCACCTCATCAGTAATATCGCTGGCACCTTGCATTAGTTCAACCATCGCATCGAGCTGTGTCTTGTAGCTGACATTGCCTGGTAGGCCGGCATTAATCATTGCCTCACCGTAGTTGAAAGATGGTTTTAGCTCGGCATCGTCAAGCATCTGCTGTTTTTTTGCACTTACGTTGTCGAAACCTGCCCACGCTGCTTCAAGACGGGCAGTCTGATTAGCGAGGTCTTCGGCCACAGCGGCATTATAGATGAGTTCATTCTCATTAATATCGCTTACGTTTCTTGCATGACCGTCTCGGAAAAGGACATATTCAATGGCATGGAATCCCAGTAATCCATAGCCTAACGATGCAAAGCCATCGGCACTCGCCCCGTCTTCTTTTAGTTCAGCAATAAGTGCAGCATTGGCAAGCACTCCATCGAGCTTGTCTTTCTGAAGGGGCCAAGAATCAATGTGTGGGTCAATGTAATAATCTCCAGCAGCACCAAACAGGAACGCCTCGCTCAGTTCCCAGTACTTGCGTGCTTCAATCCACTTGTCACATGCCTGTTGAACGAGCGACTGGCTCGGTGAATCGGCCAAACGTGTACACAACTCACTTAAGGCGATAGACTCATCTGCCAACGATTTGTAGGTAGGAACTACTACACCGTTAACATATTGCGTGAGCAAAGCCTTTTTATAGGCATCAAGTGAAGTTGAATCGGGTTCATTCTTGTCATCACTGCAGGAAACAAATAAAAGTCCTGCACAAAATAGCATTAAAGCACTTTTGAAAATTGATTTCTTCATTGTTCGTTATTGTTTTTTGTTTGTAATAATTCTATATAATTCCTATAGTTTGAACAGGCCATTGTAGGCGATGCCCAAGCTTACCGTAGATTCGTTATTGTATTGTTTTTTGAAGATACGATTGCTCCACTCTCCTTTCACGACCACTTGCTTGATGGGATAATAGTTGAAACCAAAAGTTATTTTCTGTCGACCCCATTGCTGCTCATCGGTCATATTGGCTACTGTCTTGTACATTGAATCATAATAGTCGTAACGTCCAAATAAATAAAGCTTCTGCTCCCGACTTCGCATTGCCTGAATGTGTGCAAAGATGTCGTATCCAGCTTCTACGCCCATTGCAATCGCAGCCTCAGCGACGCTATTCTTAGGAGAAGGTGAGTCTTTGCGGCTTGCCATATTGGCATTTGTAATTTCAAGGGAATTGCTCAGATGTCCATAGTCAAAGTTTCCGCGAGCCACCAGATTATGGTTGTCATACAAAAAGTCGAATGCGCCAATTGCTACTGTTCCATGAAGTCCTTCGTATTTGCCTGTAGAATTGAGGGTATTGTTGGCACTATTTCCCAGATAACCACTAAGACTTAGCCGAAGCCCTTTGACTGAGAAGTTGTCGATTCTTACGGCGCCAGCATATGCGGTTGCCATTTTGAATTCATATGGACTGCCGCTTGCACCATGTATCCAATTCTTATTGTTGAAGCGGTCTGCATCCAGACCTGCAATAAACATTGCTTCATAACGCCACTGTGATGTGCGGCCCCAGATGCTGATGCCTGTTTCGTGCCATGTGCAAGGCATTATTGTATTTTCGCCTTCGGGACGATATACAGTAAAGAACTCAGTGGGCATATGTCCATAATTAGTACCACCGACTGGTACCACCAAGTGACCTGCTCGAATATTTATGGCTGAAGAAAATGATTTCTGTAGCCAGAATTGCTCAAGAGCAACCTCGCCACCGCGTTCGATTTCCGATTCATATTCGCCTGTCTCTTCTTCTTCAATCTCCACGGCGCTCTCTGTACCGCCATGCTCAAACTCTATTTCGCTTCCCATCGACCAACCTTTACCAAAGTCATAACCAATAAATAAGACTACATGCGGTAAATCCACCTGTCCAAAACCCTTGGCATCGGCATATTTTGCTGCATCGGTATAGCGCTTGTAGTTGTTACTATAGAACATCCTACTTGCCACTGCTTCTCCATAGCCACCTATCGTTAGTCGCTTTTTAGACACCGAAGGTATTTGATCCTGTTCAATTACAGGTTTACACACACTGTCAAGCAGATTATCGGCAAGAGCGTTGGTTGTAGTCATTGCAACGCAAAACAAAAATGCAGTAATTATGTTCTTCATCTTTACTTATATTTATGCCAGATTGCATCGCCTGATACAATGGCGATGCTGACGGCAGATTATTAAAAACTTGATGTTGCAAAAGTAATAATGAGACATGAGTCTAGAAATCGCTAAAAATGCTGATTTTTAATCCATGATAGTAGAATTTAAGCAATCATTTCGAGGTATTTAAACCCCCACTTCACTACTGCAAAAAGTAGAATTTTTCATTTACTACTATATAAAACAACACCAGAGCCGTTGCTATGCAGCGGCTCTGGTGTATAATAACGAGTTAAGTGATTGTTACTTAGCTTCGGGTTCTGGTGCTATGAGCTTATAGCCCTTACCGTGGATGTTGATAATCTCTATGTCGGGATCATCTTTGAGTTTTTTGCGCAGCTTGGTGATATAGACATCCATTGAACGTGCGTTGAAATAGTTGTCGTCAATCCAGATTGTCTTCAGCGCAAAGTTGCGCTCCAGAATCTCGTTCATGTGTGCACACAGGAGACTCAGCAGTTCGCTCTCCTTGGTGGTGAGGTTGTCGGTCTTTTCATCGGTGAAAAGTACCTGGCGCTGAGTATCGAAGGTGAATTTGCCAATTTTGTAAACAGTCACTTCCTTGCCCTTCTTGCCCTTTACGCGGCGCAGGATTGCCTCGATGCGGAGCACCAGCTCTTCCATGCTGAATGGCTTGGTGATGTAGTCGTCGGCCCCAATCTTGAAACCTTCCAGGATGTCCTCCTTAAGACTCTTGGCTGTAAGGAAGATGATGGGCACGTCACTATTGACAGTGCGAATTTCCTGTGCCAGCTGGAAGCCGTCTTTCTTAGGCATCATCACATCGAGCAGACAGATGTCATATTTTCCCTTCAGGAAAGCGCGGTAGCCGCTCTCGCCGTCGGCAAACAATTCGGCCTTATAGCCCTTGTCCTCCAGGTATTCGCGTGTGAGCGTTCCCAGGTTCTCGTCGTCTTCACAAAGAAGAATTCTTAATTTTTCGTCCATAATCTAATCTATTTTAATAAAGGTAATGTAATAATGAATTTCGTTCCTTTTCCCAGTTCGCTTTCAACATCGATGTTTCCACCGAACAGGGTAATCATTTTGTGCACGTATGCAAGGCCGAGTCCAAAACCCTTGACGTCGTGTCGGTTTCCGGTAGAGACTCGGTAGAATTTCTCGAATATTTTTTTCAAATCTTCGCGACGGATGCCGATTCCGTTGTCTTCAAAAGTAATCTCAAGCGTGTCGTCATTGGGATTACTGGTGCTCACGATGAGCATGGGGGGAACATCTTCGCGGCGGTACTTAACGGCATTGTCGAGCAGATTGAAAACCACGTTTGTGAAGTGCATGCGATCTACGTTGATAATTGGATCTTCTGCATCTAAATTGGCTTCTATGGTGCCGCCATATTTCTCCACCTTAAGCTTGAAGGTGTTCACTACGCTGTCGATATTGGCATTGGCATCTTCTTCCTCAAGTCGCATGGTCGCATTCTTGCGGTCGAACATCGACATCTGCAGTACTTTCTCCACTTGGAAACGCAACCGCTTTGTCTCGTCGTTGATTACCGTAGAGACATGCTTCAGCATCGCCGGACTCTTGCGCACAGAATCATCGTTAAGCATCTGTGCGGCAATTGAAATTGACGAGATGGGAGTCTTGAACTCATGCGTCATGTTGTTGATGAAGTCGTTCTTAATCTCGGTAAGTCGTTTCTGCCGGAATGCGAGAATGATTGTGTAGAGGAAAATTACAAGCAGAATGATGGTAAACGCGAGCGACGGAATCATAAACTTGATTGAAGAGAAGATATAGTCGCTCTTAGTGGGGAATGTTACACTCAGATAGTTCTGCTTGCTCACAGGGTCGCCCGGGAAGAGAACTTGGCTATAGACTTCGCGTTGCGACTGTGGAGAATAGCCCGAACTGGAATATACGATGCCGTTATTACGACTCACCACTGCAAACTCAAACGGCAGTTTCAAGCCGTTGTAGTCCAATTCCGATACCAGATAATCATGTACGGTCGCTGAGTCGGCTCGTTCAGCGATGGGTCGGTTGCTGGATTGCGACAGAATGTTTAAAATCACTTCGTTAAGAAGCCCTTTTTGGTAAAGATACTGTCCTTTCAGGATTTCCTGACGTGATGAATATCTCTGGTTGAAATCCTTGAGTGTGCCCAGGTTGGCTGGGTGCTCGAGGTGGGTCGTATCGATATTTGCCGGAGCATCGAGAATCGGTTTTTCGGTGCTGTAATCGAGCGAGCCGGCACTGGAAGCAGTGGAGCTTGTAATGGGAGCGTATGCAGCTTCGGCTTCTTCCAAGTCCTGATCAAGGAAGAATTTCGTTTCGTTTTGCTCAAGCATTGTAGAAACGCCATAAAGACTGCGCTTGACAATTTCGGCAAACTGCTCGTTGCGCATCTTGATCATGTTTTCCATATACATGACCTGCACAAACAGCAGTCCGATGAACGCGCATGCCATTACTATAGTCAATATCCAAATAGTAGATTTCTTCATCGCTACTTAAACGTCGCGGAACAGTCCTTTATTGCATTTTAATTTAACAATCGGCTGCAAAATTAACACTTAAGTGTGAAAAGCGCAAATTTTTTGATGAAAATTTTTTAACATAGACCAATTAATTTTTTTGAAAATCCACCGCAAAACACTGCCGCAAGCATAAAAAGAACCACAGGCAAAGAAGAGCGAAGACACCAACTGATGTTGAATAAAACCGCTATCTTTTGAGACTACGGCACTGCTTCATTATTCTGCAACAGCAAATTCGCTGAATTATGGAGTTTATTATTTAGTCTGTAGAAGTATCATGCAAGTCTTGGCGCTTTTGAATGAAACATTTTTATTAAATCTCGCTTGTAATCCAAAATTTTTATTATTTTTGCACCGTAAAACAACCATTATTAGTGTAGTGCAAGAAGAGTAAATTACAATTCTATAATTCATTTTAAAAACCAGTTATTATGAAAAAAGTATTTATGTTATTGGCTACTTGTGTGGCAGTATTGGGATTGATGGCTTGCAATGCAGGTAGTGAAACTAATGCCGAGAGTACTCCGGCCGAAGAAAATGTAGAGGCTGAGGCTCAAACAACAGCTGACCCACAACAGCGTGACTTCGAGAGTGCCGATCTCTCCGCGACAATTCCAGAAGGCTGGATTGGCTCAGTCGGTGCCTTTGATGAGATTAAAATGGAAGGTAAAAGCGATGATGGCTTCGACCCCAAAATTGAGGTAGATGTTGTTAAGGGCAGAAAGGTAGCTGAACTTGTAGAGAATGAGATGGATGAAGGTATCGTCAAGAACGAAGGCGTGAAAATAGGCGACTATACTTTCACCACGTTAATTAACGAAAAATCAGGTTCCAATAAGTGTTATACCCAAGTCGGGGACAATGTGCTGAGGGTAATAGCAGTATTCATTAAACCTGATGCACCCGAGGTGGCAGGAGTAGTTGAAAGTATCAAGTTGAAATAATGAATTGAAACAGGCGGTAGATACTGTCTGCTAGATAAAAGAGCGGTTACCGTACTATGCGATAACCGCTTTTTCTATGCAATAAGACAACATCTCCATTGACCTAAAACCTAAGTCATTTATCTCCAGGATGTGTTTTAAGCCATAGTTTTACAAGGTGTGCCACTTTTGCAGTATAGATGCGAGCGCCGTCATCGTTGAGATGTCTTATGTCATCCCACAGCTCAGGTTTGTCCATGAAGATAGAATCGTTTCCCAACACATATATGGGAACGTCATATGGTTCAGCCAGTTTCTTTACTGTTGCATACATCTGGTCAAGCCGCGGTTGGTGCTGATAGGTGGGACTGGAGAAGAAAATCAGTCGGTCATGATAACGCTCTATCAGATTGGCTATCAGATTGAGCCTGAGCGTGTCAGTGGCGATAGGGGGATTCCAGTTGTCAATGGCATCTTGGTCGAGTACGTTATGCTGTGGAATATATCCTCGATCTGCTTCAGGGTTGTCGTAAGTGCTGTTTTGGAAACGATTGAGCACCAGTTCTATCAAGGCACTATTATATGGGTAGATGCGTGATTTCATACGTAGGTGTGCCCATGGGTCAATTGCATTCAACAGGCTGTCGCGTATGGTCAGTTTAGACATGCGACGCACATTGACCACATTGTTAGTGTAGGGAGCGTATTCAATGTCGTAATGATAGTCAAGATCATAGATTATGAGTTGTGGTTGATAGCGCTGCGTTATGCAACGAATTAGGGCATAATTGGTCATGATGCCCTGTGCTTCAAATCCGCAATTGTAACATTCCATGCCGGTGGAGTCGACAATGACCTGCGGCACATAATGGTGCAATGCTTTAGAAGTGCCAAACACCAATATAGGAGCATCCACATCTTTGAGTACGTGGTTGAGATGTCCTTGCTCGCCCACTGTGGCAGAGGAAAAAAACTTTTCCAGTCCTCGACCAATGAGTTGGTCAAGCAATGTGACTATCAAGAACCCGGCTACTATGATTGTCAAGAACTTCTTCATATTAAAAACGCAAATAAATGAACTGGCCGGTTTCCATTACACCGAATACAAGCACAAGCATAATGAGGATTATGTAGAACATGAACGTCACAGCACTTCGCCCCTTATGCCATGATGCCAATGCAGTAGGAAAGAACTCCTCATAAATATCTCGCATAGCCACTATTGCAAATCCTCCAGCCATGGCAATTAATGTTGCTTTTGTGCGGATTGTATCAATCATTATCCATCCACCGTCAAAACCTTTTGTGAACAACACTCTCAGGATGTCAATGGATTGCTCTATATGATCGAAGAAGAATGCTAAAAGTAGGCTCATTATACAGATGCTTAATATAGAATAAAAGATTCTAATGACGGGTTTGCTTCGCCAACGCTTTAACGGAAGGAAATGTTCCAGCATCACCATAAGTCCATTGCCCAGCCCCCAGCATAGATATGATAGACGCACGCCATGCCACATTCCACTCACAGAAAACGTTGCCAACAGGTTCAGGCACATCCGCCATGTCTTGCAACGGCTGCCGCCCAATGGAATGTAGACATAGTCACGAAGCCAAGAAGACAGCGAGATGTGCCATCGTGTCCAAAGTTCTTTGAGTCCCATGGAGAATAGTGGGCGTCGGAAGTTCTCCGGCATATCAAAGCCAAGCAGGTTGGCTGTGCCAATTGCCATTTGAGAGTATCCAGCGAAGTCGCAATATATCTGTACTGTATAGCATAACAAAGCAATAAAGACAGTGGGGGAATTATAAAGTGTGCTGTGGCCCAGCACGGCATTTACATAAATCCCGAAACGGTCTGCAACGACCACTTTCAAGAATAACCCCCAGATTAATCGTTTTGTGCCAATGAAGGCCATGTCTCGGTCAAATCCACCACGATTAGCGGTGATTTGCCACATGAGGTCGGTAGAATGCAATATGGGACCAGAAGTGACCGTAGGCAGGAAACTGACATATAGAGCGTGATTGACAAGTGACGGATCTCGCTGAGTTCGACCTTTATAGACATCAATAATCAAACTCACGGCCTGCAAAGAATAGCATGAAAGGCCCAACGGGAAAATCCAGTTTAGGCCTGGAATGCCAGTTGGTAATCCTTGTGGAAAAAAAGCGTCTACGACAGGTGCCTTTATCTTAAAGAAAAGCATTGGCAGCAATACTCCCAGAACACCGACCCACAATCGGGAAAGTGGTGGATTGTCTCTTGACACCCAACGTACTGCAAGATAGCTGGAAGCCCAAACCCACACCAGCATTACACCATAGGTCGGATGCGGAAGCATATAGAACAACACACTGGCGACAAGCAGCAGAGAGTTCCGCCACCGTAATGGACACAACCAGTAGGTGATGCATAGGATGGGAAGAAACAGTATGAAGTATAAAGAAACAAACGACATTATTCGATGCTTGCCATAATAATCAAGTTGCAAAAATACCACTTATTGTTAAATGATGCAACTATTGAATTTCATTTAGTGTATTTTGCCTTCAACCGATTTGTTGAAAAGCAATTGCTACTTGAAATAGGTGGTTTTAGTGATAAATCTTCAGTAAAAACTTGTGAGAGCCTTTTTTATAGCTATCTTTGCAACGGCAAATTATTAACAACATCAATCATGAATAAAAGATTTCTCTTTATCGCTGTTGCGGCAATGTCGCTGTCAGCAAGTGCGCAATGGCTTAACCGCGCCCCATCGCTCGATGATTACGAATTGGTGTTCAGCGACGAGTTTGACGGAACATCACTCAACACTGCTGTGTGGAACGTTGAAGTGAATGGTGATGGTGGAGGCAACAATGAGTTGCAATATTACACTGCCAACAATGTGAGCGTAGCCGATGGCGCACTGCAAATCACGGCGCGAAGACAGAATTACCAAGGAAGATCGTTCACTTCCGGACGAATCAATTCCATGGGCAAGGCAGCGTTCAAGCACGGTATTATCCAAGCTAGCATCATGCTACCTTCAACCGCCAATGGTCTGTGGCCAGCCTTCTGGCTGATGGGTAATGACATGAGCACAGGGACTGGATGGCCATACTGCGGTGAGATTGACGTGTTGGAAGCCGGCGGTAGCGGAGGAATCAGCGCCGGAACACAAGATCGTTTCTTCATCAGCGCACTGCATTGGGGACCTTACACCAACGGCCAGCACCCAATGTATGGTAACAACACAACGGCATCTTATAGCATTCAAGACGGCAACTATCATCTCTTCACACTTGTGTGGGACGAAAACAAAATTTCTATGTATCTCGATGATGCCGCATCGCCATATTTTGAGATGAACATCGACGATACATCGCAACAGAATTCTCCAGGCAACTATTTCCACAAACAGTTCTTCTTGTTGTTCAACGTGGCGGTGGGGGGCACCATACCAGGCATATACGATGCTAGTGGCATCACTGCACTGAGCAACAACAATGAGAAAATTATGAAGGTGGATTACGTGCGAGTATATCAGAAACCAGACGAGAAGGACTATATCATTCCTGGTGGCAGTGAAGGTGGTGAAGACCCGGAAATACCTGAAGATACAACTACCGAACTGGGTCGTTATGGAAGCCTGTCATTGGACGAAAACGGACACTCGACCTTTGACTTTGAAAACTCCTACGATTATGTACTCATAGGTACAAGCCAAGGCGTGAGGGATCAAATGGGTGACAGAATCCGTGCCGACTACAACGTAGATGACGTGACCAACTTTCTGTGGATTTGGGAAAACACTTATACGTCACATGAGACCGAAGGTGTCAACTCTTTTGGTCTGACCGAAGGCTACAATAGCTATACCGTAAACAATTCAGGCTGGTCAGGACTGGGTTACGCTTCTGAAGGTACAGGCAAAGACTTGACCATACTCGATGAGGACGGCTACATCCTTCATTTCGCAATGCGTGGCACCGATCACCTGATGCACGTCAATCACGCCATACTGATTGGCAGTGCATCATTTACCATTGGCAATTCCGCATTCATTAACAATGGCAATCAACTGCCAATCCTGGGCGATTTCAAACGTGACGGACGCTGGTGCTCATTTGACATTCCAGTGAGCGTGCTCAAAGCCATTGCCACCCCACTGTTCGGAACTACCGCTTCAAATTTCATGAGCAATGTGTTTGCCGTACTCAGTGGCGGTGTGTCGGGCGCATCACTACAGTTTGACAACGTCTTCTTCTACAAGAATCCAAATGTCGACACCAATCCGCCCACAACTGACGAAACCACCCAAATAGGACAGTATGCATCACTCTCACTCGATGGTCTCGGACAATCTACATTTGACTTTGAGGATGGTTACGACTATGTGATTATAGGTGCCAGCCAGGGTGTAATCGACCAGATGGGCGACTCCATTCTCGCTGACTATAGTGTGGATGAGATAAATAACTTCCTTTATATCTGGGAAGGTACTTATACTGCTCAAACTTCAGAAGGAGTTAATTCCTTCGGACTTAATGAACCTTACAACAGTTACACTGTGAACTCGGTGGGCTGGTCAGGATTGGGATATGCCTCGACTAATGCTGCGGGAACAGCTGTCGGCAAAGACCTATCGATGCTTGACGATAGTTATTACCTGCATTTTGCTATGCGCGGCAATGATATCATAGCACATACTAACCACACGGTTGGTGTGGGCTCAGCGCAGTTTGTAATTGGCAACAGCACCACTGGACCTGTGATGCTGGGCGACTTCAAGCGCGATGGCAAATGGTACAGTTTCGACATTCCATTCTCGGTCATCCGTGCAATGGCAGGCAATCCCTTCAGTGGCGATGGTGGTGAATCGGCCTACAAGGGCAATGTAATCTCTTTCTTGAGCGGCGGCAATGAGGGCGCGATGTTGCAATTTGACAACATCTTCTTCTACAAGCGACACAGCGACGAAGGCTCGCAGACTGACTATGATCCCGAACTGGGTCAATATGGCAGCAAGTCGCTAGACGATGATGGCAATCCCACCTTCGACCTGAGTGCACATAAAGACTATGTACTTGTATCATTGGGTGAAAATGAGAAGCAAGCAATTGGAAACAATCTTTTGGCCGACTATCGTCCCAACGACGCGAACCACTTCCTGTGGGTTTGGGAAGGCACTTATACATCAGTCGCATCAGATGGTGTGAATTCATTCGGCCAAAACGAGGGCTACAATGCCTATAAGGTAGGCTCTGCTGGCTGGTCCGGACTCGGCTTTGCATCTAGTGGAACGGGTAAAGACTTGTCGATGCTTGACGACAGCTACTATCTGCACATCGCCTTTAAGGGCAATGATGCCGATGTACATGCCACCCACTCCGTGAGAGTGGGTAATGCCAGCTTTGCCGTGGGCAACACTCCATTTGTGGATGGGAACAACGTCATTGGTCTGTTGGGTGACTTCAAGCGTGACGGAGAATGGTACTCACTTGACATTCCATACAGTGAAATCATTGCACGCGCTAACCCTGTATTCGACAATCCAACTAATTATACCGGAAATGTGGTGGCATTACTCAGTGGCGGCGTTCAGGGCACACCCCTCAACTTCGATGCCGTGTTCTTCTATCGCAACATTGATGCAGAGACATTGCGTGGCGACCTTAACGGCGATCTCATCGTAGATGTGACAGACGTGAACATAGCCATCAATGTCATTCTTAAAAAGAATAATGATCCCGCTGTTGCGTCCCTTGCCGATCTTGATGGAAACGGTGTGGTTGACGTCTCGGACGTAAATATCATTATAAATATTATCCTGAATAAAGAGGATTGATATAGGACTGAATACTGAAAATAACGTCGGCTCTACCTGATAGAGCCGACGTTTTATATGTTATGGATTGTTGTTCTGAGGGATTATAGCTTTAGAATGATGTTTATCATAGCATTGACGTCTTCCACGTCTATTATTCCGCTGCCGTCAAGATCGGCATTGCCTGGGTAATCGGCTGCGGTCTTGAGCTTGAGGATAATGTTAATGGCGGCATTGACGTCTTCAACATCTACTATTCCGCTGCCGTCAACATCACCGGTTGGGTAGTTGGGCTGTGGGTTATCCTGTCCAACGTTTTTGCCGATCTTATATACGGCCATTCCATTGTATGACTTGAAAGTCAGCAGGGTTATGACTTCTTCACCGTCTTCGATGCTCTTTTCGACGTCGAAACAATGCACTCGCAGACCTCCATCATTGATATTACCGAGGCCGTCGGCGGGAATCTGCCAGTATTTTGTCATGCCTTCGAAAGTTGCATCGTCTCCACCACCCAATTCACAGATGTTTGCCTGGCAGAAACTGTTGTCTCCGTGCATGTCGGCCATAGCATAGACGAAGAAATGGCGTCCGTCAAGTGTGAACTCGTTACATCCGTTGGGAGAATCAAGAGGTTTCAGATCTTCGTCCACGAGTTCAAAGTTGTCCATAATATAACCGCTTACGTCATAGACTACTGGTGCCGCGTTGTGTGCATCGATGTAGAACCATTCTCCTGAGTAGTATGTATCTTCGTCAATGCCGTGCATCATCTTCACGATGGGTGCAAGGCTGAAGCCGGTGTTGTAATCAGGGAAGAATGATGTGATAAAGATATATGTGTCTCCTTCGAAGCCGCCTTCCCATGAGTCGCTGCCTTGGTCGGCATGCCATCGGTATACTGTTGGAAATCCAGGCTCATTTGATGAGTTGGCGACAGTCATCACGTTGCATTCGGCTTCTTCGAGCGTAAGGTCGCCCATCACGTCAAGATAATCGGTTCGTTGCATGTCGTTTCCTTTTGGCATACGGTTGACAAGTGTGAGTTCGCCAGTTTCTACGTTTACTATATATACTGGAACGGTTTCAACTGAAGTACTGGTCACTGGAGCCACCCACAGATGCCCGAAGTCGTCGTGTCCGATGCTTGTAACCGCCAGCAGTCCGCCGTAGGGCAATCCGTCGTAGGTGAGTTCTAGATCGGGAAGCTGTGTACCGTCGGCAACGCTGAAACGATGGAGAACAGCGGTGCTGATGGGTACTGTGTCTCCATCGACGTATGCTTGTCCGAACCCGCTGTGTCCCACGTAGATAATACCGTTGAGCAAGGTCGCTGTGCGACAGTTTGTGTTGTTGATGGGAGAATCCAGGTACTCCGCCTGAGTGTGTACACGGTCAAGGATCCATTGATTGACAATTTTGATGTCGTTAACTGGCTCATAGGTCTGTCCATCGGTTGTCAGCGACCAGGCGACGGTAGAACTGGCTATGGCTAAAAGGGCTGTCAGTAATAATTTCTTCATAATGGTTGTATTTTAGGTTATGTATTATAGTCTTGTGGGTTTGTAGCCGTGTTCGCGTCGGTACTTACGAACATCACGAAACAAGTCGGTGGCATATACGAAGTTGTTGAGGTCGTCATTGTCCACGTTATAAATCTCGTCTTTGTTTCCAGTCCATCCTACGTGTCCCTTGTTGATGAAGACGATGTTCTCGCCAATTCCCATCACTGAGTTCATGTCGTGGGTGTTGATGATAGTGGTGATTCCGAAGTCGTGAGTGATGTCACTTAACAGCTCGTCAATTACTATCGACGTCTTGGGGTCGAGTCCGGAGTTTGGCTCGTCGCAGAACAGATAGCGTGGATTCAATGCGATGGCACGTGCAATGGCGGCTCGTTTCTGCATACCTCCTGACAGCTCGCTCGGAAATTTGTTCTCGCTGCCCGTGAGGTTCACGCGGTCGATGCAGAACTGAGCCCTGTCACGCTGCTCTTCGGCCGACATTGAAGAGAACATCTTAAGAGGGAACATGACATTTCCCATTACAGTCTCGCTGTCGAAAAGTGCAGAACCCTGAAAAAGCATCCCGATTTCGTTACGCAATTCCTTGAGTTGTTTTCTGTCCATGGCCGTAATATCGCGTCCATCGTAGAGGATTTGACCCTTGTCGGGTTTGAATAATCCCACGATGTTCTTGACGAGCACGGTCTTTCCCGATCCGCTCTGACCGATAATAAGGTTTGTCTTGCCGTCATAGAATTTGGCATTGATGTCATAGAGCACCTGCCGGCGACCACCTTCTTCGTCAAAGTATTTCTCTACACCTTTTACTTCTATCATTATTGTTGTTGGTTTTAGGTTCTTTGTTATTGGAGCATCAGTTTGGTAAGGACAACGTCAACAAGCAGAATCATGATGTTGCTCATCACTACTGCGTCAGTGCTGGCCTTGCCGACATCGGTCGAACCGCCCTGGACTGTATAGCCATAATAGGCCGATATGCTGGATATGATAAATGCGAAGAATAACGACTTGATGAGCGCAAACCACACATACCATTCGATGAACATCGTCTGAATGCCATAGATATATGTGTCGGTGCTCACGATGCCTGTAAGAACGCAAATCAGGTAACCTCCAAAGAGGCTAGTCCCCATGCATATGATAACCAGAAACGGCATTATGGTCACTAGTCCAGCAATCTTGGGCATGACGAGGAAATTGGCCGAGTTGATGCCCATGATGTCGAGGGCATCAATCTGCTCGGTGACCCGCATTGTACCTATTTCGCTGGCGATGTTGCTTCCTATTTTGCCCGACAAGATTAGACATAGGATAGAAGACGAGAACTCCAGCAGGATAATTTCTCGTGTTGTCATACCTACGGCATAGCGTGGAAGCAACGGGTTAGTTATGTTCAGCTTGATGAGAATCGTGCAGAGCGAGCCAATGAAAAGCGAAACGATGATAATGAGGGGTATTGAGTCAATGCCCAGTTTTGTCATTTCGTTCAGATAGCGCTTGATGAATTCGCGCCATTTTTCCGGAATGCCTATGGTGCGCCATAGAAACATGCAATAGTTTCCGAAGCTGTTGAGTGAACGTATCATGTCAGTTGTCAGTAATTAGTTGTCAGTTATCTTATTATCACAGCAGCGTGCTCTCGTCAATGAGGTTGTTGAGCATGGCATATACCGTTAGGCCTGCTACACTCTTTATGCCAGTCTTGTGAACGATGTTCTTGCGATGGCTCATCACTGTGTGTGGCGATACATTGAGTTGTTCGGCAATTTCCTTGTTGGTGAGGCCTTTGGCAACCAGCACAAGCACCGCCGTCTCTCGCTTCGACAGTTCGTAGTTGGTTGTGTTGTCACCGTCGTGTTGCGTCTGCGTCTTTGTTGCTTCGATAATTGTTTCGACTATCGAGGCGCGGCTTTCGCGAATGTCGATCACGGCATCGAATCTCCGCAGATGCAGTTGTTCCACATATTGATATACAAGAGCTATTACCGATATGTTTCGGTCAGTACGGACTGATGCGGCCGACGGCACGAGCGTTGCATTCACGATCACCACGTCGGGTTTCGATGCAATGATTCTCTCGTCGAGCATCGATGCGTCGGTGACAGGGTCGAGGATTTTGAACCTTGAAACCTCCGACAGCAGTTGCACGAGACCTGCAACGATGATTTCGCTTGGCTCAGCTATGAGAACGCGCGTTTTCATCTTGATACCACCTCCTCTAAGTGTTTCACATAGGGGACCAGCACTTTCTCCTCTATCAGGCTGTGCTTGTTGAGGTCGCTCGAGACCTGCAGTATGTCATACACCACATCGACCGAGTCTTCGCTGGTGACAGCTCCCGGAAGATACTTGAAAATGATTTGAACAAGGTCGTTGAGCTTGTCTTCCAGATTCCCGTGCGAGTCAATGAAAGTGGCTATGCTGTAATTGGTGTCGGCTTCTCCGCGCTGCAACGCTTCCACATGAGGGAAGACCAGTTGCTCCTCGTGGGCGAAGTGGTCGGTCACCTCACGTTTGTAACTCTCGAAGAACCGCATGAAGACGTCTGCTGCTTTCGCAGGTAGCTGCCGTGCAATGTGGTGCAGGTGCTGCTCGATGTGCGGCAGTCGCTTGCTCACATAGTAGTCGTGCGATGCTTTCAAGTAGGGCACAAGCTGAGCCATGGGTGTCTCGAGCACACGGCTCAACGTGGGGGCATAGTTCTCGTGAGTGTAGATGTTGCACAAGAGCATGAAAAAATCAGGATTCACCCCGTGCTTGCGGCATACTTGACCGATTGAACCGTCACCGATGCCAAGCGGGATGCCCGCCCGCTGCAGGATGCGTATCAGGCCAGGCTCTTCGGTCAGCAATTCGCTCATCTTGCGACTGCAGTCATATAGTATCTCTTTCATCTTCATTACAGATTAATTTGCAAATATAACTCAAAAAAATCAAACACTCTATCAATACGTGACAATAATTTCTTTGTATTTGACTTTTTGCATGTAAATGAGTATATTTGCACCTCGATAATCTTTCTGGCGGTCTATTGACCGATTTTGAATAATGGTAAAACAACAGTTATGGTTCAGACTCTTTTGGTATTTTTCATCATAGCTATAGCTCTGTGCTTTTGCTTATGGCATTTCACCAAGGTGTTTAAAGGACATGGTGATTGCGGCTGTGGCAAAGGTCGCCACTGCAAGAACAGGAAATAAGGTGTTGTAAAAACGATTCGCGGTGTTCGCTATTCTCAGGAAAAGGCATTCCATCCCTGAGCTCGGATTTCTATCTCGGCATCATCGCGTGTAATCATGTAGGCACCCAAGTCTGGCTTAGTGATGTAGCCAATCATTCGCGCCGTCTTCATCTGCTGCACTTTCTCGTGGTCAGTGAGAGGAACGGTAAACAATAGTTCGTAGTCTTCGCCACCATTCATCGCTGCTGTGACGAGGTTCATGTTCAGTTCCTCGGCCATGCTTGCTGTCTGGTAGTCGATGGGTATGCGGTCTTCATAGACCCTGCATCCCGTTCCGCTTGCCTTACAGATGTGCAGCAGTTCGCTCGATAGTCCATCGCTAACGTCCATCATCGCCGTGGGTCGAATGCCTAGTTGTCGCATCTCTTCAAGCACATCGACACGGGCTTCAGGTTTCAGTTGACGCTGAAGCAGATACTCGCGTCCGGCGAAGTCGGGCTGGAAATCTTTGATGCCCTTCGAGGCTACGCGCTCACGTTCAAGCAGTTGCAATCCCATGTAGGCCGCCCCCAGGTCACCGCTCACGCACACGAGGTCGGTGTCATGTGCTCCGTTGCGATAGATGATATCTTCGTTGCGGGCTTCTCCTGTGCAGGTGATGCTGATTATGAGTCCTGTTACCGATGCGCTGGTGTCGCCCCCCACCAGGTCGACTCCATAGTCCACGCAAGCCTGGCGTATGCCGGCATAAAGCTGCTCGATGTGTTCAAGGGTGAACCGCTTGCTGATTCCCAGCGATACGGTTATCTGCCGTGGCGTGCCGTTCATTGCCACGATGTCGCTCAGGTTGACCACCACCGCTTTATATCCCAGATGCATGAGAGGCACATAAGTGAGGTCGAAGTGTATGCCTTCTAGCAGCAGATCGGTGGTGACCAACGTGCATTTGTCGTCGTCATACTTGATAACGGCGCAGTCATCACCGACTCCCAGCTTGGTGCTGTCGTTCTTTAAGTCGAAGTTTTTTGTAAGGCGTTCGATGAGTCCGAATTCACCCAGGGTGGAAATTTCTGTCTCCTGCATTGTTGTCGATGTATAGATGGTTGCTACGATCAGAGTTCGTCAAACTGGTTGATCAGTTCTTGCATGATGAACGACATGATGGGCTGGGCCTTTGCAGCAGCCTCCTGCACTTCTTCGTGAGACACGTCGGGAGCAATGCCCTCGCCGCCGAGATCAGTGATCACGCTCATGCCGAACACTTCCATGCCTCCATGACAAGCCACGATGACTTCAGGCACCGTGCTCATGCCCACAGCATCGCCGCCGATGCGGTAGAAGAAACGGTATTCGGCAGGAGTCTCGAAGGTGGGCCCTTGTGTGCCAACATACACGCCTTCCATAAGACGGATGCTGTTTTCTTCAGCAATTTCTTTTGCTTTCTTAATCAGCCTAGGGCTGTAAGCTTCGTTCATAGCCGGAAACCGTTCGCCCAGCTCTTTATAGTTCTTGCCGCGCAAGGGGTGGTCGGGGAAGAGATTTATATGGTCGGTGATGATCATCAGGTCTCCAACGCGAAATTCAGGGTTCATTCCTCCTGCTGCATTGCTGACGAAAAGAGTTTTCACGCCAAGCTCTCTCATAACGCGCACAGGAAACGTACTCTCCTTCATCGAGTATCCCTCATAGTAGTGGAACCGTCCTTGCATGGCCATGACATATTTGTTTCCTAGATTACCGAATATGAGTTGGCCCTTGTGTCCTTCGACGGTAGACACTGGGAAATTGGGAATTTCCTCGTAAGGGATAGCCATTTGAATGTCAATGTGGTTTACAAGTTCTCCAAGTCCGGTGCCAAGAATGATTGCTGTACGAGGAGTCTTTCCGACACGATTGCGTATATAGGCTGCGGTTTCGTTGATGCGTTCCAGCCAATTGATATTCTGTTCCATGCGGGTATTATAGAATTTTATTTTTTAGGCTAAAATGGTGTGTTCGAACTTGGTTGTCGTTGAGAAGTCATTCTTCTGCTTTTTTGATGATGTCGGTGATGAAGTCGCGATTCTCGTAGTCCAGGAATCCAACTTTAATTGGGATGTAGAAGATGATGTCTCGCATTGTGGGAGGGTAGTAAGGATTGTTGAGAATTCTCACGGAATCTTTCTCAGTCGTGATGATGAATTTCCGTTGCCCATCCATTTTCTCAAACTCGGAGAAGATGAAGTCGAAGTCCTTACGCGAGAAATAGTGGTGGTCGTCATAGTGGATTACCCGAACCGGTGCATTGAACTGCCTCAGGTATCTGACCAAGGGTCTGGCATTGGCGATTCCGGTGACACAGAGAATGGTGTCGTCAGTCGTGAGCCAACCCAACGATGATAGTTGTGGACGTGGCACTGGAAACACCGGCACTGGGTCGGCATAGAGGATGCGCGAGAAATACAGTCCTGTTGATGGGAACAAGTCAAGGTTTTCCTTGAACATGCGAATGTTCACCGGCGAAATATCAGTAGGACACTTCGTCACTACCACCATGTCGCTCTGAAGCAAGCGATGCTTGGGTTCACGCAACGTACCCAACGGCATCAGTTGGTCTTCAAAAGGCGGACGGTTGAAATCGACAAGAACGATGTTCACCTTAGGTTTGATGGCGCGATGCTGGAAAGCGTCGTCAAGCACAAAAAGGTTTATCTCGGGATTGATGCGCAGCATCTCGCGGATACCAGTCTTGCGACTTTCGCACACTGCTAGTGTGATTAGTCCGTTGAACTTGTGGTATATTTGGTACGGTTCGTCGCCGATATCGCGTGGCGATAATGAGTCGGTGGCCAGTATGAAGCCTCGTGTCGTTCGCTTATATCCTCTGCTCAACACACCTATATTGTATCGCCTGCACAAAGATTCCACGATATGTTCCACATGCGGAGTCTTTCCAGTTCCTCCTACAGTGATGTTTCCAACCGAAACGACAGGCACGTCGAAACTTTCGGCCTTGATTATGTGGTCGTAGGCGAAGTTTCGTAACCAGACACCTGCACCATAGAGCCAGGAGAATGGCGTGAGAATGCAGGTGAGAATGGTTTTCCGCTGCTGCTTGTTTAATATTTTGGTGAAATCTATCACTGCATGGACTTGTTATTCTGCGAATACTTAGTCTAGAAGTTCGGTCTCGAGGATGCACAGTATGTGGTCGCGGTTCAGGATGTTCATGAGTTTCTTGTGGTACTCATAGAATACGCCCATCTCGCCCTTGAGCTTGGCCTCGTAGTGCATAGTCATGTATTGGCTGAATATATCGCGCCAGTTGGGTTCTATTGCTGGATAGTTCTGGCTCTTATATTTGCCTTCTTTAAGACCTGCTTTTTTAGCTACCCACTTCACAGCTGCATCTAGGCTGCCAATTTCATCCACCAGGCCACGCTGAAGAGCAGATACACCGTCCCATACTCGTCCTTCGGCTATGTGCTTGATGCTGTCTTGAGTGACGTGGCGACCGTCGGCACAACGCTTGGTGAACAGGTCATAGCCCCTGTTGACCATATTCTGCAAGGCTGCCAGCTGGACGGGGGTGAGATCCTTGCCCATCACGCCCATGTCGGCATTTTCGTTGGTCTTAACCACTTCGACATTCACTCCTAACTTGTTTTTGATGACGCCCTCATATGAAGGTATCATGCCGAAGATGCCAATCGAGCCTGTGATTGTGGTGCGCTCGGCAAATATGCGGTCGGCACCACTCGAGATATAGTAACCACCCGAAGCAGCATAGTCGCTCATCGACACAGCAAAAGGCTTGCCTGATTTCTTGAACTCGTCGAGTGCTTTCCACATCTGCTCGCTACCGAAGGCACTGCCACCAGGTGAGTTGACACGAAGTACAAGTCCCTTGACATCATCGTCTTTCTGGAGTTTTCTGATTTCCTCGCTCATGCTCTCGGTGTCGATGCCGGTTCCATCGCTCAAAAGCCCTCCCGAACCATCAATTTCGCCGCAAGCATAGAGCACGGCAATCTTGTCACCGCTGGCCTCATTCTCCACATTTGGAGCAAGGTCCTCGGGAGAGACAAACTTCAGGTCTTCGTCCTCGTCAATCTTAGTGAGCAACTTGAGAGTTTTTTCCATATCATGCTTGTAAAGCACCTTGTCAACTAGATGAAGTTTCAAAAGGGTGTCCGTAGGCATCGTGAGCACAACGCTGTCGGCAATCTGATTGAGCTGATCGGCAGTCATCTCGCGATCGGCTGCTATGCTGTCAATCATAGTCTTCCAGATGCTGCCCATGTACACTTCTTGCTGCAGGCGATTAGCATCGCTCATGTTTTCGAGCATATATGGTTCCACGGCGCTCTTGAAAGAACCCACGCGTATTACTTGCATTTTCACTCCGATATTATCGAGAAGTTTCTTGTAGTAGGGAGTTGCCGAAGCTAAACCATGGAGTTCTATTGCACCTTCGGGATTGATGAAGATACTGTCGGCAACGCTGGCAAGGTAGTAATCACCCTGGGAAAAACCTTCGTAGCCGTAGGCATATATCCACTTGCCGCTCTGTTTGAATCGTTTCAATGCGGCACGCAGTTGTTCACGAGTGGCGGGAGCAGCATAGGCCCCTTTGCACTTCAGGTAGATGCCTTTCACATTCTTGTTCTCCTTAGCATTTTCTATGGCAGCGACAAGCACGTTGAGCGCCAAGCCTTTTTCTATGCCACCGCCAGTCATGAGGGCCATGGGGCTTACTTCGGCAGCTTGGTCTCGCTCGTTGATATCTCCCGACAATTCAATGTTAAGTATCGAATTGTCACTAACTGAGGTTGACACGTTACTCATCTTGCCGCCCATGCTCATCATGGCAATGCTGAGAATAATTGATGAAATTACAAATACTGTCAGCGCCAAAAAAACACCTACGAAAGAACCGCAGACGATCAATAAAAATTTCTTCATCATAAGGCAAATATGCTTAATTGGTTAATTATCAAATGTTTCTTTAGTGATATAAAACCGACTTCTTGTTTCGGATGTCACCAACTTACAAAGTTATAGAAAAAAATGCAATTAATTACGTTTTAGTTGCCATTATTTTTCAAAATCCATTTTCTAAAGACAATAATCAAGATTATTGTCACTAAAGCGCTGCACATGGCGAGCCAAGGGAAAGAAGCATCGGCGGGTATTCCTATGGTGTCCACTTCTTCACCCGATATAATGCCGCGCGAGTCGAGCCAAGTTGCAACTACCACAATGCCGTTATTGAGAGTATGTGCAATGATGGGTACCCACAGCGAGCGCGTCCACACCAGCAGGTAACCGTTCCATGCTCCCAGCAGCATGCGCGGCACAAAGCCGTAGAACTGCATGTGAATGGCGCTGAACACGATGGCTACCAACCAGATGGCATAATGCACGTTACGGCCGCTCAGAGTGAGAATGCGCTGCATGGAGCCGCGAAAGAGAATCTCCTCGCTAAGTCCGGCAATAAATGCGACTACCAGCAGGTTTATGAGTAGCGTGAACACGCTAGAGCCATGAAGCATGCTTTTTGTAATTGCTTCGCCTTGGTCTTCCATGACGCGCATCCATTCTTCCAGACCTGACAGCGCCTTAGGCAGTTCAATGCCTTTGTTCCATTCCACGAGCCAATTCATTGCCGGCATTGATGCGGCGCAGACCAGTACTGCTACCAGAATGCCTTTCCATGACGGAGCCTTGCTGAGAGCCATAGCCTTCCAAGGTTTGAAATAACATATCGCCATGGTAGCCACAGCCGGGATGATGAATGCAAACACATCCTGCAATGTGATAACGTAGTGCATGTTTGCAACACGGCTCATGTTCAATCCGCATATCAACATCAGCACACTGCATGCAATAAGTCCAGCAAGTGCCAGCGCAAATAAAATCAAAAACTTCACCGCTGGAGATGACTTGAACCGCGGTTGAGCGAAATCTGTAGTATTTTCCATTTTTCTTAAATATTTCTTGCAAAAGTAGATAATTAAATCTAATTTTGGAAAAAACTAATGTTATGAAAAAGATTTTTATTATTATCGCATTATTGGCAACAAGCATATTATGTGCTGATGCACAGGTTGTTGATGACATTTATGGCGATGCTGGCAGTGATGTTAAACTGGAAATGGTAACTCCTGCAAAGCAAGTAAAGGAGACAAAGCAAGAGCGCAAGCAACGTGAGAAGGAGTTGCGGGCACTCAATGACTCGGTAGCGCACAATCGTGCTGTTAGAGGATTGCAGAACGGGCGGTGGGTATTGCTCGCCGACCGCATCACCGTGGGGCGTACGGCATATACTGTTTACAACATTGACAGCAATGCTAATTTCCTGCTTCAACAGGATAAGGACGGCATGGTTCAGGTAGCATACAACAGGATTAATCCAGGTGTCAATGGGCTAGGAGGAATCACATTGCAAGGTAAAGTGGGTGGCGTACGCATGGAGACCGATAAGAAAGGTAATATCACCTATTCCTATAGTCTAAGCAGTACAGAAATCAGCGCACATGTGACAATTACCGTGTTTGCAGGTTCAGGCAATGCTCAGGCATTCGTAGATTCAACATTCGGGCCTGGCAGCCTCACCATCTACGGCAAGCTTGTGCCCTACAACCATTCTAAGCATTAATAAAAAAGTGCGTCTCTGAAAGACGCACTTTTTTCATAGACGACTTGCAACATTCATGTACTAATGTTGCATTGTTATCAGTTTATGGGTAATATTCGTTTGAAGTTTTTCCAGTTTTTTGCTTTCTGATACTCACTTACTGAAGCAGCTGGAACGTAGACTTCGATTTTGTCGTT
The DNA here is from genome assembly GCA_017651515.1 of Muribaculaceae bacterium. Taxonomy (GTDB): domain Bacteria; phylum Bacteroidota; class Bacteroidia; order Bacteroidales; family Muribaculaceae; genus Sodaliphilus. The sequence continues at coordinate 37,672 of JAGCCU010000035.1, read as the reverse complement.
GCTCACCTTGTCAAGGCTGGGCGGGTTCATTGCTTGACACTCGATTCTGAGCAGTGCCTTGCATTTTTCAGCTACTTTTTTCCCTATTTGTGTAACCGTTGCGGGCAGAACTAGCGAGATGATAGCGGTTTCGCGCAGTGCATTGTCTCCGATAGTGCGCAACCCGTTGGAAATTTCTATTTCCTTCAATGCCGTACACTGGCGGAATGCTTCCTTTTCAATGACTGTACAGTTGGCAGGAATAGTTATGGCAGAAAGGTTTCCACATTCACGGAAAGCTTCTTTTCCTATTGTGTTCAGTTGCTCGGGTAAAATCACCCGATTCAGAGAGTTGCACCCTTTGAATGCTTTTTCGTCAATGGAGACTGTACCGGCAGGCAATTCTATCGAACGTAGGCTTTTGCATTTTTCAAAGGCCTGCTGTGACACTGCTTTCAGATTGTTGCCAAAAGTGACAGAACTCAAATCGGCGCATCCCGAAAATGCGCCTTTACCTAGCTGCATTATCCCCGGCAAGCTTATCTCCTGTAATTGGGAACATCCGTCAAAAGCCCTTTCGCCGATGTGGGTTACACTGGCCGGAATAAATGCGCGAGTAAGAGCAGAACAGTTCTTGAAAGTTCCTTCGCCAATGCTCATTGTGCCGTCGGGAATGTTGATGCCGTCAAGGTGCTTGCTGTTGGCAAAAGCATAGTTTCCTATCGCGTTAAGTGAGGCAGGACATTCGATGTTGTTCAGATTACAGCCTTTAAAAGCATTGTTGTTGATGGATTCTACTCCTTCTGGAATAGAGAATGAGCCGTTAAGGCCTGCAGGGAATAATATGAGCCGTTTTCCTGTGTTGTCATACAGCACACCGTTTTCGCAGGTGTAATGACGACTGCCGTTTTCTACCGATATTTCCTCCAACTTCGGCAGACTTCCAAAATCGTCGTCAACCACTTGCACTCCTGCGGGCAGAATGATTGAAGTAATGTTGGTTTGGTTGAAAGCAGCCTTCCCGATGGTAGAAAGGGATGCTGGGAGTGCAATCCTGCGCAGTGCCGTTTTTTCAAATGCCTTGTCGCCAATTTCTGTCAGAGAGTAGGGAAGTGCAATATCGGCAAGTTTGGAGCAGCCGCTGAAACATTCGCTACCTATCGTCATGAGTCCTTCGGGCAAGACGATGAATTCCAAGTCAGAACAATTTGAGAATGCTCCGTCACCCAGCGAACGCACACCTGGAGGCATGATGACTTCTTCCAAGTTATAGCACCCGAGAAAAGCATTTCGCTCGATACGTTTGAGTCTTTCTGGCAGCACTATTGATCTTAGGTGTGATGAATATGACAGCGCGTCTCCCAGCACGTCATGTTCGCCACGGCTGTCGAATAGTCCTGTGCCTCCGGCACTCATAATACGTGCTCGTTCAAGTTCCAGATCGATGTAATTGTCTATTCTCTTATCTCGGTTGTCAACGCATTTTGAGCGGCCGCACAACTTTTTCAGAAACTTGAAATCGTGTATGTCAAGTGGGCCTTCGATGTGAAGCAACCGCACACGCTCGAACATGTCCTTTGGCATCTTCTCCTCGAGTGTGCCGGGCTGATGCAACGTGATTTCCACTACATCGCCATAGGAGTTACTGTGAGCAAAACGTTCGTTGTAGTGTCTGTCGCCTCGCTTTCCATATTGAGCGTTGGCTGTAGTAGTGGTCAATGCTGACACCATTACGATGACAAGCATTATGAACAAGCTGTGTTTATTCATAAATGCATCGTTTAAATCAAATGAAACGTTCTACAGGGAGCACCCAAGCCCTTAGGCCGAGCTTGGGAGTTTCCACATCCATGCCGTGGAGGAACTCAAGCACACTGTCAACACGGTCGTCTTCCACCATGGTCATCATGGCGCAAGCCAGCGAAGGCCAGGCATGGGTGCCATAGTGAGGGTCGCCGGTCTTTGTGCCTCGTCCTTGCACTTCTTGCCATGCAGTGAAGCCGCGGCATCCCAGTCGTGGGAGCATTTCCACTATACGCTCGTAATATGCTTGGTCAAATGCTATAAATATCGCTTTCATATAGTTGTCAGTTTACAGTTGTAAGTATTCAGTTATCTTAAGCATTGTTCTTGTGCTGATTCCACTGGTCATTGCGCTTGTCTATTTCCTCATGCAGCTTGCGACGCTTGCGGCGAATGCCGTTGAAGGCAAACACAGTGTACATCGTAGGCACGAAAATCAGAGTAAGCGCGGTCGAGAAGGTAAGACCACCAATCACGGCTATACCCATTGGTCGCCACATCTCAGCACCTTCACCGCTTCCGATTGCCATAGGTACCATACCCAGGATTGTTGTCAACGAAGTCATAAGCACAGGACGCATACGGGAATGACCGGCATCAAGCACGGCACGGCGCACACTCATTCCACGTTCACGGTTAAGCGTAATGTAGTCGATAAGCACGATACCGTTCTTCACCACGATACCAATCAACATAATTGCACCAATCAACGACATCACGTTAAGGTTTGTACCTGTAACCAAAAGTATGAGTACGATACCCGAGAAGGCAAACATGATAGAAGTCATGATAATGCCGGGATAGGTGAACGACTCAAACTGCGATGCCATCACAATATAGACCAGAATGATAATAAGAACTGCAAGCATTCCGAGGTCGCGGAATGAATCCTGCTGATTCTCATAGCTACCACTCAACTGCAAAATGACACCGTTAGGCAGGTCCATCTTGTCAATGAGCGGTTGTGCTTCTTCAATAATTTCACTCATTGGACGGTTTTGCACCACAGTAGATACGGTGATGATACGTTCACGGTCCTTGCGCTCAATGGTTGGTGGGGTGAAGCGTTCGACTACGGTTCCAACTTCTTTCAGACGGATACCCTGACCGCGCGCATTATAGAGAAGAATGTTCTCTATGTCGGTGAGTGACTGGCGGTGGTCGATGTCATACATTACTTTGATGTCGTATTCGTCACCATCCTCACGGAAGTAGCTTGCCGTTGTACCATTGATGCGGCTGCGCAGAGCTGTTGCAGCTGTACTGAGGTTGAGGCCATAGATAGCAAGTTTCTCGCGGTCGAAATCTACCTGATATTCAGGCTGATAGTCCGAGCGGCTGATATTGATATCGGCTGCACCAGGGATTTTCTCCAAAAGTCGCTTGAGCTGCTGTGCCACGCTGTCGGTCTTTGTGAAGTCGTATCCGTAGATTTCGTAGTTCAGCGTACTCTGTCCACTCATGCTACCTCCGCGGCTACCACCCACATTCACAAGTGCTTTCTTAAACTCTGGATAATGCTTGAGGTCTTCACGCATAAGTCCGGCAATCTCCACAATGCTCCTCTTGCGTTCATTGGGCTTTACCAACTTAATGTTCATAGATACAATGTGCGAACCGTTGTTCTGCATCGAAGCATACGTATTGTCGCTGCTTGCCTGACCCACAGTGTAGTTGAACACCTTGATTTCCGGATATTTCTCAGTCCACTCCTTGTAAAGGCGTCCTGTTACTTCCTTTGCAATTTCCACACGGGTGCCGATAGGCAGCTCCAGCGAAACTCCAAGACGGCTATTATCCATTGTTGGGAAGAATTCTGTTCCAATGAATTTCATCAAGAACATTGAGCCGATAAAAATGCCTAGTGCTGTCGCAATGGTTATCCAGCGGTGAGTAACACACACGCGTAAGATATAGGTAAACCCATCGTCTATCTTGTCGAGGATATTCTCAATAGGACCATAGATTTTCTTGAAAAGAGGACTGTCTTTGCGTTCCTGCTTGAGCATACGGCTGCAAAGCATGGGAGTTAATGACAATGCCGCAGTGGTAGAAATAACCATCATGATGCACACCATCCATCCTAACTGGCGGAACAACACACCTGTCATACCGGTGACCAGTGTCAAGGGGAAGAACACGGCAATCAGCGTCAACGTAGATGCGATAACCGAAATTGCCACCTCGTTGGTGCCATGAACTGCCGCCTGCTTGGGCGCCGCACCGCGTTCGATGTGAGTTGTGATATTCTCAAGAACCACAATAGCATCGTCCACCACCATACCGATAGATATTGACAGTGACGATAGTGACACGATGTTCAACGAGTTGCCAGTTGCATACAGATAAATGAATGATGCAATCAAGGAGATAGGAATGGTGAGCACGATGATAACGGTAGCCCTCCATCGTCCCAGGAAGAAGATACCACCAGCACCACGAAAATCAGCGCGTAAATAACGGTCTCTTCAAGTGATGCAATAGTGTTGCGGATATTGTCACTGGTATCGACTATATAGTCGAGTTTGACGTCGCTGGGAAGATTCTTCTGAATTGTTGGCAGGATTTTGCCCACCTGATCGGAAATCTCCACGCTGTTGGCACCACTCTGTTTCTGAATGATGACCATAGCGCCCTGTACACCGTTGGTGTAGGATTCCTGTGCACGCTCCTCGAGAGAGTCATCGATGGTGGCAACATCGCTCAGGTGAACCACACCGCCATTGCTGTAGCCCACAACCAGTCCTGCCATGTCCTTGGGATCCTTGAACTCGCCCTGCACGCGCAGCGCATAGGTGTCGCTACCAATATCAAACGTACCGCCAGGAATGTTGCGGTTCTCAGCACCGATGAGTGCAGCGACATTTTCCACGCTAAGATTGTATGCCTCCATACGTATGGGGTCAAGATAGACGTGGATTTCACGTTTCGGAGCACCGGCGATTGATACTGAACCGACACCATCAACACGAGCCAAAGGATTGGCAACATTCTCATCAAGGATTTTATATAGTCCCGGCAAACTCTCGCTAGCTTGCGCCGAGAGCAATGCGATTGGGATCATGTCGCTGGAGAACTTGAAAATGATGGGAGTATTCGAGTCGTCGGGCAAGAAACTGGATATCATGTCCAATTTGTCGCGCACGTCATTAGTAAGAGCATCTATGTCGTAACCATACTCAAACTCCAAGGTGATAATCGATATATTCTCACGCGAGTTACTGGTGATGTGCTTCAGGTGCTCAACACTATTGAGCGTGTTCTCAAGCGGTCGCGTAAGGTTTTGCTCTATATCCTGTGCACTCGCACCTTGATAGGTGGTCATCACCATAATCATATTGGTGTCTATGTCAGGATAGAGGTCGATGGGCAGTTTCTGCAGCGAAAACAGACCGATGATGGCTATGGCGACAAAAACCAGAATGGTCGTCACTGGTCGTTTCACTGAACTTGAATATAAACTCATATTATAATAGACAATTTAATTGTTCCGTATTACTATGTTTCTCTGGTTCTGTTTTAAGCAGAAGACTGAGAACTGAAAAACTGTTAACTATTTAATTACTTGCACCTTCGTGCCATTTGCGAGTCGAGACTGTCCTTCGGTTACCACCTGAGTGCCAGGAGTGAGGCCGCTGAGCACTTCGAAGCGATTCTCCAAGCGCTGGCCAAGCTGTACTTCGCGCCATTCGACTGTTCCATCATTGTTATAAACATATACGTAGCGGACGCCCGAGCCGGTCTGTTTCTGGATGGCACGGTCTGTTACGACTACGTTATGGTTGGTGCCGAAGTTAAATATTACGCGGGCAAACATACCTGTGTGTATGCGATTGCTGCTGTTGGTGATGATGATCTCCACCTGGAATGTACGGCTGTTTACATCGATGGTTGGATGAATGATATGTACTTTGCCGGGGAACACTTCATCGCCGTAAGTGTCAAGCTTAACGTCAACAGGCATGCCGACTTTAACTTTTGGATAGTCACTTTCGTTCACACTTACCACCACCTTGAGAGGCTGCTGTTGCTCAATGACAAGGATTGGACCTGCAGGCAGGTCGCCGGCGTCGTAGTTCTTCTGAGTCACGACACCACTAACTGGGGAAGTGAGGACGGTATTTTCCTGCATGGTGCGCAGACTTCGGTTGCTTGATTCTATTGCACGCAGTTGAGCGTCGTACTGTGCCTGCAGCTGATCAACTGTTTGCTGTGTACCGCCACCTATGCGTACTAATTCTTTTGCGCGATCAAGGTCACGCTTTACATTGGCCAGGCTGATGCGCTGCTGGTCGATTCCCATGCGCTGTTGCGTCACGTTCACGTCATCAAGGATTACGACGCTCTGTCCGGCACGAACGTGGCTGCCTACATCCACGAGCAGACGCTTGATGCGCGCTCCGTTGTTCGACGAGATGTTGTTGGTCTTGTAGGCCTCCACAGTAGCGGTGTACTCGCTGGTCTGTGTCACGTCTTCGTCATACACTGTCTGGACTTTCACTTGTGGCAGATCTTCTTGCTGCCCCTTCTTGTCGTCTTTATTGCCCGAGCATGAAGCCATTAAGGCAACGGCAATGGCGATTGTAAATAAGTTTCTCAGTTTCATTATATTATGTTTTATTTTTCCCTATTATTAAATTTCAATTGTCAATTTGCATATGGAGAATTGCCAAGTACAAACTCCAGATCGCTTTCAGCAACCAGATAGTTATAAATAGCTTGATAATAGCTCAGGCGGGCATTCATCAACGCATCATCGGTGTCGCGAAGCTGGATGAATGATGCTGCGCCAATCTTGAAGCTCTGCTGCATAATCTGGCTTGCCTTTTCAGCTTGCGCCACACCACCTGTGTTGCTTTCAATCTGCTTGATGCTCTTCTGGATGTTATCCACCTGGCTCTGCACCTGCATGTGCAGCGAGCGTTCGGCATTTTCACGCTGCCAGGTCATCTCACTTGCTTGGATTTCGGCCTGCTTGATTTTATTCTTACGCTGGAAGCCAGTAAATATTGGCCACGCAAGGGTAAGGCCCACCGATGACGAACGGTTCCACATGAAGTTCTTGAATGGGCTGCCGTTGCCCATAGAGTTCCACATCAGGTTTCCGCTGGCACTCAGCGTGGGATACCACGAAGCCTTTTGTACGTCAACCACCTTTTTCAGGTAGTCGGTCTGCAGGTCAAGTGTCTTAAGGGTAGTGTTGCGAACCAGGGATGTGTCGGTACGTAGCGTATTGTCATACATCAGGCTTTTGAAATCGTCTAAGTGCTGACTGGGTTCTATTTCCAGTCGGGCATCCATGCCCATGAGCACCTTGAGTTGAAGCTTGAGCAATTTGACTGTGTTCTCTGCTTCGAGAATCGAAGGTTCCAGGTTGGTGACTGCCACGTTGGCTCGTAGCACGTCATATTCGCTGGCAGTACCCAGTTCAAACTGTTTTTGATAAATGTTGGCATGTTCCTGTGCCGTTGCATGGTTCTGCTCGATGACGCGGCGGCTGTCATCGGCAAGCAACAGGGTATAGTATGCATTTTTCACCTGATTGACAAGCGAAAGTTTGTTGGCTCGTGCTGCTTCGATGTTCTGCAGTATCTGGTTCTCGTTGAGTTTGATTGATCTCCACAATTGCGGAACCACTAAAGGCAAGGTTGCCGAGAAACCAGCAGAGTAAGTATTGTCACGGCCCATCTTGATACCCATGGAATTACCGTCTCCGGTATCCATGTAAATGGTCTGTAAGGCGAGGTTGCGCGTGTATTGTCCACTAGCGGACACCTGAGGCAGCAACTGTCCTTTGACTTCCTTCAAGGCATAGTTCACGCGCTCAATTTCTAATGAATCCACCTTCACGGTGGGATTGTCGTTCAGTGCAATGCGTATGCACTGGTCGAGAGTAAGCCTGATAGCATCACCGGCTACCTGCTGTCCCAGAACGGCAAGTGGGTGAAGCATCAGTGCTAGGATTACGATAAATACGTTTTTTTTCATATTCTGATTTGCTTTTTATTGTCAATTCTTTATCTCGTGAATGTGAGAATCGATGATATCGCGACCAGCCTTGGTGGCGATGCCTCGCAAGAAGTTCAGGAATGCTCCGTCGAATGCTTCTATCTTATTGAAGCCGAAGCTATCTATGTGGTCATGATTGTGCAGATTGTCGATCGTCGACAGAAAAAGAAATGCTGCTACATCGGTATTGATGCCAGGCAATACATGACCTTCTGTTTGAGCTTGCTTCAAGACTCCGCTCAATTGCATTACGAAATTGCGTTCACGTTCGCGACGCATAGCAAACAGCTCTGGATAGAGCCGCTTGATATCGTCGATATATGCATTCGACGTTTTTTGCATGTACTCGCGCACGTGCGCAAAAACATTAAATAAAGCAGCGAAACAATTCTCTGACTGCTCGAAAATCTGCTTTACTCGTTCGTTCCGTTCATGAGTCTCGGTTTCAATACATTCTTTAATGAGAGTGAGTTTGTCGGGAAATTTTTCGTAAAGTGTTCGCTTGGAGATTCCGCAGCTTCGTGCTACGGCATCCATCGTCATTGATGTGGGACCGATGCGCTGCAACAGTTTCCCGGCTTCTTGAATGATATGTTCCTTTACTTCCATTTTAGATTTTCATACAAATCGGCTGCAAAGTTAGCAGAAAACTTTCGAAACGTCAAAAGTTTTCCAAGTTTTTTCTCTGTTTTTTTTATCCTGCACATTGATGCCGTTACATGATTTGCGGATTTAGTGAAAATTGGTTATCTTTGTAACCCAAAATAAAATCAAAAAATATGAAATCGGAGAGTAACATAAGGGAGATATTGGCGTTTCTGCGTCGGCTGGAAAAGAACAACGACCGAGCCTGGTTCAAGGCACACAAGGACGAATACGATGCCTTGCGCCTTCCGTGGGAACACGACATGAGTCGGCTGATAGGACTTGTGGGAGAGTATGACGAGAACGTGCGTGGCCTGGCAGTAAAAGATTGCGTTTATCGCATCTACCGTGACATACGCTTCAGTAACGATAAAAGTCCTTATAAAACCTATTTTTCCGGTGTATTGGGACGTGGTGGTCGCCACACTGTGATGTCGAGCTACTATCTGCATTTCCAGCCTGGCATGCTGATGGTTTGCGGTGGCGTTTGGTGGCCAGAGAAACCTATTCTTAATAAATTACGTTCGCTTATTGATGCCGAGCCTGAAGAATTTCTGAAAATTGTTGAGAATACTGAAATAACTTCTCGCTATAAGTGGGAGAGCGACTCGTTGAAAAACATGCCGCGCGAATATCCCAAAGACCACCCGATGGCAGAATTCCTGAAGATGAAAGAATACATCATGATGATGAGGCCTGATGAAGGCTATTTTGACTGCAAAGACTGGGTGGAGCGCGTGGCAGCCGACCTTCGCCCCCTGAAGCCTTTGCATGACTTCCTAAACTATGTCTTTGAATAGTTAGCAATAGCGCCCCAAAGTTGCAAAAAATATGAATTTACATACTGATTTATAACTTTTAAACTGGTACTGGAACAGAGAACAAGTTGTTCTTCGATACTTATTGGTCGGCAGTATGGTGGAGTGAGGGTGGTATGTGGTGGTTCGGCCAACTTGGCCCGACTACCATCACCTATGTCGGTGATAAGTTTGTCTATCCAACGATTGAGGGTGACATGACTGGTGATGGAATTGTTGATGTGAGCGACGTGAATGCAATCATCAATATCATCCTGCACAAGAATTGATTATAGAATAACAAATAGTCCTTAAGACGGAGAGAGGAGGCCTTTGGCTTCCTCTCCGTCTATATATAAAAATAGTGACGGTTCTCTTTTCCGGAAAAGGAAAACCGTCACCCTGATTGTGCAGCAAAGTGCCGCCTGTGCGGTCACCCCTGCAATTAGGACTGGACTAATTACTTGTAAACGGTATCGCTTACGGTAAGGCTGACACGGCCCTTAGCGCGGCGACGAGCCAACACCTTGCGTCCGTCCTTAGTCTTCATGCGAGCACGGAAACCGTGCTTGTGAGCCTTCTTGATGTTCGATGGTTGAAATGTACGTTTCATTTGTGTATCTATTTGTGTTTTAATAATTCGCGATAAAAATTCTCGCCTATGGGAAACCCCACAGTCGAAAAACGCGTGCAAAATTACAAACTTTATTGAAAATACACAAGTAAGTTGAGAAAAATAATAGATTTTTTTGCAGAATGGCTGAATTGCAGTACCTTTGCACTGCGATTTTTTCAAGATTCAAGATGCTCGAAGGAAGAATCTATAAGTAAGGAGTCTTGGTTCTTGAATCTCGCCTCTTTATAGACTAAGAAAAAACATTTTATTAACTATACAATTTAGATTTTATGATTAACGCTCAAGACATTAAGAACGGAACTTGTATCCGCATGGACGGAGACCTTTATTTCTGCATTGAATTCCTGCACGTGAAGCCCGGCAAAGGCAATACTTTCATGCGCACAAAACTGAAAAACGTGGTTGACGGACGCGTGCTCGAACGCCGCTTCAATATCGGCGAGAAGCTAGAAGACGTACGCGTGGAGCGTCGTCCCTACCAGTTCCTCTATATGGACGGTCAGGATGCCATCTTCATGAATCAGGAAACCTATGAGCAGATTCCAATCAGCAAGGAAATGATTACCGGTGCCGACTATATGAAGGAGAGCGACATCGTGGAAGTGGTGAGCGATGCCTCTACCGAGACTGTTCTCTTTGCTGAGATGCCTGTCAAGACCCAGCTCAAGATCACATATACTGAGCCAGGCGTGAAAGGTGACACTGCAACCAATTCACTCAAGCCAGCTACTGTAGAGACTGGTGCAACGGTGCGTGTGCCTCTGTTTGTAAACGAAGGCGAGATCATCGAAGTTGACACCCGTGATGGCAGCTATCAGGGCCGCGTGCGCTAAGATACTCCGTTTATCGAATAAAGATAATTGTCGGTTCTTGTGATCAATCATGAGAACCGATTTTTTTGTCTTGTACGTGGCTTTGACGGTAATGCCTGTGAGCGGTTTGCTGAAATTGTTAATAAGGTGTGAATAAATTGAGGAACACAATTATTTATTAATTAGCCTTATTGAATTAATTTTGCAGCGAGAAAAATGTAATAATTACTTACGACAATATACATTATATAATTATGCCAGATAATAACAACCAATCACAAAGACGTCGGCGCCCTCAGCACGAAGCCGAGATAGTGAACGAGTTCGGCAAACTGCAGCCTCAAGATCTGCAGTTGGAGGAGGCTGTGCTTGGCGCTCTCATGCTCGAGCGCAATGCCTATTCTGAGGTGAGTGACTTGCTCAAGCCGGAGAGCTTCTACGACTATTCCAACCAGCTTGTCTACTCTGCAATAGTGTCGCTCGCTACAAAGCAACGCCCAATTGACATGCTTACCGTTACTGAGCAGCTGCGAAGTGACGGCAATCTTGAAGCTGCCGGAGGTCCGCTGCGCATCAGTGAGCTGACTGGTCGTGTGGCAAGTGCTGCCAATGTTGAGTATCATGCACGTATTATTGCCCAGAAGTATCTGGCCCGTGAACTGATAACCTTCTCGAGCAATATCCAGTCGAAGGCTTTTGATGAAACGATCGATGTCTATGACCTAATGCAAGAGGCCGAAGGTGGATTGTTTGAGATTTCCCGAAACACTCTTAAACGAGATGTGCTTCAGATTGACCCCATAATCAATGAGGCTCTGGCAAAAATTCAAGAGGCCTCCAATAATGAAAGCGGACTTAGCGGGCTTCAGACAGGCTATCACGACCTGGATAAGATTACTGGAGGATGGCAGAACAGCGACTTGATCATCATTGCCGCACGTCCAGCGATGGGAAAAACAGCGCTGGTGCTGTCGATGGCGAAAAACATGGCTGTTGACCTCAATACGCCTATAGCATTTTTCTCTTTGGAGATGAGCAGCTTGCAGCTGGTGAACCGTCTTATCAGCAACGTGTGCGAACTGCGTGGAGAACAGATCAAGAGCGGTCAGTTGTCGGCTGCTGAATGGGAAAACCTCTCTACACGCGTAAAAGCGCTTTATTCGGCTCCGCTCTATGTAGATGACACGCCTTCACTTTCTATTTTCGAATTGAACACCAAGGCACGTCGACTGGTTCAGGAGCATAATGTGAAGATGATTATCATCGATTACCTGCAGCTGATGAATGCATCGGGCATGAAGTTCGGTAGCCGTGAGCAGGAGGTTAGCAATATTTCTCGTTCTCTCAAGCAACTCGCCAAGGAGCTTAATATCCCCATCATTGCGCTTTCTCAGCTTAACCGTAGTGTGGAGACAAGAGGTGATGAGCGTAGAGGTAAACGACCGCAGCTGAGTGACCTGCGTGAGTCGGGTGCCATTGAGCAGGATGCTGATATAGTATGCTTTATCCATCGTCCAGAGTATTACCTGAAAGCTTCGGAAGATGCCGAGGGTAATGATATCAGAGGCTTGGCAGAGTTTATAATCGCTAAGCACCGCAGTGGTAGTGTGGGTGATGTGAAACTGCGTTTCCGTTCCGGCTTTGCCCGTTTCGAAAACTGGGATGACAGCTTCAACATAAGCGAGGAGACTACTTATGAGTCTAAACTCAATCGTGATACGAACGCTTCTCCTGCTGTACAGGAGCCTGCGAACAATTTCACGCCGCCTCCACCTAACATGGATTTCTTGTCTCAAGGTAACGAAGATGTACCGTATTAGTCTTCAGTTTTCAGTTCGGTTGAAGCATAGTTGAATGTTGAAACTTTGGTTAGATTAAAGATTATGAATAAGATGAAAAGGGAATTTGTTCTGACTATTCTAATGACAATGGCCATGATTCAGGCCATGGCATGGGAAGTCACCTCGCCCAGTGGCGACATAAAGGTGGATATAGCACTTAATGGTGGCCGCCCTACGTATAGCGTCGCCTATAAAGGAATACCGGTCGTGAGTCCCAGCACGTTGGGACTGAAGCTTGCCGATGGATTTGTGGGAGAGAAAATGGCATTGGCTGGCAATCGGCCAAAAGTCGTGTCGCATGATGAGATCTGGGTGCAGCCTTGGGGTGAAGACGACACTGTCCGCAACAACTACAATGAAATAACTCTTCAGTTGAAGTCGAAAAGCACCACTTCCAGCCGCAAGCATCTGAATGTGGTTATGCGTGTCTATGACGATGGCTTTGCTTTTAGGTATGAATTGCCAGGCAATGGCGATGTGGTGATTCTTGATGAAGCATCACAGATGCGCCTTTCCCGTGATGCTCAGGCATGGTCTATACCAAGTAACCGCACAGAGTACTTCGAGGGCATTTATGAACGGTCGTTGTTGTCGGAAAAGGATACCGTGTGTACACCGCTGACGATAGAGTATGCTCCTGACATATTTCTTTCAATACATGAAGCTGCGCTGACCGATTATGCCAGCATCAACCTCACTCCCCGGAAGCAATCAGATGGCTCGGTGACGATGCTCACAGCCCTCACCCCGTGGCAAGACGGCGTGAAGGTATATGGCACTGGTATGGTGCGTTCACCTTGGCGTATGATGATTATAGCGCCCACTGCCGGTGACCTGCTGCTTTCACGCATGATGCTTAACCTTAATGAACCTTGCAGGATTGAAGACACATCGTGGATAGAACCTGGTCGGTATATTGGTATATGGTGGAGCATCCACAAGAAGAAAAACACTTGGGAAATGGGCGAGCATCACGGAGCTACTACTGATAACGTGAAGCGTTATATTGACTTTGCCTCAAGGCATGGTTTTTCGGGCGTGCTTGCCGAGGGTTGGAATCCCGGTTGGGGCAATGGAGAGACGGTAACCTATCTCAAGGCATATCCCGACTTTGATATTGAGGATGTGTGCCGCTATGCCCGTGAACGCGGCGTGCGATTCATAGGTCACATGGAGTCGTGGGGCCGGGCAAGCTTGATTGAGAAAGAGATGGACGATGCTTTTGCCTGGTATGCCAGCATGGGAATAAATGCCGTCAAGACTGGTTATGTGGGACATCTGCTTGATGGCAAGGAACTTGCCAAGTCACAATATGGCGTGCGGCATTATCGCCGTGTGATTGAGAGTGCTGCCCGTCATCACATCATGATTGACAACCATGAGCCAGCCATGCCCACAGGTTTGCAGCGCACGTTGCCCAACCTGATGACACAAGAGGGCGTGCGTGGGCAGGAGTATAACGCTTGGTCGGCCGACGGTGGCAATCCCCCAAGCCACACCGTGACACTGCCGTTCACTCGAGGATTGGCGGGTCCAATGGATTTTACGCCTGCAATCTTCAATCAGGGTAATGATGTTGTGCCTGGCACACATCTTCACTCTACATTGGCAAAGCAACTTGGAGAGTTTGTCGTTCTTTACAGTCCTCTTCAGATGGCTGCCGATGCCATCGAGAACTATGAAGGTCAGCCGGCGCTCACCTTTATTGAGTCATGTCCCACTACTTGGAGCCGCACTATAGTGCCCCATGCATCAATAGGCGAGTATGTGGCAATCGCCCGCAAGGAGCGTGGAGGGAACGGCAGGTGGTTTGTTGGGGCTATAACAGACGAACGTGCGCGGACACTCACATTGAATCTTGATTTTTTGGATGCCGGGCGCAAGTACAAGGCAATAATCTATGAAGATGCTGCCGATGCTGATTTCGAGCGTAATCCCTATGCAATGACTATACGCCAGATAGAGGTGACAAGTGCTGACAACATCACCCTTCGGCTGGCTCGAAGTGGTGGCTGCGCCATACGTTTAGAACCGATTATTTGAGAACTGATAAAACTCTAGATGAGGCCGTCTGTAATCACAGGCGGCCTTTGTCACTATAGCTGTAGTAATGTCCTCCGCGACATACTATGATGTGGTCAAGCAGTAGAATGTCGAGAGTCTTGCAGGCCTGTTTAATCTTTTCAGTCAGCTGATCGTCTTGTATGCTTGGCCTTGCCGTGTCGCTGGGGTGGTTGTGGGCAATGATGATTCCATCGGCCAGCAGCTCGATAGCTGGCTTGATTACCATTTTCACATCTACGGCCGTCATTGCAGTTCCGCCGCTGCTGATGCGTTCACGGTGAATGATGTGCTTTCCGCGGTCGAGCAACAGTACCCACATTTCTTCATGGCGCAGGTGGCTCATGAACTGGCTGAGGTAGTTATATGCCATTAAGCTGGACGAGATTTGTGGAGACTCATCAAACTCTTCCAGTTGGCAGCGTCGTGCAAGCTCAAGTGCTGCAAGTATTTCCAGCGCTTTGACCTCGCCTATACCCTTATAGCGGTTCATAAGTTCGCGATAGTTGTGCCGCGCAACTTTATAGAGTTTGTTCTCGTGATCATTAAGAATGCGGTTGCACAAGTCCACCACGTTCTCGCCACGGCTTCCGCTGCCAATGAGTATTGCGAGTAACTGAGCTGTAGAACAAGCTCCGCAGCCTTCTCGCTTTGCCAGTTCTCGTGGCCGAGAGTCGGGAGTTATGGCTTCCTTGAGCGCGCGTGTGGGATTGAATTCGTTCATGTTATTTTCCTTTACGCATTGCTATTTCCTGTTCAATGTCGCGACCATGTCCAAGCAGTATCTTCCATACATAGGCACGTATGAATCCAGTACCATAGCTGAACAGTTGCACAAAGCTCGTCACTACAGCGAGTGAGGCGATTTTCAGGCTCTTGGTCTCAATCAACGCACTCACCCAAAGCATTACTGCATACAGCACGATTGGCAGTATTGCCCACCAGTGCCAAAACATTGCCAGCAGCAACAGTATCACGCAACCTATAACAAACAGGGCCGGCAAGGTGTGCACAAGTTTCAGGCTGTCGGGATAGAGCAGTTTAAGTGTTATGCGTGACATTCCGAACACATGGGTCTGTCGTGCAAATTTTGAGATGCTAGTACGGCGTTTATGATACACGTAGGCTTCACGGATGAGCCTTATGTCGAAGCCTGCCTGACGTATGCGGGTGCTCATGTCGATGTCTTCGCTGAACATCTCGCGGAAACCTCCCACTTTTTCCCATACTTCCCGACTGTAGCCCATGTTGAACGAGCGTGGTACGAATTTCTCCAGCTGCACTTTTCCGCCACGTATTCCACCGGTGGTGAGGAATGCCGTCATAGAGAACGAGATGGCCTTCTGCACGTCGGTAAAATCGTCACCGGCAGCATCAGGTCCGCCGAAACAAGGAACGTAGTTTTCGTCTAGGGCAGCCTTGAGCGTCTTGAAATACTCTGGAGGTATCACGCAGTCGCTGTCGAAGAAGATGAAGTATTCGCCCGAGGCATGCTCGATGCCGTGGTTGCGGGCTATGCTACGGCCTTCGTTGTCTTTGTAAAAGTAACGTACGTCCATGCTGTTGGCATAGCGTGCCACCACGTCCTGACATGGGACGGTTGAGCCGTCTTCAACGATTATCACCTCAAAGTCCTGAAGTGTCTGCTCGGCAAGCGACCGCATAAGGTCTTCCACTTCGGCAGGTCGGTTATACACCGGTACTATTACTGAAAAATATGGCATAAAACAAGTTTTAGTGGGTTTCTCGTGCAAATTTACGAAAAAATGCCTAACTTTGAAGGTTTTTAATTGCATAATATATTCTACTATGAAGCAGATTATTACCAATAAGCTTGTATTGATTGCCGTGGTTGTTCTGTCGATGGCTGCGTTTGGGGCGAAAGCCGACGTGCCTGCGGGATATTATACGTCGCTCGATGGTTTGAGTGGACAAGCATTGAAAAATGCCATTCATGAACTCACAAAAGTTCGCACCGTACATTCCTACGGCAGTTTGTGGTACTACTTCCGCGAGACCGACCGCATGGCCAACGATGCATCGCGCGTGTGGGACATGTACAGCGACAAGACGTATTATTTCACGTCCAATGGCACCGGTGCCACCAGCGGCATGAACCGCGAACACTCGTTGCCCAAAAGTTGGTGGGGCGGAGGTAACGAGACACAGGGTTACTATGCCTATACTGACCTTAACCACCTATATCCCAGCGATGGAGATGCCAATCTGGCAAAAAACAACTATCCATTGGGCGAGGTTAGTACTATAAAGTTTGACAACGGTGTGACCAAGGTTGGAACGCCTGTCGAAGGGCAGGGTGGTGGTTGCACTACAGTGTTTGAGCCAGATGCACGATACAAAGGAGACTTTGCCCGCACCTATTTCTATATGGCAGCTTGCTATCAGGATTATACGTGGAAATACAAATACATGTATAGCGAGGATAACTGGCTTACGCTCACTCCATGGTCCATCGACTTGTTGTTACGCTGGGCACGTGAAGATCCTGTCAGCGACAAGGAGATTGCACGTAACGATGCCGTCTATAGGTGTCAGAATAACCGCAATCCGTTTATCGACAATCCCGACCTGATGGAATACATCTGGGGAGACAAGTACGGCGAAGTCTTCAACGTGGGCAGCACAACGCCTGTTGATGACACTCCGCCAGAAATAATCACTCCTACCAATGACATGGTATTCGACTTGGGCCAGGTGGCGTTAGGCCGTTCTACTAGCATCACAATTCCAGTTAAAGGACACAACCTCACCAACAGCCTCAGCCTTTTACTTTATCGCTACGATTATCAGATGTTTGAACTTTCAGTAACGAGCATCGACCGTACCAAGGCAAATAGTCCTGAGGGGTATCCGCTGACAGTGACTTATATTCCGACCGAATTGGGTACACATCGGGCACGATTGGTATTCAGCGATGGTGGTTTGACAGGTTCGTTTGGCGTTTCGCTTATGGCTGAATGTCTGGAGGTGCCTACGCTTTCCACGCCAGTTGCTCTTGAACCGACCGAGGTTACCGACAGCTGCTATACGGCTGTGTGGGAACCTGTGACCGAAGAGGTGGATTATTACTTAGTGAACCGTGTAATCTATGACATGGACCGAAACGTAATAGACAGCGAAACGTTTACTACCGACGATGCTTCACAAACGTCGATGCTTTTCACTGACCGTCAGCCAGGGCAGTACCACACCTACACTGTGCAATCGTACCGCTTGGGCTATACCAGTGAGCCGTCGCAACGCATCACGCTTGATCCTGCTGGCATCAGCGACATCAATGCCGAGTTGCCGTTCACATATATTTCTGGCGACGGCTATGTTCTCATCAAGTGCGGTACTCCGCTTCACAACGTGTGTATCTACAACACATCAGGACAGCTTGTCAAGCGCATTCCACTGTTGATGAATGATGCTGAGCTGTATCTGCCAATGGGTGTTTATGTGCTTACCAGTACCAGCCGCCGCATCCCTGGCAAGCTTGTTGTCAAATAGCCCCAAGATTCAGGAACTGAGAATCAACTGATATAAAAAATGGAACCGCTCATTGAACGGTTCCACTTTTTTTGATTGTCACTCAGGATTACTCCTTGATGAGGGTCATACCCTTCTTCAGAGCTTCCTCATTGAGTGGCAGCAGGTGCCAGTGGCGCTCTGGCAGGGACTTCTTCAAGCCCTTGAGCACGCTCTCGATAGTAACCATTGGGTTCACCTTCAGGATAGCACCCAGCACGATCATGTTGAATGTCTTGCTGTTCTTCATCTCGATAGTAGCCTCTGTAGCATCGATGCGATATACATTGATGTCGGTGCGTGTGGGAGGCTGGTGGATGCCGTAGCTGTCGTAGATGAGGGCGCCGCCGGGCTTCACCTTGCTTTCAAATTTGTCAAGACTCTGTTGGTTGAGCACTACTGCCATGTCGTAGGCATCAAGCGTGGGCGAGCTGATGCGCTCGTCGCTCAGGATGACAGTCACGTTGGCGGTACCACCGCGCTGCTCTGGTCCGTAGCTGGGCAACCAAGTAACTTCCTTGTCCTCCATCAGTCCAGAGTAGGCGAGGGTTTTACCCATCGAGAGGACACCTTGTCCGCCGAAACCGGCTATGATAATTTCTGCTTTCATCGTTTAATCCTTTTTAGCGTCAACATCTTTCAAGTCTCCCAGAGGGTACTTGGCAAACATATTCTCTTCCATCCACAGGTTGGCCTTCTCAGGCGTGAGTTTCCAACCAGTGTTGCAGGTGCTCACGATTTCGACCACCGAGGTTCCCTTGCCTTCCATTGAGTTCAGGAACGCCTTCTTGATGGCAGCCTTGGCCTTGCGCACGTTGGCAGGCTTGTGAACGCTTTGGCGAGTCACGTAGCGGGTGCCGTCGAGTTGAGCCAGCAGCGGAGTGATTGACAATGGGTAGCCGTTAAGGTCGGCACGGCGGCCATAAGGGCAGGTTGCGGTCTTCTGGCCAAGCAGAGTGGTTGGAGCCATCTGTCCGCCGGTCATACCGTAGATTGCATTGTTGATGAAGATGATGGCAATGCTCTCGCCGCGGTTGCAAGCATGGATGCTCTCGCAAGTACCGATGGCGGCAAAGTCACCGTCGCCCTGATAGGTGAACACCAGCTTGTCGGGCAACAGGCGCTTTGTAGCGGTTGCCATGGCTGTTGCGCGGCCGTGGGCTGCTTCCAACCAGTCAATGTCGATATAATTGTATGCAAACACAGCGCAGCCTACTGGCGACACGCCGATGGCGCGCTCCTGCAGACCAAGTTCTTCAATGACCTCAGCAACGAGTTTGTGCACCACACCATGGCTGCAGCCTGGGCAGTAGTGCATGTGTACTTCGTTGAGCAACGACGGGCGTTTGTAAACCCGGTTTTCCTGTTTGATAATATCGTTATTTTCCATAGTGGTCATCAAGCGTTAATAAGTTCTTTCTTCAATGCATTGAGAATCTCATCGGGTGATGGAACGTTGCCGCCCAGACGGTCGAAGTGTGCCACAGGCACCTTGCACTCTACGGCGAGCTTAACGTCCTCAATAAGCTGTCCGGCAGCCAACTCAGGCACTAAGATGCCCTTCACGCGCTTGCCGAGTTCGGCGATTGGCTCCACGGGGAACGGCCACAGGGTGATTGGACGGATAAGGCCAACCTTGATGCCTTCTTGGCGAGCCATCTCCATAGCCTTCATGGCGATGCGTGCCATCGAGCCAAAGGCTACGATCAGGTAGTCGCAGTCATCGGCATCAACCAGTTCATAGCGCACCTCGTTTTTCTCTATCTCACGGTATGTGGCCTGGAAGCGGTGGTTGTTGGCTTCCATCTTGTCGTCATCGAGTTCGAGTGAAGTGATGATGTTCTTTGGACGCATGTCTTTACGACCCATCACTGCCCATGGGCACTGCTTGCGGATTTCCTCCTCGGTGCGGCGTGGGCGCTGCTCGGGCAGAATCACCTTCTCCATCATCTGTCCAACAAGACCGTCGGCCAGAATCAGTGAAACGCAGCGATATTTGAATGCCAGGTCCCAGCCAAGGGCTACGAAGTCGGCCATTTCCTGTACGCTTGCGGGAGCAAGTACGATGGGGTGGTAGTCGCCGTGACCGCCGCCCTTGCAAGCCTGGAAGTAGTCGGCCTGTGACGGGTGGATTGTTCCCAGACCAGGGCCACCACGCATGACGTTAATAACAAGTGCAGGCACCTCGCTGGCGCACATATAGCTCATACCTTCCTGCATCAGACTGAAGCCAGGGCTGGAAGTAGATGTAAATACGGCCTTGCCGCACGATGCGCCGGCATACACCATATTGATAGCTGCCACTTCGCTTTCAGCTTGAAGGACTACCATGCCGGTGGTCTCCCAGGGCATCTCTTCCTCGAGCTTCTCGAGCACTTCCGACTGCGGGGTAATGGGATAGCCAAAATAGCCGTCGGCACCATAGCGGATTGCCGCCATCGCAAGTGCTTCATTACCCTTCATCAACAATACTTTATCGTTCATTGTAGTTAAAAGTTTTTTTAAGGGATTATTCGGTTAATACACTTGTCATGCATTGGAGCACGACGTTTACTTCTCTACCACGCGATACACCTCAATGCACGCATCAGGACACACCAGAGCGCAACTCTGGCAACCAATACACTTGTCGGGATCTGCCATGTAGGCAAAATGGTATCCGCGGTCATTCACTTCTTTTTGCATCAACGCCAGCACATCGCTAGGACAGGCCACAACGCACAGGTTGCAGCCTTTGCAGCGCTCAGTGTTGACGGTTACAGCGCCTTTGATTTTTGCCATTATTGAAATTTTTGAATTAAGTTATTAGTTAAGTTTCGCAAAGATACGAATAATTATTTATCCCCACAATATTTTTCACAAGATTAACTATAGTTGAATTTGCTAACGCTCTATAATGATAAGTCTTTGCCTGAAAAAAGTTGACTAAGTTTCCATAAGTTCCAGAGATTACAGTTGTTCCAGTTGTTCCAAGTGTTCCAAAAGTTCACATTGATTAACATATTGATATATTCCTTAACGATTTTATCCTTCATGATTTTTGAGCAAAGATAATAACATGTTTACTTGGTGACAATGTTAACCACGTAACAAGTGAATAGTTGGCTTACACAAGAGAATAGACTATAAGTAACAAAAGTTACATATGGGCTGACGCACGTAGCGGGATAAGTTACATAAGGCGCGATGCAACGCTGGTGGGCTGGCGCATGTAGCAAGGGCCGCTTGACGGCGGCAAATTGAACAAAAATATCTGAGCTTTAACTCAAAATATTTGTTCTAATCGACTTTTTGCAAGAAAAGACATTTATTTTTCATAATTGCTTATGTATAAACAAAAAAAGACATCGAAGGAAAACCTCCGATGTCACTATAACTAATTTGATCGTTTTGATATTATTCGGCCTTGCCATTGCTGCCCAGCACTTCGATGATTTTGTGCTTGTACAGCTTCTCCATTTCATCACGGGCAGGACCGCAGTACTTACGTGGGTCGAATTCGCCTGGCTTCTCAACGAAGACCTTGCGCACGGCAGCTGTGAAAGCGAGACGGCTGTCGCTGTCGATGTTGATCTTGCAAACAGCACTCTTGGCAGCTTTGCGCAGTTGCTCTTCGGGAATACCTACTGCATTCGGCATCTTTCCGCCGTGAGTATTGATGATATCGACATATTCCTGAGGAACGCTCGAAGATCCGTGCAGCACGATGGGGAATCCAGGAAGTTTCTCCATGATGGCGTCGAGTACGTCGAATGCCAATGGCGGTGGTACCAGACGTCCTGTCTCAGGATCTACGGTGCACTGTTCGGGAGTGAACTTGTAAGCTCCGTGGCTTGTGCCGATGCTGATTGCCAATGAATCGCAGCCTGTGCGAGTAGCGAAGTCAATTACCTCTTCGGGCTTGGTGTAATGTGATTCCTCGGCTTGTACCTCGTCCTCTACGCCAGCCAGCACGCCTAACTCAGCCTCGACAGTCACATCGTACTTGTGGGCATATTCCACAACCTGCTTGGTGAGTGCAATGTTCTCCTCATAGGGAAGAGCAGAGCCGTCAATCATAACTGAAGAGAATCCGAAGTCTACGCACGACTTGCACAGCTCGAAAGAGTTGCCATGATCCAAATGGAGACAAATCTGTGGGTGTTCCCAGCCAAGTTCCTTAGCATACTCTACAGCACCTTGTGCCATGTAGCGCAGTAATGTCTGGTTGGCATACTTACGAGCACCACTCGACACCTGCAGGATGACCGGCGACCTTGTTTCGGCAGCAGCCTTGATGATAGCCTGGAGCTGCTCCATGTTGTTGAAATTGAATGCGGGAATTGCGTAACCTCCATCGATGGCCTTGGCAAACATCTCGCGGGTATTGACAAGACCTAATTCTTTGTAACTTACCATGTTGTATAAATTTAACTAACCCAAAAAATATAATTTGTTATCTTTCATTCGCAAAAGTAAGAAAAAAAAGCCACATTGCGCTACTATTTGTTGCAGTTATAAAGCCCTGTTAACATAAGTTATATGTAAGCCTACTTCAAATAGTCGTCAAAGTAACGTGTGATGCGTTCGTGCAGGTGTACGCTCTGATGCCCCATCATATTGTGACCTTGGCCTGGATAGACGTAGAAATCGGGTTGTGTACCGGCTGCTATGCAAGCCTTGAGGAAACTGTAGGCATGCTGCGGCACCACAGTGGGGTCGTTCAAGCCGATGATAATCTGCAAGCGTCCTTTGAGGTCCTTGGCATGGGGGATGAGCGATGTGGAGGCATAGCCATCGGGGTTGGTCTGTGGGGTGTCCATATACCGCTCTCCGTACATCACTTCATACCAGCGCCAGTCAATGACGGGTCCGCCGGCTACACCAACCTTGAATACGTCGGGATAGTTGGTCATCAGGCTGATGGTCATGAAACCGCCGAAACTCCATCCGTGAACGCCCAAACGTGCAGTGTCAACGTATTCTAGTGTGCGTAGGAAATCTACGCCTCGCATCTGGTCTCGCATCTCCACTTGTCCGAGCTGGCGGAAGGTGGCCTGCTCAAATTCTCGTCCACGGTTCTCGCTTCCTCGGTTGTCTAGGATAAAGAGCAAGTAGCCCCGTTGTGCCATGTAGGTTTCCCAGCTTCGGCTGCAGTAGTGCCAACGCGCATCAACGTTGTGTGCGTGAGGGCCGCCATAAACATAGACCACGGTGGGATATTTCTTTGTGGGGTCGAAGTCGGTGGGCATAACCATGCGGTAGTATAGGTCGGTGGCGCCATCGTCGGCCTTGATGGTGCCGCAGCGGTATTCAGGTACGGTATATCCCTGCCAGGGGTCGGGCGCAGTGAACAATCGTGTGGAATGTCCGTTGGCAACATTGATGCAGGCGATGTTGCGCGGCACGTCAGGCTCCTGATAGTTGTCGATAATCCATGCTCCAGATGCGCTTGGCATTGCGTTGTGCCATCCGCGTCCGCCCTCGTCGATGCAGGTGAGGGTGCCGTCATCAATGTTAACTCGGTAGATATTGCGCTGGATGGGGCTGTTGTAGTTGCCGGCAATGATTGCGCTGTGGCTAGCAGTGTCGAATCCCAGAAGATCCATGACCACCCACTGTCCACCAGTGAGCCTTTTTACCATGTTGCCGTCGGTGTCCATAAGGTAGAGATGGTTGTAGCCGTCCTTTTGGCTCATGAATATGAACTTTTTGCTGTCCCAAGGCAAGAAGGTGATGGGTGTCTGCGGCTCGACATACTTGTCGTCAGTTTCGCGATACAGTTCGGCGATGGGTTCGCCGGTAGTGGCATCGTAGCTCACGAGTCGGCAGTCGTTCTGGTCGCGGTTGAGTTCAAACATATATATGACATCGCCGACAGGATTCCAGGTGACATTGGTAAAGTAGCGGTCGGTGGGGTCGCCGGTTTTGAGATAGAGCGTATCGCCTGAGACGATGCTGTACACCCCAACGCTGACAATGTGCGAGGTCTGCCCAGCCATAGGGTATTTCTCGGGCGCCGGCTTGGCAATATATTTTGTGGAGTCGGTGGGGTCTGGTACATCAATCAGTGGATAGTCGGTCACCATACTTTGGTCCATTCGATAGAAAGCGAGGCGTGTGCCGGAGAGATTCCAGAAGAGTCCACCTTCGATGCCGAACTCGTTGCGGTGTACGGCCTGTCCATAGACGATGTCGCGAGAGCCGTCAGTAGTTATCTGTTTTGTGTTGCCGACGGCATCTGTCACATATAGGTTGTCGTCAAGCACGTAGGCAGCGATGCGGCTTGATTTGTTCCATTCCTGCGCCTGAATCCCTGCAGCACGTGGCTGTCGCCACTCGACGTTGCGCTTCTTGAAATTGATGAGCAGCGTTTCCTTTGCTGTGCGCACGAGCACGAGTGGCTGGTCGTCGTATGGGAACGAACAAGCGGTGAGCGGTGCAGTGACGGCTGAGTCGGTCCACGAAATAAGTTGGTTTTTGGTGAACAGCAGTTTCTGTTTGCCGTTATTCTTATCTACGGTCCAGCAAGAATCGGCTCCTACGTTGATGAGCTGATCGCCCCACCAACGGTAGGTCTTGTACTTGGGTATCATGTTCTGGTAGTTCGTGCCACCAAAGTTAAGGTCTTCAAGAGTGAATTGTTTCTGTGCAAAAACCGTCTGTGATGTGATGATTGCCAGAAGCAGCAGAGCTATATTCTTCAATAAGGTTCGCATGATATAATGGTGTGGTTTTGGTTATTGTAGTTTCAATATCTTGTTTATGACAATGTTCACGTCTTCTACGTCAACTATTTTGTCTCCATTTACGTCAGCTTGTTTGAGGTTGGTGGGCATGAGACCTAAAATCATGTTGATCATGATGTTGATGTCTTCGACGTCGACTATCCAGTCGCGATTGGCATCACCTGTGAGGTAGTAATCCTGTATTCTCTTGTCTATCCATCTCTTGCGTTTTCCCAGCCATTCTATATGATCGATAATGTTGGACCGGAAGTTGTTTGCGTGGTTCCAACGAATGTTTTCAAAATCGCAAGCATTAAACAGTGCGAGTCCTTTATCGCTGTTCCTGTAGCGTAAGAGAACTGTATTCAAGTCGGTCACGAATGTTTCACTTATCTGTTCCCATTCTTCCACGAACTGGCGTCGGAATGAAATGTTTTGATTCTCGAAAAACTGTTTCATGAGCACCCTGTGAGTTCGAGACCAGATGTCGCCGTATTTCTCGGCTGAGTCGAAATCCCACATGGTAGGCACCACAATCTTTGAATTGCGGTCATAGAGGGTAAGGAAACGATTTGCTCCTGCGGCGTCGTTGATGCCTAATATGTCTAATCCGAGGCACCATTTTGCCAATGATGGAACGTCTATTTGCTGATCATAGGTGCCGTTGAGAACACTTGTCTCGTATTCGCTGATGCGTTGTTCCAGATATTGCTTGTCGCTTGCGGTGAGCGGATCCGGGTACTTGACAGTATAACGCATCATGTTGTATAGCGCCGAAGGAATGTGATAGTCCTGAGTCCACCAATATGAGTCGTATTCAAATAGAAATCCTTGTTTGGTGATGTTGATCCTACAGTTGGTGTTTCGTTTTACAGATTCTACAAGCATGTATAGTCCCATGTATTCATCGTTGAGAATGAGCGATACATAGCCGTAGCTTGGAGTCCATTGCATGCCTAGAAGCGTGCACGTTTCGTACCCAATCATTGCATTTTGGTAAATGTCGCGAATAAGTACCCAGTCCTTATCGTTGTAGCTTGGGTTATTACGAAAGAGGAGGTCGGCCTTCTTCTGCAAGTCAATTTTGTAAGGCTTTGCCGGTGCGTATGCCGAACTGTTTCCTCGTATGCGGATGGTCATTCCGCTTATGCCTTCAGCGTAATCACCAGAGTCATATAGCAGGTTTTCTCCCCATGAAATCTTCATTCGTCCCGGCACCTTGAAATTGTTGGTTATGGATTTGCCCCATCCATTAGGGGGCGAGTCGATGTAGTCGCAGGTGGGAAATTCGCCATTCACCGTCGTGATGTCCATGATGATGATGTTCTTCTCTACAAATTGACTGTAGGGAATGGGTGGTATACTGTCACCCATCGATATCATGCGCTCCTGTGCCAGCGAATGACCTGTGATCGTAAAGGCAAGAATGAAGAATATTGTAAGTTTAAGCTTCATCTTTATTGTTGAATATGATTAAGTGTTAAATGGCGGGTATGGGTACGTGATGTTCCATAAGAATAGCGCATGGCCAGGCATGCTGGTGCCGGCGAGACATCTGTCTTTTTCCTCTATAATTTCACAAAACCTGTCAATTGAGATTTTATGCGTTCCGACATCAATCAGAGTTCCCACCACGGCTCGCACCATGTTTCGCAGGAAGCGGTCGGCAGTGATGGTGAACACCCACTGCTCGCCTTCCTTTTCCCATCGAGCATGGGTCACACAGCAGTTATTGGTCTTCACGTCGGTGTGAAGCTTGCTGAACGATGTAAAGTCGGTGTAATCCAGGAGACGTTCAGCAGCTTCGTTCATCAAGTCATAGTCGAGTCCAGGTCTGCACTGCCAACTCAAAGGGTATAAAAACGGCGACTTGTAACAGTGCGTGAAGTACTTATAAGTGCGGCTATTTGCATCGAAACGAGCATGAGCGTCATCATGAACCTTCACGATATCATGAACGGCGATGTCACGTGGCAAGATGCCGTTGAGGCTGCGCACAAATAAAGGTATGTCGGCTATGGGCGCTTGAACATCGAAATGTGCAACCATCATTTTAGCGTTTACTCCTGTGTCGGTGCGGCCTGCGCCCGTGATGGGAGTGGCAGCGCGAAGCAATGTTGCAAGAGCACTTTCCAATGTCTCCTGAACACTCGGGTCATGCGGTTGAATTTGCCAACCGCAATAGTTGATCCCGTTATAGCTCAAGCGCATGAAGTAACGCATCGTTTAAAAGTGATAAGTAGATGATGATGGGGTGAGGCCTAAATTTATCAATCTTTTTCGAGGTAAGTATAGCCGTAGAGTCCGCTGCGATAATTGCGCACAAATTCGTTTCCTTCTTCACTTGAAATCTTTCCGGCACGTATGCTGTCGTTCACCCAGGTTTCTACATTGCGCACAAGTTGCTTGGGAGAGAACTGGACGTAGTCGAGAACCTCGGCAACGCTTTCGCCGTCAATCACCTGGTCAATCTCGTAGTGGTCTTTATACACATCGATGTGGACTGCGTTGGTGTCACCAAAGAGGTTGTGCAGGTCGCCAAGGATTTCTTGATAGGCTCCTACGAGGAAGACTCCCAAATAATAAGGCTCTCCCGGTTTGAGTTTGTGAACAGGCAGAGAGTGTGTAATGCCATGTGGTGAAATGAAATTGGCTATTTTCCCGTCGCTGTCGCAGGTGATGTCCTGAACTGTTGCATAACGGTTGGGTTGTTCGTTCAACCGCTGCAAGGGAACCACAGGGAACACCTGATCGATGGCCCAGGAGTCGGGAAGTGATTGGAACAGAGAGAAATTGCAGAAATATTTTTCTGGCAGCATCTTCGACACCGACCGGAGTTCTTCGGGTGCGTGCTTCATCTGTTCAACGATGGAGTTAACGTCGCGAGCAACGCTCCAGAATAGTTTTTCCACCATGGCCCTGGTTCGGAGATCAATCAATCCAAGACTGAAACGGTCAAGTGCTTCATCGCGTATCTGCAGGGCATCGTGCCAGTCTTCCAAAAGCCGTGCCTTATTGATTTTATCCCAGATTTCGTAAAGGTCTTTTACGAGTTCATTATCGTCTTCCGTTACTGTGTCTTCATCATCGTTCCATTGGGGCAAATCGGCTGTCTCGAGGACATTCATTACCAATACACTGTGGTGTGCGGTGAGAGAGCGTCCGCTCTCATTGATGATGTTGGGATGAGGAATCTCATTCTTGTTGCTCACATCGACGAATGTATAGACGGCATCGTTGACGTATTCCTGGATGCTGTAGTTCATCGAGTATCCACTGGCGCTGTTGCGTGTGCCGTCATAATCTACTCCAAGTCCACCGCCTATGTCGACAAACTCAGGTTGGAATCCCATCCTGCACAGTTGCACGTAGAACTGTGATGCTTCTCGCAGGGCATTCTTGATGCGGCGTATTTTTGTAACTTGACTGCCGATATGGAAATGCGTGAGTTTAAGACAATCGGTCATGTCGTGTTCTTTCAGGAAGTCCAGAGCAGTAAACAGTTCACTGGTGTTAAGTCCAAATTTGCTGCTGTCGCCTCCGCTTTCTTCCCATTTTCCGCTGCCGCTGCTTGAGAGCTTGATGCGAATGCCTATGTTAGGTCTTATGCCTATTCTTTGAGCTACATCGCTTATGAGTTTCAACTCGTTGAGTTTTTCCACTACGAGGAAAATGCGTCTTCCCATCTTCTGCGCAAGCAATGCAAGTTCAATGTATCCTTCATCTTTATAACCATTGCAGATGATGATGGAATTATTACTTATGTCAGGCACATTGATAGCGAGCACGGCATGCAATTCAGGCTTTGAACCGGCTTCAAGTCCGATGTTGAACTTCTTGCCATGGCTCACGATTTATTCCACCACTTGCCGCATCTGGTTAACCTTGATGGGGTAGATTACAAAGTTCTGTCCAGTATACTCATATTCCTTGGCGGCTTTCTTGAAGCAGCTGGCAATCTTTTCAATACGATTGTCAAGGATGTCTGGAAAGCGGAGCAGAGTAGGCGCAGTGATGTTGCGCGAACGCAGTTCGTCCATTACTTCCACAAGGTCTACTGATACGCAGCTTTGCTTGGGCGTAACGGTCATGTGCCCCTGTTCGTTGATGGAAAAATACTTCAGGCCCCAGCCCTTGATGTTGTAGAGTTCGGCGCTGTCATCGATGCGCCATTTATTGATACCCGTCACGATGCTATAACAGTTATGGTTAGACAAATATATACTATCCCAATATATGGAATTTGCAAAATTAATGTTTTTTTGTCAATTCTATCTCATGTAACCTGCATTTTCGTAAAAAATCCCGATGGTGGAGACGATATTTGCCTCACCATCGGGAATGTGTGTTGTTATCCTAAGGATAAATGCTATTTGGCACTGAGCTGGTTGTGCATGTTGAGGGCGGCACGTCGGCCGTCACCCATAGCGAGGATTACAGTAGCGCCACCACGTACGATGTCGCCACCTGCATAGAGATCGCTAACGCTCGACTGCATTGTCTCTTCGTTCACCACGATGGTGTTGCGTCGGCTCACATCCAGGCCTTGAATTGAGCGTGGCACAAGTTGGTTGGGTGAAACACCCACAGCTACTATAACCAAATCTACAGGGATTTCCTCGATTGCTCCTTCAACGGGTACCGGTGAGCGGCGGCCACTGGCATCGGGTTCGCCCAGTTCCATACGCTGGATGCGCATGGCTATCACATGTCCCTTTTCATCACCAATGTACTCGATTGGGTTGTGCAGTGTCATAAACTCAATGCCCTCTTCCTTGGCATGTCCCACTTCTTCGAGACGTGCAGGCATCTCCTGTTCGCTGCGACGATACACGAGAATGACACGGTCGGCTCCCATACGCTTTGCAGTGCGTGTAGAGTCCATTGCAGTGTTGCCACCACCAATAACGGCGATTGTCTTGCCGGTCAGCACGGGGGTGTCGCCACCGCGTCCTGCACCCATCAGGTTGATGCGGGTGAGGTATTCGTTGCTTGACATCACTCCGTTAAGATTCTCGCCAGGAATGTCCATGAAGCGTGGGAAACCGGCTCCAGAGCCAACGAACACGCCTTTGAATCCCATTTCGTGGAGATCATCATAAGTGATGGTCTTGCCTACGAGCACATCTTTCTCGAATTTCACGCCCATGCGTCTCAAACCGTCGATTTCAAAATCAACAATGCTGTTGGGGAGGCGGAATTCGGGGATGCCGTACTTCAATACACCGCCAATCTCGTGTAATGCCTCAAATACTGTTACGTCGTAACCACGCTTCACCATATCGCCAGCGAATGTGAGTCCACTGGGACCACTGCCGATAACGGCAATCTTTATGCCGTTGGAGGGAGCCACTTCGGGCAGACGACCATCATCGTGGTTTCGTTGCCAGTCAGCGGCAAAACGCTCCAGATAGCCGATGGCTACAGCGGGGTGTTTCATCTTCAGGTGGATGCATTTGCTTTCGCATTGCTTTTCTTGAGGACATACGCGACCACATACGGCTGGCAGCGAGCTGGTTTCCTTAAGAGTAGCAGCGGCGTCAGCAAAGTGTCCGCGTTCTATGTTCTTGATGAATTTGGGAATATTGATGTTCACTGGACAACCGGTAACGCACTGTGGGTTGGCGCAGTCGAGGCATCGAGAGGCCTCGAGGACTGCCTGTTCCTCGCTGATGCCTTGGTTCACCTCTTCATTGCAGGTGATTCGGTAGGCTGGGTCGAGCTGTGGCATTTCTACGCGTGTGATGGCGGTACGCTCTTTGGGAGACTTGCTGTTGCGCAGGTCAACGCGCCATTGTTCGTTGCGTGAGGTATTATCGTTGCTTTCCATTGTGTTTATTCTTTATTGCGGCTTCAGGCATAACGCAAAGCCAGTTATTAAATAGAGATTAGGAATTGTGAAGTTTATTGTGCACCTTTGAGACGCATCATCAGCTCGTCAAAGTCAATTTGGTGAGCATCGAATTCGGGACCTTCTACACACACGAAGCGGGTCTTTCCTCCCACTGTCACACGGCAAGCACCACACATTCCGGTACCGTCAACCATGATTGCGTTGAGCGAGGCCTCGGTGGGTACGTTATATTCCTTGGTCAGCTTTGCCACAAATTTCATCATGATGGCAGGACCAATGGTAACACAATAGTCAACCTTTTCGCGTTTGATAACTTCTTCTACGCCAGCGGTTACAAGTCCTTTTTTGCCATATGAGCCGTCATCGGTCATGATGATAACGTCGTCGCTCGACTCGCGCACTTCCTTTTCCATGATGATAAGTTCCTTGGAACGGCCTGCCAGCACACTTACCACGCGGTTGCCAGCAGCTTTCATGGCGCGGATGATGGGCAACAAAGGAGCAACGCCAACGCCACCGCCGCAGCACAGAACGGTGCCATAGTTCTCAATGTGAGTGGCTTGTCCAAGAGGGCCTACCACGTCGGTAAGGGCATCACCAGGCTCAAGGGCGCAAATCTTCTTGGTCGATTCACCTACAGCCTGGATGACTAGGGTAATGGTACCAGCTTTGATGTCGCTGTCAGCAATAGTCAAAGGGATGCGTTCCCCCTTTTCACCGCAGCGCACAATCACGAAGTGACCTGCGCGACGTGCCTTGGCAATAAGAGGAGCCTCGACAACGAGCTTGGTCACGTTCTCCGAAAATTTCTCTTTAGATACAATCTTGTTCATTGTGTGGAAACTATGTAAAGTTAATTAGTTGATGTCGGTAAAAACTCTGCAAAGGTAGTAAATAAATTGATAATAGACAATTGAGTAGATGATTAAAATTGACAATACAAAATAATATTTTTCGAAGCTACTTTTACGCTCGAAAACACCAGAGATTTTGATAAGAAATAGAAAAAGCGACTATTGAAGTCGCTTTTTAACTATTTTTAATCAAATATTGGTGTTTTTGCCTATTCTTTTTGCTTCTCGATAGTGACATTTACCGGACTTGTGAAACCATAATTGTCACCCCTAGGCAGCAGAAAATCGATGCGCTTGCGCAGACGTGCTCCCATGCGGTCTTTTACAACCCATTTGCCTTCAAGTTTTGGCACGCGGTCGCACTTCACTACGATTGTGTCGCCCATCTTGAAGCCGTATTGGCGGAACATGTCGGGAGACAGTGCCACCCAGCGTATTTCGTAGTTTTTAAGCCTGCTGTTGTCGATGCGTGAACCGCTGGCTGTAACCCATCCGGCACCGCCCATTCCTGGGTGATACTTGGTCGCACGCATGGTATATTCCTGTGCCATGACGGTGACCGCCAAGACGGTCATAATCAGTATAAGAAAATGTTTCATAATTTCCGATTTTGGTGATTATCAGTTACAAATGTAATTAAAGATGTTCAAAGTGCTGTCATTGGTTTTGGTTTATTAACAGTTTTGTCGTAACTTTGGCAACTGAATTTTTGAAATGGTATTTGATGAAAAAAATAATAGTAACATTCAGTTATTTTAGCGAGGGTAGCAGTGCCAGTGACACGTTTCATTTCAGCGATGAGAAGGCGGCTAAAGATAAGTTTGCTGAGTTGCGAGACGTGATAGAGCATAACTTTGCCGATGTTGCTGAACCTGAGATTATCGATGAACCCGACTTCTTCGGCATACGCGATACCGAGACCGGAAGCTTTGCCCGCGTCACAATTGATTAACAGCTATGCTATAAATAATACCTAGATGAGCGGAAAACGTATAAAAGCATTGGATGGACTGCGAGCCTTGGCGATTACCGAGATTGTATTGTATCACCTTCAGGTATCGGTTTGCGGTGGCATGATAACGCGTTTTGTCATTACGTTTTTCTTTGTTCTGAGTGGCTATCTGATGGCTATGCACTATAATGATACGCCACCAAACTGGAGTGGGGTCAAGCATATAGTCAATCGTCGTATTGCACATTTTCTGCCACTTTACTGGCTAACGTTAATTGCTGTTTTGATATTCTCGGCCTGGGGCTTGCGATGGGATTTGCCGTTGCATGCGCTGTTGTTACAGAGCTTTATCCCTGATTCCTATTATTGTTTTTCCTATAATGAGGTGGCATGGTTCGTGAGCTCGCTTCTTGTATGCTATATTTGCTTTCCGATGCTTAATGGTATTTTCAAGCGAGTGTCACTGCGAGACCAGATCATCATGTTTTTTGTTATAGGCGGAGTATATTATTTAATGTTATATGCTTTGCAACCCAGGGGCGACTATTTGTATTATATATGCCCGGCAACACGAATGATAGACTTTGCTCTCGGTATGACCTTGTTCAGGGTAATGGATGAGTTTAGTGTCAAAAGTAAGTCGCTACCAATGTCCAGAGCCACTGTTATAGAAGTGTTAGCGATATTATTGGCAATAGCATGCAACATACTGGTTTATAAAATCCCAAATACTCTTAAAATGGTGCAATACACCATATTGTGGTATTTGCCGGTGGTTATGTTGATAGTTGTTTTTTCCAGCCAATTCACGTCGAAAGGTGTTTTCACACGTTTATTGTCGATGTCTTTGTTGGTAAAGGTGGGTCTGCTAAGCATGGAAATTTACATTTTGCAGTATCTTACTATTGGGTTGGTGCGCAAAACTGTAGAAGCATTAAACCTGAATTTGTCGGCATGGCTCTTCATTGCAGTTTTATTATTGGTAACTCTCGGAGCTGCAATAATAGCTCATCGTTTTATAACCATTCCAGTCAAGAATTGGCTTTCACAAAATTGTAAAACATAAAAAAACAGCCAGAACATTCGTGTGTTCTGGCTGTCATGTATTGTGACGATGTTAGCATTACTCGTTGTCGCGCAGCAGCGGCATTGTCATGCAGCGTGCTCCGCCACCGGCACGTGGAAGTTCGGAGGCGGGGAATACGACGACGAATTTCTCGTGGTCGTCCATACTCACTTTTCCACTTACCACGTCTAAGGCATCCAGCACGTCGAACCCGGCTTTGTTGAGCGCGTCAATTGTGTTGTAATTGCGCTGGTAACCTATTATCTTGCCATCGCCCAGTGCAAAGAAGTTGGCGCCGCTGTGCCATTGTTCACGCAACTGCACCCAAGGGTCTCTGCCACCGCCCAGTACCGGCTCGATTTCCCATCCAAGCGAGTTAAGTCCTGCCACCATGTTATCGACACGATGGTAGGTGATCTTGCCATGGTCGATGTTGATCAGAGTGGTGTCCTTGTCGGAAAAGAGTCCGCGCTTTGTCAGCATAGGCTCAAAAGCCATGCATTGGTGCTTGCCCAGGAAGGTGAACACCATGTCTAGATGGATGAACGATTCGGGATTGTGTGGCAATTCCTGTACGAGGATGTTGAAGTGGTCTCGTTCAGCCGCAAACTGCTGAGCCAGATATTCAATGCCCTTGGGATTAGTGCGGATGCCCTGCCCGATGCATAATAGATCAGGAGAGGCAATCTGCACGTCACCGCCCTCGGTGCGTGCCTCGGCATTCCATGCAAGGGTGTCGAGGGTGTCCACATGGAAGAAATGGTGGAATATGGCATTGTATATTAGCGTCTCGCGTTTGCGTACCTCGAAACTCATAGAGTTGATGAGCACACGGTTATACACCGTTGACGAAGCGTCGCGTGTAAAGAACAGGTTGTACAGCGGCTTTACCAAGTAGCGTTCTTCGCTCATTCCGTCCCAGTCTGGGTGCTCGTAGCCTTCGATAAGGATACGGGTGAGCTGCTTTGCCACGTCGGTTTCAGAGCCGTCGCTTAAATCCTGTGCTATCTTGATGACCTCGTCATCGGCAAGTTCGCGCTTAATTTCATCGTCAACAAGCAGGTGCTGCAAGATGTCGCTCACATAGTACACCTGAGCCCATTTGCTTAACACGCCGCTGAAGTTGTCATACTCGCAGTCGACGAGTTGCTTGTTCAGGATGTCGCTATAGAGAGCCTGGCCGGCATTGATGGGTGTCATGCGCTCTATCTCCACTCCAGGGCGATGGAGTAGCACGGCACGCAGCCTGCCAGTCTCTGAACTTACGTTGATTTTACAAGGTGCTAATAATCCTTTGGGATCCATAAAAACTTGTGCCGGTGGGGATTATTTCATGTAGGTATAACGATAGTCGGTTGGCGAAACGAGAGTTTCCTTGATAACGCGCGGGATAATCCAGCGTATCAGGTTGAACTCGCCGCCGGCCTTGTCGTTAGTACCACTGGCGCGTGCGCCACCGAATGGTTGCATGCCTACAACTGCTCCTGTCGGCTTGTCGTTGATATAGAAGTTACCGGCAGCATAGCAAAGCTTGTCGGTAATGCATTCCACGGCCATGCGGTCGCGTCCGAATACGGCGCCGGTCAATCCGTAAGGCGATGTTTCGTCGCACAGTTTCACAGTTTCTTCTACCTTGTCGTCATCATAGGGATAAACGGTGATAATGGGACCGAAGATTTCTTCTTCCATCGACTTGAAGTTGGGATTAGAGGTCTCGATTACCGTTGGTTCAACGAACCAGCCCACACTCTTGTCGTAGTTGCCGCCAAGGACGATGTTGGCATCTGCGGCCTCACGAGCATAGTCGATATATGATTTGCACTTGTCAAATGAAGCTTCGTCGATAACGGCGTTGATGAAGTTTGTGGCATCTTTCACATCGCCCATCTTAACTTCTGTTGCCATGCGTTTCATATCGGCAAGCACATCGGGCCATAAGCTCTTGGGAATGTACATGCGCGAAGCAGCCGAGCATTTCTGGCCTTGGAACTCGAAAGCTCCGCAGAATGCTGCTGTAGCCACGGCTTTCTTGTCGGCTGACGGGTGCACGAAGATGAAGTCCTTTCCGCCGGTCTCACCAACCAAGCGAGGATAGGACACATACTTGTCAACATTCATGCTTGCTTGTTTCCACAGCGACTTGAAGGTGTCGGTGCTGCCGGTGAAGTGTATGCCGGCAAAGTGCTTTGACTGAGTGGCAACCTGGCCAATCATTGCACCACTACCTGGCAGGAAGTTCACTACGCCATCGGGCAAGCCTGCCTCTTTGTAGAGTTGCATGAGGTAGTAGTTGCTCAACAGGGCAGTGGTTGATGGTTTCCACAATGCTACGTTACCCATCAGTACAGGTGTCATGCAAAGGTTAGAAGCAATAGAAGTGAAGTTGAACGGAGTCACTGCCAGGATGAAGCCCTCGAGTGGGCGATATTCAGTGTGGTTTAACTGAGCAATGCCGTCCTTAGGCTGCATGGCGTAGATTTTCGAAGCATAGTGCACGTTGTAGCGGAAGAAGTCGATAGTCTCGCATGCCGAGTCGATTTCAGCCTGGAAGATGTTCTTGCTCTGGCCGAGCATACAGGCTGCGTTCATGATGGGACGATATTTGGTGGCAAGCAGTTCGGCCATTTTCATCACGATGGCTGCGCGGGTAGTCCATGGAGTGCGGCTCCACTTTTTCCACGCTTCCATGGCTGTTTCGATAGCCAGCTCAACTTCTTTCTGGGTCACCTTGTGATAAGTGGCAAGCACGTGCTTGTGGTCGTGCGGGCAAGTGACTTGGCCCACATCGCAGGTGCGGATTTCCTTTCCGCCTATGATAATGGGGATATCAACCACCAAGTTGCTTTGACGTTCAAGTTCTTTGTCGAGGGCAATACGCTCGGGGGAACCTGGCATATAAGCCTTTACTGGCTCATTGGCAGGTAATGGAAATGTAATCACAGAATTGTTCATGACTTTAATTTTATGGTTTGTTTATGTTTTGTGTTTAATGGTTGAACGGGAATAGTATCAATTAGTTAGACCCTTTTCGGCTGCAAAGATACACATAATTTACCGAATATTCAATATCTCGATGTTAGAAATTCTTACAATTTATAACTTTATGTTCAATCAGAATCATATGAACAATGTATAAAGGTAATAGTCAATCTCCTCAAAGATGATGACAACTTATTGAGTGGCGATGTAAACAAACCAACTGAATACTGTCAACTTTATTTAATAATGAAGGGGTTCTCGTATGGGAGCCGACCTTAATTATGTCGAAGTTCGGTCTATTGTGCTGCGGTTGTTCCTCGTCCTGTTGTCTGTGTTGCAGTTCTCAATGTATTGGGGAGGTGTTTTGAAAAGTGGATATTATATAAATAAGGTGTGTGCCGGAGGCGATGACGGTGTGATACTGTAGGCTTTTTGCTTAACGATGTGTGTATGAGCATATAAAGTAGGATGTGTTCATTTTTTTTGAAAAAAAAGGTCGACTTTATTTGCCAGTTCAAAAATTAGCAGTAACTTTGCAGCCGCAAATGACATCAAACCCATTTTTGGAGGAGATAAATCATTACTAAATGCCTCTTTAGCTCAGTTGGCCAGAGCACGTGATTTGTAATCTCGGGGTCGTTGGTTCGAATCCGACAAGAGGCTCAAAACAAAAGGCTTGGGTAGATTCCAGAGTGGCCAAATGGGGCAGACTGTAAATCTGCTGCGTCATCGCTTCGGTGGTTCGAATCCATCTCTACCCACAGAATTGTTGCGGAAGTAGCTCAGTTGATAGAGCATCAGCCTTCCAAGCTGAGGGCCGCGGGTTTGAGTCCCGTCTTCCGCTCAAAAAGAAACACCGCCTATGTAGCTCAGGGGTAGAGCACTTCCTTGGTAAGGAAGAGGTCGCGGGTTCAAATCCCGCCATCGGCTCAAGATACATATCTTTGCCTTCGCCTCCCTTCTTTGAAAGCGGCCATACGCGTTCAAGGCGAGGCGGAGAGTAATATGTAAATATGCGATGAATAACTGAATGTTAATCATTTATTAAAATACTAAGTTATGGCAAAAGAGAAATTTGAAAGATCAAAACCACACGTGAACATCGGTACTATCGGTCACGTTGACCACGGTAAAACCACTCTGAC
>JAGCCU010000034.1 GCA_017651515.1 Muribaculaceae bacterium | reverse complement strand
GGTGTTCCTTTGCCTTGTTGCTGTGTCTTTATACTCTTGCGATAATAACAACCTTACAGGCAAGAGTTATCAAGGCTATTACAATGCTTGCGAAAGGATTTATATAGAGTTCGAATCGAACTCTCAGGTAGAGGGAGAAATCTCTTCAACTGATTTTGTTGGCCGTTTCACCGATTATGTATGCGGACACTATGAATACAAACATCCCTATATCATAATTACTTGGACTAAGGCTGATTCGGATAACGAGGTATATAAAAATGTAATATCAAATCCGGACTCAACTATTGTAAACGAGTCATTAGATACGCTCAGGCTATATGAAGGAAATGAAGAATATATATTGCCAAGATACCATCTCTATCAGATTGACGAAAACGCCTCTTTCATGGAAAAGGTTGGGCAATATAGTTATCAAACTTTTCTGTTTATTATTATTTTTATTGTGAGATATTTCTTTTATATTATCGCTGCCATAGTGATTTTGGGATTTGCTATTAGGTGGCGTAAAAAAAGGAAAAAGTAAATTCCAATTTATCGTTGCGTCTTTTCAAGGTCTAATCGGTTGAGTTACCTTTGTTGTTTAAATCAACCGCTTAACTTATGGTCATATCAATGACAGTAAACGGGGAGAAAGCTGAATAAGCTGATGAACAACAAATCCCTAAAAACAAGCGCAAGTAGAGAAATAATGCCTACCTTTGCAGTGTTATAGCCGGCAATCAGATGATTACCCTTCCCTGACAAGATGATAGCACAAAGGAATATGATAATTGCTGTAACAACTGATAAAATGATAATTCCAGTCATATAGCAAAAACCTGAATTTTTTAGTGTTTAGAAGAATCTAATCGAGTTCAGCTTTTTCTCATTTCGGACTTAGTGTAGCGAGCATACCGACAAGAATGTCGATAGCGTCGTTGGCGCCTCAAATGGACTCGTTATCGAGCCGGAGAAGCATTCCGGTTCGGTTGAGATCATAATAAACCACACCTCTACGGTCTGAGTGCCATCTTCTTCATCGGTTGCGATAGAACGAACGAGTGCATAGTCTTCCTTCACCAACTTCTGGTCAACCTTGTGTCCGTTGCCTTCTTTCATATATGACCAGTTGTCAACACATTTCTGCAAATCTGACTTCTTTGGACCTTCGGGACTGTAACTGGCGTCAAAACGGATGTCACCATCCTCAGAGGCCAGGTTTACGAACGTTTCGCTGTCCCAGGTCACTTCCCAGTCTGCAGGATAATCAATCGAGAACGCCTTGTTCTCATAGGTCTTTACATCTTGTGCGTGTGCGGCCATACTCATTGTCAACACCGCTACTGCAATCATTAATAATTTCTTCATAGTTGTTTCCTTATTTTTTATTTATATAACGTATTGTCATTTGTTTTATTGCGCCCGTCAAAGAGTGTGATATTTGGATTATTTACCATGAAAACTACCTCTTTTAGGTGCAATGATTTTGATTCTTAATCATGGTGTAAAAGACTATGTCGTCTAATCACCCAGTCTAATGATGCTGCGGTCTTCCTCTTGTTTCTTTTGACCTCCTAACGGCTTGTGCGAGTGGAAATTCCAGCTGATACCAAGCCAAAATATCCGGCTGCGATTCTTGCTTGTGTTGACGAGGGAATACACAGGATTATCGGCTGAAATATTCCACCTTTGCGTGTTGAACACGTCGGTCACCAAGGCTGACAAAGTCAAGGATTTGTTAAGCACTTGCTGGCGTATGCCTATATTGCAGTAATGCACGGTCTTGGCGGTGAATTGCGGGAAGTATTGCGGTGTGGTCACGAAATACTGGGCTTGGACTGTCATTCCCTTGATTGGGAAAAGGCTCAAAGATGCGCTGCCGTTGAATGTCCAGCCATGATTTGAGTATTTCGTCTCCTGCCATTCGCCGCGTGACTTGGAGTAGAAAACGTTGGCACTGACATCCATGCTCATCCACAGGGATGCATTCCACTTCATGTTGTGCTCGACACCAGTTTTCAGATCCATTTCGCCGTTTATGAATGTCGTCACGAGAATGTCCTTATCAAGATAGGCAATCTGATTGATGTAATCTTGTGTGTAATTGAGGTAAGCGTTACCGCTCACTTTGAACTTTTGGCTGATGTAGCTGTAGCCTAAATCAACCTTGTTCGCTTTTTCTGGTTTAAGTCGCACATTGCCAGTCTCGTAGGTGTACCTGTCGATAAGATTGATGTAGGGATTGAGTTGCGGATAGGTGGGGCGGGATATTCTTCTCGACAAGCCGAATGATAGTGACCACGGCTCACTGATGCGGTAGTTCAGCACCACATTCGGTGCAATGAAGTAGCAGTTGCTCGATTCGTCAAAGTGGTCCTTCTCTCCATGCAGTGTGACATGGCTGAACTCAACGCGTACTCCAGCCTTATAAGACAATTTTTCCGAGAACCTTGACGAGTACATGGCATAAGCCGCAGGAATGTATTCGTTGTGTTTCAAGTCGTTGCTCAATGGAATAGAGAGCTGCCATTCGCCAGCCTCATCAAGTTCATACATTTTGTGGTCGATATTGTTGTTTCGCCATGTCATCTTTACGCCCGTTTCCAGTTTCCCTTTGCCCAACATGGTCATATAGTCAAGTTGGAAAGTGGTGATGCGCGGTCTTCCACCTGATTTGGAATATTGTGTCATCAGTCCGTCCTCATGGTAATACGAGGGACGGTGACCATTGATGGCTGAAAATGACAGCATCGTGCTGAGTTCACGTTTGCTTGGGTCATAGATGTGTTTGAAGCCTAACGAACTTTCTACCATCTCACGGTTAAAGTCGATGTCGGTCATACGTACCTGTTCGTTAGCTAAGCCACCAACGTCAAAGTGGTTGTGCATCATCTGAAGATTGTTTATCCTCGGGAAACCAACCTTAATATCAAGAGTCAGGACATCCCTTTTGGTGGCTTTGAAGCTGGCGTTCAGCCCCACATTATGCCCAGTGGTTTTCTTGTGTGCGTCAATGATTTGGTGAAGAGTGGTGCTGGTGGGTGTGATAGTTCTGTGCAACTCGCTCTTGATGCGGTCTTTCTCATACTTGCCGTTGTAGTTGAAACGCAACCCCCATCGCCCAGTATTATAGCTCATGGCAAAATTGGCATTGAAAAGGTTGCTGAAACCATAGTTGGCCGAAGCCATTGCTGTGAAGGCGTTGCTGATTTGTTTCTTCGATACGATGCTGATGATGCCTCCAGTGCCTTCTGAATCATATTTCACGTCGGGACTGGTCACAACGTCGATACTCTGCACATTGGCGGCTGGTATTCCTCCTAGTCCGTCAAGTGTGGTGGGTACGCCATCAACAAGGATCAGCACATTGTTGTTGCCCCGTATCGACACTTGCCCGTTGCCATCGAATGTGACTGCCGATGAACCTCTGAGAGCGTCAATCACCGATCCTGTTGTGGCGCTCATGCTTGAAGCAAGATTGATGCGAGTCTTCTCCAGTGTCACATTCTTTGCTGTGGCTTCACCATAGACGACTATGCCGTCAAACAATATTTCTTTTTGCTTGACCACTATGTCTCCTAGGTCGAGTATTTCGCCTTTTTTCAAGTTTAAGACTTGCATGGTGTCTTCATATCCGATTAGGCTGACTTTGAAATCGTATTTGCCCTCGAATTGCCCTTGTATTAAGAAAACACCGAGCGTATCAGTCAAGGTGCCGGTAAGGATTTTCTTACCTGACGCCAAGTAGGCGGAAGCATACATCACTGGTGTACCGTCCGCCTCAACAATGCGGCCTTTTATTATGTTTTGCTGATCCTTTGCCGACATTGCCATACAAAGCACTGCCAACAAAAGAGTTAGTGACAACTTTCTCTTTAGGGTAAACATTCTGAATCTATTTTGTTGTGCTAATGTATACCTCTCCTATCTTCATTTGTCGGTATGTCGTTAGTCTTTCATTCATTAACTCGCATAGCTTTTGCGGTGTAATGGTTAATGGGCCTGTCATTAATACTTCTAATGTAGCATCATTCTTATATTCTATTACTATGTTCTTTCCTGAAAGAGAAAACGACTCAATATCAGCAAACCTTATTTCCAAGAATTCTCTATTATACACTAATATCTTCTTGTCGGTAATAACGATGTAAGGTTTACCTTTTATTCTCTCTTTCATAACTGGGTATGCCGAGAATAATCCTACTCCTCCGAAAAAAAGAACGAAAAACCAATCCATGAACGGATTCTTCTTCCCAAGATGAAATATTAATATGGCACAAATGACAATTACACACACAGTAATGATTATTGCATTTCTCCATAGAGAATGATAAACCTTGATTTCGTCCATGATGCCAGATACAAATTTGCCTGTTTATAGTTTATGATTTTTATCATATGTTGAATAGGTTTGGACAAAGCTTATGGGCGGAAAACACATGTCATCCTATCTGATGAAATTCATGGGCTTTTGCCTTTCGTATTTCGGGTAGTCGGGATTACCGTCAGCATGGATTTTATTGAGAAGCCAAGCCATATTGGTGGCCAAAGTACGCATGGTCTGCAATCCCTCAATGTCGAGTGAGGCTTCGCCTTCCGAAGTGCCGTAAACGATATTCCAGTATTGCGACGTTACGACAGGCATGTTCATCATCTGGAAAGGCATGTTAAGGGTCTGAAACGCCGCTGTGGCGCCACCACGGCGACAGACACACACTGCGGCGGCAGGTTTGTTCCTCACCTTGCTGCCAGCAGAGTAGAACATGCGCTGCATGAGCGACAGTACGCTACCGTTTGGTTGGCCATAATAGACAGGAGATCCTATAATGAGTGCATCGGCATCACTCATCTTGTCGATGATTTCATTGCATACATCGTCATCAAATACGCATTTGCCAAGGGAATGAATCATGCATTGGTTGCATGCGATGCATCCTCGTACCGCTCTGACGCCTATTTGTGCTATTTCGGTTTCAATACCAAGCTGTTGCAATGTGTTTGCAGCTTCTGTGAGTGCAATAAAGGTATTGCCATTGCGGCGTGCGCTGCCATTAATCAATAGTACTTTCATATTCTTTTTGGTTTTATTATAAATATCTTCAGTTTTGTCAATGTCAGAGGCGACAATTTCGCCAAACGGTGAAACTGTCAATAGTCCTCCAACTGCTGCCAATGATGCATTTTTTATAAATCCTCTTCTGTCCATGCTAGTAATAGATTAAGTGCAAATTTAAGCATTCTTTCTTTATTTGCGATAATATGTTATTATTCAGTAGCAGGTAATAGTTATGGGCTTGTTTGCCGTTGAATATAGTTACTCTTTTTCGAGTTGAGCAGCACCCCGTCTGGCGTCTGCATAATTGCCATTATGCTAACGCAAAGAGACAAAATATAAGTTGTAAAAGAGTTCAGATCT
This sequence comes from Muribaculaceae bacterium, assembly GCA_017651515.1. Taxonomy (GTDB): domain Bacteria; phylum Bacteroidota; class Bacteroidia; order Bacteroidales; family Muribaculaceae; genus Sodaliphilus. The sequence goes on along the minus strand of JAGCCU010000034.1, from coordinate 73,959 downwards.
TAATTATGAACGTTTTTGTAAAAAGCCGAGTCTCCTATATGGCAACTCGGCTTTTTATATCGTTCTTCTTGAGTATTACACGGTGAGGATTTCTTTTTCCTTGGCAGCAAATACTTCATCGATTTTCTTCATGTATTTGTCATGAAGTTTCTGAACCTTTTCTTCACCATCCTTCGAAATATCTTCGCTCATGCCTTCCTTTACGGCTTTTTTAAGGCCGTCGATGCACTCACGACGTGCGTTACGCACACTTACGCGTGCTTTTTCCGATTCATTCTTAGAGTCTTTCACCAGTTGCTTGCGGCGATCTTCGGTCAAAGGCGGAATGTTGAGGCGAATTACCTCGCCATTGTTCTCGGGCATGATACCCACATTGGAGTCAATGATAGCTTTCTCAATCACACGGAACATTGTCTTTTCCCACGGCATAATGGCGATTGTGCGCTGGTCGGGCACACTCACGTTAGCGACATTATTGATGGGAACTTTGTTGCCGTAGTACTCCACACGAATGGAGTCAAGAATCTTCACGTTGGCCTTGCCGGCGCGGATGTGTGCCAGCGAGTCGTCGAGGAACGCAACGGCTTCCTGCATTTTTTTCTCGGCTGCGTCGAGATAGAATTTCACGTCATTCATAGTAGTGTATATTAATGTTTTTGTTCTTTTCGAAGGACAAAGTTACGAATAAGCGAGAGCAGAAACAAATGAAAAACGAAGTTTTTTTATTTTTTATGCCGAGTGTGAGTAACTTCGACCGAAGGTCAACGTTACATAATGCGTATGAAAGGACAAAATAATTGCTGTTTTTTTAGTTCCTGACATGTCGCAGCATAGTATAAAGCAAGCAGGACAGGCTCGAATGGCCTGCCCTGCTTTATCATATAGTTGCGATAAAACTCGCTAATTACTTATTACTCGGTGAAGCCCTGATAACGGATGCCAGAATAACGCCAGATAAGGCCATTAGGATCGTCATCGAAAGTAGCTTCAATGCAGATGCTATCAACAGGCATTCCGTGCAGATTCCTACCAGCCTTTGGCATAATCTTACCTTTGAGAGTAGTATTGCCAGTTTCTGCCAGATCGTAAGGAACATTGGTCACTTCGAAGGTGCGAGCATCCAGTTTGATAGGCACCAGCAGTTGCAGGCCATAGAATGAGCCATCATAGAGCCACATCTTGTCGGTGTCATCATTCACTGTTGCATAGGTGTTAATATCCACAACCCCCATGCCGTATGGGTCTTCATAAAGAACGTTGCCGTCTTCGTCAACTGCATCAACGGTAACTTCCCAGTGACCTGCCATGTCGCCGATTTTGTCGCCACCCTCGGGCTCATTGGTCATCGTATCGCAAGATGTGGTGGCCAGCCCTAAAGTGAACAACGCTGCAATCATTAAAATATACTTTTTCATAGTCATATTGTCTGTTAACAATTAATAGTGTTGATTATTCCTCCTCGAGTGGTTTCACCCACTTCATAACGGGATTCATGTAGATTTGGCCAGCATAGCACAGCTTGTAACTGATGGTCTTCGTGTCGAAGTCATACTTGCCATCTTCAATGTAGTCAAGACCATCTCCCCAGCCAGAGATATAGCTGTCGATGAGTTCTACGTTTCCATCATTGTCAACACTGACATAACCTGTCATTGCATAGCTGGTACCATAGTTTCTGATTTGCCAGTACCAGCCGCCCAGCAGGTCATTGCAGTAGAATATACCTGGCACAACCTTCTGGAATGTAAGACCTGTACACTGAGTAGTGTTGCCATAACCTGCAGCCCAGTCAGAGAACGGATACCAGTCTTTCACGCCATTAATCTTACCTAGATAAACGGTTGCTGCCATATCAGTATCATACTTACCCGAGATGTCAGATGTGTAAGTGGGGTCGTAGACGCACACAGTGCGGCTGACAGAGATGGGGAAACCATCATCGTTTACAGCCGAATAAGTGATTTCATAGAAACCGATTGTGTTGTAGTCAACATCCTCAACACCTTCAGTCACTAGGCGAGAAGAAGCATCCTCTCCACCGAGAGTAGCCTTGCAGCCTTCATCAACATACTTTGTGCCTACAGGCCAGGCAACGAAGTCGTCACCTTGCATCTCAAGCACCACATAGTTGGTCAGCCTGGAATCGGTGAGTTCGTCTTTATCATCGTTACACGAAGTGAACGCGACCGAACTCAGCAATAGGGCTGTAGCATATAAAAATATCTTTTTCATAATAATATCTCTATTAATGTGATTAAAACTCAGTCGTTATCACTTTGCATCCCAGAACACGCGGTCGCTAAGCAACTTAGCAGGTGGAGTGTTCACATTCAACTGACGTGCATTCTGTGGATAAGGAACGCGCTTGCAAAGGCCACCAGCCTCAATATGGTTGGTAGCAGGAACAATCATGTCACCAGCAGTGTAAACAGTAGGATCGGTAAAGATGTCCTTACCACTCTTAGCACTTGTAGCGGGAATATCGGTACGACGTATTTCGCTCCAGGCTTCCATGTGGTTGCGATAGAACAGGGCAGCCCATTTTTGCATACCGATAAGCTTAGCCTTGTCAGAAGCCTTGTCCCAGTTGACAAGGTTACCAGCGAGGAATGCATCGGCACCTGCTACACCACGAGAAGCGAAGTCGGCCTTTACAGCAGCCTCGTAGGCTTCCTTGGCTGCAGAAGCATTATTGCCATATTTCAACTGAATTTCTGCAATGAGGAATTGCAGTTCGCTCTGAGTGAAAAGATAGATAGGCATGAACAGTGCAGGAGCACCCTTGATAGCGCTCACGTCTTTGTTCTTCCAGTCGCCGTTCCAAGTCTTGGTAGGAACCTTGCCGCCAGGAATCTGACCTACATATTCGCCAGCATCCTCATTGGGAGCTATAGCATAGGCGATACGTGGGTCATTGGTTGTCTTATAGTAACTGACGATAGGGTATGCAGCTACGATATTGGCAGCCAGACGCTTGTAGTTGGCCTGATACCATGGGTTATACTGACCTTCCGAATTGCTGTAAACATCCCAAGTGATATCACCTGTGAAGAATTTGTTGGCCTTCACGAGTGCGACAGCCTTTGACTGATAGCCTGCAGCATCAACACCTGCAGCAATCATGCGCACATAGATTCGTAGACGCAGAGCGTTGGCAAAGCCCTTCCATTGATCCATATTCTTGTTCAGCATTGGATCGGTGAGACCCATCACCTGGCCGCTGAGGTTACTTTCAGCTTCATCGAGTTCTTGAAGAATACCAGCGAAAATGTCCTTGCCAAGATCCCATTTGGGCTGGCTGTTGGCACTTCCCTGCAACGCCTCGGTGTAAGGAGCCTGATCCAGGTTGTCAACCAACAACTGGAATGCGTATGCACGGATAACCTTGCAAGCGAAAATATCGCTTGTATTGTCGTCGCGACTCAAGATGTCTTCGATATCCTGCAAGGCACCAGCATAGAGATTGCGATAGCAACGATCGAAGAGGTTAGAACCTTCATCGAGATGCAACTCAGCAATATCATTATACTGGTTAGCTTCAGGCATCTGCTCGAAATACTGTGAGAAGAAACCTGCATAGTTGAACATCTGGTCACCCACAGCATCGGCTACGAAGTTCTCCACTGACGGGAACATCAAGTCCACAGTCACATCATTTGGTGATGGGAAGTTGGGGTTGTCGTTGATGTCGAGATCACACGACGAAAGAGCCACCAAACCTACTACAGCGGTAAATAATAATATCTTTTTCATAGTCATTACAAATAAATTAGAATTTAACCTTTAGGTTGAAACCAAACTTGCGTGAGCTTGGGTTAGCCGAATACTCACCAAAGTTACCTTCGAGGTCATTACCGAACGAAGTGATTTCGGGATCGATGAAGGTATTACTCTTAGGAGTCCATACAAAGAGATTGTTACCGAATGCCGAGATGCTCACACCAGTGAGGAAGGTCTTGGCAAACCACTTGCTGGGGAGATCCCAGTTCAAAACTACGCTACGCAGTTTCACATAGCTCTTGTCGAGCAGGAATGCTGCATCGAGTTTGTCACCACCAGCATCCCAGTAGCTGAACATATTGGTTGGTGTAAGGAATGTGGTGTTGTCACCGTAGATGGGGTTGCCATCATCATCGGTACCGACTTGTTGTACAGAGTTAGGAACGATGAATGGGTTACGGTGGTTATAAGCAGTCTGGATAGCGTTACCAGTGAAGTACATGATGTCGGCAGTACGCGAGAACATCACACCACCCTTGCGGATATCGAGAGCAGCGCTCAGGCTGACACCCTTGTAACGCAGAGTAGTTCCGAAGCCCATCTGATACTTGTAGTTCATGTCGCCAACAATCTGCTGGTCGGGATTCTGTAGAGGAAGACCCTTGCTGTCGCAAATAATCTTGCCGTCATCGGTCATCTGGGGAACGTATGCCTTGAATACACCTATAGGCTCACCTACGATAGCATACATACCTGTACCGCCACTGAAACCGTAGATCTGGGCAATGCCACCAAGTTCCTCAGGCAGGCTAACAACTTTACTCTTGTTCTTGGTAAAGTTCCAGCTAACATCCCAAGAGAAGTCGCCGATCTTAACTGGAGTAGCGTTGACCAGAATCTCAATACCCTTGTTGTTGATTTTACCAAGGTTCATGTTCTGAGCAGTGTAACCGGTCGAAGGATCCATGTTCAGTGAGAAGATCTGCTTGTCGGTGTTACGGTTGTAGTAAGATACATCGAACGACAGACGGTTCTGGAAGAATGCCAACTGAAGACCAACCTCAGCCTCAGTAGTCATCTCAGGACTCAAGTTCTGGCTACCAAGCACATTACCAGCACTATAGGCATTTGTGCCAGTCTTGGTGAACGGGAATGCACTGTCGGCCCAACCACTGGAGTTGGCAAGTGCCTGTGCATATACAGAATTAGTCATATAGACACTGGCGTCGTTACCAGTCTTACCCCAAGCGGCACGCAGCTTACCGAAGCTGAGTATTTCACGAGCCTCTGGGCTCAGCAGTTCACTGAACAGGAAGCTGGCGGTGATACCAGGATAGAAGAATGAGCGGTTACCCTTTGGCAGGGTCGAAGACCAGTCGTTACGCAGATTGAGGGTGAGGAACAAGAAGTTCTTGTAGTCAACCTCAGCGGTACCATAAACACCAAGATAACGGCGCTTCCACTGGTACTGTTCCACTGATGGAATTTCAGCACTGTTACCCAAGTTGTACCAAGTTGGGATAGTCAAGTTGGTAACGGCAGCATATAGATAAGAGTAACGGCGTTCGTTGCCATTAAAACCGATACTTGCATTAACGCGCCAGTCAGGGTTGATCTGCTGGTCGTAAGTAAGCATGATGTTGTGGTCCATCTCACGGCGACGGCTAGTCTGCTGCGATACCGAACCGGTTTCCTTTGCCAGGTTGTCGGGTTCGGGCTCGAGGGCAGCATTAGGCTGGCCACCGAAGAGCGCGCGCATGTTAGGCATACCTTGGTCGTGTTGACTTGTATTGGTATCCATACCGAAGCGATAGCTCAGGTTGAAGTACTTTAAGAAGTCGTAGCGAATCTCAAAGTTACCATAGAAACGCTCCTGCTCAAAATTGTTCTTGTAATTCTCCAGCACCCAATAAGGATTGGTGATGCCGTAAGGAGTATAGTAGTAACCAGGCTGGTTGAATGGATCGTCCAGGTCTTTGAGCTCAGCGATAGAGATATCGCGTGGAGTCTGCATAATTGCATTGTACATAGAGAAGCCCTGACCAGTGGTGACGAACTTGTTGCGCTGGAAAGCATAGTTCAACGAAGTTGAGAACGTCACATTGCCTTCACGATGGCTACCGCGAGCCGAGAAGGTGTATTTGTCATAGCTATCCTTGTTTGAAGGAATGATACCATTGTCGCTGATTTGCGAAAGTGACAGGTAATAAGTGCTCTTATCGGTAGCGCCATTGTAGCTCAAAGAGTTGTTGAAGCGGAAACCAGTGTCGAAGAAGTCCTTCATGTTGTTCTTGATGGCAACATAGCTCTTCATCTTCTGGCTGTTGTTGTAGATCCAGCCATAACGGAGCAGAGAACCATCAAATTCGGGACCCCAAGAACCGTTCTCAATGTCGGTCTTGTCGCCATACCAACCCATACCGAATGAGTCTTGTGTCTGTGGCAAGCGAAGCACGCTCTCCCACTGGAGACCACCGTTATACTCGATACCTACGCCCTTGGCCTGCTTGGCACCCTTCTTGGTAGTGATGAGGATAACACCATTACCTGCGCGGCTACCGTACAGAGCGGTTGCAGCAGCACCCTTGAGGATGGTCATTGTCTCGACGTCATCGGGGTTCACGGCGCTGGCACCATTACCGAAGTCGAAGCCGCTGTTCAGACCATCACCACTATATGTTGCCGAGTTGTTCATAGGCACACCGTCAACGATGTAAAGTGGCTGGTTGTTTCCTGACAGTGAGCTGACACCACGGATGATAACCGACTTAGACGAACCTGGGTCACTAGATGACTCGGCAATCTGAACACCAGCCACCTTACCTGCCAAGCTCGACATGATGTCGTTGGTGCGTGCAGCTGTAATCTCGTCACCTTTCACAGCAGTAGCCGAATAACCTAACGCCTTGGCGCTGCGCTTGATGCCCATAGCGGTAACCACCACTTCTTCAAGTGTGTTATCGCTTGACTTAAGCACGATGTTCATGTTAGGCGATGCTGCTACTTCTACGGTTTGCATACCGATGTACGAGACACGCAGAATAGAGTTACTTGGAACATTCAAGGAGAACATTCCGTCCACGTCAGTCGCAGTACCTATCTGACTACCTACGACTTGAACGGTAGCACCCACGATGGGCATACCGTCCTCTTCGGCTGTCACGGTACCTGTGACTCTCGTCTGAGCGAACGATATTCCTACTGAAAGAAATACCAACGCTAGAAGCAAAGTTAATTTCTTAATCATAAACTCTCGCATTTAAAATTAATATAATTGAAAATTAAATGTTTACTTGGTATAAGCCATCAATTAATGCAGTTAAGCTTTTTGGTATTATGTATCCTTAATTTATATTATACAACCACCTTTAATTGAACTGGATTAGTTTCTACCAATACACTTTTAAAGCCACTTTGGACTATACAAAAATTGTAGCCAAAACGTTGCAAAATTAAATAACATCGGCAAAATAAGCAAAAACACATGAGTTTTTAACCTTTAGGGTTTGAATCTGATATTTTGTTTGATGCCGCGCTTAAAGTTTGCAAAAAAGTGCGGTTTGGGAGTGTGGTTTTAGATAAATTATTGATATTCAGTGTTATTGGTTGGTTTCAAAACGAAAAAATTAAATTTCGATTAGGTGAATATAAGTAAAATACAAGTGTTAAACCATTAAGATTTTAACACTTAATATTTAACTAAAAAATCACATAAAATGGCGTTATCAGCTATGTTTAAGTGGCTCTGACATTAATAATTGTAATGGTATGGGAGTCTTTTGTAGGTAAATGTTTGCATTAAGTTATTAATGTCAGATAGCCTAGTTGTTGCTTACTTGAGCAACTTGATGCGCAGTTTCTCGAGCATGTCCTTTGTCATGGCATCGAGATCATACTCGGGCTTCCAATCCCACTCTATTCGTGCACAAGTGTCATCAAGGCGATTTGGCCAAGACTCTGCGATGGCCTGACGCAGTGGGTCTACCTGATATTCCATCTCGAATCCAGGAACGTACTCCTTAATCTTGCGGTAGATGATGTCGGGATCAAAGCTCATTGATGCTATGTTGAACGAGTTGCGGTGCTGTAGTCGTGTGGGGTCGGCTTCCATAATCTCTATAGCAGCACGAAGCGCATCGGGCATGTACATCATATCCATGAATGTGCCTTCCTTGATGGGGCAAATGAATTTCTCGCCTCGCACAGCACTGTAATATATGTCCACTGCATAATCGGTTGTGCCCCCACCAGGAGGTGCGACATAGGAGATGAGCCCTGGGAATCGTACCGAGCGTGTGTCAACACCAAACTTGAGAGCATAGTAGTTGCTGAGCAGTTCTCCACTTACCTTGGTTACGCCGTACATAGTGCGTGGTTGCTGGATGGTGTCCTGTGGAGTTCCGTCCTTGGGTGCGTTTGGTCCAAATGAACCTATGCTGCTGGGAGTAAATACGGCGCAGTTGTGTTCACGCGCTACCTCCAGTGTGTTCATAAGTCCACCGATACCTATTTTCCATGCCAGCAGGGGTTTTGCCTCGGCTACTGCGCTAAGAAGCGCCGCCAAGTTGTAGATGGTGTCGATATTGTATTTCTTTACAGTGTCGGCAATCTGTTGCGCATTGGTGATATCGACCACTTCCTTTGGGCCGCTTTCGGCAAGTTCACCTTTAGGCTCTGCGCCAGGTATGTAACCTGCCACTACATTGGCATTTCCATAAATGCCGCGGAGTTTCATTGTGAGCTCCGACCCAATCTGGCCTGTAGAGCCAATAATCAAGACGTTTTTCATCGAAGTGATTTCTTTGTTGAAGGTTAGTTAGGTTAATCGCACAAAGTTACAATTAAATTCTCAAATGTCAATAGTGGTTTAAGCGAAAAATTCAATATTCTATCACTTTTTTGTCTTTTTTGTCTGATACGTTTCACCATGTCAAGAATTTTTCTGAACTTTGTAAGGTGTAAATAAAAAGCCAGAAAACCTATTAACCTATTAAATATATAAACCGATGTACGGAAAATTTCAAGACTTTCTGACAAAAGAACTGGCCGACATAGAAGCTGCCGGCTTGTACAAGAACGAACGAATCATCACAACCGAGCAGCGTGCCGCCATCAAGGTGCGCCCCGACAGTGACGTACTCAACTTCTGTGCCAACAACTATCTTGGTTTGTCCAACAACAAACGCCTTATCGAGGCTGCTACCAAGGCTATGACCGACCACGGTTTCGGTATGTCGAGTGTACGCTTCATCTGCGGCACGCAGGACATCCACAAAGAACTTGAGGCAAGCATTGCGCGCTATTTCAAGACCGACGATGCTATCCTCTATGGTTCCTGTTTCGATGCCAACGGAGGCCTGTTTGAGGCACTGCTAACCGACCAAGACGCCATCATCAGCGATGCACTCAACCACGCCTCTATCATCGACGGCGTGCGTTTGTGCAAGGCTAAACGCTACCGTTATGCAAACGCCAACATGGAAGAATTGGAGAACTGTCTCAAGGAGGCTCAGGCACAGCGCTTCCGTGTGATTGCCACCGACGGTGTGTTCTCGATGGACGGCAACGTGGCTCCAATGGATAAGATTTGTGACCTTGCAGAGAAATACGACGCTTTGGTGATGGTAGACGAGTCGCACTCTGCTGGTGTGGTTGGTCCGACAGGTCACGGCGTTGCCGAGCAATTCAACCTCTACGGACGCATCGACATCTTTACCGGCACACTGGGAAAGGCATTCGGCGGTGCTATGGGTGGCTTCACAACCGGTCGCAAGGAGATTATCGACATGCTGCGTCAGCGCAGCCGTCCTTACCTGTTCAGCAACTCTATTGCTCCTGGCATCGTTGGTGCAAGTATCGAGATGTTCAAGATGCTTGAGGAGAGCAACGCCCTGCACGACAAGTTGGTTGAGAACGTGAACTACTTCCGCGACAAGATGATGGCTGCCGGCTTCGATATTAAGCCCACTCAGAGTGCTATCTGCGCCGTGATGCTCTATGATGCAAAGCTGTCACAGGATTTTGCAGCACGCATGCAGCAGGAAGGCATCTATGTCACTGGATTCTACTATCCAGTTGTGCCTAAGGGACAGGCTCGCATCCGCGTACAACTCAGTGCTGGCCACGAACACGAGCACCTCGACAAAGCTATTGAAGCCTTCATCAAGGTAGGCCGCGAGCTTAATGTAATCAAATAAGTAACAAATCGAAAGTGTTAAGTCCTTAACGACAAGCTATTAGAACACATTTCAAACGTTTCTATAAAAATATCGGCAGGGTTTAAATCCTGCCGATATTTTATTATCCTTATTACTTTCTACTTATTACTTTTTTATAAGTATTCCTCTCCAAACTGCGTGCGCACTTCATTGACATAGTTGCGAATCTTCTGCTCCTCGCTGCGGGGCACAATGAGTAATGCATCTTCAACATCGGCAATGATATAATCATCCAGACCCGATGCCACTATCACCTTAAAATAATATTCATTCTATTTTGTCAAGTTTATACTAATGCCTAAAGATTCTCGTGCGCAGTCGAACTCAGCCCGGCGCATCGGTCCCAATACATCTTGGTGTTTCTTGTCAATAATCCAGTAGCATGTACCTATTGATAATGCTTTTTCAAGTTTTCGGCGAACTGAGTCTTTTACCATTCTATTATTTGAATACCATTCATTAAGTTCTGTATTAAATTCTTTGCGAGGTATCTGTTTTGCAATTATAAAATTATTATCATAATTAGCCTCAATAACACTTCTAAATATAAGCTTATGAATTGCACTATCTGCAGATTCATAAAAAATGGCACCATCAACCCAAAAGTAATTATTACCTAAATCCATAATGTCGTGACGGCATCCAGCAGAAAACCCAATCATAATCAAGGAAAGAATGGAAATTATTAAGTGTCGTAATTTCATTTCACTTTGTTCTTATGTAATTTTTAAACACAATATCATAAGGAATGCCTTCTCCTGCCACAAATCCACCGACCACAGTTTTAATGTTTCTAATAAATTCATGTACATTTGAAAGTGTATGCATTTCAAATCCATAATTATCACTTAAAACACTAAATACTCTTTGACCAGTCAAGTCAAATCCTTTAAACTCTACGCTAATTGTACCATAAACACAACCTAATTTAAATGATACATCAAAGGTATCTAAGAGTCTTTTATCTCCTGTGGATTGAAATTCAGTATGTTCAAGCAATTCTTCTATACCTAATTTTTCTGCATCCATAGTTAGTGTTTCTCCTTCACCTATTTGATACCACAGGTTGGCATCTTCTAAGGTGAGATAACCCTTTGCTTCAAGCCTTGCCTTAACTCTTATTTTGTTTTCATAAACAATACATTGAGATCTATTATTGTGCAAATGCCCTAAATGGTTGAAAAGGAATGCGAAGGCGGCAGTCATGGCACCATTGGCGAAGTTGCCGCCGCCAAGTTCCGACACTGTGCCTCCCACAACAGCCATGATGCCCAGCTGTGCCGCATCTAATCCGCGTGCACCTTGCCAGCGGCGCGACACGCCCAGCGTAGCCTCGCCTCCAGCACACGCCACCAGTTCCATCAACGCACCGTGCAGTACATTTCCACCCTGAATGCCAATTCCTGCATGTCCATTATTAAATAATATAAGAAGTTATTGATTAACTATGGATGAATTAAGGTATATGAGGTATGTAAATGTCGCGATTATGGCTCAATGTATCAAGTGCATATTTCGTTTGCAACGAAAGCATATCTTTGCGCGTTGCATTATAAAACGTCTTAAATTCATCCTCGTTCCATATGCCTATCTCAGTTGCTACTTCTTTACTCTGTTCGTATTCATCTAAAAGAATAAGGACCTGTAATTTGTCAGATAGCAACTGTTGGCGATAAACATTGTTGATTTCAGATTTCGTTAATTCTTTGTCAATTATATCCAATGTGCGAGTTGAATATTTCTGTTTTAAATCTTCTTTCCCGGCGCAAAAAGCTATCTGTGCAAACTGCAAAGATGTTTGTTGATCCATATTATCAGATGGCAAGTGTTGGCATTTCCATGCAAATGCATCACGGATTCGCCCCATAGCAATCAACACTTGTGGCTTACGCAAATTAAGTATTATCATATCTTTTTTAGTTAATTCGCATAGCTCAAGACTGTCACAAAGTCTTTCTGCATGATAAAGTAAAGCAGTATCTTTATTTTGTTCATAAAGAAACATTATTTGATTTAATTCTTCACTTCTTTTTTCTGTACTTTTATTACAGCCTGTGAAACATGCAATTACAAGCAGACACGCTAAGAATGTTTTACAATGATTTATAATCATGGCTATTATTTTTTGAAAATGACACGGTTTATTGGATTAGCCATTGGTGTAGTCATGAGAGTAGCAAAGGTATATGGACGCATGTAGCTCCCTGCAACCTTTACGCTCCAGCTGGATAAAATGTCTAATGATATGTTGTGAAATTGTTTCATTGATATAGGCTTAAAAAAACACTCGCCATTAAAACAATTATTGGGTGTTGAGTAGTAAGTCAGATAATGTGGTTTTGCATATAATTCAATCTGTTTAGTATCTAATGTTAGAGTAGCCTTAATGACAACATCGGCGCTTTCAGCATCTGGAACAAAATAATCTGCTGATGTAAGCACATTAATCTTTAAAAGGCTTCCGTTTGTATAACCTTGGACAGTTATTCTTGTCTTAAAATTACCAGTTTGTCCGCTTTTTTGATCTAAAGGCAGCTGTCCTAATTGGTTGTTTACGAATGTATGCTCATAAACTTTAGTCCAATGATCTTTCAAATGGTTGAAAAGGAATGCGAGGTCTGACTCTCTGCGCACTCATAATAAAAGACAATGCAATTAATAGAGATATTAGAAAAATAATAAAAGTTGATTTATGCATATTGTTTTATAAGAGTGTGTATTAAGATGATAAATCAGCTTAAATAACGTCAGAAATAAAAAGTAAATAATCTGTATTTTTACAGGTATTCCTCGCCGAACTGGGTGCGCACTTCGTTCACGTAGTTGCGTATTTTCTGTTCCTCGGCGCGTGGCACAATGAGCAGTGCGTCTTCCACATCGGCAATGATGTAGTCATCGAGCCCCGAAGCCACAATCACCTTATCGCCCTTGACGGCAATCATGTTGTTGTGGCAATTGTATAGTACAGCATTACAGCCTTGCGTGACGTTGCCATCCTCGTTCACCTTGGGCGAGTTATCATACACGGCACCCCAGGTGCCGAGATCGCTCCACCCGAAATCGACGCATTCAACAAACACGTTGGAGGCCTGTTCCATCACGGCAAAGTCAATTGAAACATTGCGGCATGATGGGAAATTGGCTTCGATAAAAGCCTGTTCTTTATCTGTGCCATAGACATCTAGTCCCTGATCAAAGATTGAAGTAATGTCGTTGGCTTGCTGTCGCATGGTTTCGATGATTGTTCCTGCACGCCAGAAGAACATGCCTGAATTCCAGAAGAATTCACCGGATTCGAGAAATACCTGCGCGAGTTCTTCGTTAGGCTTTTCGGTGAATGTCTTCACTGCCGAGAAGCCATCGCCCATTTGCTCTCCTATTTGTATATAGCCATATCCAGTCTCTGGACGGCTTGGTTTTATGCCCATAGTAAGCAATGCATCGTGAGCGTCAATAAAGTCGAAAGCCTTTAGGACACAGCGCTGGAACTCGTCATTGCGTAGGATGAGCGGGTCGCTCGGTGCCACCATGATGCGTGCATCAGGATTGATGGCGTGAATGTGATAAGCAGCCCATGCTATGCACGGAGCCGTGTTGCGCCTGGCAGGTTCCATAAGAATCTGCTTCGATTGTAGTTGGGGCAGTTGCTCGGCAATGATGGGTGCATATAGCTCGTTGGTGATAATGATTATGTTTTCATTGGGAATAATGCCATTGACGCGGTCAACCGCCATTTGCAGCAAGCTGCGTCCTGTTCCGAAGAAATCGATGAATTGTTTTGGCATGCGTGAACGGCTATAGGGCCAGAATCGGCTGCCCACACCGCCACACATAATTACACAATATCTGTTGTTGTTCATTTAAAGAAGTTTTTGTTAATGGTTTATGTTTTTCTAAAAGTATTTATAATCAGTTGAGCAGGCTGACTTTATAAATTATATAAGCCAGCAAAGCCAGTTGTGCGGCTATAACCACAAGCGCGCCTAGGGTGAACCAGGTGCCTGCTCTGGCATTGCCACTGCGCCAACTCATATTGTTTTTTGCATACCGGTAACTGGGCAGGATGGGATTCCAAGCTCGTGGAGCCGCCGGTTTGGGTGTGACTACTTTAGTTTTGTCTGCAGGTTCCTCAATGTGTCGGGTTACGGTATCTTCAATATCTGGCTTTGTTTCGACAATTTCAGGCGATGCCTCATTTTGTTGGCCAGGAAGGCTTTTCAGCGATTTTCCGCAATAGGGACAGAAATTAACACCCTGCGGTATTTTGCTTCCACAATGCGTGCAATACCCATAAGTGAGATGCTCTTCAACCACGCGTACTGTCACGCGTTCGGCAACTGTGCCCTCGGGAACGTTGCCGCTGGCATCGAACACTGCAAGGCACTGTGGGCATACCACAGCACCCCCATGCAGAGCCACCTCTTCGGCTGAAATCTGCATCGTTTTATTGCATTGCGGACATTGAAGTTCCATTAGCTTTATTTTTCGTTGCAAAATTAGTGAAATTTGGGGACAAAACAAAAAAACTGTCATTTATCATGCTTTTGCCGTTCTGAAACATTCATATATTTATACAAGACGATGTTATAAAGCTAAAAAACACTAATTTTCAGATTTTTCCGTTTACAAATTCACCAGCAGTGCGTCTTAGAAGAAAAAACTGATTACTTTTGCGTGCCAGTGCACGCACACCACATGACTATAGAGCATCTATTCATACAAAATGCCACCGAATGGCGCCAAAAGGCAATCAGTATGAGCCTTGCCTTTGGTGCATCGGCAGCAGAAGCCGAAGATGTGGCGCAGGATACGATGCTCAAGTTATGGCAGATGCGCTCGGACTTGTTGCAGTATAATAGCATTGAGGCATTGGTGGCTATTATGGCACGCAACCTCACTGTCTCGCTGCATCGTAAGCCTAAAGGTGAAATGCTTAGCGAAGCATCGAGTCTGATTATCGACGCAGCTCCCACTCCTGACGAGCAACTGATGGGACGCGAGGCTGTAGAGCGATTGAAACAGCGGCTGCGCCAACTACCGCCACGGCAACATGCCGTATTGGTAATGCGTCAGGCAGAACATCGCTCCTACAAGGAAATCGGGCGTTTGCTCGGTATTGAGGAAACTTCGGCCAAGACATTGCTGTCGAGGGCACGAAAATGGTTGTTGAACGAACTTAACAAAGCATAAAATGAACACCGACCATGCATATATTGAAAAACTATTGCAGCGTTTCTTTGACGGGCAATCAACGCTCGACGAAGAGGCTGAACTGACATCGTTTTTCGCCAATGATGACATTCCTCCCGAATGGATGCAATATAAAAAGGTGTTTCAATACATCGACACACTACAGCCTGAAGAAACCAAGCAGCGCATCCCATGGTACGGCTGGCTGCTACGCTGTGGCGCCGCTGCAGCAGTAATAGCGATAGCAACCTTAATAGGACTGAAAATTTTCAATCCATCGCAAGAGACAGTCACCACTGAAGCTCCAGTTGCAGTTGCAGATTCAATTTCGGAACCAACGCTTGCAGCCGACACGACTGTAACCATCGTGCAATCACAGTTGGTAAAAGAGGCGACACCCGTCTTTGCTCAAAGCAAGCCTCGTGTCAAGGCACGTCATACCAAGACAAGGCCTGTTGTTGCAAATACTGACAGTGCCGAGATTGCCCACACCGAGGGTGAACTGGAAGAGGCCGAACAAGAGTACATAGCCGACCGCCTGCTTTTGGAACAGGAACTGCGCAACATCCAACCAACAACCACGACACGCAGTGGATGGATAACGACTTCATTAAACATTCAATAAAATATTACTCATCATGAAACTTAAAAAACTATTTTTGATGGCTGTCATATTGATGACCACCGCCAGTGCACAAGCTCAATCAAACATTGATAGACAAATCCGAAACATTGTCGAAAGCGGCTATGCACGACAGGCTAAAGCACTCCAAGAGATGGATTCTACGGGTTTGACCTCTGGCCGTTGCGAAGTCTATAAACTTGACATTCCCGAAAGTCAGTCATACCTGCTTGACGATTTGCTAACAGCCTTTGACAACGAGCAGAAAAAAGCCTATTATCAGCTCATGGAAAATGCAGACACACCCAATAGACGTACCACAGCATTAACCTATGGTACCGAGGGTGAGTCGGTGATCATAGGTGATGATGATGACATGAACTATCGCGTAATTTGTTTCGTTGATCCTGATCGTGACAACTATCGCACTGGATATGCCATAGAATGGGCAAACAATGACGGAAGAATCGATGGTCGTGTTGTTACAACCTATGGCACGCGGCCTTCTGCCAAAAAATCGTTGGGACGCATTGGTGACCTTGAAGACTTTGACTTGAGCAAGTTGGGCGAAATACTTCCCGAAGCTATCAAGACCATCAAGGTAATCGGCAAGGACGACCTTAAAAAGCTGGGAGATCTTGAAGGGTTGAAAGACTTAGGCGACTACCTGGGAATACTTACCGGAGAGATGGAAGTGGACGATGAAGGCACGGCAGATGACGTACAGTGGCTCACTCAGTTCAACCACTATCGCAACGCATTTTTGCGCGCCGTAGATCGCAATAGCAGTACTGCAGCTTCCTATGCGACCAACATCTTGAAACTCTGCAAGAAAGCCAACAAGGCCAACTTGTCGGCCAACGAGAAAAAGCTATGCATCAAGAACATCAAGGAGATGCGTAAAAAAACGAAGGATACGTTCCTTCAAGGTTTGCTCGATGAGGCCAGTGACTTATTAAAATAAGATTTTAGACATAAAAGGCGAGAATGAACTTCTCGCTTTATTTTTACCATTTAACTCTATTCCATGTTCTCGTTTTGGCTTGAAAAACGGGCAAAAATCAAAAAAAATCGATATTTGTTTTTTCGTTCGGCAAAATACTATTACCTTTGCAGGTCAAAATGAAAAAGTAAATAATTATAACACAATAGAAAGACAATGGCAAAGAAAAAGAACGTTTCGGCCCGCACAACACTTGAAGAGGTGAACGAATCACTGTCTACCGCGGCGCAACGAATTGAGGCAAACAAGAAATATATCTACTATGCACTTGGAGCTATCGCAGTGATTGTGTTGCTTGCATTGGGATATATATATGGAGTTCGCAACCCCAACTTGCAGAAAGCAAAAGAAGGTATTGCAAAGGCTGACATGGCATATATGCAAGGTGATACAGTAACCGCACTGAAAGAATATGAAAAGGTCTTTGATGCATACAGTAACAAGCCCGCAGAACGTGCTGCTTTTAATGCTGCAATTATTCTGTATCAGCAAGGCAAGAACAAGGAAGCCGCTGCTTATCTTGAGAAATATGAAGGCGAAGGCAACATGGTTGCACCTGCATCACAATCTCTGCTTGGTGATTGCTATGTAAACATGAAGCAATACGACAAGGCAATCGCAGCTTATGACAAGGCAATTAAGTTGTCGGGTGACAATGAGTTTTACACTCCTACTTTTATGATTAAGAAAGCCACTGTGCTTCATGCTCAGAAGAAATATTCCGACGAGGCTGCAATCTATGAAGTGATTAAGAACAAGTATATGCAATACACTCAGGCTTATCAGTTCAATGTTGACAAGTATCTTGAGCGTGCTAATGCTATGAGCGGAAAATAAAAAGCAAATTTATAGGTTGAGTATAACTAAAATCTCATCGACCGTCCTGTGATAGGGCGGTCGATGTTTTTTCAATAAGAGTATCAGAAAGCGTTTTCTGAAACTCTAGTCTTTAGATGAGATCTAGGGAAAGTCCGATGATGGTGATGATTAAGAGGAAAATCAAGGTGTAGAGCACCGATCGCCACAGGCATCCCCAAGAGCTGTTAGGGGCAAGTGCCCCACGTTTTTTCCGTTTCTTCTTTTTCTTCTTAGGAGTGGCTACGGCAGTTCTGGGTGATGTTGCAGTTGATGTTCTTTCCACTTGATTTGTCTTTTTGCGGTATGTTGGTGGTGTCGGCTTGGTGGAAGTGGTGCTGGGCTGTCGTGAAATTGCACGGCTGTTGCTTGAAGATTGGTTTGCAGTTTTTGTGGTGCTTTTGCGCCGATACCCTGGCACAAGGTCACTGCCCAAGCATTGCGGACAGATTACAACGCCTTGCATCTCGTACAGCTGTTCTTCTGACACCTCAAGCGTTTTGCCACATTTCTTGCAGATCCAGTCCATGTTGAGTTATAAGCTCAGCTTTTCAGTAAATTAAACTAAATACTGATAACTAATTACACATAGTGTATGATGGCTTTGCGTGTTATACGCCACACACCGTTGTCATAGGTGGCTTCGCCTGGAACATCAGTGATGATGCCGGTTTTGCCTGTAGATACTTGGATTCCGTTGCCGGTACAGGCTCGAGTAAGGTTGTCGGTAGGCATCATGAGGGCAAAACGTTGCGCATCGGCATTATCAATAACTATAAATGAGCCGTGAACACCATCGGTTGTAGTAAGAGCAAATAGCGAATTTCCTAATTCAAACTGACTGGTAGCTCGCGTGAAACAGTCTTTTGTATCAGGCTTGGCAAGATAGATGGTGCGAGGCCCGCGAGGCTCATTTGCTTCGTTTGATGGAACATCTTGCCGTTTGGATACATGGACAGCTGCATCTGCTGGACTGACTCGTGTGAGGTGTGCCCGCAGGGCATCACGTAGAGTGTTGACTTCGCGTGCGCTCTCCTGCGCCAGTTGGCGCATGTTCTTGTCGGTGTTCTCCATTTCTACTCTCATAGTCTCTTTGAACTCAGTAAGTTCACGACGGTTTAAATAAGCCATTGCGCCTGCACCCAGAGCAAGAAGAGCCGAAAGGGCTGAAGCAAATACCAGCCATCCCAGTCCACGGTTAGTTGGTTGTGTTTCTGCCACAGGTACGGTCTCTGGTTCGGCCGTTATGGTTTCACTAGGAATATCTTCCACGACCAAAGAGTCGGCTATTGACATAGTGTCGCTCACCCATTCTATTGAATCTTGTGCACTAGCCATTAGGAATGCAGCTGTCAGTAAAGCTGTTAAAACAAACTGTTTCATTGTACTGAATTTTTAGTGTGAAAGAGATTATTTGTTAGCGCGATAACGGCTTATCACATCGTTAGTGAGGTTTTTGAGCAGGTTGTATCGAATTACGCCAATCACAGGATAGAAGAATGGCACATCTTCTACCACGTCAGCAGCCTCATAACGTCCTAGCAGGAACGCATTGATTCCGGCCGTGAGATAGTTGGCAATATCATCATTAAGTACGCTTGTGAACAATTGGAACACAGTGTTGTCTATACCGAATTCGTCTTTCATCACTTTGTCGCACAGATTAATGAAGAATTGATTGAACTGACTGACTCTTTCCACCAGAGTTTCTCGTTTCTGAGCATCGTTCATGTCACCGTAAGTGAGTTGGTCTGGTCCGAGCATCGAGTAGCAGTACTTCAACGCATTGACATTGCGTGCGGTGTAGATGCTGGTGTCGGCACGGCCGTCAAGACGTTGATTCTCCAGTTTGATGCCACCGCGACATGTAATCTGTTTCGGGCATTCAGTTTCAATTTTAATCTCGAAACGCTCTGTATAGGTCTTGCCGTATACGCGTTCGATGATGTTCTGCGTGAGTTCCACCACTTGACTGTGTGAGCCGAGGATGTTGAGAATCTTCGAGCCAGTGCCGCTAAAGTAAATCTGCTTTGGCATGACGAAGTCGCGAGCATGCATAGCCTTGGCAATGTAGTAGATGATGGCAGCATAGAAGTATATGAACACCAATTTGCGCTGTGAGTCGTTGCGCAGCAGTACGTTGTAGCTGTACAAGTTACGGTCTATCTCGCGCAAGTCGCGTAGTTCCTCTACATTTTCTATCGAGAAAAGGAACGCATTGATATCCTCGCTGCGTTTGCCGCGCATGATATCCTGCATTATACTGGTGAGATAGGAAATGCCTGTGGATCGGTCATTTTCTATGATTTGTTGGAAGTAGCGGGTATAATGCTGCAACAGTGGGTTGTTGTCAGCATCACGCTCGCCGAAGGCATCACCGAAAATGGCGTTGCCGGCAAAGCGGAACGATGAAATTGCAACTGGTTCACTACGCATGCCATCGGCCGAGGGCTGATAAATAACCGTGTCGCTGGTGCCACCTCCAATGTCGATGGAAACATAGCTGCTGCCGGTAACGTCGGCACTCTTGTAGAAGTAGGCTGGAGCCACGCTTTCAGGATAGGCTTGCAGTCGGTCGGAGGGGTCACTGCCTATATAGGTGCGATAGAGTTCCTCCCAGGTGTCTTGGAGTTTGCGGCGGTCGCTGCCACCCATGCTCACGGGGTAGAAATAGACAATGTGCACGTTGCGCATATCTACGTTTTCGATGAGAGCCTTAGCCTTGATGAGCAATGTGAGTTCGCGTAAGAATTCCTTGGCAAGCGTGGTGTCGCCCATCCATTTTAGGCCAGTTGTCACATCGTAACCATCGAAGAACTTGCGTTCATATAGGAACGGGATGTTCACGTCGTGGAATAGACGCTTTCCGCCGTCACTGCCTTCATTGTTGGCAAGAGCCGAGCGCAATGGGAATCCATATACGTTGTCGATGTTTGGTGGCAGGAACTCGATGCGCTGCAACTGTTCGGCTATGTCGAGTCCACCGGCCTTAAGCAGAGATGCCACCAGCACTTGTTCGCTGCCGCTTGTAAAGGTTAACGGTTCACTGGTTTGTCCTCGCTCTCCCCATTCAACATGAGTGTTGGTAGTTCCGAAGTCTACAGCAAATATCAGTTCGCGTGCCGAGGGAGCGTATTTCTTCCACATTGGCAGGATGATGCCGGCGAAGGTTCCCAGATCGGTGTGTATGGTTGCCTCGGCATAATCCCAGGTTCCGTTCACGTCGTAATATTCAGTTGTATAGACTGTGTTGGCGCGGCGTTTACTGGTAACCTGAATGGTGGATGTGTCGCCACCGTCACGCAGGAATCGTAGTGCGGCCTTGCCATCGGCAATCATACTGAACAGTTGTACGGTGTAGTCATCATTGTTGCCTGTGCGCACAAATGGGAACACGGCGGTGCTGATGATGGTATCGACTATGCGTCCGGTGCCGCGGCGTTCGTCAAAGGTCCAAGTGTGGTCGCTGATGGCGAAATAGCGGCGGGTAAGTTCTATGTAACGTTTCTTGACAGGGATGCGGAGTGTCACAAGCACACTGCCGTCGGCATTTTCCTCTATGTCGAGCATGTTTCGGCCACAGATGTTGTGCTTCAAGTCTTCGGCCGTGAACCAACGGAAGAATTCCGGCTTTAGTGGCAACAGATAACCACGAGTTGGTTCCAGATCCTTACACTTGAGATTGCCGTCGAAGAAATGGTTGCGATCGATGGCATTGCTCACGCGGATGATGCTTTCAGTAAGCAGGTCGGCGGTAGTGAGGAATGGATACTGAATACTGGTGTCGGGCAGCTTGCGTTGGTCCATTGGCGTGGTACCGGCAAGCACTTCGGTAGCGCTGTCCCATTCCTTGTCTATATAACGATAATGCTCCACACTTCCGTTGAAACCAGTACGAAGCACCAGAGGCATTACCTTGCCGGGCTGTTGTGGCATTGTTGGCTGGATTACGAAGTCACTCTCGCTGGCACTGGTGCGGATGTCGGTCACGCGTTTGTGATAGAAGCGTGCTCCGAGTACGCTCACATCTGCAGCACCGTTGAAACGGTCGTAGTTCTGTTCCAGTGTCTCAAGCACTGTTGCGGCGCGTTCGCGATCAAGTGCCGATGGGTTGGGAATGACCTGCACGATGCGCTGATATAATGCAGGACGCTCGCGCCTGATATATTCCAGATTGTGCATCATGTAGCTATATACCATTCCTACTTTCTCGCGTAGCACGGGGTAGGCATTGAACAGCAGATACATATAATAGACAAACTCCTCGTCACGTTGCCACAAAGGGCGGTCGGTAGAAAACAGTGCCACGCCCTGCTCAACCTTTATGGCCTCGATGGGTGCGCTCACGGGAGCAGCCATAACCAGCGATGCGGGTGATGTGCCGCCCACAACTTGGCTGCCCCACAACAGGATGTACCAGTCGTGCATATCGTCGAAGTTATACACCTTGTCGGACGTGAGGAACAGTTCCAGTGTCTCACCATAGAGGCGGTGCTGGTTAGCAGCCTTGAGCTGTGCCAACTGCTCGTCACGGTTCCAGCGCACGAGCCGCAGGTAGTCCTTGTGGTTCTCGAAGTCGAACAGCAGCTGGGCAACGTCGAGGGCGTTCGAAACCAGTCGCTCGTTCATTGCTGCACCACGCAGATATGGGTTGCTCAAGGCAGTGAAAGCGTTCTTCACAAGGTCGAGTTGCGCAAACGGACTGGGGATGGCAGTGCGTGGGTTGCGTGACAGACCACCGTCA
The DNA here is from genome assembly GCA_017651515.1 of Muribaculaceae bacterium. Lineage (GTDB taxonomy): Bacteria > Bacteroidota > Bacteroidia > Bacteroidales > Muribaculaceae > Sodaliphilus. Next base: position 51,607 of record JAGCCU010000034.1, on the reverse strand, counting down.
GGATCCTTAATGCGCTGGATGTCGTCGTCGGTGTAAGGCTCTACGGCAATCCAATCCTCCTCGCCAGTGCGAGCCGTCTTATTGCTATATGAAAGTATATTGCTCATAGTCTTATATATTTAATTCTGTTTCTTGAGTTAACCATAGTTTGAATATCGGATCAACAAATATGAAATGGTCGCCGTCATGCTCAATGATGTCTTTGTCTTGCAGAATGCGCTTGTTGCGAGCTATGGTATTGGCATTGCCCAAATGATAAATCTGATTGGATTTGACCGATGCCAGTTGCTTCACGCCATCGTTGATTGCTCTAAGCATAGCCTTTTGACTTGGAGTGAGTAGTTCCATGTCGTTTTGGAACATAGGGGAGTTTGTGTCGATTAGGCGTTGTAATGCCGTTGCAAAGATTTCATCAGTCACTTCATTACTGGTAGCATTCCACACAAAGAAGCATAATTGTTGCACATACCACGAGTGGCATTGTGTTACATGGCAAATGTGCTCAGCCATCTTTAATGAAATTCCTTTCCCTGTTTTAGCAAATGCTTCAACGATAAACTTAACCCAATATTCTTGCTCAATTTTTTTGAGCCATATAACCTGGCCAAAACGATAGAATGGTTTGGACGAGTCGTTGAAAATGTCTGTCATCATGTGGCGCTTGCTGCCATAGAGACAATAGGACACATTGTGCTGATGCTGCCACACCGACCTCATCTTGCCTTCCATGTCACTATACTGCGGTATGCGGGCAAGTTGCTGGAACTCATCTATGCATACAATAATGCGCAGATTCTTGTCTTTTGCAATCTTCTCGGGAAGTGCTAAAATCTCAAGTTTGTCGCGTTCTTGAGGTTCAAAACGCAGGTCAAAGGTCAGGAAGTCGGTCAAATCATCTTTTATAACCAGTTGTGGCACCACACCTGTAAGGAATTTCTTCATCTCTTTGAGCCCCCTTTCAAAACGTGAGGCGGCACACGACATCACACGGCTTGCAAAAGTACGATAGAATTCCGTTTCATCATTTATAGAAAATGCATCTATGCGGCATATTCTCACATTCTCGTTTTCGTCGGCAAGTTCATCAGTTACCACCTTGACCAGCGAGCTTTTCCCCCAACGTCGTGGTGAAATGAGCATAACGTGTATTCCCGACATTAATAATTGTTTAAGCAATGCCCGGTCTTCTGTTCGATCGATAAAATTATCTTTTTCGACCAATGAACCATATTGAAAAGGTGAAACCATGATGTTTATTCTATTGTTGTTTTCCGATTGCAAATATATGAAAAGTTACATAAATGTAAGTTACATAATTGTAACTTTTTTAGGGGAGTGTTTCTTTGCTATATGAAAGTATATTGCTCATAATATGTGTTTAATTAATTGATAACGATATTGTTTATTGTTTTATTTGAAATTTGAAGGTTTTTATTTCATTTCCTAATGATATATATAAAATATAATTACCCGATGGTAAACCAGAAATGGGAATACTACTTTGATATTGTTGCGATGTTGATAAGTCAATATGATGTGATGACCAAATTCTGCCTAATTGATCGCTCAGAATCAAAGAAGTCTTAACATCCGAATTTAATGAATGTAAGTTGTTAAAGGTAATATTGATATCGTTGTTTCCAATTGAGAAAAAAATGTTTTCAATTGGTGACAGCGAATGACCTGATGTATGAGTATCTCCGTTTGTTGGTAAGTTGTTCCGAGGATGACTTCGGCTATTATATGTACCTAAAGAATAAATCTGTGCATCTGGACAACAGAGAAATGTGGATAATGATCGCTGTAGTATATTCCCTTCGCAACTATATGTGCTTATTGTGTTTTCTGCAAGCTCGTATTTAAAGTGAGGAGAATACCAACGGTCGGTGGTAATTGTATGTTGAAGTGTTTTTAAATCATGCTTATTTTCGCTATTATTAAATAAGAAAGCGTGAGGACTGACGGTCAAAATTCCATTAATGGTTTGGCGAATGCGAATGATATTTGTCAACGTGTCATTTGGCAGAATTAACGTTCCAGAGGCTATGTTTTTAAGAATATGTAAACCATAGAAATCAACTGCGTTGTTTCCGCAATACTTACCTGAGAAATTAAAATGAGAAATAACGCTGTCTCCAATGCATGGGAAGCCGGCATGTAATACAACAGGAGCTATATTATTACGCATGCCGAAAAGAGCATTCTCAAATGAATTCATTATTATTGTGTCGTTGCGGTAACAGTATGTTGATTGAGAGCCTTGCTCTATTCGCACAAGGATAGAATCACCGAGATTTAGCCATTGCATGTCATGGTTTTCTCCTGTCTCAATGACATGACTGAAATCCCAGATGGTGCTATCGGTGGGCATATCAACGAACTCATAGTGTGTCTTGGTCACTTTGTCACCATTGGCAGGCCAGTGCACCGATGAGCGCATATCATTGTAAGCATAGGCATGCTGTGGCAAAACACTTACAAAAAGCAGACAAAAAGACAGGATTTGTTTTATTCTTATTGTCATATTATTATAGTTATTGCAAGGATTAATAGTAGTTGTCGGCCCAATAGCCGTAGTCGTTCAGCACACGTTCGAGCGAGTCGTTGCGATAGATGTGGTTGCCGCAGTAGTCACGCACCATGAGCGTAACGACTCTGTTGTCTTCGATTGGATTGATCGGGTCGATAGGTATGCCCGGTCCCAGAAAGTCGGGGCTGTCACCGCCGGCAATGCCGCCACTCATCGGTGTCAGCCCATCGCCAATGCCTTCACGCTCCATTATCTGCATGTTGCTGAGTAGATACTCGGTGCGCAGACGTCGGCCGTCGGCGGCATAGGTGTGCTGAATGATGTTGCCGTCATTAAATGTTATTCTGCGCGGCAAGTTCAGCACGTTGTAGGTTATATTATGGATTTTACGGTTCTTGTCGCTGGTCATATTGCCGTTTGCATCCCAAGAATACTCGGTGGCCTTGTTGGCACCATCGCGGAAATCCATGGCTCCTTCGTAGGTGAGCTCGTCGCACTGGTCGGTGACTTTCTTAAGCTGGTTGCCGTCATAGGTGAGTTGCAGGTCGTCTAAATTGTTAGAACTAAATGATTCATTCAGGATAAGCGACATATTTATTGTCTTTTATATAATAAAATATCATTCGGTTATATATGTTATATACTAAGTTCGCTAATTTACGGAACGATTCTGTATATTGAACCAAATATTCGCCAACAAGTTGAATGGCTTTTGAATTGGTATCGCCTAATATATATCTATATTCTTGGCCATTATCTAATGTTATGGTAATTATATCTCTAGTGCTGGATACCGCCCATTCACTTTTTTCGTAAAAGATATAATCATCAACTGGTTTTTTACTATATATGGCCTCTATATAGTGAATAAGTTTTTCTTGATCTGATTCTAATAATTCACAAGAACCATATAAAGAATCTGGAACTTCTTTTATAAGATGAACTCGTGAAGATAGTGAATCTGAATCATAAATCTGTATAATGATTTCATATATTGGGACCTTACCGAAGTGAGTAAATTCAATCGAAGCAACGAAATCACCTGTACAATTATTATTGGCCATACAGCCAATAACAGCAACATTAATCAAAAATACACATATAATTATTTTCATCTTATTCCTCTTTCCTTTAGTAAATAGTTATTATACTGATTTTTAACATATTCTTTATATTTTTCAGTAGTTGCTTCCCATAATGGAGATTGCATTACACACCAATATGCTTTGTGGTGATTCTTATTCTCATCAGAAAGATGGTGCATACCATGACCATACCATTCATGATACAATACTGTTGCAGCAATATTTTCAACAGTCCCCTCATAATCAGTTTGAAAAGTTCCAGATCCAACAATTTTAATTGGTTTAGTTTTGTTCAGTGTGTGATAATTTGTAGTCCAATTTTTACCAAAACCAATGTCTTTAATATCAATTTTTTCATTTTCTAAAGATTTCATAGAAAAAGTTTTCTCAAAAACTTGTTCCTTTTCAAAATGTGAAATAATATTTGTGATTATATTTGATTTTGATTGATTTGAAAGTAATAATGGATTATCTTCTGAACAATCTTGATTAAGTGAGAAATCATCCATTGGCATAATTCCATATGTATTAATAGCGTCATCAACAGACATGTTGCTTATATTATCTAATGTAGATGTTCCCAAAAATACATAAATTTGCCCTGAAAATCCTTCATTTGTTTGCCCAAGGAAGGAACCAGAAAAATCATATATGGGATTCATGCCGCTTGGGTCAATGAATCCAATCGGGTTTCCAGCGCACCAAGCATAGGGTGAAAGGTGGTAGTACTTTTCAGCGAGGCGGTCTTGTGTGGGTGTTTGACCTATCAACGAGTCGTACCAGCGGGCGTGGTTGTCATACCAGTCAATGCCAGCCTGCCGGTCAAGTTCCTTACCGCCGTACTTATACGGCTGCACTCCAGCGGCGATGCCTCCCCCCATCAGAGCACCATATGGGTAGTAGCTGTTTACCTCCTTCAGGGTGCCACTGCCGTCCACCACGGCCCGCACATTGCCCTGATAGTCATTGACATAGTAGTGGTATCCTGTGGCATTGCGGTAGCCGTAGTCGTTCAGCACACGCTCCAGTGAGTCGTTGCGATAGATGTGGTTGCCGCAGTATTCACGTTTCGTTAGTGTGGTTACTGTGTTGTCATCGATTGGATTGATCGGGTCGATAGGTATGCCCGGGCCTAGGAAGTCGGGGCTGTCGCCGCCGGCAATGCCACCACTCATCGGTGTCAGCCCATCGCCAATGCCTTCACGCTCCATTATCTGCATATTGCTGAGCAGATACTCGGTGCGCAGACGTCGGCCGTCGGCGGCATAGGTGTGCTGAATGATGTTGCCGTCATTAAATGTTATTTTGCGTGGCAGGTTCAGCACGTTGTAGATTATCTTATGGATTCTACGGTTCTTGTCGCTGGTTATATTGCCGTTAGCGTCCCAAGAATACTCAGTGCCTTTATTGGCGCCATCGCGGAAATCCATGGCTCCCTCGTAGGTCAGCTCGTCGCACTGGTCGGTGACTTTCTTAAGCTGGTTGCCATTATAAGTAATCGTCAGGTCGTCAATGTCGTCGAATGCCCATACGACGTATGGCGACACAGTGGTTGTCATGCTAACTCCCTTGCGCGTAAGTGCTGTAATGTTGCCGTTCAGGTCATACTGGTAAGTGCACGAGTAATTGCGTGGCTCGTTATTGTAAATCACCAAGAAGCCATTGATTGAAGATGCGCTTGTCGTGCCATAGACAGCCGATGTGAGACGGTTCAGACCGTCGTATGAATATGCATATCGCTGTGCCGTAGGGCTGGAAGTGAAAAGAGTTTCTTGTGCCGTCCACTCCATTGCGCTTATGTTGCCGTTGAAGCACGGCGTGGCACCCGTAGAGCCTGCGTCCTCATAATGAAGCGTCTGAGAGAACTTCGTGCCACTTATTCCTGAAAGCCAGCCTCGCACATTATATGTATAGTCGGTTTGGTGCGCAAAAGAAGCGCTGCCACCCTGTGACGAGCCGCCCAGACCCTGTGTGGCGAGTCGTCCGAGTTCATCATAAGTGTTGCTGCACAGCAGCTGCGGTGAGCCGTCATCTTGTGTCAGTGAGACGGTCAGCAACCGTTCCATGTTGTCGTAGGTGAAGGTAGTTGTCTCTACGAGAGCGGTATCAGCGGTCGTGTGCTCATGTCGTATTTTTAGAGGTTTTCCTGTGAAAGAAAGGTCGTAGTAATAATGTTCATAGCCGCCTTTCAGATTCATCTCATGAGTCTGGATTACATTTTCGTGAGAGTCATAATAGATGGTGCGCAACAACAGCGTGTCGGTGTCCAATATGCGCGTTGCCATACCCGTCAGCATGCCGTGTGAAGAGACAGTATCATTGCCACAGCCATAATCCCATGCCGTATCATAACCGGCTTTGTCGCGATATTTGATGGAATCCTTTACAGATGTGAAAATATTCAGAAAGTTGTAGTCATCGTAGTAATTGACTGATAATACATCAGAAGCGTTGATATTAATATTGGACGTGAATCCTAATCCATCAGTGCTTGGAGTAGTCTGTACAGTAATAAATGGAAATGCTATAGGGTAAAACGCGGAAAGTGCATTAACAGTTTCTCTACCGTATTGATCGTAAAGATGTAATAACCATTTCTGATCTAATCTCTGATTGCCATCCTGCGTGGCGACCATACGCCCAGCCTTATCGTAATAGATTTGTTCATACTCACAACCGGGCATTTTTCTATAAATGCATTGATTCTTACTATTATATTTATAACAGAAGCAATACTTGTCAACAATAGAATTTGAGATGCTCCAATTTTGACCTATTGATGTCAATTCGGCAGCAGCCATAGGTGGAAGCACAAAACAAAGATTACCTCTGTTATCGTAAACATAATAGGTGTTTCTGACAACACTACCTGCTGCATCTTGCTCACGGGTAAGGATTAACCTACCATGTAGGTCTGTAAACTGATAAACAATAGTACTGTCTTCATCTGTCAAACGTATAACATCTAATTCACCCGTTGAATAAATTCTATCAATTGTGAATGAATTACCATTGTCGGTTGTCTTATAATGAAAACATTTCCTATCGGTTGAATTGTTGAATAAGTATTCTGTATTAACCGATTTGTTTAATGTATGCCAAGATTGACCAGGTGCAATTTGATTGATGGGTCGTCCTAAAGGTGATTGTTCATAACCTATGGATGTAAAAGGTGCTGTGTCGCAGTTGCTTGCTTGTGATGCGGCAATTAGAGAAATTTTGGGCACAATCGAGTCGACATTTTCAATTGTGGCAGAACACCATATTATACTGTCATGTCCGTTAAAATCATGTTCTGTAAACGTGACCATGTCACTTCCATTTGGTGATCCGTTTTTCTGTACTTGTTGTATGGGTCGTCCGAGACCATCATAATATGATACGCTTGTGATGGAAGATGTTGGCGTATGACTTGTATATGTTATGGTTTTGACGTAGTTGACTGTCGTTGGTTGTGCCAAGCATAGATTGCAAGGCAGGACTCCATAAATTAGCAAGAGAATAACAATATGTCGTAACTGTTTAATCATTTCTTTTTAATCGGTAGTTATAATCGTAGCTTTTCATTTTTCGATTATAGGTATCTTTAATAGTGGATAGTTGTCCGCTTGTATTATATTCGTATGAGTTCTTGATTTTATTTGGTTTAGTTATGCTTGTGATAACATCCCAAAAATAATCATAATTATAATAAGTGTATAATTCACCATGTTTAATATAATTTAAGTGACAACTATCATTATTCCATTCTAAAGTTGTTAGGGGTTCACCCTTTAACTGTAATTGAACAGGTTGGCCGTTATTGGAATATGATATATACGTAACAAGTGTATCAACCGAGTTGTCAATATATTTAATTGTCTCATACGATGGCAATAGATGTGTTTGTCCATTTACATTAAAAGATGAAAAAATGGTCTTTTCTTCGCGAATAAAATCATTGTCTATATATAATGATTTCCTTATGGGCTTAAGGTAAAAATACCGATTAAACAAGCTTGTGTTAGTTGAGTTGTTTGAGTTAAAAGAATATACAAAACTTATTAATTGATTCTCATTACCTCTATTTGTAAGTTGACTATCAAGCGTTCGAAAATATGTTCCATTGATATTGTGGTCGTTATGTGTATATGAAATTGTAACGACCGAAGAATCACCATTTTGATATGTTGTGGTTTGCAAACTACTTAGGTCGTATTTCTGATAAAATAGTCTATAAAAACGTCCTGGATAGTGTGTCAGGGTGCCGGTTGCATAGCCAGGTGCTACAAAGAAGGATGAACCCCACACACAACTATCTGTATTATAGTCGCTCCTATATGAGAATACGTTTTTTCGTTTCAATACTCCCATTGCATCAAATTCCAATGTCTCTTTCTCTTTGCCACGATAAAAACCAAGTTCACCAAATTTGTCATGAGGTGTTGCTGCCATGGTGTTTAGTGGTGAAGTGACTTCAAGTATATCATAAGGTATATCTGGATAATTTTGAAACTTATGTCTTATAAAGCTTCCATCCATGAAATGCTCTTCAACCCAAGTATAGCCAATACTTGGACCAAATGAATTTACTAGAGGGATAATTGATGTGTTGCGAAAAGTTTGTATTGATAAGGTTCCATTAATGGGAGGGACCTGCCAGTTGAAATAATACATTGGATAAGCGATTAAGACTCCACTTGAATTGGTTGTTCCTGGATTATTGTATGTGAAGTACCGGCTATTTATTAAATGAGCGCACTCTTCATCTTCATAATCTTTTATACTTCTAATACGTAATCCTGCACCAGAACCATTGACATTATACTGTCCTTGTCGGTTGGCTGACAGACGAGAGGAATATGTATTCGGCTCATATTCGAAAGTAGAAGCCCCACCAGTGGGATAAACCAATTTGATTAGTGAGCCATATTTCATGTGCGTACTTGATGGTGCTCTTGAATTATAAAATGAGTTCCAGTTTTCAGTGGTTAAGGTGCTAATATTGCTGAATTTACCATCTCGAAAGTATCCCCAGTGATCTATTGAATCTGTTAAGTAATCTTTAGACAAAAGTTCAGGATGGTCATATTCCATTTTATAGCACATAAACTCCTGGTCGGTGGAATTATATAATTTTTCAAAGATAAGCTTTCTCAGGAACGGTCTAATATTATTGTTTCCACTATTATTATCAGTATAGAGAAACTTGATTTTCCTACAACTGTTAACTTTGAGGTTTTTAATAGTTATTGTACTTAAGCGCTTCGTTCCTGTGTTACCAAATAAATTTATACTATTCCCATTTTCGTAATACGGGTATGTTCCCACTATAAAACTTGAATAAGCGGAATTTTGAAGGTAATTAAATAAATTTCCAGCTGATGGACTATTATTAGGATTTATTACCGTGCTTAATAATTCAAATACAGTTCCCACACTTGCGTTTGCACAGGCTCTGCGAAGTGCACTATTAGGTGAAGTATATTGGTTGACTTGATTGTGGGTGGATGTGTTGAACTCCATTACAGTACTGTCTAAAGCTGTTATTCTAGAGAGATACGTCGGGGCGGTGAGTTGTGCGACAAATGGGAATTTCTTGTTGGTGTGTGTTGGTATGACTATATGTGTGTTACCAAAACCCCAAAACCCAGTTCCATTTATTGTTGATACTTCATAGGCATGGGCGAACTGAGCCATAAAAGGACCTCTTGTATAACTAAAGCTGTAAAGTTCTTGTCCAAATCTGTCTGTTACCCTTGTCAGGTACCAACTGGTTGCAATCCATGACGCTAAATTCTCATCTTGTGTTTGGCGCATGAAATCGGTGACATAGTCGATTGCGGTTGAATCTCCACCAAACTCATAAATATTCCCACTTTCATCTCTGATTTTAAACCCTTCAATTGTCTTTGGTTGATTCCCGTACATTTGGGCTGGATATTTATGAATGAATGGAGAAATAATGTGATTTGTATAGTTCTCTACATCATAAATAATCTCCAGATTATCATCACTCATAACTTTCCACTGACCATCGTTCCCAAGAAAAAACTTGCCACTATGTCCCATAAAACTGAATGTGAAGATGTCTGGCTCAAGGTCATACCCACTATTGAATGTAGTGTCTAAAAGGTCTGTAATTCCAGTATCCGGATTTGAGGAGTTAATAATGGGTGGTAATAAATTGTGAGATTCAAAATAATTGTGAAAATTAAAATAAGCATGTTGAGGATAAATAATTTCATCTGGATTACCATGAACTGTGCGTGTTATAACTCCACCAGCAACAAGCGTCCAGTTATGTCCTGTCCACCCAGGTAAAGTATTCATCTGGACTCCAGAAGCATCATATGTTAATAAAATTGACATTTCCAAACCCCTAACGTTGAATGTGTATAATGGAATGTTGATTGATGGTTGTCCAGAGAAGTAGGAAATTGGAATGTTGCCATAAGAAGCCAACGATGCAGCATTTGGAGCTGGTATGTTAAGAGGTATCTCGGTTTGTGCATACCCCTTTCCCATATTGCATACTAATATAATTATAAGTATAATTAATTTATGTATTTTATAATATAATCTCATAGACGTATGGTCTAGTTGATGTTTTCGTAGCGGTCGCGCACAATAGTCTCGGCAGCACGGTGGAACAGGTCGAGCAGCTTGTACTCTACGGTGTGCGTACTGTACTTGGCATCGCGGCTCAACTTGTTCATTTCGGCCTTGAATGTGTTGTTGTCCACAGTCTTGCGGCCCAACAGAGTCTTGCGGGTGTGAACGTGGTGAATAGCGTTGCTCATGTCGTTCTCGCCCATATTGAACAGTTGCACGCTGCGGTTGTTGTCATACATCTCGCTGATCCACTCCACATAGCCACGCATGAACTGGTCGGTAAGAGTGCGGTAGAACTGCGAGGTGAGGAAATCGCTTTTGAGTTTAGGAGCATCTTCGGTGAAGCCCTGCCCTATCATGCCGCGCAGGCCGGTGCGCAGGAACAGGAACAGCAGGTGGAACTGCACCAACGGTTCATACACCAGTCTGCGTGTACTGGAACCCAGGGCAAGGAAGTCAATGTCGCGCACGTCCTTCTCCAGTCCGAACTCAAACGCCATCGTGGGCATGGGGAAGCCGTTCTGATCGGTCAGGCGGCTGTCGGCTATACCGGCAAACTTGAGCGGTGCCAGTGCAGCAATCATCTCAATGAGGTGTGCACGGTTTCGTTGACCATGCTCTCCAGGATCGTAGGCGTAAGGCTTCGACACTTCCTGGTCACCGATGTAGAATATGGCATTCAGTTCGCTGTCGTTGGCTCCGGTCAGGGTCTCTTTATAATAATAGAGAGCACTTTGTGTCTTGACGATGAAATCGGCCTTGTCGATGCGATGGTCATCGTTATGCTCGATGTTGAAATAGGGGAGAACTGTGATGCCGCCTATCGGTGCGCGGCGTAATACGTCGCGATTGTTGATTTCCAGGTTCTTTGCCTGACGTAGGTTCTTCACCATAATCGGGAAGCCAGCAGCACCTGTTCCGCCGAAGATTGAGCTGATGAAGAAAATGCGGTCGCCGGCATTGAATACGTTGGCGAGTGCCTTGAACTCATCGCTGTCTTTGATTTCGTTCAGCGCTACACTGCCGATGTTGGGCGAACCCACGAAGCCAATGTTCATCTTGTTCTCCAACTGGTAATCGGCAAACAGCAAAGACGTGAGGGCCTGGTTGGCCTCATTCATCGTATCGTAGCCGATGAAGTCGCGGAACTTCTCGCGTTCCACGGCGCTGAGGTTGAAGATGAACGTGTCGTTGAGCTGTATTGTGCTGTCGCTCATTATTTCGCGTAGGGTGACGATGCGGTTTGCAAAGAAACCATCAACGTTTAGTTCGTTGCCATAAAGGCGATTGCGGATAGAGCGGTAGTTAGTCAACAGAGCCTCGGTACGTTTGAGGTCTTCGTTACTCTTGTGCGGGTCGATAATAACAGGTACGATTTCAAGATTGGGTACAGGATGGCCGTCTTCGTCAACGGGACGAACTCCCGCCGCCGATAGCATCAGCAGCGATTTCAGCACACGCGAACCGGTACCTCCTATTGCAAGCAAAAATAATCGCATATTCTTTCTGAGTTTTAATTACAAACTAATTATTATTGTGGAATGGGGGTGTGGCGGCAGTTGGTGCTCCACCAGCGCATAGAGAATGATGCTACGATGAAAAGCAATGCAGCCCACATCATATTAACCAGTTCGAAGGTGAGCGACTCAGTTACATAGCTAAGTCCGTTCTCATCGAAGATGCGGCTGTTGACGAAGTAGCCGGCAATGGGTGCTAGCAGCACTACAAGCGCCAGCATTATCAACCAGTGGTACCAGCGGTCAAAGCGGACCGAATTGATGGCAAAATAATAGATGCCAGCCATAGCCCATGCCACTACAATTGTAATAAGTGGGATTGTCTCATATAGACCCAGGTTGTACAACTGGTCGCTGTAACCCGAAACGGAGTAAACGGCTTCGTAAGCATCTACACGGAAAATGTAGAACAAAATCGTAATCACGATTCCAGCAATGAGGTAAATCAAATGTTGCTTTTTCATATTTAGTGTTGTTTAATTCCTTTAAATATAAAATCCGAGGACTTGGGGTATGACAGATTTATCTCTCTAGTTTTAGCTTTATTGTAGTGTAATTTCCGCTGGTGCCGAATGCACTGGCAATGCCTCCGAGGAATTCTTTAAGTCCTAGGGTGGTCGTGGCAAAGTCAGGCGCCGATGGATTGGTGTCGCTCTGTGCAGTGCTCTGCTCAATCCATGTGGGGAAGTCGTTGGCGAGCGAAATGGTGATTTCGTCGCGTGGTTCGGTAAGCTTGCCTGTCAATGTGATAAGGTGCGTCTTGCCTTCCAGATAGGCGCGATTGTTACCGTTAATCATTGATGGCTCGATTGGCTGCACTTTCATTGTGAAGCCGCTTGTCGAGTACAGCTGATAGTTAGCTGGATCGGCAAGGAACTGCGGTGATTTGTGCATATTGCTAAGGTCAACGGCAATGCTCATGCACATTATACCAGTGGTTTTGTCGCCTTCGCACTTGGTGAGGCGAGTAGGGTCGCGGTGATCAATGCGGAATCGTCCTGCGTTGTCCTTCCAGTCGGGCACAGCGCAATAGTTGACAGTAGCTTCAGCCTGATTGAAGCGATAACTATTGCGCAGCGAAGCGGGTTGCATAAATCTTGCATAGTCGGCCCCAGCTGCCATGGCATCCATTACAGGAGTGTCGGCTATGATAATCAGGTAGAATGGGCGCTGGCCACTATAGTTGAATGGTTGATTGTTGTAAGGATAATACTTTCCCTGGTAATCGCCCATGAGTTGATGCACCAATATTGATTTGCCTTTATATTGTTTGAAAATGCGAGTAGCAAGGCTGTTCTCCTCGTTGAAGATTTTCTCCACACTCACGTCGCGCGTGTCGGCTGGAGAGTAGATGAGATCGGTAACCAACACGCTCACGTTGCCGGGTCGCTGTGCAGCGAGGATGTCGTTGAAAATCTTTTGGAAGTCGGTGAACGAGGCGTTACCCATGCCTTGAGTGCTAGCGTAGATATTACGGTCTTGCAGAAACTGGTCGATAGTACCCTGATACGGATATATGCCGTCGTTCACGATATTTATCGTAACATTGCTCGAGGGAAAATGGTTGATTAGGTCGTTCACTGCTTTCTTGAGTTGGCCGCGGCCTCCTGGTGCGTCATAAGGTACCATTGAGCCACTGCGTTCAAAGTAGATGGTGAGTGAAAGTTGCTGCATGCCGTATTGTGTGACGTTCCAGTGCATGGGCGGTCGAAGACTTGCCCCTTGGCTCTCTATGAGCTTTGCCAATGCAGCGATGTCAATCTGTCCGTCTTCGGTAAGGTAGGCTTTGTATCGCTCGGGGTAGGCCTTGATGATGCTGCATATAGAGTCAAATCGCTCTTGGGTGGTGTCTTGCTGCACAAGCGCCTGCTTGACAGCCTTTTCCAGCGGCGAACTGCTGCATGACCAAAGTGTTGTAGCTAGCAGAATGAGTGTTATTAATGGGAATAAAGTGTATCGTTTCATATAGTGTGTAATTATCTTATTTCTTCAAATTCAGCATCCACTACCTGCTCCTCCATCGCTACGGGGTCTTCAGTCTCAGGTTCTAAGTGGGGTTCACCGCGGACCTCCTCATAGTCGGCATATTCGCCCACGTCATCACCGTAACGGTCGTGATAGCGGCCGTTATCGGTCGAGGCATCAGGTTGACTGTGACGTCGTAGCTGCTCATATGCATCTTCCATGTTTCTACGTGCACGCCGCATAAACATCCACATCTTGATGATTGGGAAGAAGATGATGAACAGTATTACAAGTATTAAGATTTTCATTCTTTTTTCAAACTCTTTACGTTGTTAATCAAATCTTTCAGTATCGACAAGAGTATATATGCCCAAATGATGAACATCAAACCTTCCAGTCGATACACTGCCAATAATATCACAGCGATGATGATAAGCAAAAACTGTGCCCAATTTTCGCGTAGGCTGAAACCATGGAGTTTGAAAGAAAACATGGGTATGTCTGACACCATTAAAATTGAGAATAACAAAATCATTCCAACAATACCGCCTTGTAAGACTTCGGGACTATTGGCCAAGAATTCGGCAGCCCCAATCCAATAAAGTGCATTTGCGGGAATAGGAAGCCCCTTGAAAGTGGTCGTCTGCTCAGTATCGACATTGAATTTAGCAAGACGCAATGCTCCGAAAACAGGTAATAGCATTGCCGTAAAGCACCAGTAGCTGTCGGGGTTGGCTATGTGCATCATGTTGTAAATGATCATGGCAGGTGCAAGTCCAAAGGTCACCAAATCGCTTAGCGAGTCGAGTTCTTTGCCTATACCACTCACGGCATGTAGCAGACGGGCCACGAGACCATCGCAGAAGTCGGCCACGGCTCCGATAGCAATAAGCAGAAATGCTAGTTGGTAACCTTGCAACCCCCACAAAACATCGTCAAAACAGTTAAATGCTGCCACTATGGCTAAAGTGCCGCACAGCAGATTTATGCAGGTGACAGCATTGGGAATGTTGTTCTTTATTGATTTGATAATATTGCTCATTTCAAGTGGGTTTATTATTCAATTTGTGTCCAACGCCACGCGAGCAGCCACGTGCGTATGTAGCGTGTGCGCGTGCGTCAAACTGCAAAGTTATATAATAATTATGAATTGAGGGTATTAATTGGCAAATATATGGTATTATTAGTATTTATTTTAATGCTTTTTGCGTGTGGCGGGAATTATTTCAATTATTATTAGTAATTTAGCGCATTGAATTCGCTGAAAATTAACAACTGAAATACTACTCAAGATGAAAAAACTGATAATTCTGTTGTTGGCAGCCATGACGTTGTCGGCGACACAGGCTAACGAACGACAGACCATAGCATCGCCTAACGGCACTCTGGTGGTGAACTTCTGGCTTGATAATTCACGGCCCACCTATGAAGTGCTTTTCAAAGATAAATTGGTTATAAATCCTAGCCAATTGGGGTTGGAACTCGACAGCGAGAACGCTCGTCATGAGTTTAGTGACGGAACTCCGGCAATGTCGCGCAACAATACTTCGCTCTATGACGGCTTTACTGTCACAAGCGTTGACCGTTCCTCCTTCGATGAACTGTGGAAGCCTGTATGGGGCGAGGAGAGCAGCATCCGCAATCATTATAACGAGCTTGCGGTTACTCTTACTCAAGCCGAACTCGACAGGTTCATTGTGATACGCTTCCGTGTCTATGATGACGGTGTCGGCTTCCGTTATGAATTTCCAGCGCAGAGGAACCTCAACTATTTCGTGATACGCGAAGAACATTCCAGATTCGCCATGACCGGCAATCACATTGCATGGTGGATTGCCGGAGATTACGACACCGAGGAGTATCTTTATACCCGTTCGCGGTTGAGCGAGATTCGCGGATTGTTCCGCAGCACGGTTCTCTCCAATGCTTCACAGACTCAGTTCAGCGATACTGGAGTGCAGACAGCATTGCAGATGAAGACCGACGACGGTATCTACATAAATTTGCACGAGGCTGCACTTGTTGATTACCCTTGCATGAGCCTGAACTTAGACGACCGCACCATGACTTTCGAGTCGTGGCTTACCCCTGACTCCCAGGGCAAGAAAGGGTACATGCAGACACCATGCCATACTCCATGGCGCACTATCATGGTGGTGGACGATGCACGCAAGATACTTGCTTCACGCCTCATCTTGAACTTGAATGAGCCTTGTAAGATTAAAGATACTTCATGGATTAAGCCTGTGAAATACGTTGGTGTGTGGTGGGAGATGATCAGCGGAGCTGGAGATTGGGCCTATACCAACGACGTATATAGCGTCAAGCTTGGTGAAACCGATTACAGCCATATGCGTTCCAGTGGTCGCCACAGCGCCAATAATGCCAATGTGCGCCGCTACATCGACTTCGCTGCCGACCATGGTTTCGATCAGGTGCTTGTGGAAGGTTGGAATGAAGGTTGGGAAGACTGGTTCGGAAATTCCAAGGACTATGTGTTTGATTTCCTTACACCTTATCCCGACTTCGACATAAAGGCTCTCAACGATTATGCTCACAGCCGTGGTGTCAGGCTGATGATGCACCATGAGACGTCATCTAGTGTACGCAACTATGAGCGGCATCTCGAGGCAGCATACGATTTGATGAACCAGTATGGCTATAACTCTGTCAAGAGCGGATATGTGGGCAATATAATCCCGCGAGGCGAACATCATTATGGACAATGGATGGTGAACCATTATCAGCATTGCGTCACTCTTGCTGCAAAGCACCATATCATGGTTAATGCGCATGAGGCAGTGCGTCCAACGGGATTGTGCCGCACATGGCCTAACCTGATTGGTAACGAGAGCGCATTGGGTACTGAGTATCAGGCATTCTGCGGCACGCGACCCGGCCACACGGCCATCCTGCCGTTCACCCGATTGCAAGGTGGTCCAATGGACTACACTCCCGGTATATTTGAGATGGATTTGTCGAAGTTTTCGCCAAAGAACCCTTCTAAAGTTCTTTCCACTATTTGTGGCCAGCTCGCACTATACGTGACTATGTATAGTCCGTTGCAGATGGCTGCCGACTTACCCGAAAACTATGAAAAGCACATGGATGCTTTCCAGTTTATCAAGGACGTTGCCGTCGATTGGGACCGCTCGGTATACCTCGAGGCCGAGCCGATGGAATATATCACCATTGCTCGTAAGGCCAAGGGCAAAGACACTTGGTTTGTGGGCAACGTCACTGGCGAGAAAGACTTCAACTCGGTCATCAAATTGGATTTCCTCGATAAGGGACGCAAGTATGAGGCAACGATTTATGCCGATGCAGTTGATGCAGATTATCGCACCAATCCTCAAGCTTACACGATTACCAAAAAAGTGGTGGATGCCAAGACTGTGCTCAAACTCCACTCAGCAGCAGCCGGGGGCTACGCAATTTCTCTCCACCCCTTGAAATAGCCGCTATAACTCGAGACTGATATGCATAAAATACGGGTTGGCCAATTTAAGGCACTCGTTAATAACACTCCAGTTTATCAGTCTCTGCCTTTACTTGTTTCTTTGTATACAATTGATATAGAATATTCCCATTCCCCTATTTTTTTGAAATATAGAGAATATAATCCCCAAATTCGGCTGAATTCGGGGATTAGGACTATCAGTACTGTTTTTAAGGATTTACTTTAATACTTTTTTATGTATTTTCCAAGACTTTAGTTCAATTTTGATGCAGCAAGTTCTTTAATTTTGTCACGAATGGATTCATTATAATCACTGATGACATCAGAAGTTCCTTGGTCGGAATACTGTTTGATTAATTCACCCTCCTTATTATAATAGCTTATATTCTTGAGGATATAATTATCCCAATACATGTGATGTCGTTCCTCAATGATAAAGTAAGGAGTTTCGCGAAGTCCATCTTTACTTTTAATATGTCCACGAGCATGATCGTCATCTATGAATTTACTAGAAGATGAGTGCCGTCTATTAGCCCTACTCATGTCAAAGAGAACATATGCAATTACAACACGATTATTAGTGCCTTCGACCCTGACATTTTTATTAACGTATACTGGCCATTCATCTTCATAAACCTTTAGTCCTATCCAGTCGCTCTTATTGCCCATCACCTTCTCCAGAGTATTACTGCCTGATATCTGTTCATCCTCAGTATGGTCTGTATCAGCATCAACTTGGTCAATATCATCTGATTGCTCATCAGAAGTATCTGCAATTTCTTCGGTGATAGTATTTGCTTCACTATCATCTTTGTTTTGTTTTTGCTGTGAGGAACACGATACAATCATCAATGCGATTGTTGCCATTGTAAGAAGTAATAATTTTTTCTTCATCATTTATATTTTTAGGATTTTGCCTACTTCCTTTCTAGCGTTTCGGCGGTTTCTGTTTTCATTGTTTGCAAAGTTATAATGACCTTATATAAAATGCAATAGATAGGCTGGTTCTTGTTGGTTCTAATTGTGTATATTATGGTTGTTATAGTTGACAACTGTTGTGGAGGTGAATTGAATAGACTAATTTTGCCGAATTAAAACAGAATACCGACTCGCAATATGAATACGAATGACATGGCAGTGGAACGGCTGCGGTACGATGTGGAACAGCGATATGGTCATCAGATTACTGGTCCACACGACTTCAACGAGTTGTCCGACGAAATAGCAGCCGTTACAGATGAGCGTCTCTCTGTGAGTACACTCAAGCGATTATGGGATTACGTGAAGGGTTACAACACAGTGCGACTTGCAACGTTAGGCGTGTTAGCACGATATGTGGGATGCCGTGACTGGGCAGAGTTTTGTGACACGCTCACCGCAGAGGATACGAGTGGTTGGCATTATGCTCCAGTTATTCCAATCAGCACTTTGAAACAAGGTGACCGTATAGAGGTAACATGGCACCCAGGACGTCGCATAGTAGTTCAGTATATGGAGCAAGGGCGTTTTCGTGTACTGGAATGCGAGCGTTGCAAACTTGCCGTTGATGACACATTCTCTTGCATTGGCATGGTGTGTGGTGAACAATTGGTACTCACACAAGTTCAGCGAATTGGTAGCGACTGCGTAAAAACTTACGTGTGCGGCAAGAAAGGTGGCATTCAAGCTCGAAAACTGTAAAAACACCTAGTAGGCATTATTTATCAAGCACTGGTCGAACGCTGAAGCCGTTGTTAGCAATGGTAATAAAATATTGGATGCCCTCGGGCTTGAGCCAAAGTCCTATGCCAGCCTCAAACGTATTATCTGGACAGGCATCGCTGGTAAACCAGTAGTAGCCATATTCCCCCTGAACATAGTATCGCGTCTCATAGCGAAATCCCGCCAGCGGTAGGTATATACTATTGCCATTTGGCCCGGTCACCAAGTAGCCTGGCACCAAATGGTCGGGATGTATCAGTGTCCATTGGCAACGATGCAACAGCTCGTCGAAGTCGGCTTGCCGTGGTGTACGCCATTTACCACCCCAGTGCACACGAACGATGTCGTGTTCGGTGCCAGCGTAATCACCGTGAGCAGTATTCCAAAATTGCGGTACATTATCGGGTGTGATGGTAATGAGCCGTCCTGATGGTTCACCATACCCATAATATCCGCCAGGCATAAGAAGACTTGCATGGTCGCACCCGACATTAAACGGTGCCCAAAGTACGTTAAGTCCCAAGTCAATCGCTATTTGCTCGTTGATGGGGCCAGGTATGTCACTTGTTATTTTTGGATAACTGAATGAGAAACCCTTTAGAGTGTCAGTATAGGTAATATAATGTGTAGTATCGGCCACCCAATGGTTGGTAGTATCTTGGGTCAGCAAAGCAGGCATTACAGGAGATGCTTGGTCGCCAACTCCCAGCAAGCGGTTTCCCAATACTCCATTCCCTAACTTATATGCCAATAGTGTCACGACACCAACTAAAACAGCCACGAGTGCCATATCCAAATGAAGGCGGTGGCGCATGTCAACGTTTTGCAAGGCTTGTGATAATTGCAAGGCACTATGGTAACGATGCTCGCGGTTTTCTTGTAACAGACAGTTGGTTACCTTCTTATAACGGTAAGGGAGCTTCATCTGCTGCATTATGCGCCCCACGGCAAATAAGTCAGCTCGACCATCGACAGTCACATCGTCACGCAATTGTTCGGGAGCCATGTATTGCTTGGTTCCTGCCGGCAAACGGAACACCTGCTGGTTAGCCGCCACTGCAAGACCGAAGTCAATGAGGATTAGTTTGCTTAATGGCGTAATCATCACATTCGAGGGTTTCACGTCGCGGTGCACCACGCCCATGCTGTGGCAGTAAGCGAGTACGTCTGAGAGTTGAATAAGGACATCTACCTTATCCTGGTTGCTGTGCTTTGCTTCGAGCCATTTTGTGAGCGTGCATCCCTCCACCAGTTCCTGCACGATGAACGTTCCTCCAAGTTCAGGCACGAATTCTATAGATGTGCATCCCACCACCCCAGTATGTCGCAACAGCATGCACAGGTCAAATTCCTTGCGAAGCAATTCTTTCATCACAGGATCGTTCTCATATTCGGATTTCAATCCTTTGAGCATCCACCACTGTCCGTCTCGCCATGCCTTGATCAGGCGATTGTAGCGGCTGTGACAACGCACTTCGCTGAATTGTTCAAATTGCGTCATTGCTGTGAGCGTGGAAGCCTGTCCAATACTGGACGTATAGAGCGTGCGAATCCCAGCGGCACGGTATCGGTGGCAGTGACAATAGTAGTGTCAAGTCGCATGGCATAAACGCATCGGTTGATGCCGGTGACAGGAGAGCTGCTCCAGTAGCTGCCTATTAACCCAATCTCGCACTCAGAGTTTTTTTCTCGATATCCTGCCATTGGCAGGAATATGCTGTTGCCGTTTGGTCCTTTTAACAGATAACCCAATGGCAGTCCACGCTGTCGCACGAGCGTCCACACGCAGCAGTCGTGAAGTTCTTGCAACTCGCGAGCAGTTGGCATTCGCCAGTTGCTGTCCCACAACCGCCTCACGGGGTCGTGGTCGGTGCCGGCAATATCAACAAGCGGTCGTGACGCTGGCCACTGTTCCTCAGCTGGACGGAAAATACCCACGCCCAATGTGTCACACCATGTGCAATAACCTCCCAGATGGTTCACATCGCCATCGGTGCACCCCACGTTGAATGGCGCCCAAAGTACACTCAGCCCTAAATCCACAGCCACATCTTCGGAAATATCCTGCGACAAATCACCCTGCCAGTTGTAGTAGAATAGCATCGCGTGGGTGACAGTTGACCAGTAGGTCTGAAGTCCGTTGTCACCGCCTGTATTGAGGGAGATAGTGTCACTGAAGTATATTGCTGGCAGAGGCAAGGAGTCGGTCATGACTTTGTCATTCTGTATGGCCTGTCGGTGTCCGCCCCAAAATGCTGCAGCAGCTATTATCGTTATCATAGCGGCAATTATTAGAGGCATACGCCAGCGACTGCTACTTCTGCGCGTTGCAATGGCGCGTTGCACCTGTTCCACAGTGGTGAGGCGTTCTTGTCGGCACTGTCTTGCTACCGATGACAATACGTTGGGTTGCAAAGCCTCGATGATGTCGGCCAGAGCCTTGACATCAGCTTTTGTCTCATCCCCACAGGTCATGCCTGTAAGTTTGAGCGAATGTCCTTGAGCGGCGACCAACAGATTGTCGGTCGATAGATGGCCGTGTGCAATGCCTTTGCCATGGCAATATTCAAGTGCATCGAGGAGTTGGTCAAGCAGTTCGGCACGCACGTTATCGTCTGGATTAGTTTTCAGAAAATAGACAAGAGTCGTGCCATCTATCCACTCCTCGATGACGGCTTCGCCGTCCAAAAGTGGAGTTTCAATCATCGCCACGAGACGAGGGAGCGCCGGCTGATGCAGCGGAGCCATTATGGTATAGTCGTGCCGTAACTGCTGTGCAGCGTGCTCTTTGTCAGGACAATCGGGATTGATACCTGTCACGCGCCACCATTGTCCGTAGCGACGGGCTCGCAGGCTGACACGGTCGGGATGCGAACTGACTGCCTCGCTCACATCGGAGAAAGCCGACCGCACGTCCCCATCGGCCTCGTCATAAAAACTACTGCCACTGTAATAGTACTCGTCCATCCACCATTTGCAATTATTGTTGCAAAGTTACGATTAAGCTGGCGAAGAGGCAAATTTATTTAGAAACTCTTAATCGCATGATTATGTCTTTTTTGTCATATGCAAGTTTTTCGGGAATTATCGGAGTATGTAATAATGGCAAGGAGTTGCGGAAAAAGGGTGCTCCTTTTCCGCAACTCCATTGAAAAAAAGTATGTAGGTGAGTTATCGCTGGACGATGCGCATATGGGCGTTGGGGTAGCGCAGTACGAGGCAACTGGCTTCGGTTAGCACGAGTGCGTCGGTGTTGCGCAATCCGCTGGATTTAAGGTTTAAAGACTCGGTACTGAATGGCACGTGACTGTATTTCTGCAAGTACTCGGGATCAATTACCATACCGCATTCTGCCATGCCACATTCGTCGAAGATTTCGCTCAACAACAGGTAGAGCGTGCCGAACTTGCTGCGCACCTCGGTGAAGTCTATACCCCACTTGCTCACGGTGTCGTGACTGGTGACGATGCGCGTGTAGTCAAGTCGGTTGAACATGCCGATTAGCTGGCTGCCACCGATGAGGATCTTGCGTTTGCTCCCCTTGTTGCCGGTGAAAGCCTTGCGCATGAGCTCCACCACCTGGTCGCTGTCGAGGTTGTCGTTGTATTGGAAGGTGCGTCCGGCCTGATACCAGATACCGCCGGTTAGCATGATGTTTTCTTTCTTCTCGGGGTTCCACAACTTACGTTTCACTCCGAACAGGAACGATTTTCCATGCCCAGTCGCATATCGTAGATGGCAGCCTCTTCCTGGTCGCTCATTGTCCAGTTGACCTCCTTGTTGGCAAGGCGTTGCAGCGTGCTTTGTTCTACCTGCATCTTGAAAATCTGGCAGTAATTCTGCATCTTCTGCGGCATGGCTTCAAACTGTGGCGACATCACGTCGAGTTCGCTGGCGGCTCGTCCCATGCGGATGAGTGTGGTGTCGGCGGGGATGTCGGGCAGACAGCCCTCAACGTCGCCGATCTTCTTGCCGTTCACAGCCATCACTCCCAATCCGTTCTGTGAGTCGCGGTCGGTGACATACAGCACGAGTTCGTGATTGCTTGTGGTCCTTCCATCGCTTTCATATCCCATGATGCCTTGTACCAGGATGGTGTCGCTGGCATCGAAAATTTCGTCCTTGTCGGTATGGATATATACCTTAGGTGAAGTTCCAGGTGTCATGGTGTTGGGCGCGTCGTAGTCGTCGGCAAGCGTAGCGGTGGTGTCCTTGGTATCTACACCATAATAATCGACAATCATGGAACCTGCATGCTTGCTGCCAGCATGGCGCGATAGCTGGTCGATGGGTGTTGCCATAGGTCGGATTTTCACTATCTGCTGGTCAATTTCGTTGAGCAGCAGGCTTGGCGATGCTTCTCGGGCAAGGTCGGTGGTCAGCGGTTCACCTGTTACATGGTTGCCTCCTGCCACGCCGGGTATTATTGCTGCTGCAAGAACGCTTGCCTCTCCGGCATGATAGGCGATGATGGCAACAACCAGCATAAGCAGCGACATCAGGATGAATTCGGGGTTGTGAAGCAACCACTTCAAGATGTTGAGGATTTTGTTTTTCATGGTTTGTTAGTTTTTAGCAGTTAGTTTTTAGTTCTAAATATTTTAGGAGTCCCAGATGCTTCGGCGGTTATACACTGGGAAGCCGGTTGGTTGCAGGTCAAGTTCAGGGTCATTTTCGAAATGCTGTGTTGCTTCGATTTTATCGTTACGTCCGCGCAGGTAACCTTGCATCTCGGCATTTTGCAGCATCTCTTCAATTTGTTTTTTCTTCTCGGTCTCGAGACCTAGCGCATCGAGTCCATTTGTTTCACTGCTTGGTTCTTGATTCTCTGTTTTCGGTTCTTGGCCCTTTTTGAATGGAGGTGGTTCGATGTGATTGTTTTCCATAAGTTGATTGATTTGGATAAATACGTTTTTTTGTCAAACTTCATGTCATGATTGACGCTGCAAAATTATCTTGAGTGTTCTTGGTCTCGAAAGGTCAATCGCAGAAGTCTTGGTTCTTTTCACTTATAATAAATATTAAGATGTCGGCAATAAAACTTAAGGTGTGTTGAAAAATAGCCTCTTGCAGTGTCCAATGGACTTTTGATTTTCTAGTTAGAAAATAAAATATTAATTTTGCAAGTTAATGAATAGGCATCTGTGCATAGATTGTGGAAATACGCAGGTGAAAGCAGCGTTGTTTTCCGATGATGTCATCGTGTCCCGTGTGCAAGCGGGCTACGACGACTTGTCGCCATTAATCGGCATGTTGCAGGATAGTTCCATTGGTGCGGCATTGTTGTCGAGCACTACGCATCGTTCGGAAGAAGTTCTTGCTGCTGTTCGACCATTGTTGCCGTGCCGTATAGAAGAACTCACCCACGAGACAGCATTGCCGTTGTCGATAGCCTATCGCACTCCGACCACTCTGGGCCGTGACCGCATTGCTGCTGCCGTGGGCGCATGGGAAATGTTTCCAGGATGCAACCTGCTGGTAGTGGATGCCGGCACATGCGTTACGATGGATGTGGTGACCGGTGATGGCACCTATCTGGGTGGAAACATAGCCCCTGGCGTGGATATGCGCCTACGTGCCATGCATGAATTTACGAGTAAACTGCCGCAAGTAGATGCTCGTGGCGAAGTTCCACTTGTGGGCTATGACACCGAAACAGCCATCCGTGCTGGTGCAGTGTTGGGTGCGGTGAACGAGATTGACGGTATGGCGCAGAAGTTGCGTGCCATGCTGCGCCAGTTGAAGGTTATAGTTACTGGAGGCGCTGCTACTTTGTTGAGTGAATACCTGGGTGGTGAAAGTTGCACTGTAGAACCCGACCTTGTGTTGCGGGGATTAAATGCCATCATCATGTTTAACGAAGAATAAATACACGATATAATGAAAATCAGAAAAACAGTTCTTGCCATAACGGCCATTGCCACCTTATGTGCAACAGCGCAAATATCTACCAGCCCTTATTCAAAGATAGGCTACGGATTGCTGAACGATAATGCATCGGGAATCCAGCGCCAGATGGGCGGAGTGGGCTATGCCATGCAGAATGGTCGTGCAATTAATGTGATGAACCCAGCTTCATATTCTCAGGTCGACTCACTCACTTTCTTGTGGGATGTGGGCGTTGATTTGAACAATGCGTGGTCGCATGAGGGCGACCTGAAGGGTTATAACTTTGGTGGTGGCCTAGACTATCTTTCGGCACAGTTCCGCATTATCAAGGGATTGGGCGGCTCGTTCGGCCTAGTGCCATATTCCAGCGTAGGCTATCAATATGTGGGTGAAATCGATGGTGGTGCTGAAGCGCGTACCGGCAGTGGAGGCTTGCTGCAGCTTTACATTGGTGCTGGCTATGAGCCGATAAAGAATCTCAGTCTTGGCTTCAATGTGAGCTATCTGTTTGGCACGACGACAAACACGTCTTCAGTTGCTTCAACATCGACGACTACCTACCAGCGCATCATGGAAGTGCGTGACTGGAACATAACGGCAGGCATTCAGTATGGCATAGACCTCTCGCTCCATGACCGTATGGTGCTCGGTGTGAGTTATACTCCGAAGAAGTCGTTCCATGGTCACACCTGGGGCACGATGTTTGACAGCCAGGATTCCAAGATCGACACATTGGGCTATACTTCGCTCAAGGGCAAATACGAGCAGCCGCATACCATAGGAGTCGGTCTGAGTTATAATCATGCCAACCATTGGCTGACAGAAATAGATGTTACCTATCAGAAGTGGAAAGACGCAAAATATGAGCCCTTGCAAGGTTTCGAGTCGGCAACCACAAGCTTTGACAACCGTTGGAAGGTTGCTGCCGGATTGCAGTTTACTCCTAACCGCCGAGGAACTTACATTGGCGCAATGGCTTTCCGTGTAGGTGGATTCTATAACCACGACTACCTGATGATAGGCAGCAACAACGTACGTGACTATGGCGCTACGGTGGGAGTGGGGTTGCCTGTTCCCGGAGGTAAGACTACAATAAACCTTGGTCTGGAATGGCGTCACCGCACATCATCGCCATTGGTTATGATTAAAGAGGATTACTTGAACATCACCTTGAGTGTCAATTTCAATGAGTTGTGGTTCTGGAAGAACAGAATCAGGTAATTGATAATAAGTGAGAAGCAAGAATCGACTGACTTGTATTTTGTAACTGTTTCGTTGGGCAGGATAGTTTACATAGTGCTGATGGTTATTGCCCTTGTGGCTTGTAAGGATGAGATGACAAGTGTGGTTAAACATCCTACCGATCCCGAAAAGGTGCCTACGATGACCTCTCACGATGTGCAGACGGTAATCAGCGATGACGGTCGCACCCGTTACCGTATCGAAACCGACGTGTGGCAGATGTTTGAGGAGGCCAAAGAGCCGCATTGGATTTTCCCTCGCGGCGTGAAGGCAGAAGAACTGGATCCGGCGTTCAACCCCATTTCCAGCATAAAGTGCGACTCGGCCTATTATGATGAGAACTCTCAGATATGGGACTTGCATGGCCATGTGAACATAACCAATTCAGACGGTGACGTGATCTTGACCGACCAGTTGTTTTGGAACCAGATGACCCACCGCTTGTACAGCGACGCTTTCATACACATCGAGAAACAGGGTCGCGTGATAGAAGGATACGGCTACGAGAGCAATGAGCAGTTCAGTACCTACACGCTGCGACAGGTTGAGGCAATCTTCCCAGTTGATGAAAGTCGTTTTCGGAGTACTGACCCGCGATAGTCGTAAAGGCAAATAAATAGAGATAGAAAATGGAATATCCACTAATAATAGTAATAATTTCAGTATTGCTTTCAGCATTCTTTTCCGGCATGGAAATTGCTTTCGTGTCGAGCAACAAGGTACGTGCCGAGATAGACATTGCTCGTGGTGGAATGGTAAACAGCATTCTTAATGTGTTCTACGGACACCGCAAGATGTTTATTTCCACGTTGCTGATAGGCAACAACATAGTAAACGTGGTTTACAGCATAGGCATGGTGATGTTGCTCACGAAGCCGCTTGAGGCTCTGGGAGTGACTAACGAGGGAATGATGTTGCTTATTCAGACGCTCATCTCCACGCTCATCATTCTTATTACGGCCGAGTTTCTGCCCAAGGCGATATTTCGCATTAATCCTAATTATTCGCTTCGCACTTTCTCGTTGCCACTGTTCATGTTTTACTGTTTGCTTTATCCCATCTCGCTTTTTACAGAGTGGCTAAGTGAACTGATCATGCGTTTGTGTGGCATAGATAATTCTGGAGACAGGCATGGCGTTTTGACTGTGGATGAACTGGATGCATATTTGCAGGACACCATCGACAAGCATGATGACGAACACCGCGAGGTGGAGCGCGAGGTGCGCATTTTTGAGAATGCGCTCGACTTCAGCGATACACGCCTGCGTGACTGCATGGTACCTCGCAACGAGATGGTGGCTGTTGATGTAGTGGATACCAATCGTGATGACTTGGTGCGTCTGTTCACACAGTCGGGATTGTCGAAAATCGTTGTCTATCGCGACGAGATTGACCATGTAATAGGGTTTATCCAGGTGAGTGAGCTGTTTGTGCCAGATGTGGATTGGAAGACACGCATAAAGCCGGTATTATTTGCTCCCGAGACTCAATTGGCTCGCAAAATGATGACCAGTTTGCTTGAGAAGAAACGTTCGATGGCAATAGTGCTTGATGAATTTGGTGGAACAAGCGGCATAGTGACTCTTGAAGATCTGGTTGAGGAAATATTTGGAGAGATTGAAGATGAACACGACCGCAACCAGCTCACTGCTCGTCAGGTGGATGAGACCACCTACGAACTAAGTGGCCGTATGGAGATTGAGGAAATAAATGAGCGGTTTCATCTCGATTTGCCTGAAAGTGATGACTATCAGACCATTGCCGGATTCCTTCTCAGCAAACATGAGGCGCTGCCTGCTGAAGGTGAAGTAGTGAATATAGACGACAAGTGGAACATTACCGTGACAAAGAAGACGGCAGGCCGAATCGAACTTGTTCGCCTTGAAGAAATTAAAGAAACAGCGAAGTAGAATGAGGATAGATATACTCACAGTAATGCCCGAGGCTTTGGAGTCGCCGCTGAACTGCTCCATAGTTAAGCGTGCCCAGGACAAGGGACTGGTAGAAATTCATATCCACAACTTGCGTGATTGGACACTGAGCAAACATCGCAAGGTGGATGACTATCCCTTTGGTGGAGATGCTGGTATGGTGATGCAGATTGAGCCGGTGTTCCGCTGTATGGAGCATCTGAAGAGTGAACGGCATTACGATGAGGTTATTTTCACATCACCTGACGGGGAGATGCTGTCACAGCCTATGGCAAACGAATTGTCGCTTAGCGAAAATCTCATGATTCTTTGCGGACATTACAAAGGAGTGGATTATCGCATACGTGAACACCTTATCACCCGTGAGATTTCCATCGGCGACTATGTGCTTACTGGAGGCGAACTGCCAGCAGCTGTGATTGCTGATGCGGTGGTGCGACTGATTCCTGGTGCCATAGGTGATGAGCAGAGTGCGTTGAGCGACTCGTTTCAGGACGGGCTGCTAGAGGCACCAGTATATACCCGACCTGCAGAATTCAATGGGTGGCGAGTGCCAGATGTGCTTCTCAGTGGACATCAGGCGCGCATCGATGAGTGGCAGATGGAACAGGCTCTAGAGCGTACACGCCGTCTGCGTCCATACTTGCTCAATGACAAGAAATAGATAACCTTAAATTAATAATAGCAAATTATGAAATTCAAGATTCTGAAAAACAAATGGTTCTCCAACCTTGTAACGTTGCCTAAACTGGTGTTCGTGGGCTTTATCTGCTCATTGATTTTCTTCGGCGACAACAGTTGCATGCGAAAGCTTGAATACAACGATCAAATCAATGACCTGAAAGCACAGATCCAAGCCAACAAGGACTCGGCTAAAATCTATGAGGCAAAAGTACGCGAACTGAATACAGACCGCGAAACCTTAGAGAAAATTGCCCGTGAAAAATACGGAATGAAGCGTGTCAATGAGGAGGTGTATATTACCGATATACCTTGATGTTTTATGCTGATTTGTTGAGGATTATGAAAAGGTATATAGATTGGATGCAGGCACTGGGGTTGCTGTTAATCATGGTGATGGCGTTACTTCCTCTGCTGGATGTGAATTATGAATGGATGCGATGGGCATATGCAGTAGGAGCTGCAATGGTACTTTTGGCACGATTGTTGCTGCAATATAAAGGACGTAATCTGCGTGTGCGTCGCCTTTATCGCATCAATCAGGCGAGTGCAGTGCTTTACTGCGTTTCGGCTGCGATGCTTTTTTGGGGCAAGGGTACTACCAACTGGGTGGCATTCCTCATGGCCGGTGCAGTCTTGCAGATTTATGCAACCTATATGATTGACCGAGAATTGGATAAGAAATGATATTCGTCTGTCCTAAATGTGGAAAGAAAATCGAACTGAGTGTTGAGGCACTCATTGCTTCGGAGTATTACACAGTTTGTCCGCAGTGTCTCACGCGTTTGCAGATTGTGGGGGATACGGCTGTAGAGCCTATTGAAGTCTTTGAACCGAAACCAGCAAGACATGTTGTTGACTCACTTTCAACGGTAAAAGCGCCGGCAAGTACAACTGCATCCAACCCACAGCCACCAGCCGCCAAGCCTTCACAGACCGTGCATTCTATGCCCGCATTGCCTCCTTCTGCTTCGCAGCCGCCACAACATCGGCCTACTCCATACTATCAACAGCCACAAGTACAGCCACCTTTTTATCCTTCGGGTACTCAACAACCATACTATTCTACTAATAATCCAGAGCAATATTTTCAGCCCGTACAGCAACAGCAGTCCAAGAAGAATTATTCATGTACTTTTACCGGTTGCCTTGTCTGGGGGCTGATATTGATGGGCATTCTATTTCTCCTTGCCCATATGTAGCATCTTGTTGCGTGGGTGGTGTTTCAGAATTTCGTCGCGCAGGTGACTGCGGTCGATGTGCAGATATATCTCAGTTGTAGAAATGCTTTCGTGCCCCAGCATTTGCTGGATGGCGCGCAGGTTGGCGCCGCCTTCAAGTAGGTGGGTGGCAAATGAATGCCGCAGTGTGTGCGGGC
Organism: Muribaculaceae bacterium; assembly: GCA_017651515.1. Lineage (GTDB taxonomy): Bacteria > Bacteroidota > Bacteroidia > Bacteroidales > Muribaculaceae > Sodaliphilus. Next base: position 21,634 of record JAGCCU010000034.1, on the reverse strand, counting down.
TCACAGTCTTGCGTATTCCTGCCAGTTCGGCTAGTTGTTTAATGATGTAGAACACCATCACACGCGTCAGTTGTCCGCCCCGACGATTTAGAAATACTATGTCATCACAGCCCCGCTTCACCGTCATGTTCGCCCGCGTTTCTTCTATATACTGGCTTATCTGTTCTAGGGCTATGCTTGAGATTGGTACGGCTCGTTGCTTGTCGCCTTTGCCCTGCACGATTATGTATTCATCATCAGTATAAATCTGCGACAGCCGAAGCCCTACGAGTTCGCTCACTCGAAGTCCACAGCCATACATTGTCTCGATGATGGCGCGGTTGCGTTGTCCTTCGGGTTTGCTCATGTCAATGCACTCAATCATGCTGTCGATTTCCTCAACAGTAAGTACATCGGGTAAATGGCGACCCAAACGCGGTGCTGCAAGCAACCGAGTGGGATTCTTCTCGATATAGCCTTCAAGTTTCAGAAAACGGTAGAAACTTTTCACACCGCTGATGATGCGTGCTTGTGATCGAGGACTGATGCCGATATCGTTCAAGTCTCCCACAAACTGCTCCAGGTTTTGCAACGTGGCATTTTCGACGGAAATGCCGACTGATGCCATATAGTGCGTCAGTTTGTCGATGTCATCGCTATAGGCTTGCGCCGTGTTGATTGAGAGGCCTTTCTCTACCTTGAGGTGCGCCAGATAACGTCGCTTGAGTTGTGTGAGGTCGTGAACTTGCGGCATGCCAGCCAAATTATTATGAAACGCATTTAAAATGTATGGTTTCAGGGTTGTCGGTATTAAAGTTGTCGAGAATTGTGATGGTGTTGTCGGCAAAGTTGATTGTGATTGTAGTGTGTGAAATCCAATTCACGTAGTAAATGTCGATGACGGCGTGGTCGTCATCGGTCCAACCAAACATTGTCGATGCCTCAAAGTTGTGCTTCAATCCACAGTTTAGTGGAAGCGCTTTGATGGAATAAGGTGGCATGCCTTCCAACTGGCTGCGTAGCCATTGTGGTCCGCGGTAATCCTGTTTTTTATATGACAGGGCTCCATATGTGAAAGTCTCTCGAGGTGCGTTTGTGTAGTCGAGAACGATGTGATTGTCTTCATCAATGACAATGCTGTTCAGATTGTGCTTGTTTTCTTCAAGTTGTAGGGTTATAGGCAGTTTGCGCTTTGATTTTTGTGTAGTGGCGGTCGGAATGAGTGTATTGTTGTTGCATATGACATCAAGGTCGTGCTGTGTTTTACGGTCAGCCTTTAACGGACTTTCTTGCATGCCTGGCAACAGTTTGTCCCAGATGCATCCCAGTACATCGTGACCATGTGTGTGGCTTGTACACATGTTTATTACCACTACAAGGTCGCTCTCTGGTACACAAACAATGAACTGTCCGTAAGCGCCGTCGGCACGGAAAGCCGTAGGCCACTTGCAGCGCCAAATCTGGTAGCCATAACCTTGGTTATTTTCGGTGGGAGCATCTGTGTCCTTGTACCACTCATAACGGATGTGTGGTTGTATGGCATCTTCAATCCACTCTGCTGGAATGAGCTGTTTGCCATGCCAGTTTCCATGTCCTAATAGCAACAGTCCCATTTTTAGCTGCGACTCGGCCTGCAATCTCAGGCCCCATCCTCCGGTGCTGATGCCGTCGGGACTTTCTTCCCAATCAACCTCGGTGATGTGCATTGGTATGAACAGTTTCTCATTCAGATATTCAAGCAAAGTGAGTCCGGTGACGCGTTGCACGATTGCTGAAAGCATGAAAGTGCAAAGCGAATCGTAGTCGAATATTTTTCCAGGTTTATTGTTTACTGGCTTGGATAACCACTCCTTTATCCAGTCGTTTGACAAATTTCTCAAGAACCAATCAGGTTTGATGCCACTTGCCATAATGAGCAGGTCACGCACGGTCATTTGTGCCAGATTGTTGCTGATGGTGTCAGGTAATTTGTCGGGGAAGAATGCCGCCACGCGGTCGGTAAGCCGCAAAAGGTTTTCATCTATGGCAATGCCCACCCCCATTGATGCAAACGTCTTGCTCTCGCTGTAGAGCGTGTGCGCATCTTGAGCAGAGAATGGGGCAGGATGCATCTCGGCGATTACATGGCCGTGGCGTGCAATCATCACGTGGTGCAGTTCAGTTTCGGGAACGTCATTGATGGCATTGATGAAATCAAGCACGTTTTGAGTCTTTACACCTTGTTCGGCTGGGGTAGAGCGTGGCAAATCACCCACTTGTGCCTGTGTGGCAAGAACTATTGTAAATAGCGAGATTGTGATAAATAGTAGTCGTTTCATAATGAAATAGTATTGATGTTGTATTTGTAGTGTTATTAGAACCAGAGGAAAAAGTCTTCGCGTTGAAGTTTTGGTGTGGCGACGATAATGGCGATTTTCTCATTGGTGAACGTCTGTCCGCCAGTTGCTGCCGTTTTGCAGTCATTCCACAGTCGCTTCATGTGGTCGTGGCGAGCAAGATTTCTCATTATTACTACGCATTCGTTGGTCAGATGTGGCTTGATCCACTCTAGCAAAGTATTGTAGTCTTGCTTCTCGTCGGGCAGATTGTTTACAATGATAAACGGTGCCTGATTGTCAAGTAGAGTGCTGTAATCATTTAAGGAGACTTCCAGCGTATCGTGACGCGTGACTCGATTGCCTAGTTTCTCAAAAACTTCTTGAGTTGGCGGATATACGTCGATATTCGGCTCATAAAGTGTAATGTGACTTTTACTGTCCACTGCCAACGCACAGGCACTTGAAACACCGTAACAAGTGCCTATCTGCAGGATTTCCTGAGGATTGAAATTGTTGACGATACGGAATAGCAGTTTGGCATTCTTAAAGGATATGATGCGCGGATGTGGCCAGTTGCTTTTTGAGGCATCTATCACATGCTGTCGCAGTGTGGCGATATCGTCATAGGCGTAGTAAGGCAGTCGCCCGCGTAGCACGTTGGTCACAAAGTTGAACGCATGTGGCGAGTGAATGCCGAAACCTGCGCTTCGGTGGTGTCGCTTGATGGCTGTACGATATCGTCGGATAATACCCATCAATCCTTTCCGGTCTCAGCAACTTTCGATTCCTTTAGTTTCTTATAAATGGCAAGGTTGAAAGCTGCAAACAGTGCTAAGAAGATCAGCACAATGGCTGTGGTGGCAGCCGTCTCGGTCTTATGTACCTCTTCAGGGTCGAACGTCATCTCTATTTTGTGATTGCCTGCAGGAATCTGCATAGCACGCAACACATAGTTAACACGGCCGATTGCTGCTTCCTTGCCGTCGATTGTTGCCTTCCATCCCCAGGGGAAATACACCTCACTGAATACCGCCAAACCTCCGTTCTGGCTGTGTGCGTCGAAGGTGAGCTTGTTGGGCTTGTACTCAGTAAGTGAGATGGTGTCACCGGCCATATGTGGTACGGCTTTGCCAAGTGTTTCGGCAAACTGCTTGTCGGCCACTGCCTGATGGCGGGCATCGATACTGTCAAGAAACGCCATTTCCTGATCGGCACCATCGACGTAGGCTATTGTGTCAACCCACCAGGCATTGCCCAGTGCATCGGGATTTTGCTGAACCTGATTGTCGTTAATAATGATATACTTGGTGTTGAGCATATTCATTACCTCGGTATTGTTGTTGACTATCTGTCGCTCAATCAAGTCGTTATAACGCGTTAACTTTGCAGCGTGATAACCGCCTACTGTCTTGTGGAAGTAACTTGGCATGGCCTCTGCAAAATGCTGAATGTCTAATACACGATAGTGGGTTGTGTCTTGGCGGATTTGCTCATCAACGGGGCGTGGTGTGAATTCCTGAGCTTCCAAACGTGGTACGAAGGTATCTTCGTTTACATATCTCTTGTTGACTGCAAACATGTCGATGAGTACCAACGCTGTGATTGCAACGGCGGTAATTGTCCTGTTGATTTTACCCTTATAGAAGATATACAGCACGGCTGCGCCTAAAAGCAGGAACACCAGCGATCGCATGGCATCGGCACTCACCAGTGCGCCGCGCACAGTGCGTATGGCTGCATCCACAGTTGGGAATTGTTGCAACTGTCCCATCACTTGTTCGGTCTCTTGAGCAGAGTATGCTCCAAAGATGCCAGGGAATATCCATGAAAGCAGGCACACAAGACCACAGAACGCTCCGCTGAATATCAATGCCCCTTTGTTGTCACGTAAAGTACCCTTTGGGTCATTGATAATTTGTTGTAGTGCCAGAACTGCCAGCAACGGCATTGTAAATTCAGCTATGACTAATATGCTGGCTGGTGTGCGGAACTTGTTGTACATAGGGAAGTAGTCGATGAACAGATCGGTAAACCACATCATGTTGTGTCCCCACGATAGGAATATCGAGAGAATGGTTACGATTACAAGTCCCCATTTCACAGGTCCCTTTACGATGGCGCACCCAATGAGGAATAGCGCAAAGATTATGATGCCCACATAGACAGGGCCATTGGTCATGGGCTGGTCACCGAAATATTGCGGGAATTGCTGCAGCACTTGATAGTCTTGACCGCTAATCTCACCTTTTTCACCCATGGTTTGTGCCTTGCTGGTCTCAGCAAGCGACAGGAAGTGGTTGTCGCCGTGTTCAGGTCGTATTGTGGCGCCACCCTTTACGTTTGGTATCATCAGCGTGAACGTCTCCCCTTTGCCGTAGCTCCATTGGGTGATGTATTCCTTGTCCAGACCGCCATCGGTTGTAGTGGTAATTTGTTCGCCATCGGCATTGGTGGTGAGTTCGCTATGTCCGCCTCTGATGGTCTCTTTTGAATACTTGTACGACATGTATAAATTGGGCGCATTCGCAGCTAGTGCGAGTACGGCGGCTACAGCTAATGCACAGGTGGCTTTTACCCATCCACCCACTTTTTTCTCCTTGATGGCTTGACACAGATAGGCAATCACCAAAGCCACGATAACAAAGACAAAATAATATGTCATCTGCACATGGTTGGATATGAGTTGCAATGTGCCGAATAATGCGGCCAATGCTGCTCCACCCAGATATTTGCCTCGGTAGCATAGTACAACACCAGCGATTGTTGGCGGCACATAGGCCAGGGTGAGCAGTTTCCAGATGTGTCCGGCACCAATTAGGATGATGAAATAGGTTGAGAAAGCATAAGCTATCGATCCTAGAATAGCGAGATACCACCTCACCTTGAATGCCAACATCTGTATGAAAAATCCCAGCATCAGTATGAAAAGCCAGCTTACTGGTGAAGGAAATCCTAGTGAATAAATATCAGATACCCACGACAGGTAAGGAGTATTGCTGTAGGTTGGGCGAATCTGGAACGTAGGCATACCACCGAATAGAGCATCGGTCCAACGAGTTATCTCGCCTGTCTGTTGCTCAAATTCCACGCCTTCTTGACCATTGGCAATACCTTGCATCACATCGTGTTGCTGCAATTGGTCGCCGTTCACGTCGTTAGGGTAGAAGAATGCCCACGAGATGGCAGCAAAAACCACGATAGCTGTCAATGCGTGCACTAGGCTGCGCACTGTGAATAATCCGAATATCTTTTTATCCATTTTTTGTCTTTTGAGATTAGTAATGCAGTGGCTGTCTAAGAGTTACTGTTGCTTCTTTACGCGGGTTTCCCAAGGATAGAGACCTTCGTTTTCAGCCTTGATGTAAACTGGCATGCCTACGTAGGCATATTTCTGCTTTAGGGTGATGATGTCAGCATCGCGCAGGCGGATGCAACCCTCGCTAGCACGACCAGGCACTGAACTTTCGTTATTAGTACTTCCATGGATTCCGATACCGCTGTGGCCAGGCGTTTCCAGACGTAGGAACCAGTGTCCATAGGCCTTGATGCTGCCGCGCCCATCCTTGAAGTCGTGCGTCCAGGTGCTGGCGTCCTGTATGGCGGTGATTTTGAATGGCTTTCCTGTTGGTGACTCGGGTGTCTTCATGTCGCCCTTGCGTTCCTTGTTACCTCTGTTCTTACTCAGACAGGCAGGGAATTGCGCCAAAAGAACGGTATCCTTACCTTGCTTGCCATAGACGCGCAGGTTGAGGTCTTTTTTCGATATTACGATGAACGAGCTATTGCCAGCTGTAGTAGCGGCTGTCGATTTCTTGGCCGGTTTTTTGGCGACGGCTGTTGTTTTCTTTGTTGATTTTTTTGACTGTTGCTTGTCAGCAGGTTGAGCGCATGTGGCTGCAAGTGCAATCATACACACTGTCACGAGTAAAAATACTTTCTTTATCATAATATTGTTATTTTATATTTCAGTGCAAAATTAGTGTAAGTTGAGCGAAAAAGCAAAGCTTGCTTTGATTTTTCCGAGACGCAGCCTAATTTCGAGAACGCAGTCATCAACATTAGTGCAAGTTGAGCGAAAAAGCAAAACTTGCTATTTGCTTATTTTATTGTGTTTTTAACAAAAAATCGGGTGAAATTATTGTCCAATCCACGGCTAAGTGCTATTTTTGTGGTCGCATTTCAAAGTGATATGCTTTATTGCCAAGATTTGCAACCAATTTTGTGAGCAGTAGCTTCACTGCGTCCGAGATCTTCGAGATTTCTTGAAAAGAAAAATTATTTTATAAACTTTATAAATTTAATCTATTATGAAAAAACTTTTTCTATGTTTGATGATGCTCACCTTCACATTCGGTGTAGGTATGGCAGATGACCTTTACATCTTGGGTCTGGTCAATGGTAATGGTTCTCAGCCCAATCAAGCTGTAAAGATGACCTTTGATGATAAAAATGATATTTATACTGCAGATATCTGGGTCATCGGTAATTCAGATAACCCTATGGGTGTTCCTGGAACGTGGTTTGCATTCACAACTGTTGTTGCAAATGATAATGACAACGGTGGTTGGGGCTATGTGAACGACAACCGCTATTCACCATCTCCTGACAATGGTAACTATTATTGGTTAAATAATGGAACAGTTTCAAATGTTCCTTTGACAAAGCAGAATAATGATAAAGCATTTTTGATTCCTTCCGGACTCTATAAAATTTCTGTTGCTGGCGATTTGTCGAGTTTCAGCCTCGATGAGGTTAAGGATTTGGCTCCAACTATTACGCCAGAGGGTGGTGATGTGCCTATGGGAGCCCTTGTAAACGTTACACTTAGCGAAAATTTCAACACATTTATTTCTGAGTGCAATCCAGTTGTTAACAGCTCTGGTAGCACCATAAACATTACTCCTCCTGAAGTCAAGTTCTTTGTTAACGACATTCAAATATCAAAATATGTAATAGACTATGGGATGAACCTTTATGATTTGGGTGAGATAACTATAACTGGTAAGTGTACACTTGTGGCAGGCAATACCGAGTATATTACTAAGACAGCCAGCGAGACTTATAATGTCTACCCGATTTTCAATGCTACTATCCCAGCAAACACCAGCACTGGCGGCATAGTAAGTTTCAGTTCAACTGACATATTTAACACATCCCTCAACAACCTTGTTGAAGACCAAATCATAAATGTATATGTTACTCCTTGTAACAACCGTGAAATTGCGACGCTGACGTATATTCCAGAAGAGGGTTATACTGTTGATCTGCTCAAGGGTTCGTATAATGAAGAAGAAGGGTGTTACAGTTTCAATATGCCGGCAGCAAATGTAACCGTAAATGCCACATTTGTTTATAATGGTCCAGAACCAACAGAGTCAATGTATGAACTCGTTACAAGTAAAACAGATAATCCTTTTGAAGTTGGAGCAAAGTATCTGATTGTTAATGAAGATGCTAAAAAAGCACTTGGCATTCCTGTAAACTCTGCATTAGCCGTTGCGATTGATAAAGAACATAAGGTTACAATCAGTAGTGATTCGGATGTAGCCCAGTTTGTTCTTGGCGGCAGCGACAAAGATGGCTGGACGTTCCAAAGTGAATATGGTTATCTGAAGTTTGAAAGTACTATCAACGAGATTTCTCAGAATGGAACTGCCGACGATACTTGGGCTATCTCATTTGATGATTATAACAATGCCTATATAATTAGCAATGGTGCTCCCGATTATCAGATATGTTATAAGAGTAAAGGCATATTCAGTGCAATGACAAGTGGCGGAAAAGATTATTATGTCCAGCTCTTCAAAGAGATCGTTACAAATGTTAATGTTACTGTTAGCGGTACAGTTACCGATAAGGAAACAGAAGAAGGTATCGAAGGTGTTGCAGTGACACTCGTCGTTAACACTCCAGCAAAGGCTGATGTTATTTCCTATACCGCCACAACCGATGCTGATGGTGTTTATTCAATGGATATCACTCCAGTTGAAGGCGCTACCTATGACATGACATTTGAGAAAGATGGTTATGTTAGCCAGACCGTTGAGAACGTTGACATCAATAAAGCACAAGACGTAGCACTTGAACTCGAGGCCCTTAACACAGGCATTAGCAATATCAACACCGATAACGTGGTGTCGGTTAAGTATGTCAACTCAATGGGTCATACAAGTAGCAAGCCATTTGATGGCATCAACATCGTTGTGACTCGATACACCGATGGCACAACTTCTACTACTAAGATTGTTCGTTAATTGACAATTGATAATTTACAATGGATAATTTAGAGCCGGAGCGTAAAGCATCGGCTCTATTTTTATTCCGAGTTCTCGCGAAGCGACTTCGATAGGGCGCCACGTAGTGACGGTAATTAAACGAAATCTCACAAATATAATTTTGTGAAATTTGCTGCATTGCGTTTGTCCTTCAGGACTCCGAGGGTGGGGTGGTGGCTCTGATTTGCGGCATTTTTAGTGCTATTTTGGGCATGTGATGCAATTATTTGTCATTCAATCACAGAACAAAACGATTTTTTTCTTAATTTTGCGCATGAAAGATAAATTTTAAGAACATGAAAAAGATAGCTATTTTCTGTGCCTTGGCACTTTTATCGTATTCAGATTTCACCATTCTGGCTGACGATGACGACGATGTAAAGACAACAAATACCGCTGTAGCACAGCTCGAGGACGACATCAAGTATCATGAGGAAGTTGTGGAGGATAGTCAGGATAGCATTGAGGCTCTTGATGCCCGGATAACCGAGCTCAAGGAGAGACTCGACAGCCTTAACAAGGTGGTAAAGGATGTCAAAGGACAAATCAGTGAGCTTGAAAAAACCAAAAAAGGTTTCCAAAATGAGATCAAGGCTGCAAACAAGGCACGTCAGGCTACCTTCGCTAACCGAGACAATCTGGTTTTCGATAAGAGGGTTCAGGAAGTTCTGATGAATCCATATAACAAGCTTGATGTGGAAACTGCTTTGCGCGAAGCTGAAAACATGGAAACCAAGGAAGTGCTGGAGAAGATGAATCTAGTGCGCGACTATGGCAAATATACAAAGGAGCTTCGCGACTTTATGGACAAGCAACGTTCTAATTTTGCTAACCTGAAATGGGCTACTCAGGGTGTTGGCAGCGACGCGAGCAAGAATTTCCATAAAAATCTTAAGAAACAGTCTTATTACAAGGTGTACGAGAAAGGGCTGAAGAATGCCAAGAATGCTTCCATACCTTATCTCGACCGTGTGATTGAAGAGATCCTTGTTCTCGAACGCCAGGGATTTAATAGTAAGTATCAGTATGATAAGGTTGTTAACATGCTCTATGGAGTGGAATAAACCTTTTTTACCTAAGATGGTCAAAAGGAAAAACATTATATAAAGATAATTACGATGAAAACTCTAAAATCATATATTCTGCTTGCAGTGATGGCACTGGCACTGTCTACTCAGGCACAAGTGCTGCGCAATGCCGACTATCAGGCCATGGGTCGCATATCCCCTAACGGAATGGTGCGTAATGCCGAGTCAATTTCAGTCGGTAGCTTTGAACCCGACGGAACAGTATGTAATCGCGAAGGCACTCCGGTGGGACGTATCAATCGTTTGGAAATATTCGACACCGAGGGTACACGCGTGGGATATATAAATACCAATGGTGTGGTTCACAACGGCGAAGGAGTTGTAGTGGGCACCATTAACCTGAGCGATGGTAAAGTGACAAACGACAAACATGAAGTGTTGGGCTATGCTCGCGGAATACGTGTTGATTGGATAGCTTGCTATTTCTTCTTTGACTTCTTTAAGAAATGAACCGATTGAAATATATACTTATGGTCGTAGCATTGATGGCTGCGACCATAATTGTTGATGCAGCAGAAGTGATGCCTCCCGACTCAGTACTGCGGCGCTATGCCGCTCAGATGCTTATGGTGGGATTTCGTGGCGACGAGGTGAATGACACATGCGACGCTGCCCGTTATGTGCGTGACCTTAAAGTTGGTGCAATTATCCTGTTTGATGTCGACCTAACGGGGTCGGCAACCATCGGATCGCGCAACGTGACCAGCAAGGAACGTCTGATAAAGATGACACGTCAGTTGCACGACTGGGCAGATTATCCGCTTATTATTGCTCTAGATCAGGAGGGCGGTCGCGTGGCTCGTCTAAAGCCGCAGTACGGTTACCAGCCCACAGTGAGTGCTGCTTTTCTTGGGCGTACCGACTGCGAAGATACCACTCGTTACTATGCGCAGCGCATTGCCTTTGAAGTGGCGCAGAGTGGGGTGAACGTAAATCTTGCACCTGTTGTGGATGTGTTTAATCCAAACAACCCAGGGCTGGGAAAGCTTGATCGTTGTTTTTCTCGTGATACAGAAGTTATTGCACGTCATGCCGGCTGGTTTATTGATGAGCATCACAAGCAGGGTGTGTTGTGTGCGCTGAAGCATTTCCCTGGTCATGGAAATGCACTTAATGACTCACACTGGGGATTTGTGGATGTGACGAATACTTGGCAAGAGAGTGAGTTAGAGCCATTTCAGAAGCTTATTGCCAGCGGTGATGCCGATTTGATAATGACTGCGCATATATTGAACCGCCAACTCGATCCAGATTTGCCAGCTACGCTATCACACAAAGTACTTACTGAGTTGCTTCGTGACAAAATGGGCTATGAAGGAGTGATTGTGACCGACGATATGTATATGCAGGGCATCATCGATAACTACAGCGTGGAAAACGCGATCGTGATGGCTATAAATGCTGGTGCCGACATGATCTGTGTTGGAAACAACATCAGTACGGGATTCGAGGCCAATAGACCACAACGACTTGTGGAGGTTATCGTGTCGGCCATTAAAGACGGCAGACTGTCACTGCAGCGCATCATGGAAAGCAACGCGCGCATCGCCCGACTTCAACGAAGACTGATAAAGGAATAACTTGACTATAAGAATAATAAGATAGGCTGATAATCAAATGATTATCAGCCTATCTTGGTGCCCAGGAAAGGACTCGAACCTTCACACCTTGCGGCACACGCACCTGAAACGTGCGCGTCTACCAATTCCGCCACCTGGGCAAAAAAAGAGTGACCCCGGTGGGACTCGAACCCACGACCCATTGATTAAGAGTCAATTGCTCTACCAGCTGAGCTACGGAGTCATAAGACGTTTGTCTCATTTGCGGCTGCAAAGTTACTACTAAATTTTGAACCTGCAAGCAAAAAAGTGAAAAATTTTTCATGACCGATTTTTTCTCCCTTGTTTTTCTCGTTGATTCACATCGTTTTTGAAGGGTCTCACACGCGCGCGTACATATTTAAACAATTAATCTATTAGAAGACAAGTCATGAAACCTGAGCAATGATCTGTTCTTTATTGATGGAGAAACAAGTTTTGTCACTAAATAAAAATGAAATAATTACAAATTCATTTTGTATTTCGCCAGTCTTGCAGTAATTTTGTCTTTTAAAGAAGAAATCCGCACAACTATGTTGAAAGAGAATACTATTAAAATTTTTGAGAAAAGCTTTATAGACAACTGGGAGTTGCCTGCACTGAGTGATTATAACGATAAAAAAACGCTCACTTACGGGGAGTTTGCTGCCAACATCGCAAGGCTGCACATTTTCTTCGAAGAATGTGGCATCAAGCCTGGTGATCATATAGCCCTCATAGGCAAGAATACTCCTTCGTGGGTGACGGTGTTTATGGCCACCATCACTTATGGCGCAGTGATTGTTCCAATTCTTCAGGAATTCAACCCCACCGATGTCCAGCATATCATCAACCATAGCGAGAGCGTGCTGTTGTTTGCCAGCAAGGCCATTTGGGACACCCTCGACTTCGATCAGCTTCATCGCATACGTGCCGTGTTGCTTACCGATGAACGTCAACTTGCAGCAGAGAAACCTGGCGAGACCGTAAGCAAAGTTCTATATGGCTTGTCGGACAAATTCAATGAAAAATACAGTAGCGGATTCTATCGCAACGACATTCACTATCCTGATATTTCCGGTAAAGAAATAATGGTTCTGAACTATACCAGTGGAACTACGGGATTCAGCAAGGGTGTGATGATTTCCGGCAACAATGTGTGCGGCAATCTTGTATATGGTATAAATTCGGAACTGCATTTCCGTGGTTCGCGATGTCTGTCGTTCTTGCCTCTGGCTCATGCCTATGGTTGTGCGTTCGATATGCTGACACCGCTTGCCGCAGGCTCACATATCACTTTGTTAGGACGCATTCCGTCACCTAAGATTCTGCTTAAGGCTCTTGCTGAGATAAAGCCTCACCTTGTTATATGTGTGCCGTTGATTCTTGAAAAGATTTACAGCAAGATGATTGTTCCCATGATCAGCCAGGGCATGCTGCGCTGGGGACTTGCAGTGCCATATCTTGATAACCGCATCTATTCGCAGATTCGCAAGCGTCTGATTGAGGCGTTCGGAGGCGAATTTGAAGAAGTTATCGTTGGAGGTGCTGCACTAAATGCTGAAGTTGAAGACTTCCTTTATAAGATAAAATTCCCGTTTACTGTGGGATATGGAATGACTGAATGTGCTCCACTGGTTTCGCACGCCCCATGGCGCGAATTTGTGCCTCATAGTTCCGGACGTATTTTGCCCGGTCTGATGGAGTGCAAGATTTTGAGTGACGACCCAGAGAATATTCCTGGCGAGATATGCGTACGTGGAGAGAATGTAATGCAGGGATACTACCACAATAATGAGGCAACCGACAAGGTGCTGCACGAGGATGGATGGCTGCATACAGGCGACATGGGTACACTGAGTGCCGATGGAACAATATCGATACGTGGTCGACTGAAGACAATGCTCTTGGGCAGTAATGGCCAGAATATCTATCCCGAAGAGATTGAGGCTAAACTCAACAATATGCTCTACGTGAGTGAGAGTTTGGTAGTTGAGCGCGAAGGTAAGCTCGTGGCATTGGTATATCCCGATTATGAGGCTATGGACCAGCTGGGTGTCACCCGCGAGCAGTTGCCCGAACTCATGGAAAGCATCAGGGTTGAGCTCAACAAGTTGGTTGCTCCTTATGAGCGCATAAGCAAGATTCAGTTGATTGCTACCGAGTTTGAGAAAACACCCAAACGAAGCATAAAGCGCTATTTGTATAGCAATTAGTTTTTTGGTAACAATATTTAACACTCCCCTGATTAAACAACCCAACAAATACTTTATGTACTGGTAATCAGCGTATTATATTATTCGTAAATGTAAATTGGTTTGGGAACGCAAACGATTTCTGCCCATTCTCCAAGAAAAAAAATCGAAAAAATACTTGCATGTGAAATTTTTGATATAAATTTGCACCGTTTTTCAAAGCAGACTAAAATTTATTGTTTTATTATTAAAAATTAAAAGAGAAATGAAAAAGTTAGTTTTATTACTTGCTGTTGTTTTCGGAATGTCTTTGGTTTCTTGCCAGAACGCTGCTGAGCAGACTCAGGAAGCTGTTGACAGTGTAGCTGCTGAAGTAACTGAGGTTGTTGATAGCACTGCTGCTGCTGTTGACTCTACCGTTGCTAACGCTGCTGAGGCAGTTGCCGACAAGGCTCAGGAAATTGCTGACAGCGCTAAGGCTGAGTAATTACTGGTTACAACCAACAGAGAATTCTGATAAAACGTAAGTTTTAAGGAGTTTGAAGCTGTTCCCCTCGTTGAGAGCCGAACAGCTTTTTTTATGTCCAGACTAGAACAATGAGAGCCGCTGCAATTGCAGCGGCTCTCATCTCTATCATTCTATTGTCTGTTGACCTACAGGTTATTTCGCTCAATGTCCTTGAAATAACGGTAGGTGCTCACTTTGAGTTCCATGCATGCATCTTCATCAGCTACAATAATAGCTTTGCGATGCATCTGTAGCGCACTGAGCGTACACATATGGCTTACTCCGCCTTCCACTGCCTGTTGGAGTGCTCGAGCCTTCTTGTAACCATTGACAATAATCATGACGCTGCGGGCCGCCATCACTGTGCCGACACCTACGGTCAGTGCAGTCTTAGGCACCTGGTTGATGTCATCGTCAAAGAATCGGCTGTTGGCTATGATGGTGTCTTGTGTGAGCGTTTTCTGGCGAGTGAGTGACGTGAGCGACGATCCAGGTTCATTAAAAGCAATGTGTCCGTCTGGTCCTACTCCGCCCATGAACAAGTCAATGCCGCCGGCAGCCTGGATGCGTGCTTCGTAGTCGGCACATTCCTTCTCCAAGTCTGGTGCATTGCCGTTAAGTATGTTCACGTTTTCAGGCTTTATGTCGATGTGACTGAAGAAATTATTCCACATGAATGAGTGATAGCTCTCGGGATGGTCTTCGGGAATGCCACAGTATTCGTCCATGTTAAATGTCACAACATTCTGAAAACTCACTTTGCCGGCCTTGTTAAGCTCTATGAGCTTGCGATACATGCCAAGTGGCGAACTGCCTGTAGGACAGCCCAGCACGAAAGGATGTTCGGGAGTGGGATTGGCTTCGTTAATACGACTGGCTACATAATTGGCAGCCCATTCTGACACGCGGTCATAATCCGGTTCAATAATTAGTCTCATATTCTTATTTTGATTAAATGGGCTCTTAACCAAGAACCCATTTCTATTATTATTTCTATTATTTTATTTAAAGCTCGCTGTCACTTTTCTGGAAGGTGGTGCCGTAGCGAATGTCACCCGTCTGTAGTCCCAGTTTTAGCCACTTCATGCGCTGAGCACTGGTGCCATGCGTGAAACTCTCAGGGATGTCGTAGCCTTGTGCTTTTTTCTGTAAAAAGTCATCACCGATTACTTGTGCACACTTGATAGCTTTTTCTAAGTCTCCTTGCTCCAACGAATTGAACATTCGGTTGTCGCGGTTAGCCCATACGCCGGCATAGAAGTCAGCAAGCAATTCCAGACGCACGCTGATCTTATTGGCGTCTTTATCGCTCAGTCGGGACATTTGCTGATGTGCCTTATTGAGAGTACCAAGCAGATATTCCACATGGTGCCCCACTTCGTGAGCAATCACGTAAGCGTATGCAAAGTCACCATCGGCACCAAGTTGCTGTTTCATGCTTGAGAAGAATGACAAGTCAATGTACAGACACTGGTCGGCTGAGCAATAGAACGGACCCATCTGTGCCTGACCGGTTCCGCAGCCAGTGCTGGTGCTGCCCGTATATAGAACCATGGTGGGGTTCTTGTATTGTCCCAAACCATTCTCTTGGAAAATCTGCGCCCACACGTCCTCGGTGCCTGCAAGAATCTTTTTGCTGAACGCAGCAAGTTCTTGCTCTTCAGGGGTGAATTCACGTTGTTCGGTTACTTGACCGCCACCCATGGCGCCGCCCATTTCACCTACGTTCTGTAATACAGAACTAAGATCGCCACCTCCTAGGAAAGAGATGATAAGAGCGATGATGATTGCGCCTATGCCGCCAATACCGGCTTTTGCGCCACCCGACATACCGCGGCGATCTTCTACATTACTACTTTCGCGTCTTCCTTCAAGTCTCATATCTTCAATTTTTTAGAGTTAACAGTTTGTCCGTTTCTATATAAACGAATGAATTGATAATAATAGTTTGAACTGCAAAAGTAATAAAAATCAATTGCAATTCAAAATATACATCAAAATTCATTAATTGAATTGGCAATATTTCTGAAAAGTCGGCATTTTATAGCGGAAATTTCCTTCATAGAAAACAAATAAAGTGGTATAAAGAAAGATTATGGCCATACCAATTTGTAAATTAGAGATAATGTGCCTATATTTGCGATAAATTATAAAGAAGTGAAGAATATGGCTACTAAATCAAAGAAAAAACAACCATTAGCGATAATAAAGGATGATCCTTGGCTGGAACCATTCGAGGAGGCTATTGAAGGACGTCATCAAGATGCAGTGCGCAAGATTGAGGAACTTACAGGCGGCAGTGGAAGTCTGAGCGACTTTGCAAATGCCTATAATTACTATGGTCTTCATCACACTGAGAAAGGCTGGGTGTTACGCGAATGGGCACCGAATGCAACCGACATCTATGTGATAGGCGATTTCAATAATTGGCGTGAATGTGCACCATATCGCATGAAGCCCGTTGGTGATGGTAACTGGGAACTGACACTTCCCGAGCGCGGAATGGAACACGGCAACCTGTTCAAGCTTCTTATACACTGGGACGGAGGCTGTGGAGAGCGTATCCCGGCTTATGCAACGCGTGTGGTGCAGGATGACAACACCAAGATTTTTTCGGCGCAGGTATGGGCGCCTGCCGAGCCTTACCAGATGCAGGTGCGCGACTTTGTGCCTAACGTGTCTCCACTGCTCATATATGAATGTCACATAGGCATGGCACAGGACAAGGAGGCGGTAGGTACTTACGAGGAATTTCGTCTGAATATCTTGCCACGTGTTATTGATGCTGGTTACAATGCCATCCAGATCATGGCTATTCAGGAGCACCCGTACTATGGCTCGTTCGGCTATCATGTTTCGAGTTTCTATGCGGCATCGAGCCGTTTTGGTACGCCCGACGAATTGCGTCACCTCATTGATGATGCACATGCCGCAGGCATAGCGGTTATCATGGATATCGTCCACAGCCATGCCGTGAAGAACGAAGTGGAGGGATTGGGGCGTTTCGACGGTTCATATGATCTGTATTTCTATGGTGATGGACGTCGTGAACATCCAGCTTGGGACTCGCTTTGCTTTGACTACGGCAAGAATAGCGTGCTCAACTTTCTGCTGAGCAATTGTAAGTTCTGGATTGAGCAATATGGATTTGATGGTTTCCGTTTTGACGGTGTTACGTCGATGCTGTATTACAGCCACGGACTGGGTCAGGCATTCGGTTCATACGATGATTATTATGATGGCAGTGAAGATACCAACGCCATCACCTATCTAACCCTTGCCAACCTGCTCATCCATGAGGTGAATCCTAATGCCATCACCATTGCTGAGGAGATGAGTGGCATGCCAGGACTGGCACGTCCGTTCAAGGATGGCGGTATAGGTTTTGACTATCGCATGGCAATGGGTATTCCTGACTATTGGATTAAGACCATCAAGGAATTGAAGGACGAAGACTGGAAACCATCGTCGATTATCTGGGAACTCACCAACCGCCGTGCCGATGAAAAGACAATCAGCTATGCCGAGAGTCATGACCAGGCGCTGGTGGGCGACAAGACTATCATTTTCCGCTTGATAGACAAGGAGATGTATTGGCACATGATGGTAGGCGACGATAACGATGTCGTGGCGCGAGGTGTTGCATTGCACAAGATGATTCGTCTTGTGACTGCTGCCACTATCAATGGTGGTTATCTCAACTTTATGGGCAACGAATGGGGACATCCCGAATGGATTGACTTCCCACGCGATGGCAACGGATGGAGTTATAAGTATGCCCGTCGCCAATGGGAGCTCGTGGATCGTACCGACCTCAAATATCAGTACCTGAATAACTGGGACCGCGATGTTATGCACCTGATAGGCGGCATCAACAATTATCAGGCATTACCGATTCGCAAACTCTGGGACAAGGATGATGATCAGGTGCTCGCGTTCATGCGCGGCAATCTTGTGATGGTATTCAATTTCAATCCAACTCAGTCGTTTGCCGACTATGGTATGCTGGCTCCAGAGGGCGAATATGAGGGAGTGATGGACAGTGACAATCCCCGTTATGGAGGTTTTGGCAATATCGACGAGACTGTTAACCACTTCACACAGCATGATCCGCTATACGCTCCATCACATTTGGGTTGGCTCAAGCTGTATCTGCCTGCTCGCTCGGTACAGGTGTTGCGACTTTGTCCAGCTAAGCATCAAGCACGTAAGGCTTCTAAGAAAAAGGCTAAATAGTCAAGTCGCTAAAGCACATGAAACGATTTTATGTTATAATGGTAATGTGCATGTGTGTTTTGTGCAACACACATGCCTATACCATTTATTTTACCTCCACTCAGATGCCTGACGGTACACAAATACTGCCAGCACCGCCCGATAGTACGAACATTGATTTTGTCCGCGATGTCAGTAAGTACATAAAGGGGAAGACATTGCGTGATACCGAGCGTGGCATTTGGGCCAAGTTGCATTCTGGGTATAGTGTTACATTAGTAACGAGCTATTTCTCAGAGCCTTTTGGTATGACAATATCAAATGAGAACACACCTGCTCTATATTTTCTGCTAGAAAGTGCTTTGGTGACATGTGAAATTGGGGTAGGGCGTGTCAAGCGCTTTTTTAAGCGACAACGTCCATGCCTTTTGCTTAATGAGCCTTCTGGCAGCGGAGAAGTATTTGCTGAAACTAACTATTCCTATCCTTCAGGACACACAGTAAGAGGTTGGGTGACAGCGATGATTCTCACCGAAGTAAATCCTGCAGTACGCAATCAGGTGTTCTCTTTTGCTCATGACTATGCCGAGAACCGAGTTATAGTGGGTGCACACTGGCAGAGTGACGTAGATGCAGGAGCAGTTCTTGCCGGCATCTATTTGGCTATGCTTCACTCCAATAAAGAATTTATGGAGGATCTTGCTGCTGCTCAGGCCGAATTTCAGCGGATGAATAAATAGACTTAGTAGGCCGTAGAAAGTACCTGTTGTTTGAATTGTTGATCTTTCGCTAGGCGGTCAAGAGCTTTCTTGCTGGCTGCCTGGTGCGACTCTTTTTTGCTATAACCAGTACCGTCGCTTGCGAAGATATCGCCTAGCATGATTGCTGTCTTGAAGATTGGGTTGTTGTCGCTGTCGGTCATGGTATCTATTAGCGCAAATTCAATGTTGATTCGGTGTTTCTGGGTCCATTCAATTAGGCGCGACTTGAAATTTGTCTCGCTGTTAACAAGATCGTTAAGGTTGAAGTGCTGTTTAATTATACGTTCTATGATGAATTTCTTGGCACGCTTGTAACCGTGATCGAGATAAAAGGCGCCCACTATGGCTTCTACTGCATTTCCGCAAATGTAGCTGTTGTGAGATGACGAATGTGACGAAGCCTTGACATGGGCATCTACATGCAGGCTGTTGCCTATGCGGTTCAGGCTCTCACGCTGCACAATTTTAGCTCGTGTGCTGGTAAGAAATCCTTCATGTTTGTTGGGAAAAGTAGTGAACAGGTAGTCTCCTACTACGATGTCGAGCACGGCGTCACCAAGAAATTCCAGACGCTCATTGTTTGCCCATCGTCCACTCTCAAGCTTAACAGGTTTGCTGCGATGAACGAGCGCTAGTCGGTATAGATCGATGTCCTTTGGGTAATAACCTGTAATGTTTCGTATAAAAACATAAAGCTCCTTATCCTTGACGAAAAGGAGCTTTATGAGCGATATGACATTCGATAATACCATGTGTCGTGCTCAGTGCCGTGCGACAGGGTATTATCCCTTGAATTTCTTGACTATGATGCTTGCGTTGTGGCCTCCGAATCCGAAGGTATTCGACAATGCGACGTTTACCACGCGTTTCTGAGCCTTGTTGAACGTGAAGTTCATGTTGTAGTCAATGGCTTCATCATTGTCTCCGTCGGCATGATTGATGGTTGGAGGAACAATGTCGTGTACACATGCAAGTACGCAGAACAGCGCCTCCATGGCACCTGTAGCACCAAGCATGTGACCTGTCATCGACTTTGTTGAACTGATGTTCATCTTGTAAGCATGGTCGCCGAAGACGTCCTTGATGGCTTTTGCCTCACTGGGGTCACCAACGGGAGTCGATGTGCCGTGAACGTTAACATAGTCAACTTCTTCAGGCTTGATACCGGCATCCTCTAGAGCACGTTCCATGACGAGCTTTGCTCCCAGTCCTTCGGGGTGTGTAGCAGTGATGTGATAGGCATCGGCACTCATGCCGCCACCAATCACTTCGCCATAAATCTTCGCACCGCGAGCCAAGGCATGTTCAAGTTCTTCAAAGATGAGGCATACACCGCCCTCGCCCATTACGAAGCCATCACGAGATGCGCTGAAGGGCCGAGAAGCAGTGGCAGGATCATCGTTGCGGGTCGAGATGGCACGCATAGAGTTGAAACCTCCTACGCCGGCAGGGAAGATTGGAGCTTCCGAGCCACCGGTTACGATAGCCTTAGCCTTGCCAAGACGCACATAGTTGAAGGCATCGATCATGGCATTGGTAGATGTGGCGCAAGCCGATACAATACCATAGTTGGGACCACGGAAACCATACTTCATCGAGATGTGGCCAGCAGCGATGTCGGCAATCATTGTTGGAATGAAGAATGGGCTGTAGCGTGGACCATCGGCTTCGTTCCTTGCGTAGTTGCCGGCTTCGTACTCGAAGGTGTGAAGACCGCCAATGCCTGAACCAAAGATAACGCCGATATTCTCACGGTCGATACCTTTTTCGGTCAAGTGGCTGTCGTCGATGGCCTGCTTGGCAGCGGCCAGTGCATACTGAGAATACAGATCCATTCGCCGCACGTCTTTATACTCGGCACGGTCATCAGGATTAATCATGCACATCTTCGAATCAAAATCCTTCACCTCACATGCAAACTGAGTCTTGAACAACTCGGCATTGAAATGCGTAATGGGTCCTGCTCCACTCACACCATTAACGGCGTTGCGCCAAGTGGTCTCAACGTCGTTACCAATGGGAGTGATGGCTCCAAGCCCTGTTACCACAACTCTCTTAAGTTCCATAATCAAGAATTCTATTTTGTGTGGAGAATTGTTCTCATAAAAATACTCATCCTTCAATGGGAACCGGGTGTTGTCCCAATCCCTCAATGAAGGGTGAGTAAAATGTTGTTGTAATTAAGCCTTTGCGTCCTCAATGAACTTGATGGCATCGCCAACGGTCTGGATATTGTCGGACTGAGACTCTGGAATCTTCACGTCGAACTCGCGTTCAAGTTCCATGATGAGCTCTACGGTGTCGAGAGAATCGGCACCCAGATCCTGTGCAAACGTTGCTTCGGGAGTGACTTGATCTTCACTTACACCCAGCTTGTCAACGATAATCGATTTCACTTTTTCAGCAATTTCAGACAT
The DNA here is from genome assembly GCA_017651515.1 of Muribaculaceae bacterium. GTDB lineage: Bacteria > Bacteroidota > Bacteroidia > Bacteroidales > Muribaculaceae > Sodaliphilus. Next base: position 301 of record JAGCCU010000034.1, on the reverse strand, counting down.
AATTTTCTAATTTTAGTTGTTAAATGAATTTTCTTGTTCTAAATCAGGCTGCAAAATAAGCGATTAATTTCGAGATAATAAAGAAATATTTCAATAAAGTTCTGCCTCATTGGGCATTTTTAGAGATTGGAGGGGTGTTGAAGTTGGTTTTTAAGGAATTTTGGTAATAAATTTCAAAATCAGTTTGTTAAAATGTGTAACAATTTTCAATCTCCTCATTATTAGTAGTAATTTTGCATTGCTATGACACGGTTTGAACTGAACATATTGGGTTGTGGTTCGGCAACAAGTACGTTGCGTC